>CAZTLS010000040.1:0-35590 GCA_964614405.1 uncultured Pleurocapsa sp.
GCCACAAGCGCCACTGTACAGCCGCCGAAACCGCCGCCCGTCATGCGTGCGCCGAAGCAGCCCGGCAGCGGCTGCGCCAGCCGCGCCATCAGGTCGGTGTGGTGGTTGGTCACTTCATAGTCGGCGTGCAGGCTGTCATGGCTGGCGTTCATCAGCGCGCCCATCGCGGCGGCATCGCCCGCGTGCATGGCATCGGCGGCTGCCAATGTGCGCGCATTTTCAGTGATGACGTGCCGCGCACGGCGGTAGACCACTTCGTCGATCTGCGGACGAATGGCTTCCAGCATGTCGAGTGTGGCATCGCGCAGGGCGGGCACACCCAGGGCGGCGGCGGCGGTCTCGCACTGCATCCGGCGTTCGTTGTAACCGCTGTGGACGAGTTCGCGCCGCGTCATCGTGTCCATGATGACCACGACGGTATCGGGTGGGAGGGGCACACGCTGGCTGCTGAGATCACGGCAGTCGATGAGCAGTGCCTCACCTTCGATGCCCGCCGCCGAGATCATCTGATCCATGATGCCGCTGTTGACGCCGACCCACTGGTTTTCCGCCTTCTGGCAGAATTTCGCCATCGCCGCTGCATCCCAGGGGATGTCGGCAAGCCAGGTGAAGGCGCGCGCCGCCGCCAGCTCGAACGCCGCCGATGACGACAGGCTCGCCCCGATCGGCACATCGCTGGCGACCACGCCCTCCCAGCCGATCAGGTCGTAGTCGGCTTCCATCAGCGCCCAGGCGACGCCTTTGATGTACTCCGCCCATTCGCCATGCCGCCGATCGATCGTCATCAGGTCGAACTCGGCGGTTTCGCCAAACTCCAGGGAATGCACCACGACGTAACCGTCGCTGCGCGGGCGCAGCGCAATCCATACCGCGCGGTCGATCGCCATCGGCAGCACGAAGCCGTCGTTGTAATCGGTATGTTCGCCGATCAGGTTGACCCGCCCAGGCGCACGGGCGATGACGGCGGGCGCTTCGCCATAGCGCTGAGCAAATGCCTCAGTCACACGTTGCAGCAGACTCATGATTTTTCTTCCTCAGCCGTTCCGGGCTGCATCACGGTAATGAAGAGCGGGCAGATCGCGCAGGCGTGCCGCCGCCTGTTCCGGCGTCAGGTCACGCTGCGACTCGGCAAGCAGTTCGTACCCGACCATGAACTTTCGCACCGTCGCCGAACGCAGCAGCGGCGGGTAGAAGTGGGCGTGAACCTGCCAGTGATCGGCGGGCTGGCTGATCAGGTCGCCGGTCGGTGCGCCGTGCCAGCCCATCGAATAAGGGAACATCGTCTCGAACAGGTTGTCATAGCGCGTGGTCAGGTGTTTGAGGATGTCCGCCAGGGCATCGCGTTCGGCGTCGTTCAGGTCGCTCAGGCGGGGGCGATGTGCCAGCGGCAGCAGCAGCGTCTCGAAGGGCCACACCGCCCAGTACGGGACGACGGCGATCCAGTGATCGTTGGCGACGACGACCCGCTCGCCCCGTTCACGCTCCAGCGCGGCATATTCGACCAGCAGCGGGATGCCGCGATCGGTGTGGTAGAGGCGTTGATTGTCATCCTCGACTGCCGCCTGATTGGGGATGAAACCGCCCGCCCACACCTGCCCATGCGGGTGCGGGTTGCTCGCGCCCATCGCTGAACCGCGATTCTCGAAAATCTGCACCCAGCGCCAGCGCGCGCCCAGGTCGGCAAGCTGGGCGATCCACATCTCGACCACCTGTCTCAGTTCGGCAGGCGTCATCTCCGCGAGCGTCAGGTCGTGGCGCGGGGAGAAGCACAGCACGCGGCTCGTGCCGCGCACCGGGTGGCTGTTGAACAGCGGATGATCGCCCGCCTCGTCCGCCTCTGGTGTATCGGGCAGCAGGGCAGCGAAATCGTTGGTGAAGACGAAGGTCGAGTCATAGTGCGGGTTGGTTTCGCCGTTGGCGCGCGTGTTGCCTGGGCACAGATAGCACGCCGGGTCATACGCCGGTCGGTCTTCTGGCGGCAGCTTTTCGACCTGTCCCTGCCAGGGGCGTTTGGTGCGGTGGGGCGAAACCAGCACCCATTCCCCGGTCAGGGGGTTGAGGCGGCGGTGCGGGTGATCGAGTGGGTTGAACATGGCGGCGGCATCCTGTCGGCGCGGATTGAACACAATAGCGCTGATTATAGCGCGGCGCGCAATTGTCAGGAATTGTGCAGGTTTGCGGCATACGGCGATCAAACAGCGGCTGTACGCCCATAAAAAGCATATAATGCGTGCTATAAATGAAGTATTGTTTTGCATTGACGGGCGCGTGCGCGCCAACTGGAAGCCCTTAACCCCATGATCACCCTTGTGATGCGGCGCGGACCTACCCCCGGCGCGATTTATACGCTTGATGATCAGGAGATCACCATCGGGCGCGGCATCAGAAACCGCATCGTCATCGACTCAGTGGGCGTCAGCCGCGAACACTGCCGGCTGGTGCTGCACGATCTCGATTACGAGCTGCACGATCTGCGATCGCAGGATGGCACGTTCGTCGATGGGCAGCCCGTCGTCGCCCCGGTCATGCTGCGGCGCGGTGCAGTCATCGAACTGGGCGAGTCGATCACCCTGCAATACGGCGTCAGCGACTCGCAGGTGTTCGTCCCGCCCGATTACGTGCGCCAGCTCATGCCGGATGGATCGCTGCCTTCCTACGGGGATACGGACGGATTGGATGAAGCCGTCAGCGCGCCCGCCCGCTATACGCTGGAGATGCTGCACGGACCCGCCATCGGCTATCGCTACGCCATCGAAGGCGAGACGATCCGCATCGGGCGGGATTATTCCAATGATGTGGTCATTCAGGACCCGGAAGTCAGCCGCAACCACCTGCTGCTCACCCGTGACCGGGCGGGCTTCATCGCTCAGGATTTGAACTCGACCAACGGCTCATTCATCAACGACGCCAGGCTGAGCGGCGAAGCGCGCCCGCTGGTGACCAATGATGTGCTGCGGCTGGGGTCGATGGTGCGGCTTAAGCTGATCCGCCTGGAGGATGAACTGCCGCTGGACGCCGCCGTGCGCGCCGCGCCCTACATCGCCCCGGAAGAAACGATGCACGAGCTGTCGCAGATGTTCACTCCGCGCGCAACGGTGGAGAGCGATCTCGCGCCTGGCGCGCTCACCCATGCCGTGATGATCGCCTATGCCCGTGAAGACTGGGGCAGCGCCGTCGCGCCGCTGGTCGTCAGTTTGCAGGACAGCGGGCTGGAGGTGTGGGCGGATCAGTATCTGCCGGTGGACAGCGACTCGTGGCGCGCGGCGATGGCACAGGCGATGGAAGAGTCGTGGCTGCTGGTGTTCGCCGTGACGGGGCGGTCGCTGCGTTCGCCGATCGCGCGGGCAGTCGTCTCGCATTTCGTGCGCGAACGCAAACCGGTCATCCCGTTCATGCTGGAAGAAGAGCGCGCGCTGCCCGCTGAACTGAGCCGGGCACGGGCGATCGCCTTCAAGCCGCTCAACCCCAGCAGCAGCTATCACAAGCTGATCTTCGAGATACGCCAGCACTGGCGCGCCCGCCCCAGATAAATCCGTGACGTGCAGGGCGAACGGACAGGTTCGCCCTGCACATCCCGTATCATTGAACCAATCGGCGTCCAAACGGGTATGTTTACCTGATGGCGTTCATTGTACATCGTGAAGCACGCCATCATGCCTGACAGGTCAGCGATCCTGTGATTCTCTGTCGATGAGTGGGCTTTGAAAAAATGATTTTCGCACAGCGTGACCCTCAATCCCCGAATGAGCTTCCTGACTCAGAGCTGGTGAGGCTGCTGCGCGAAGGTCATCCCGACCCTGCGCTGGGCATCCTCTTCGACCGTTACCATCAGCGCGTGAACTATGCTGCCTATGCCATCATGGGCGACCGCGAAGACGCCAAAGACATCACCCAGGATGCGTTTCTGCGCCTGTACCGCTATGCCCATCGCGTCGATCCCGATCGCCTGCTCATGCCCTGGCTGTACCGGGTGACGGTCAATCTGGCGCGTACCGAACTGAACAGGCGCTATCGCCGCCGTCTGATCCCGATGGACGACCTGCTCGATACGCTCATCTCGCCGCCTGGCGAGTCGCCAGAGGCGATCTTTAACCGGCGTGAACAGGCAGCGCATATCGTTGACGCGCTGCGCCAGCTTTCCGACAAGCATATGTCGGCGATCATCCTGTGTCATGTCGATAACCTGAGCATCGAGCAGATCGCCGACATCGAACGCTGTCCCGTCGGTACGATCAAGACGCGGCTGCACCACGCCCGCAAGCTGCTCAAGGTGCGGCTGAGCCACCTGCGCGCCCGCGATGATCTCTCGGAGGTGCTGGATGAGGAATGGATCACCGATATGCTGAGGAGTGCCTTCCCATGAATAAACGACATGCGCCTTACAGCGTGACTGATGCCGAACTCGACCGCGCTCTGTACAGCCTGCGCGAGCGCGCACGGCTTTCTCAGGGCGAATCTGCACAGATGCGCGCCGTGCTGCTTAGCCATGCCGCGCACATGACGCTGCCGCGTCAGTCAGGAAGGGCGCGGCGGCTCATCGCCAAGCTGTTCGCGCTGTTTGCGGTTTGCAGCGACACGCGCGTTATCCCCACACGCCCGCAGCGCATCTCCGTCAGCGTGCCTCACCATTTCCACATCGACCGCTACAGTTCGCACTGGCTGCTGCTGAGCGCCTTCTCTTAGGGCACACCCCGCTCCACCCATACGGGAAGAGCGCGCGGTTGGGGCGCAGCTCTTCCTGCTGGTCAACCAGAGAGAGGTAACCCCTTAAAACGACGTTCTTTGCAGAGGCGAGCCACCGGGTCGCCTTCGCTGGACATGTGGGCGAGCCACCGGGTCGCCCCTGCTGCTACGGCATGAGCGGTTCTGCGGGCGAATAGTCGATCGCCGTCAGCCGATCGACGATGCTGTCCCACGTCATCGGAGCCTGCCACTGCACAGTGACCCGTTTGGTGGCGGTGTCACCCTGTACGGTGATCACGCCATCCTGCGCCGAAAGTTCGCTGACGATGGTGCGGACACAGCCGTCACAGCCGATATTGGGGACGACGAACGACCGGGTTTCAGTCGTGGGGGTGGACATGGAAAAGACTCCTGTTGCGCTGTTTTGAAAAGAACACGATCCTCACGGGTGTGCAGCGCACGCCCAGTATACAGACGCAGTGACCAGCCCTGATCTCACCCCCCAAGCTGATCGAGCGCCCACGCGGCATGGTCGCGCAGCAGCGCTGACGCCTCGCCCAGCAGCGGGCGCAGCGCCGGGATGAGCGCCCGATCGCCGCTGTTGCCCGCCGCAACACAGGCATTTCGCACCAGCCGTTCCCGCCCGATGCGCGCCAGCGCGCTGCTCCCGAAGCGCGCCTGAAAACCGTCGTCGTCCATCTCCAGCAGCGTCCATAACGGCGGTGCGGCGCGGTCGGCGTCGATGGGCACAAAAGCTGAGTCGCCGATCGGCGGGGCGAAGCGGTTCCAGGGGCAGACATCCTGACACACATCGCAGCCGTACACCCAGTTGCCGAACTGTGCGCGCAGTGCCGGATCGATCGCCCCTTTGTGTTCGATCGTCCAGTATGAGATGCAGCGGCGCGCGTCCAGCATGTGCGGGGCGGGGAAGGCGTCGGTGGGGCAGGCGGAGAGGCAGCGCGTGCATCTGCCGCAGCCTGGGAGCGCATCCGACGCGGGGTTGGGGTCGAGCGGGGCGTCGGTGAGCAGCACGCCGAGGAAAAAGCGCGATCCGCGCCGAGGATGGATGAGCATGGTGTTTTTGCCGACGAAGCCCAGCCCGGCTTGCGCGGCGTGTGCCCGTTCGAGGATCGCCCCGGTATCGACGTAGACCTTGTACGATCCGTCGATCGCCCCGGCAAGTTCGTGCAGACGCGCGGTCATGAGCGGGTGATAGTCCACGCCCCAGGCGTAGGCGGCGATGCGCCCGCGCGCCGGGTCGGTCAGGACTGTGGGATCGATCGCCGCGCCGTAGTCGCAGGTGACCAGCACCAGCGCGCGCACGCCAGGCAGGATGATCGACAGGTCACGCCGTCGTGCCACGCGATCCGGGCGCGCCATGTAGCCCATGTCGGCGTGCATCCCGGCGGCGATCCAGCGTTCGTAGGCGTCCAGCGTCGGCGCGGGCGCAGCGGCGATCACCCCCAGACCGGAAAAGCCCAGCCCAGCGGCACGCCGGCGCAGGTCAGCGGTGGTGGGCATGACCGTGTGCGCCCGTCATCGGCTGCTTCAGCCCTGTCCCAGCAGGCGGCGCGCGGTCTCGGCGGCGGCGGCGCGCGGGACGGACTCTTCGTGCCCATCCGCCAGACGTTTGAACCGCACCACGCCGTCACGCACCTCGTCTGTGCCCAGCAGCGCCACCAGCGGGATGCCTTTTTTGTCGGCGTAGTTCAACTGCTTGCCGATCGTTTTGTCCGCCATGTAGAGTTCGCAGCGCACCCCCGACGCGCGCAGCTCCGCCGTCAGCCGTGCCGATTCGCTCCGTGTGGCGTCGTCGAACACGCTGACGAACACCTGCACCACCGTGCCGCCCAGACCAGCGGGGTACAGGTCGAGTTCTTCCATGACATCGATGATGCGCTCGATGCCCAGCGCCATGCCGGTCGTCGGCAGCGACTCGCCCCGGAACAAGCCGACCAGATCGTCATAGCGCCCCCCTCCGCTCAGGCTGCCGATGGCGGGCTGCGAGACGACCGTCTCGAAGATCGGACCGGTGTAATAGCCCAAGCCGCGCACCATCGTCAGGTCGAACTCCACCCGTTCGGCGGGCACGCCCGCGTCTGCCAGATATGCCGACAGTTCGCGCAGTTCGCGGATTGCTGTCACCGCGTCCGGCTGATCGCCCAGCACGGCGGCGACGTGATCGAGGCGTTCGGCGGCGCTCACGTCGGCGGCGACCAGCGCCATGATGCGCTCGGTCACGTCAGCG
The DNA here is from genome assembly GCA_964614405.1 of uncultured Pleurocapsa sp. Lineage (GTDB taxonomy): Bacteria > Chloroflexota > Anaerolineae > Aggregatilineales > Phototrophicaceae > Flexifilum. The sequence continues at coordinate 6,932 of CAZTLS010000040.1, forward strand.
GGCAAACCGCGCGTGAGCAGTTCTTCACGCACACCTGACGCGCCCACCTTGTCGAACTTGTCGATGCTGCGATAGAGCTGTGCCAGCGGTTCGCCCGTCACCCCGGCATAGATGCCGATGGCGGTGAGCAGTTTGCGGTTGTTCAGCTTGACGGTGAAGGGCGGAAAGCCCAGCGTGGTCAGCACGGCGACGATGACGCTGATGATCTCCGCATCGGCGATCATGCCGGGCACGCCTACGATGTCGGCATCGCACTGATAGAACTCGCGGTAGCGCCCGCGCTGAGGGCGTTCGGCGCGCCAGACCGGGGCGATGTGATAGCGCTTGAAGGGCAGGGTGATGGCGTTCTGGTGCTGTGCCACCACTCGCGCCAGCGGCACGGTCAGGTCATAGCGCAGCGCCAGTTCTTCCTTGCCACCGGGGTGCTGGGCGTTGAAGATCAGCTTTTCGGCGTCCTCGCCATATTTGCCCATCAGCGTCTCGGCAAGCTCCAGCACGGGGGTCTGAAGCGGCTCGAAACCGTAGCGGTGGAACACCTCACGCACGGTGGCGAACACGTATTCGCGCCGGATCATGTCGGCGGGCAGAAAATCGCGCATCCCTTTGGGCAGGCGTGGCTGAATCTTCGGCTGTGGCATCGGCTTTCACATTCGTCTCGGACGGATAAAAAAAGGTGGATGGCTGGATTGTATCACACCGACGGTGCAGCGATCGTGCGGCGCAGCAGCCACCACAGGACGATCGCTTCAACGAGCGTGGTCACGGCGTTCGCCAGCGCCAGCCCGCTGTACGCCCCGCCGCGCAGACTGGCGGGGTCACCGATGAACTGGATGAAGATCAGGCTCAGGGCGATGTTCGCGCCCATCGCCGCCACGCCGACCAGCACTGGGGTGCGCGTGTTGCCGCGCGCGTAAAACGCCCGTGACAGAATCTCCAGCGCGGCGTGCCCTGGGATGCCGATGGCGAACACGCTCAGCGCCAGCGCCGTCGCCGCCGTCGCATCAGGCGACCACGCGCCGTACTCGAACACCAGCCGGATGCCCCATTCGCCCAGCAGCCAGACCGCCAGCATCGCCGGGGCGCTCAGCGCCAGCACCGCCAGCAGCCCCCGATTGAGCCGTGCGACATAGCCCGCCCGGTCGCCGGCTGCTGCCAGCGCCGCCAGCGACGGGAAGAGCGCAGAGCCGAGGCTCTGCCCGATGACGCCCAGGATGAAGAACATGAGCGTCCAGGCGGTGATCAGGGCGGTGCGGCTGCCCTCCACCATACCGGAGGTGAGGTTGACGTTGACGACAAAATTGATCTGCACCACTGCCAAACCGAGGATGCGCGGACCCATCAGCAGCAGCACCTCACGCACGCCCGGCACGCGCATGTCAGGCAGCAGGCGCAGCCGCGCCCCGGCGCGTCGCAGACCTGGAAGCTGGATGAGCAGGTGCAGGCACGCGCCCAGCACCGCACCCCATGCCAGCCCGTACACCGACGGCGCGCCGTCTGGCGAGAGCAGGCGCGTGAGAGCGAACGCCCCGATGATCTGCCCGATGTTGTTCATGCTCAGCGCCAGCGCGGGCAGCAGGAAAATCCGCTGTGCGTTCAGGATGCCCATCAGCAGCCCGCTCACGCTGAACACCGCCACCGTGAGCAGCATGATCTGCGTCAGGGTGATCGTCAGGGCGGCGCGCTCTGGCGGCGAACCTGGCTCCAGCAGGGGAGGCACAACCAGCGGGGCAGCCGCCGCCAGAATGAGTGCCAGCGCTGCGCCGATGAGCGCCGTGCAGGTCATGACCGCGCTCGCCAGCCGCCACGCCCCGTCGGTATCGTCTTTCGCCAGAAAACGCTCGAACACCGGGATGAACGACGATCCCAGTGCGCCGCCTGCCACCAGCACGAACAGCGCTTCGGGCAGGCGCTGGGCGGCGTAGAAGGCGTCCAGTTCCGGGCTTGCCCCGAAAGTGACGGAAAATGCCCAGGTTCGCAGCAGCCCCAGCACGCCGCTGGCGAGGAAGCCGCCGATCAGGATCAGGGTGGCACGGGCGATCTGGGCGCTGTTGAGGGCACGGACGGTCATGTTGGGCGAAATGCGCTTTCTGTGCAGTGCGGATTCATGTGGCACTCATTATAGCACAGGCGTATACTTGCATGAGCCGTTATGAGCCTTCTGAGAGGACAATTGGGATGACCGCGATCATGGGCGCTGAACTGTTACGTGGTGAACGGGTGCGGCTGGTACGCCCCACGCCGGAGGATGCGGCGGCGGTCGCCCGCTGGTCGCATGATATGGGCTATCAGCGGGATTTGCGGCGCGGCATGGTCTACCCAGGCGAGGCGGCGGAATTTGAAGGCTGGTTCCGCGAGATGCTGGAGAAGCAGGAAGGCTTTCCCTTCTCGGCGCGGCGGCTGGAAGACGACGCCCTGATCGGCATGGTCATCCTGAATAATCTGTACTGGCAGGCACGCCATGCCACGCTGGTGCTGGCGGTTGACCCGGTGCAGCACGGGCGGGGATATGGCACAGACATCACCCGCGTGATCCTGAAATATGCGTTTATGGAGATGAACCTGCATCGCGTGGGGCTGGATGTGCTGGCATACAATGTGGCGGCGCGGCGGGTGTACGAAAAGGTCGGCTTCACACTGGAAGGCACGCTGCGCGAATTCGTCTGGCGCGACGGTGTGTATTACGACATGCACACGATGGGCATCCTCCGTCATGAATGGGCACGGCTGAATGGCGTGGTGACTGGGTGAGATGATTTCAGGCAATCCACCTCACCCCAGTCACCGTTCTGTTCACCACGTCACGGGCAGGCTTTCCAGCCCCCGCGTGACGTTGCTGGTGCGATAGCGCAGCGACTCACGCGGGGCGTTCAGCCGCAGACCAGGGAAGCGCTCGACCAGCCGCCCGATCGCCAGTCCGCCTTCGATGCGCGCCAGCGGCGCACCCAGGCAGTAATGGATGCCATTGCCGAACGCCAGATGTTTGTTGTTCGCCCGCGCCAGATCGAGATCATCGGGATTGGCGAACTGGCGTTCATCGCGGTTCGCCGCTGCCAGCGATGCCAGGATGAGATCGCCCTTGCCGACGCGCACGCCGCACACATCGAGCGGAGCGGGGGCGAAGCGGTCGGTCGCGTTATCGACCGGGCTGTCATAGCGCAGCAGTTCTTCCACCCCACTGCGGATCAGGTCGGGTTCGGCTGCCAGGCGCGCGCGCTGATCGGGGTGATCGATCAGTGCCAGTGCGCCGTTGCCGATCAGATTGACGGTCGTCTCGTGCCCGGCGATCAGCAGCAGCATGACCATTGAGATCAGCTCATCGTCGTTGAGCGCATCGTCTTCCTCGCGCGCGCTGACCAGCGCCGTCGTCAGATCATCTTTCGGATCAGCGCGGCGCTGACGAAACAGGTTGTTCAGGTAGCCGCGCATGGCGAATAGGATGCCCAGCAGCTGAAATCCCTCGTTGAAGGTGGTGACGCTGACCAGACGCTGCGACCAGCGCATGAATTTATCCCGGTCAGCATACGGGATGCCGAGCATGTCGCAGATGACCATCGTCGGGATGATCTGGGCGTAGTCGGCGATAAGGTCTATCTGTCCGCGCCGCGCCGCGCCGTCCAGCAGTTCCTCGGTCAGCTTCTCGACGCGCCCGCGCATCTCCTCGACCCGTCTGGGGGTGAACGCCTTGTGAACCAAACCGCGCAGCCGGGTGTGATCGGGCGGGTCGGTATTGAGCATGGTGTTGAGCATCGGGGCGAACATCGGCATGATGGCGCGGGCATACCAGGGCGCTTCGCTGTAATTCGGGTGTTTGGTCAGCCGATCGTCTTTCAGCACGGCGAGTACATCATCGTACCGTGCGACCACCCACGCGCGGATGCCGTCCTTACGCATGAAACTGTACATCCCATCCTGGTCGCGCATCTGACGATAGTATTCCCACGCATTGACTTTGAAGTCGTGCGAGGCGATGTCGGGTATGGCAACTGCATCACGGATCATGGTCGTCCTTTGTGCATAGGGGATCATGTGGGAGAAATTTACAAATTTCAGTGTACCATCAGAAGCGACGTGCGATCTGTGCAGATCGTGAGTGCATCTTCCCGCCCCTGCTGACGTTCACCGCCCCGTCAAATCCGACCGCACCACCGTCAGGTAGCGCCACGCTGCCACCTCAGTGGGTGGCGTGCCGTTCAGCCCGACGTTGTGTTCGCCCCAGATCATGCCAGCGTGGATTACCTGATCGCGCCTGCCGTCGTTGTCGCCGTCGAGCAGGTCGAGGTAGGGGATGACGCCGTAGCCCTGCCCGGTCTCGAAATGCAGGTGTGGGTTGGTCGAGTTGCCCGTCGAGCCCTCCCAGCCGATCACATCGCCCGCGCTGACCGGGACGACGCACGGGCGGTCGATGCCGCGCCCAGGACAGGCGTCGGTGATCCACGCCGGAATACTGCCCTGCGCCAGATGCCCGTACAGCGAATATTCGTGTTCGGCGTGGCGGATGATGACCGCGTTCCAGTACCACCAGCCGCCGGACTCGTAAGTGGTGATGGCGTTGCGATCTTCGGCGAACACGATCACCCCGTCTTTCGCTGCGCTCACCTCACGCGCCGTCAGGTCGATGTCGATCCGCCCGACACCGTGCGTCCCGTAGCTGCGGGTGATCGTACCGGTGGCGTTGTGGGGGAAGGGCAGTTCGTAGTCCGCCAGATCGCGCGCATCGACCAATCCCGGCGTGGCGGGCGTGCGCCACACGCGGTCTGCCTCGGCAGCGGCGGTCTTCAGCGTTTCAGGCAGCGCGCGGTAGGCGGTGCGGTAGGTGACCATGCTTGGGCGGATGATCGTCCAGCGCCCGTTGGCGCGGCTGGCGTACAGCCACTCGATCACGCCTGGGTATGCCGCGTCGGTGCGCGCATCGATCACCTCGACGAAGATGACGGCATACCCGCCCTCGACGGCGCGCCAGACCTCACGGTAGCGGTTGGGGTTGTTCGGCAGGGCGTGGTAGTCAGCGAGCGCGGCGGCGAGGGCGTCATCGAGCGCCGTATTCTGTGCGACAGCGGGCAGAGCGAACAGCAGCGCAGACAGCACGGCGATCACGAGTCGGGACATGGGGCGGTTCCTCATCACGGTGGATCATGTGCCGATCATACCGTGCCGGAAATGAAAATCGGCGGGCACATGCCCGCCGATCGCCTGATGCGAATAATACGGACGACTTACGCAGCCGCCTTCTGCGCCTGCGGCTCCTCGACGTAGCCCTCAGCGTCGCTGCGATACTGCGCCGCGACGGTGAGCATCACGCCGTAGAACACCTTCGACACGATATCGGCAATGGTGTAGGTGATCTGCCGCCCGACCACGCCGATCTCCGACACGGTGCTGACGCCCGCCGGGTTGAACAGCGTCGCTGCGCCATCGAGGACGAGCGGGGCGAGGTACGCGCCGGGATACAGCATCCACGAGATCAGGAACAGCCACCAGATGCTCCTGAACATGTTCTGCGCATTGGCGGGGATGCGGCTGTCCTTCGATGCGCCGATCAGCACGGCGCGCATCTGGATCAGCACGTCGATGAAGAACAGGGTGCTGATCGCGCCCCAGACGAGGAAGGGCACGATGTTCTCGCTGCCCACTTCGTAGAACTGACCGATGTAGCCGGTGATGATCATCATTGAGCCGCTGAAGGCGAAGCGGATCAGACGGCGCGTGCGTTCCTGATTGGTCAGCTCCACCACGAACAGAATCTGGATGAGCAGCATCGGCACGTCGATCAGCCAGTTGAGATAGCGGAAGCCGTTGGTGAACGCCAGCGACGTGGCGGCGACGCCTTCTACAGCCCCGAAATAGGGTGATGTATACGTCCCGGTCTGGGTGTTATAGCTGAAACCGTTCTGCCAGCTCTGCGCCTGCGCCAGCAGGATCAGGAACGCCGACACCATGACGACGACCGATAGCACCGACGAGATGCGATAGCGCGGAGCAACGGTGCGGATCGTCAGCACGAAGTAGAGCAGCGCCGCCAGCATGACGGCGAAACCGAGCGTCAGGACGTGCGACACCATGTCGAACGCCATCGGCGAATATTGTACAAAATTCTCCATACTCAGATTGATCATGACGTTATCTCCGATTTTTCCAGTACTACCCTGGAATCTAGACAGCGCACATAATCAGTCAGTATGCAGCAGATGAATATCCGATAATAGCCCTGTCTGATGGTTAGTAGGGCTAACTGTTTTGCCTCGAAACCGTCTCCTCGTCCTCCAGCGCCGTCTCGGTGCGATCGTGCCATTCGCGCAGGCTGACGCCGGGCGGAATGCCCGCACCCGGCACTTTGACGGTATCGACGCGCTGGGCGACGTAGATGCTGCGATGACCCGATGCAGCATAGGCGACCGCGCAGCCGACGATCAGGTAGAGCGCCGCGCCGCCGCCGAACAGCTCCATGCCCATCAGCGCGCAGGCGAGGGGCGTGTTGCTCGCCCCGGCGAACACCGCCACGAAGCCGATCGACGCCATGAAAGACGGGTCAACGCCCAGCAGCCCACCCACCGCATAGCCAAACGTCGCGCCGACCACGAACAGCGGCGTCACCTCACCGCCCATGAAGCCTGACCCCAGCGTGAGCGCGGTGAAGGCGATCTTGAGCAGGAAGGCGTACCCATCGACGCCTGTGCCGCTCACGCTGTCGCTGAGCAGGGGCAGGCTCAAGCCCAGATAGGCATCTGTTCCCAGCAGCAGCGCCAGCCCCACCACCAGCAGCCCGCCGATGACCGGGCGCAGCGGTGGGTAGGCGGTGATGCGCGTCATCAGGGCGCGCACGCCATGCACCGCCTCGATGAACAGCGCCGCCACCACGCCAAATGCGACCCCGGCGACTCCGACCGCCAGCAGCAGCAGCGGGGCGATCTCGATATGCGGCAGGGCGGGGTAGTGCGTGTGCCCCACACCCCATGCGCGTGTGACCAGATCGCCGACGCACGCTGCGATCAGGCAGGGCATGATCCCCTCATAGCGCACCCGCCCGATGCTCTGCACTTCCATGCCGAACACCATCCCGGCGATCGGCGTGCCGAACACCGAACCGAAGCCGCCGCTGATCCCCGCCATGATCATCAGCCGCCGATCGGCGTCATTCAGGCGCAGCAGTCGGCGCAGTCCGTCGGCGAGGCTTGCCCCCATTTGCAGCGCCGTGCCCTCGCGCCCTGCCGAACCGCCGAACAGGTGGGTGAGGATCGTCCCTGTCAGCACCAGGGGAGCCATGCGTAACGGGATGCGTGTCACCTGAGTGTGAATTTCGTCGATGATCAGGTTCGTGCCGCGCACCGCTTCGCCGCCGAAACGGTGATACACCCAGCCGACGAGGAACCCGCCGATCGGCAGCAGCCCCAGCAGCGCCGGATGCAGCAGGCGCTGTTCCGTCGCCCAGTCCAGTGTGACGAGGAAGATGGCGGATGCTGTGCCCGCCAGGACGCCTACCCCACCTGCCAGCAGACTCCATTTGAAGACCAGCCGGACGAATGCCCGGAAATCGCCGGGGCGGATGGTGATGAGCATGATGCACTCCATGCTGTACGATGTGACCATTTGCGCACGGCAATTGTCGGCTGAAAATTCCGGTTGTAAATGTGGGGTTTTGTGTTATTCTCTCCCCGTTACTTTTCATCAACCTGTGCGCGGCTTTCGCCCCGGCGCGAAAGCAGGCGGTTATCGGAGGACGTGGTGGCATTCAGCCTCGATCTTCAGTCTTCTGGTGGCTTTTCCAGGCGCGAGCGCAGACGTGGGTTTCTGCTGGCGGTTCCCACTCTCATCTGGCTCGCGTTCTTCTTTATCGCCCCGCTGCTCATCGTTCTGGTGGTCAGCGTGCTGACGCGCGGTTCGCGCGGGGCGATCCTGCTTCCGCTCACGCTGGAACACTACGAACGCATCCTCGGACCGGTGTTCCGCCCCATCTTCATCGATACGCTGTGGATTTCCCTGCTCACGACCGTCATCTGCCTGCTGCTCGGCTACCCGCTGGCGTTCTTCATCAGTACCCGGCGCAACAAGCGGATGCAGAATTTCGCCCTGTTCCTGGTCATCCTGCCCTTCTGGACGAACTTTCTGGTGCGGACGTATGCCTGGCGCGTGCTGCTGGGCACAGAAGGGACGATCAACGTCACGCTGCTCAACCTGGGCGTCATCGCCGAACCGCTCGCATTGCTCAACACCAACATCGCGGTGCTGATCGGCCTGGTGTACGGCTTCCTGCCCTTCATGGTGCTGCCGATCTATTCCTCCGTCGAGCGATTCGATTTTCGGCTGGTGGAGGCGGCGCACGACCTGGGTGCGAACGATATCGGCGCGTTCCTGCGCGTCGTCTTCCCGCTCACGCTGCCTGGGGTCGTCGCCGGTTGCATCCTGGTGTTCATCCCGGCGATCGGCTCGTTCATCACGCCTGACCTGCTGGGCGGGACGGCGGGCATCATGATCGGCAACCTGATTCAGGGACAGTTCCGGGGTTCGGGCAACTGGCCGCTCGGTTCGGCGGCGTCGGTGGTGATGATGGGCATCGTGCTGCTGGGGCTGATCGTGTACGTGTGGATGGGCAGGAGGGCGGCACGGCTATGACACAGACTCTCGCGCGCAGCGGGCGGACATTCGGCATCGCTATCGATCGCGGCAAGGTGATGCGCGATATGGCGGTGCGCCGCATCGGGCAGGTGGGGATGATCGTCGAGCCGATCTTCGCCTACTTCTTTCTGTGGGCTCCCATCCTGCTGCTGGTCATCTTCTCGTTCAACGACTCGCGCTCCGTCGCCACGTGGCGTGGGTTTACGTTGCAGTGGTACAACAACATCTTCAATGACGTGCTGGGCACGGAGGCGCGCTTCTCCACCGGGCTGATGCTGACGGCGCTGGGCAACAGCGTCATCGTGGCGCTGATCGCCACCGCCATCGCCACGCTGCTGGGCACGATGGTCGCCATGAGTCTGGTGCGCGGCAACTACCCAGGCAAAGGGATCATCGATGGGCTGCTCTTCCTGCCCGTCGTCATCCCGGAGATCACGCAGGCGGTCTCGCTGCTGCTGTTTTTCAGCGCGATCTTCGATTTTCTGAACACCACGACGGGCATCCGCGCTACCCCAGGATTTGGGACGATCATCATCGGGCATGTCGTCTTCAATGTCTCGTATGTGGCGATCGTGGTGCGCGCCCGCCTTGCGGACATGAACCCACGCCTTGAGGAAGCCGCGCGCGACCTGGGCGCGAACGAATGGCTGACCTTCTGGCGCGTGACGTTCCCGCTCATCCTGCCCGGCGTCATCTCCGGCGCGCTGCTGGCGTTCACCCTGTCACTGGATGATTTCGTCATCACTTTTTTCAATTCAGGACCCGGCACGACCACGCTCCCCGTGTTCGTATATGGTTTGCTCAAGCTGTCGGTGACGCCGGAGATCAACGCGCTCTCCACGCTCATCCTGCTGCTCTCGACCGGCTTGATCGGGGTCTCGCTGCTCTTGCAGGGGCGCAGTGCCGCCAATGCCTGAGCCGCGATGCAGCCAGTTCGTATTGTGCAGACTGTGTATTGTGTGATGAAATTGGAGGGAACGATGCGTAAATTTGCACTGCTGTTGGTTCTGGTCGTGCTGGCGGCGCTGCCTCTGATGGGAGCGGCGCAGGACGAAGAGATCGCCCCCTGGGTGTGCCCGGAAGGGTTCGCCGGGCAGACGCTGAGCGTGTTCAACTGGACGACCTACGTCGCTGAAGACACGATCAGCAATTTCGAGGCGGCGTGCGGTGTCCGTGTCATCTACGACACCTATGAGAGCGGCGAAGCGCTGCTGGCGCGTCTGGCGGGGGGCAACCCCGGCTACGACGTGGTCGTGCCGCCTAACTACCTCGTCCCGCAGATGATCGATCGCGGGCTGCTGATGGAACTGGATCACAGCCTGATCCCCAACCTCGCCAACCTCGATGACATCTTCCTCGACAGCAACTTTGACCCAGGCAGCCGCTTCTCGGTGGCATACCAGTGGGGCACGATCGGCATCGGCTACAACCGCACGATTGTCGGTGAAGACATCACCACCTGGGATCAGGTGTTCGCCTATCAGGGTCCGGTCGCGTGGCTGGAAGACCTGCGCTCGATGATCGGCGTCGGGCTGCTCAAGCTCGGCTTCGACCCGAACAGCGAAGACCCGGCGGAGATCGCCGCTGCGCGCGATTATCTGGTGGCGAACGGGCGCAATGTCGTCTCGATCGCCGGCGACGACGGGCAGGCGCAGCTTGAGCGCGGCGATGTGCATATCGCTGTCGAGTTCAACGGTGACATCTTCCAGTTGATCGCCGACTGCGAATGCGAAGATTACGTGTACATCATCCCTGAAGAGGGTGCGCCTATCTGGGTTGACCAGATGGCGATCGCTTCCGGCGCGCCCAACCCGCGCCTGGCGCACGCCTTCATCGACTACATCCTGCACCCGCAGGTCGGCGCGGACATCAGCAACTACACCGCTTACGCCAGCCCGAACCGGGTCGCCATCGAGCTTGGGCTGATCGACGCCGAGATGCTGGAGAACCCAGGCATCTACCCGACCGACGAGGTGCAGGAGCGCCTGTTCTTCGTCATCGACGTGCCGGACGCCGAGCAGTTCTACAACGACGCCTGGGACGAGATCAAGATTCTGATCGCCCGCTGAAAGCGGATGCGGTCATCCCCCGGCGGGGCACGCCCTGCCGGGGGCAATCCTCATCATGTGCAGTGCGGGGTGGTCATCGTGCCGCCCCTGATCATTTTTCTTCATCGAGCAAAACAGGGGTGGATGATGCGGCAGGTGGGCATCGAACTGCGAAATGTGATCAAGGAATTTCCCTCGCGCCGCGGTGAGGAACCGATGCGCGCGGTGGATAACATCTCGCTGGAAATCTACGAAGGTGAGTTTTTCGCGCTGCTCGGTCCGAGCGGCTGCGGCAAGACGACCACGCTGCGGATGATCGCCGGGTTTGAAGAGCCGACAGCAGGTGAGATCATCCTGCGCGGCAAGCCGGTGCAGGGCGTGCCGCCGTTTCACCGCCCGGTCAATACCGTGTTTCAGGATTATGCCCTGTTTCCACACATGACCGTACTGCAGAACGTCATGTTCGGCTTGGAGATGGAAAACCTGCCGAAGAATATCGCCCGCGAACGCGCCGTCGCTGCGTTGGAGATGGTGCATCTCACTCAGTTCGACCGCAAGCCGCGCCAGCTCAGCGGCGGGCAGCAGCAGCGCGTGGCACTGGCGCGCGCTCTGGTCAAGCAGCCGACCGTGCTGCTGCTCGATGAGCCGCTGGGCGCGCTCGACCTCAAGCTGCGTAAGGCGATGCAGTATGAACTGATGCAGATGCAGGATGAGCTGAAGATGACCTTCGTCTACGTCACGCATGATCAGGAAGAGGCGCTGACCATGTGCGACCGCATCGCCGTTATGGATCGCGGTAAGGTGCTTCAGGTGGGCAACGGCGAAGAGGTGTATGAGACGCCCTCCACCCGCTTCGTCGCTGACTTCATCGGCGAGACGAACTTCGTCGAGGGGCGGCTGACGCGCATGGAAGGTGAGAAGGCGTTCGTGCAGCTTGCTGGAAATATCGAGGTGCAGGCGGGGTCAGACGAGACGGGCATCGCGCCTGGCACGGTCGTCACGATCGCCATCCGCCCGGAGAAGATCACCCTGATCTCCAATCGCTCGCTGGCGGAGCAGAACCTCAACGCGCGCGTCTCGACCGCTGAAGTGATGAGCGCCATCGAAGTGGAGCAGGACAAGACGTATGTGCCTGGGCGCATCACCTACTCCAACTACATCGGCACGGACACGCGCTATACCGTTCGCATCGGCGAAAGCACCGATCTGGTGGTGCGCGAACAGAACTTCGGCAGCCGCAAGGAAATTCCCTTCCGCGTCGGCGATGAGGTGATGGTCTTCTGGGCGACGGAAAGCGCGCGCGTGCTGCTGCGCTGATCCCCATGACGACCACCGCACTCTCATCCACCTCTGATCGTTCCAAACTGACGCGCGTGCTGATCGCGTATCTCAGTTTCATCGGCATCGGCATCAACTCAGTGCTGCTCAACCTGGCATGGCGACCGATGAGCGTCGAGTTCGCCCAGCCGCTCGAAGCCGTCGGCATCCCGCTGTTCGCCTCGACGATCGGCTATCTCGCCAGCAGCTTCCTGACCGGGGCGATCGCCTCCAGGCTGGGCATCGGCTGGACGGTGTTCGCCGGGGCAGCCGGGGCAGCGGCGGGCTTGGCGCTGACTGCGCTCGCTCCGTCATGGGTACTGCTGCTGCCCTGTTTCGCGCTGGCGGGGTTCGGCGCGGGGCTGATCGACGCCGGATTCAACGCTTACTTCGCCGAACACCACAGCAAGCGCACGCTCAACTGGCTGCACGCCAGCTTCGGCATCGGCGCGACGATCGGTCCGACGCTGGTGACGGCGGTGCTGGCGTCACAGGGGTCGTGGCGGCTGGCATACCTGCTCGCGGCGGGCGTGCTGGGCGTCATCACGCTGGCGTTCCTGGCGCTGCGGAAAAGCTGGCTGACGATGGCAGCGCAGACGCAGCGCAGCGACGGCACGGGCGCACCCTCGATGATGCAGGCGCTGCGGCTGCCGGTCGTGTGGCTGGGGATGTTCCTCTTCTTCATGTACGGCGGGGCGGAATATTCGCCCGGACAGTGGACGAGTACGCTCTTCACCGATGTGCGCAGCATCGCCAGTGATGTCGCGGGCTTCTGGGTGAGCATCTACTGGGGCAGCTTCACCGTCGGGCGCATCTTCTTCGGCGCGATCATCGATCGCCTGCCGACGCGCCCGCTCATCCGCGCCTGCCTCGGCGGGGCGCTGCTCGGCACGGCGCTGCTCTGGCTCAACCCGGTCGAATGGCTGGGCTTCTTCGGTCTGGTGCTGCTCGGCTTCTCGCTTGCGCCGATGTTCCCGGTGTTCATCTCGCTCACCCCGCAGTGGGTGGGCGCACGCCATGCCCCGAACGCGATCGGCTTTCAGGTGGCGTTCGCCAGCCTGGGCATCGCCGCTGTGCCCGCCCTGATCGGCGCGGTGGCGGCGAACGTCGATCTGGCGCTGATCGCGCCGTCGTTCCTGATCGCAGTGGCGGTCGTGGTGGTGCTGTTTGAAGTCATCAGCCGTCAGCGGCGGCGCGACTGAGCGCGGCAAATCGCCCTTGCGCCCGCCATGCCCCGCTGATAAAGTAACGCGCTAAACCCCGCCTGTGCGGGGGATGCGCCACACAACCTGATCATCACGAGCGGTGGAGAGAGACGGCTCTATGAAACCGCGGCAACCCCCGGAGCGCCGGGACGGTGCCAAATCCGCCAGAGTGGGTATCCTCTGGGAGATGAGAGCAATCGTTTTGCACACCCGGCACGATCGCGCCCTCTCCCCGTTGAGGCGGCGCGATTTTTTTGTCAACCGGGCACTCTGCCCCGTACTGAAAGGCTGATGGTTCTCCATGACTCAGAACAAGGCGTCCACGACATTCATGTCCTCGCCGCGCTACTTCTTCACCTCGGAGTCCGTCTCCGAAGGACACCCGGACAAACTGTGCGATCAGGTGTCCGACGCCGTGCTGGACGCGATCCTGGCGAAAGACGCCAACGCGCGCGTGGCGTGCGAGACTTCCACGACGACCGGGATCGTGTTCGTCTTTGGTGAGATCACCACCAGCGCCTATGTCGATATTGAGCAGATCGTGCGCGATACCGTGCGCGACATCGGCTACACGCGCGGCAAGTACGGCTTCGACTACGAGACATGCGGGGTGATGGTCGCCATCAAGGAACAGTCGTCGGACATCGCCATCGGCGTGGACAAGGCGCTGGAGGCGCGCGAAGGCACGATGAGCGACGCGCAGATCGAAGCGACCGGCGCGGGCGACCAGGGCATGATGATCGGCTTCGCCTGTGACGAGACGCCGGAATACATGCCGCTCACCATCTCGCTGGCGCACCAGCTCACCCGCCGTCTGGCGGAGGCGCGCAAGGCGGGCGAGATCGAATGGCTGCGCCCCGATGCCAAAAGTCAGGTGACGGTCGAGTATGCCTTCGGCAAGCCGAAGCGCGTCGATACCATCGTTATCTCCACCCAGCACGCGCCGGAAGTGGACAACGACACCATCCGCCGCACAGTCATCGAGTCGATCATCGGGCGCGTCGTGCCCGCTGACCTGCTGGACGCCAGCACGCGCATCTTCGTCAACCCCACCGGGCGCTTTGTGACGGGCGGTCCGATGGGCGACGCCGGGCTGACCGGGCGCAAAATCATCGTGGACTCCTACGGCGGCGTGGCGCGTCACGGCGGCGGTGCGTTCAGCGGCAAAGACCCGACGAAGGTCGATCGCAGCGCGGCGTACATGGCGCGCTACATCGCCAAGAACATCGTGGCGGCGGGCTTGGCGAGCCGGTTCGAGCTTCAGGTGTCGTATGCCATCGGCGTGGCGCAGCCCACCTCGCTGGCTGTCGAGACGTTCGGCACGGGTGTCATCTCCGATGAGGCGATCGAGGCGCTCATCCGCCAGCACTTCGACATGCGCCCGGCTGCCATCATCCGCGACCTCGACCTGCGCCGCCCGATCTACCGGCAGGTGGCGGCATACGGGCACTTCGGGCGCAATGACATTGATGTGCCATGGGAACGCACCGACAAGGCGGATGCTCTGCGCGCCGCTGCCGGGGTCTAGACCACTCAGCACACCCCATACCACTCAGGCTGACCGCTTCAGGGCGATGCGTCGATCGACGCATCGCCCTGTTTTTTTAACCCCGTATCACTTGACAATTTGGTGCAAATTGTTTATTCTCATATTTGAGAACATTCTTAAGAGTGAGAATAAATATGAAGCGTTTTTCTCTGATCAGTCATCCGGTTCGGCTGCGTATCGCCCAACTGCTGTACGGGCGACAGCTCACCACAACGCAGATTGCTGCTGCGATGCCGGATGTGCCCAAAGCATCGCTTTACCGACACGTGCAGCGTCTGCTGGAAGGGGAAGTGATCACGGTCGTCGAGACGCATCTGGTCAAAGGGATCGAGGAACGGGTGTACACCACCGTGAAGAGCGCGCTGCACCTGACTGCTGAAGATCGGCAGGCTGGGATAGATGTGGATGAGTTCGCCGACTTCATCCGCATTTACGGTGCGCTGGCGGTCGATGACATGGCGACGTATGTTGCCTCTCATCCACAGCTTGACGTCAATGTCCTCGCTTTTCGTGATTACGATTTTTATGCCACAGATGAGGAATTCACTGCATTGCGCGATGCGATCTGGCGGCTGCTGAATGAGGCGCAGGCGCGCTCTGCGTCGCATGAGTGTACAGCCAGACGGCTGCTCGTGCTGTCTTTTCCTGCACAGGAGTCTCAGAATGATCAGGCAAAGTGAGGAGGATATGCCAGAATGAACAGTTCGCATTTCGTTCGTTTGTCCGCTATCGGTCTGTCTGTCATCGTGCTGATGCTGTTCGCTTCGGCGGCGCTTCAGGCTCAGGAAGGGGGGCGTTACACACCGGGTGAATGCCCCGAAGCATTCGCACAACTGCCGGTTTCGGTCGAATGCGGTTTGGTCAGCGCGCCGCTCTATCACAATGACCCGTCTGCTGGCAGCATCGAACTGGCGGTGTTCGTGATGCGCGCCTCGGGCGATGCGCCATCTCCCGAACCGCTGGTCATGCTTCAGGGCGGTCCGGGCGGCTCGGTGGAGACGCTGGTCTTCGTCGCGGCATCCGGGATGCTGGGGAATCTGACGGCGGAGCGCGATCTGGTGTTCATCGAGCAGCGCGGTAACCTGTACAGCCGTCCGAACCTGACCTGCCCCACCTACACCAGGATGTTCACCGAAACGCTGGGGCAGACAGTCGATCCGGAGCAGGTGAAAGCCGCCGAGCTGACCGCCGTCTCCGCCTGCCTGGATGAGTTCCGCGCCGCGCAGATCGATCTCGCTGCATTCGACAGTTACGAAAATGCCCGCGACATCCCGCTGGTGGTGCTGGATTCGCTGGGTTACCCGTCGTATCATCTGTACGGCGTGTCATATGGCTCGCTGCTGGCACAGCACGTGATGGAGATCGCCCCGCGCGGGCTTCGCAGCGTCATCCTCGATGCTGTCGTCCCGCGCGATGTCAACCCGGATGATCAGTCGATCGACTTCGGCTGGCGTTCGCTGTCGCTGCTCTTCGCGGCGTGCGCTGCCGATGAAATGTGCAGCAGCCAGCATCCCGCTCTGCAGGAGATGCTGCTCGATCTGCTTGCGCGCCTGGACGCAGAACCCGCCGCGATCACCATCACCGATATGCGCGATGGGGCGGAATACCCCGCCCTGCTCAATGGCAGCCGCCTGGCGATCGCGCTCTTCAACAGCCTGTATGACTCAGCCGGCTTGCGCCGCATCCCGAACCAGATCGCGCGTGCTGCGACGGAGGGCGACTTTACCTGGGTGGCACAGGCGTTGAGCAGCCTGCTGGATTCGTCGTTCAGCGTCGGGATGCAGCTTGCGGTCAACTGTGCTGAGCGCGTCTATTCCGATGCTGATCCTGTGGTCAGCCCCGAAGTGCCGGTCCTCTTCGCTCAGGCGCTGCAAGCCGAGGCAGGCAGTACAGCACAGGTGTGCCGTCTGATCGCTGTCCCTGTGCTGCCCGATGAGGCGTCTGCACCTGCTGATGAGGCTGTGCCTGTGCTGCTGCTGAGCGGTGAATTCGACCCGATCACCCCGCCCGTATATGGCGATCGCGTCGCGGAAACGCTGCCTAATGCGGTGCATGTCGTGTTCGGCGGCGTGTCGCATGGTGCGCTGCTGGGAGGTGGGCGCTGCCCGATCGAGATCGCGGTCGCCTTCCTGAACGATCCGGAGTCTGAGCCGGATACGTCATGCGCGCAGCAGATGCGCCTGCAATTCACGCGGATGTTCGATTTGGTTGACCATACCTCCGGGACGTTCACGGTGGGCATCCCTGAAGGGTGGACGCAGATTCAGCCCGATGTGTTCACCGACGGAGGCAGTACTGTGCTGGCTGTCGGTGAATTTGAAGGTGCAGTGCTGGACGACCAGTTCACCCAGTTCTTCGAGGACATGCTCTCCGAGACGGAAAGCCGGCAGATGCAGTTGGGGGTGTACACCTGGCGGATGCACATCCTGCGCCTCGAAGACGAGGGGATGTATCTGTTCGTCGCAGGGACAGAAACCGATGCCCTCACCTACATGGTACTCAGTCAGGGCAGCCTGAGCGAGTTCGATGTGCTGCTGCAGGACCTGCTCTTCCCCGTCCTAGGGTCGTTCAGAGGACAGTAAGCCAATCGCATGGGGGGCAGCCCTGCCCCCCATGGGCTGCCCGACAGACTTCTTCCCTCTTTCTGCTCACCTCTTCTTGACCAGCCGCGTCTTTTGTGGCATCGTCTTCACCAAAGTGTGCCTGCAAATGATCTGACCTCACCCCGTTTCGCTGCGCTCAACTGCCCCTCTCCATCGGAGAAGGGCAGGAAACCGCCAGGTTTCCGGGGTGAGGTTGGGGCAAACAGACGCTGAAAACGAGTTTGCAGACACGCTCTGAAACACACTGCTGTGCGGTCTCCCTGCCCCGTCTCCGGCGGGGCAGGTGTTTTCGTCAGACACGGGAAGGATACCTCGTCATGCCTTTCATCGAAATTTCCACCGGGGCGGAGCTGGACTACGAAGATGTCGGTTCAGGCGATCCTCTGATCATGCTGCACGGCTGGTATGGCACGGGGCGGCTGCACCTCGGCACGCTCATCGACGCCTATGCCGACCGCTACCGCGTCCTCGCGCCCACCCTGCGTGGTTACGGACAGTCCAAGCCCAAACCGCGCGATTTCCCGATCGATTTCTATCACCGTGATGCGCGCGACGTCCTCGCCTTCATGGATGCGCTGGCGATCGAGCGGGCGCACCTCATCGGCTACAGCGACGGGGGCGAGACGGCGCTCGTCACTGCCGGGCTTGCACCGCACCGCTTCCGCTCGGTGGCGGCTTGGGGCGCGGTCGGCTTTTTCGGTGCGGCGATGCGCCCCTGGGTGCAGAGCAACTATCCGCCCACCTGGTTCGACGACGAGACGAAGGCGCTGCACGGCGTCGATGACCCCAACCCGCCCGTGCTGGAGTGGGTGCGCGCGCTCACCTACATGATCGACAGCGGCGGCGATGTCAGCCTGTCGCTTGCCCCTGGGATCACCTGCCCGGTGCTGCTCATGCTCGGCGTCGATGACCACCTCAACCCGGCGGAATACGGTCAGCGCTTCGCCGATTCCTGCCCGGACGGACGGCTCATCCTCTTTCAGACCGGGCACGCCTGCCACGATCAGGCTCCCGAAGCGTTCCGCCACACCCTCGACGCCTTCCTCGCATCTGCACCCGCTTAAAACACCCCGCACGTTCATGGCTGCTGTGGGGGCAGTCATGAAAAATTTGTCAATTTCCCTGAATTATCACGTCCGGTCTGTTCCGGTAACACCCGACATGCGGTACAATATAGTTAAGCATCGGTAAAAACACTTTAAAGGAGTTTAACCATGTCGGGGGTTGTGATTTGGGATAACCCTGACCAGACCATTCTGCACATCCGGCTCAAGGATGTGGTCACACGCGGCGATTACACGCGCATCGTCGAGCAGACGAGCGCCATCCTCAGGGCGGTTTCGCACCGCGTGCATCTGCTCATCGACGCGCGCGATGCCTGGGCAGCCGATGCCCACTTCAACAACGGGGCGCTGCCCCAGATCGAACGGGGCAGCGCCGAGACGCGCGGGCGGGTGGTCATGGTCAATGGCGACGCCAACATCCGCGCGCTGATGCTCAACGCGGTGCTGCCGGAAGCGCCGTATTTCGTCGCCTCGCTGGATGAAGCGTATCGCACATTCAGCGCGGCGGAAGCATAAGCGCCTCGCCTCACATAAAACGGCGCAGCCACAGCTCCAGCGTGAGCAGGCGGAAGACGACCTCGACCTGAGGCGCGCTGCCGTCGAAGTGGCGGCGCAGCAGCCCCTCCAGCGCGCGGCGGTCGATCCACGTCAGCAGCCGCGCGCTGGGGTCGAGCAGGCGCTGGGCGATATGCGCGCGCAGGTCACGGGTGAACCAGCCAAGCAGCGGCGTCTCGAACGGCTTTTTGGGGCGTTCGAGCGCCTCGGCGGGCAGCAGCGGGCGCATCGCTTCGCGCAGCACGTATTTGTTGGCGCGCATCCGCAGGTCGGCGGGGAGGCGGGCGGCGAAATCGAGCAGGGGCGGGTCGAAGAAGGGGACGCGCGCCTCCAACGAATGCGCCATCGTCACCTTGTCGGCGTTGAGCAGGGCGTTGCCGTGCAGCCAGGTGTTGATGACGAGCGCCTGTGCCGCATCTTCCGGGGCATAGCGCATCGACGCAGCGACGATGGCGGCATACGTCCGCTCTTTGTGCTGTGCCCGCTCCCATGCCGACGCCAGCGCGGGCGTGTAGATGGCGCGCCGCAGCGCATCGCTCATGACCAGCCCATCAAACGACGCCGTGCGGCGAAGCGCCTCATCGCGCGGGAGGAAGCGCGCCCGCCACGCCGGGACGATCGTTGGCAGTGCGCCCAGACCGCGCCAGCGCTTGAGCGCCGGGTAGAGCGGTTCAAGCGCGCCCAGCGCCCCTGCCAGCGCCGGAACCCCCGCCCCGCCGCCCCGCCGTTCGCGGATGATGCGGGCGAAGGTGCGGTGCGATCCATAGCCGCTGAACACCTCATCGCCGCCCAGCCCGGTCAGTACCACTTTGACATGCCGCGCCGTTTCGCGCGCCAGCAGCATGAGCGACACCGCCGACGGGTTGGCGTTCGGCTCATCGTGGTGATACACATAGTGTTCAAATTCGCGCCACCAGTCGTCGGCGGTGATCACCACCGGGTGATGCGTCGCGCCGAAATGCGCCGCGATGTGCGCCGCGCCGTCCAGCTCGTTATCGCGGCTGGGCATGGCATAGCCGACCGTGAACGTCTTCACCTCTCCGCCTGCCTGTGCCATGAGCGCCAGTACCGCCGCCGAGTCCACCCCGGCGCTGAGGAAGAGACCGAGCGGCACATCGCTGCGAAGGTGCAGCGCCACCGACTCGCTCAGCCTGGCGCGCGCCTCGTCGATGAGCGCGCCCTCGTTCTCGCCCTCACGCACGCCGACCGAGCCGATGCGGTCGTGCCCGAACGTCCAGAAGGGCTGGATGCGCGTCTCGCCGCCTTCGGCGATGAGCATGTGCCCTGGCATCAGCCGCCGCACCCCGGCGAAGAGCGTCTCTTCGCCGATCATGTAGCCGAACGAGAGGAAGGTGTCCAGCACATCCTGATGCACAGCGCGCGGCACGGCGGGGTCGGTGAGCAGCGCCTTGACCTCGCTGGCGAAGCGCAGCATCCCGTCGTGCTGGCACAGGTAAAGCGGCTTCATGCCGATATGATCGACCGCCAGCAGCAGCCGCGCCCGGTCGCTGTCCCACAGGGCGAAGGCATACATGCCGCGCAGGTGGGCGAACAGATCCAGCCCGTGCTGTTCGTAGAGGTGGATGATCGTCTCGCCGTCGCCGTCGGTTCGCAGGGCGTGCCCCTGGCTGATCAGCGTGCGGCGCAGTTCGCGGTAGTTGTAGATTTCGCCGTTGAACACCAGCGCGATCGAGCGGTCTTCGTTGTAGAGCGGCTGATCGCTGCCGTCCACATCGATGATGCTCAGGCGGCGCATCCCCAGCGCCACTGCGGGCTGTCCCGCCGGGGCGTAGAAGCCATCGCCGTCCGGTCCGCGATGGCGGATGGCGTCGGTCATGGCGCGCACCGCGCCCAGCGTCGCCCGTCCGCGCGGGGTGAGGTCGTATAAGCCGCAAATGCCACACACGGGGTTCGTTCATCCTTCGTCGTGGAGGGTACAAGCCGCCTATTGTACCGCATTCGCTGTACGCGGTCTGACCACGCCGCGCCGGATGCGCTGTACTGATCGCGCAGCCTGATCGTGACCTGTTGCATCCGTGTGCCCGCTGCGCTACACTGTGCCGCATGTCGAACACATCGGAAGCCGCATCATGACCGACCGGGATACCGCCCGCCAGCAGATCGCCGACCTCACCGCCCGATACGCCCGCCTCACCGCGCCCGCCCGCGCCGCCCTGACCGAGGAAGCACTCAAGCTCCAGTTCATCCTGCCCCTCTTTCGCGCCCTGGGCTGGGACGAGACCGACCGCGATCAGGTCACCGCTGAAGAGCAGATTTCGCGCGGCAGAGCCGATTTCGGCTTCTACGTGCGCGGCATCCCCGCCTTCTACGTCGAGGCGAAGCGCGTGCGCGCCGGCATCTCCCGTGCCGACCAGATCGCTCAGGCGATCGGCTATTCGTACCTGCGCGGCGTCACGTGGGCGGTCATCACCCAGTTCGAGGAACTGAGCGTGTACAACGCCGGCGCAGACACCACCCCGGAGGACGCGCGTTTCATCCATCTGAAATGGCCGGACTACGCCGGGAACGGCTTCGACGACCTGTGGCTGCTCAGCCGTGAAGCGATGAGCCAGCGCCCGCGCCCGATCGATCAGGTGGCGGAACGCTACGGGCGCATCCTCCCGCGCCGCCCGGTCACCGATCTGCTGTTCGAGAACCTGTCCGTCTGGCGGTCGCAGCTGTTCCAGCAGTTCATGGCGTATCGCCTGCCTACCGACAGCTACCCCCCAGGCGAGATCGACAACGCGGTGCAGAAGCTGATCGACCGCCTGATCTTCCTCCGCACCGCCGAAGATCGCGGCATCGAAGGCGCACACCTGCGCGAGATCACCCGCACGCGCAAACCGGGCGAATGGTGGACGGCGCTGCTGACGCTCTTCCGCCAGATGAACGGCGTGTACAACTCGAACCTGTTCGCCCCGCACACGCTGGACGAACTGCGCCTGCACGACCCGAATCTGCTCAGATCGATCATCAACGGGCTGTACCAGTACAACCGCAATCTGGCGTTCGACTTCGCCGTCATCGATGCCGACGTGCTGGGCGCGGCGTATGAGCAGTACCTCGGACACAAGCAGCGCGCCGGGGCAGACGTGACGCCCGAAACGCGCGCCCGCCAGCGCAAGCGCAAGACGCAGGGCATCTACTACACCCCCAAGCCGATCGTGCGCTACATCGTCGATGCCACCGTCGGTCGGCGGCTGCGCGAAGGGGTGCATCCGTATGACCTGCGCGTGGTGGACCCGGCGTGCGGCTCCGGCTCATTCCTGATCGCCGCCTTCGACCTGCTCGAAGCGTGGGCGGCGCGCCTCGACCCCGCCGCCGACCCGCACACCCGCCGACGCCGCATCCTGACCGACTGCCTGTACGGGGTCGATCTCGATGAGCAGGCGGTCGAGATCACCCGCCTCAATCTGGTGCTGCGTGCCAGCCTGGAGCGCGCCCGCCTACCGATGCTCGACCACATCCAGCGCGGGGACAGCCTGAGCGACTCCGCCGCCGTCACGCCTGTGCCGTTCGTGTGGCGCAACCGCTTCCCGGCGGTCATGGAGCGGGGCGGCTTCGATGTCGTGCTGGGCAACCCGCCGTATGTGCGCGCCGAACATCAGACGGCGGCGTTCAAGGCATATGCCGCCGAACATTTCCAGACGGCGGCGGGCAGCGCCGACCTGTACGTCTACTTCATCGAACACGGCGTGCGCCTGCTGCGTGAGGGCGGGGTGTACGGCGTCATCGCCGCCAACAAGTGGCTGCGCGCCGGCTATGGCGAAAAACTGCGCGCCTTCCTGCGCCCGCACCTGACCGAGATCGTCGATTTTGGGGAATTGCGCGTGTTTCAGGATGCTGCCACTGACCCGGCGATCGTCATCGCTGAGAAAAACCCGGTTGATCGCGCGGTGGCGATGAGCCAAGTCAAGTCCCTCGACTTCGACGACCTCGGCACTTACCTCGCACAGCACCGCTATCAGGTGGCGCGAACGCAGCTTGCTCGTCCATCATGGTCGCTCGCCCCGGCTGAGCGGGCAAATGTGCTGGAACAGATGCGTGCCGTCGGCGTGCCGCTGAGCGATTACATCTGCCCGGCGCAGATTCGGCGCGGCGTCGTCACCGGGCTGAACGAGGCGTTCATCATCAGCGCCGCGCGGCGGGCGGAGATCATCCGCGATGACCCCGCCAGTGCCGCGCTCATCAAGCCGTTTGTAATTGGAGACAATGTACGTAAATATCAGATCAATTTTGAGCAGAGGTATGTGATTTTCACTGGTCGCGGGCTGAACATTGATGATTATCCGGGTATTCGTAATCATCTGCTGCTATTCCGTGAGCGGTTAGAACCCCGCCCTGCCGGGCATACTGGGCTGTGGAAGGGGCGAAAAGCGGGTCGCTATAAGTGGTTTGAACCACAGGACCCGACCAATTACCACGCTGAATTTGAGCGCCCCAAAATCGTGTATCCTGATATTGCGAAAGAGTCCCGCGTGGCGCTGGATACACACGGGTATTACTTTGGCAACACAGTGTATTTCATCCCTGTCAACGATCTGTATCTTTTAGGCGTGTTAAATTCGGAACTGGTATTTGAGTACATGCGAAACACGGCATCTGTGCTGGGTGATGCGGATGCAGGCGGACGACTGCGCTGGTTTGAGAAGCAGGCGTCTACCATCCCCATCCCGCCCGCCGCGCCGGATGATCCGCGCCGGGCGCGGGTCGTCGAACTGGTGACGGAGATGCTGGCGCTCAAACGGCGCGCCGCCGATCCGCTGGTGGGGATGCGCGATGGCGACCTCGACGGGCAGATGCGCGAGATCGACGCGGCGATCGATCGTCAGGTGCGCGCGCTGTACGCGCTCTGATCACGCCGCGCCGGATGCGCTATACTGATCGCGCATCATCGAGTGTGTCTGACCTCACCCCGTTTCGCTGCGCTCAACCGCCCCTCTCCATCGGAGAGGGACAGGAAACCGTCAGGTTTCCGGGGTGAGGTTGGGGCAAACGGACACGAAAAGTGAGTTTGCAGACACGCTCTCATCGTGACCTGTCGCACATCGGAAAGATCATCCTTCAGCCTATGTCCACCGCGACCCTGCTCATCTCATGCCCGGACCGCCCTGGTCTGGTCGCTGCTGTCACACAGTTCCTCGCCGCGCATCAGGGCAACATCCTGCACCTCGACCAGCATGTCGATTCGCAGGCGGATACCTTCTTCATGCGCGTCGAGTGGGACATGACCCGCTTCGACCTGACGTGGGAAGGGCTGCAGACGGCGTTCGCCGCCGTCGCCGAACCGTTCGCCATGCGCTGGCGCATCGCGCGCGGGGACGAGACTCCGCGCATGGCGGTGTTCGTCTCGAAAGAGGCACACTGCCTGTACGACATCCTCTCCCGCCACGAAGCGGGCGAATGGCAGGTGGCGCTGCCCCTGATCGTGAGCAATCATCCGACGCTGGAGTCGATCGCCGCGCGCTTCGGCATCCCGTTCGTCCATATCCCCGTCGTGCGTGAGGAGAAGGCGGAGGCAGAGGCGGCGCAGATCGCCCTGCTGCGCGCCCACGCCATCGATCTGGTGGTGCTGGCGCGCTACATGCAAATCCTCTCCCCGACGTTCGTCGATGCCTTCCCGGAGCGGATCATCAACATCCATCACTCGTTCCTGCCCGCCTTCGCCGGGGCGAAGCCGTATCACGCGGCGTTCGCGCGCGGCGTCAAGCTGATCGGCGCGACCAGCCACTACGTCACCGCCGACCTCGACGCCGGTCCGATCATCGCGCAGGAGACCGTCCACGTCACCCACCGCGACACGATCGACGACCTGATCCGGCGCGGGCGCGATGTGGAGAAGCTGGTGCTGGCGCGCGCCATCCGCGCCCATCTGGAGAACCGCATCCTCGTGTACGCCAACAAGACGGTCGTGTTTGAATGACGCGCGCCGATCATCGGCAAAGCGCATGGGCAAACCGCCCGGCGATCAGGTATCATGAGAAGGTGCGGGCGAATATCGCGCATTCGGAAATGGACAGGGTATGACACATGCACTGATCACAGGTGGGGCGGGGTTCATCGGCAGCCACCTGTCTGAGGCGCTGCTGGCGCGCGGCTGGACGGTCACGGTGATCGACAACCTCAGCACGGGCAGCATCGACAATCTGGCGATCGCCGACGGGCATCCCCGTTTTCGCGCCGCCATCGAAGACATCCGCAACGCCACCGTGATGGATCGGCTGGTGAGCGAGTGCGACGTCATCTTTCACCTGGCGGCGGCGGTCGGCGTCGAGCGGATCATCAACGAGCCGATCGAGACGATCGAGACGAACATCGGCGGCACAGAGGTCGTGCTGAAGACGGCGCGCCGCTACCGGAAGAAGGTGCTGATCGCCAGCACCAGCGAGGTGTACGGCAAGGGGGTCAAATTCCCGTTCGAGGAAGACGACGACTCGCTGCTGGGGGCGACCACGCGCACCCGCTGGAGCTACGCCGCGTCGAAGGCGATCGACGAATTTCTCGGTCTGGCGTATCAGCGGCAGGTCGGTTTGCCGGTGGTCATCTTCCGGCTGTTCAACACCGTCGGCGCGCGCCAGAGCGGGCAGTATGGCATGGTGCTGCCGCGCTTCGTGACATGGGCGCTGGCGGGCGAGCCGATCCGGGTGTACGGTGATGGGCAGCAGCAGCGCTGCTTCGGCAACGTGCATGACGTGGTGCAGGCGATCGTCGGCTTGTCGGAATGCGACGCCGCCGTCGGGCAGGTGTTCAACATCGGCAGCAGCGAAGAGATCACCATCGCCGGGCTTGCCGAGCGCGTCAGGGCGCGCACCGGAAGCGACTCGCCGATCGTCCTGATCCCCTATGATCAGGCATACGAGGCGGGTTTTGAAGATTTTCGCCGCCGTGTGCCAGGTTTGGATAAAATAAAGCGGACGATCGGCTGGCAGCCGACCACGCCGCTTGATGAGACGATCGACCAGATCATCGCGTATCAGCGCGCACAGCGCAAGGAGAGATGAAGCAATGGCAGCAGAGATCACCCGCAAAGACCTGATCCTGGCGCTCATCGGCGCAGGAGCCAATCCCCGCTTGGCGGGGGTCAACCTGAGCGTGCTGGACATGACCCGCCTCGACCTGAACGGGGCGAACATGCGCGCCGCCAACCTGCAGGCGTCCACGCTGCGCGAAGCCATCCTGCGCGGCGTCAACCTGTCGTTCGCCAACATGGTCACCGTCAACGGTGTGGGCGTCGATCTCGACGCCGCCAACCTGACCGGGGTGAACGCCAGCAGCGCCAACCTGCAAAGCGCCCGCCTGACCAACGCCAACCTGACCAACGCCACCTTCAACGGCGTCAACCTGCTGGGCGCGAACATGCGCGGCGCGATCATCACCGGGCTGCGCTTCGACGAGAACACCACCTGGCCCGACGGGCGCAAGGGCAGCCAGAGCAACCCCGCCAACTACATCTGAGGCGGCGTCATCATCGGGGCGATGCACGGCATCGCCCCGCCCGCTGCGCTCATTCCCCGGTCGGAACCCACACGTGCTTGACCTGGGTCGCCTCGTGCAGGAAGTCGTCGCCCGCGCCCTGCGCGTCATCGAACCAGTCACGCGGGATGCCGTAGCTCACCCATGTGCGCTTCATGTTCCCGGCAGACGCCGCCTCGACCAGCTTCGACCCCGCCGCCGTGCCGAAATACCACATCCCCTCGACCTGATCGTGTTCCGCCAGCGTCTTCACCAGCGCATCGCGCGCGCCCGTCACGATGTTGATCACCCCGCCGGGCACGTCGGAGGTCTCCAGCACCTGATACAGGTCGGTTGCCAGCAGCGCGCCGCGCTCTGACGGCACGACGACCACGACATTGCCGCGCGCCACTGCCGGGGCGATCAGCGAGACGAGCGCCAGCAGCGGCGCTTCGTCCGGGCAGCCGATGCCGATCACGCCGAGCGGCTCATGCAGCCCCATGACCACACCGCGCAGCGTCGTCTCTTTGACCTCACCGCCCGATTTATCGGCGTAGGCAGCCCAGGTGAACAGGCGGTCGATAGTGGCGTCCACCTCACGGCGCGCATCGGCGTCGGACGCGCCCATCGCCCCCAGCCGCCTGGCGAATTCGTCGGCGCGGGCGCTCAGGTTTTCGGCGATGTAGTAGACGATCTGGGCGCGGGCGTGCCCGTTTCTGCGCCCCCAGCCCGGCGCGGCGTTCGCTGCCGCTTCGACGGCATCGCGGATGTCCTTGCGGTTGCCATCGCCGACTTCGCCGATGACATGCCCGTCGGCGCTGTAAACCGGGCGGCTGTAGTTCCCGTCCGGGCGTTTCTGCGCCCCGCCGATGAACAGCTTGGCGGTGCGGTCGATCGGCGGCAGGCGATCGACGCCGGAGGGATCGCGCAGGGCGGCGGGCAGCGGCGGCGCGGACGCCTCTTTCAGCGCCAGCGCTTCAGCGGACGGGCGCGGTCGGTCGCTCCACGCCGGGCGCAGATACTCGTACAGCCCTTCGCGCCCGCCTTCGCGCCCGAAGCCGCTCTCGCGGTAGCCGCCGAACCCGGCGGCGGCGTCGAACAGGTTGGTGCAGTTGACCCACACCGATCCGGCTTTGACCTTGTGCGCCACGTCGAGCGCCAGGTTGATGTTCTCGCTCCAGATGCTCGCCGCCAGACCGTAGCGGGTGTTGTTCGCCAGGGCGATCGCCTCGGACGGGGTGCGGAAGGGCAGCGCCACCACGACCGGACCGAAGATCTCTTCCTGCACGACGGACGAAGCGGCGTCCAGCCCGGCGATGAGCGTCGGCGGATACCAGCAGCCGCGCGCGGGCAGGTCGCAGGCGGGCTGATACACCTCTGCGCCTTCGCGCCGCCCAAGCTGCACCCAGCCGTCGATCGTCTCGCGCTGACCTGGGTGGATGATGGCTCCGATGTCGATGCTCTTGTCGAGCGGGTCGCCCACGCGCAGCCTATCCATGCGGGCGCGCACTTTCGCCATGAAGCCGGTGTGGATGCTCTCCTGCACCAGCAGGCGCGACCCGGCACAGCACACCTGCCCCTGGTTGAACCAGATGGCATCGACCAAGCCCTCGACGGCGGCGTCCTGATCGCTGTCGTCGAAGACGATGAACGGCGATTTGCCGCCCAGCTCCAGCGACAGCTTCATGCCCGTCCCGGCGGTGGCACGGCGGATGATGCGCCCCACCCCGGTCGATCCGGTGAAGGCGATCTTGTCGAAGCCGTCGTGCGCGGTGATCGCCGCGCCCGTCGCATCGCCCCCGGTGACGACGTTGACCACGCCAGGGGGCAGCCCGGCGTCGGCGGCGATCTCGGCGAAGCAGAGCGCGGTCAGGCTGGTGAACGGGGCGGGCTTGATGACGAGCGTGTTGCCCATCGCCAGCGCCGGGGCGATCTTCCATGCCAGCATGAGCAGGGGGAAGTTCCAGGGGATGATCTGCCCGATGACGCCGACGGGCTGCCAGCCCGCCAGTTCGCGCCCGCGCACCTGTGCCCAGCCCGCATGGTGGTAGAAGTGGCGGGCGACGAGCGGGATGTCGAGATCGCGCGATTCGCGGATCGGCTTGCCGTTGTCGAGCGACTCCAGCACCGCCAGCAGGCGGCTGTGCTTCTGCACCTGCCGCGCGATGGCGTACAGGTAGCGGGCGCGGGTGTGCCCCGGCGTTTTGCCCCACGTCTCGAAGGCGGCGCGGGCAGCGCTGACCGCTGCATCGACAT
>CAZTLS010000041.1:0-268 GCA_964614405.1 uncultured Pleurocapsa sp.
TGGGGGACGATCAACGGGCGGCTGGTCTACGTCTATTCGCAGGATTTCACCGTCATGGGCGGCAGCCTGAGCGAAGTCCATGCCGAGAAGATCTGCAAGGTGATGGACGCCGCCATGAAGGTCGGCGCGCCGCTCATCGGGCTGAACGACTCCGGCGGGGCGCGCATTCAGGAAGGCGTGGTCAGCCTGGGCGGGTATGCCGACATCTTCCTGAGGAATACTCTCGCCAGCGGCGTCATCCCGCAGATCAGCGTCATCATGGGTCCGT
>CAZTLS010000041.1:304-2859 GCA_964614405.1 uncultured Pleurocapsa sp.
TCATCTTCATGGTCAAAGACACCAGCTACATGTACATCACCGGTCCCGATGTGGTCAGGCAGGTGACGCATGAAGAGGTGACCCACGAGGAACTGGGCGGCGCGTCCGTCCATGCCACCAAAAGCGGCGTGTGCCATGTGGTGGGCAATGACGAGACGCAGACGCTGCTGCTGGTGCGCGAGATGTTCTCGTATCTGCCCCAGAATAACATGGAAGACCCGCCCTTCATGGCGACGAAAGACGATCCGCTGCGCGCCGATCCGGAACTGGACAGCATCATCCCCGATAACCCGAACAAGCCGTATGACATCAGGGATGTGGTGCATCGCGTGGTCGATGACGGCATCTTCTACGAGGTTCAGCCGGATTACGCTGCCAATATCGTGGTCGGCTTTGCCAGGCTGGGCGGGCACAGCGTGGGCATCGTCGCCAATCAGCCGATGGTGCTGGCGGGCGTGCTGGATATCGCCGCCAGCGAGAAGGCGGCGCGCTTCATCCGCTTCTGCGACTGCTTCAACATCCCGATCATCACCTTTGTCGATGTGCCCGGCTATCTGCCTGGCGTCTCGCAGGAACACAACGGCATCATCACCGCCGGGGCGAAGCTGGTGTTCGCCTACTGCGAAGCGACCGTCCCCAAACTGACCGTCACCACCCGCAAGAGCTACGGCGGCGCGTACTGCGTGATGAGCAGCAAGCACATTCGCGGCGACCTCAACCTCGCCTGGCCCACCGCTGAGTTCGCCGTCATGGGACCGGAAGGCGCGGTCGAGATCATCTACCGCCGCCAGCTTCAGACCGCCGAAGACCCGGTCGCGCTCAAGAAGCAGCTCGCCGACGAATACCGCGAGAAGATGGCGAATCCGTATGTCGCGGCGGAGCGCGGTTTCATCGATGACGTCATCGAACCGCGTGACACCCGTGCCCGCCTGATCAACGGTCTGGAGGTCTTCCAGAACAAGCGCGACACCAACCCGCCCCGCAAACACGGCAACATGCCGCTCTAGCGCGGGGAAAGGACATTCTCATGGTCATGGAATCCGGAAAGACCGACATCCGTAAGGTGCTGATCGCCAATCGCGGCGAGATCGCCGTCCGCATCATCCGCGCCTGCCGTGATCTGGGCATTCGCACCGTCGCCGTCTACAGCGATGCCGACCGCACCGCGCTGCACGTGCGCTATGCCGACGAAGCCGTCTACATCGGTCCCCCCCCGCCGCGCGAAAGCTATCTGCTGGGCGACCGCATCATCGATGCGGCGCGGGCGACAGGCGCGGACGCCATCCACCCCGGCTACGGCTTCCTGAGCGAGCGCGAATGGTTCGCCGGGGCGGTGGTGGACGCCGGGCTGATCTTCATCGGTCCGCCCGCCCACGCCATCGCCACGATGGGCGACAAGCAGACCGCCCGCGAGACGGTCAAACGGGCGGGCGTGCCCGTCGTGCCTGGCACAGAACCCGACCTGAACGACGATGAGCTGCTGGCAGCAGCGGCGCAGATCGGCGCGCCTGTCATGGTCAAGGCGGCGGCGGGCGGCGGAGGCAAGGGGATGCGCGCGGTGTATCACCTCGATGACCTGCCTGCTGCGCTGGCGCTGGCGCGGCGCGAAGCCGAAAGCGCCTTCGGCGACGGGCGGGTGTACATCGAAAAGCTGATCCAGGGCGCGCGCCACATTGAATTTCAGATTCTGGCGGATATGCACGGCAACACCGTCCATCTGGGCGAGCGCGAATGCTCGATCCAGCGGCGGCATCAGAAACTCGTCGAGGAAGCGCCCAGCCCGTTCGTCGATCCCGACCTGCGGCGGCGCATGGGCGAGATGGCGGTCGCCGCTGCCCAGTCCGTCGGCTACATCAACGCCGGGACGATCGAATGCCTGGTGGACAAGGACAAGAATTTCTATTTTCTGGAGATGAACACCCGCCTTCAGGTCGAACACCCGGTCACCGAGCTGGTCACCGGCATCGACCTGGTGGCGGAGCAGATTCGCATCGCGCGCGGGCGGCGCATGGGTCCGACCGAGAGCGTGCTGGAGCCGAAAGGCTGGGCGATCGAGTGCCGCATCAACGCCGAAGACCCGTACAACAACTTCCTGCCGTCCGTCGGCACGATCAGCACGATGATCACGCCGACCGGTCCGGGCGTGCGCGTGGACAGCGGCGTGTATGCGGGCTATACGATCACGCCGTACTACGACAGCATGATCGCCAAACTGATCTGCTGGGGCGATGACCGGGGCGAGGCGATGCTGCGGATGCGCCGCGCGCTGGAAGAATTCACCCTGATGGGCGTCAAGCACAACATCCCCTTCCACCAGAACCTGCTGAGCAGCTTCAGCTTCATCGCCGGGCGTTTCGATAACAAGTTCGTGGAAGAACGCTTCAGCATGACGGCATATGAAGAAGCGCCGACCGAGGATGAACTGGAGACCGCCGCCATCGCCGCCGCGCTGGTGGCGCACCGCAACCGCCAGCTTGCCGGGCAGGTGGTGACGCGCAACGCGCGCGATACCAGCAATTGGAAATGGCTCAGCCGTTGGGAGCGGATGCAGCGAT
>CAZTLS010000041.1:2869-13680 GCA_964614405.1 uncultured Pleurocapsa sp.
AAATACGTGACGATCATCAACGACCGGAAGTACGAGATCGACATCGACCGCGACGGCGCGATCCGCGTCAACGGGCAGGAACGCACCGTCGATTTTCTCCCGCTCAGCGGGGCGCTCTATTCACTGCTGACCAACAACCGCTCGCACGAGGTGCTGGTCGAGGAACATGACGAGGAAGTCGAGGTCATCCTGCGCGGGCGGCGCTATGGCGCGGTCGTCATGGATGAGCGGGCGCTGCTGCTGGCGCAGACGCGCGGCGACCTGGGCGACGCCAGCGGGGAGGTGGTGGTCAAAGCGCCCATGCCCGGTCTGGTCGTCGCGCTGCCCTTCGCTGAAGGCGCGGAGGTCAGAAAAGGGCAGACCGTCCTCATCCTGGAGAGCATGAAGATGCAGAACGAACTGAAAGCCCCGAAAGATGGCACGCTGACGCGCGTCCATGTATCACAGGGGCAAAGTGTGGAACAGAACAAGCCCCTGCTCACCATCGTGTAAGCGGGTATTGAAAGGACGAGACTCGTGCAGGTGATCAGCATCAACGTCGGCGCATCGCGCACCATTCAGAACGGCGTGAAGACCGAGACGACCGGCATCTTCAAGCAGGCGGCGGCTGCGCCCGTCCTGATCGGGGCAAACGGCGTGACGGGCGATTACATCGATGACAAGAAACATCACGGCGGACCCGATCAGGCAGTGTACGTGTATGGCGCGGCGGATTACGCCTGGTGGGAGGCGCGCATCGGTCGGGAACTGCCGCCTGGCATGTTCGGCGAAAACCTGACGATCAGCGATCTGGAGACGGCAGACCTGACGGTCGGCACGCGCCTGCACATCGGCGACTCGGTGGTGCTGGAGGTGACCGCGCCGCGCATCCCGTGTGCGACTCTGGCGGCGCGCATGGAAGACCCGGAATTCGTGAAGAAGTTCCGCCACGCCGCCCGCCCAGGCGCATACTGCCGGGTCATTCAGGGCGGGGCGGTGCAGCCAGGCGATCGCGTCACGGTCATGCCGTATGGCGGCGCGATCGATCTCACGCTGCGCCGCATGTTCGAGGACTGGTATGAGCGCGACGCCACCGAGGAAGACCTGCGCCTCGCACTGACCACCCCGATCGCTGTCCGCACCCGCCGCCATTACGAAGAGCGGCTGGAGCAGATGGTCGGCTGACCACCCGCTCAGGCGATCTCATAGACTGCCCCTTCTCACGCATGGAGAAGGGGCTGCTGCTTCACGCGCGGTGAGAGTCGTGGATGCGCTCATATTCAGCGATGAACCCACCGCGCTGTGTGGCGATCAGCACACCGCTCAGCTTCTCCACATTCAGCACACCGAACAGCTTGATGATGCGGTTGATCTGATCGCGCACGACCAGCAGCAGATCATCCCAGTTGATCCCAGGCGGAAGCTGCGGTTCGCGCATGGCACGCCACGTGTTCAGATAGCGCAGCGCCGGATCAGCCTGCGGGAATGCCAGTGTGCCGGGCAGGTCATAGCGCACGACCGCCGGGAAATGATGGGCGAGCTGCTGCGCGCCGTTCTCCAGCGCGAAGCGGGTGTGCGGCGGCGGCGGCATCTGCGTCAGCGGCGTGCCAGGCTTGCTGAGCAGCAGAATGCCCCGGCGCAGCAGTTCGACGAACTGCGGCATCGTCCCGGCGCTGTTGGTCGCGGCGACCAGAATGCCTTCCGGCGTCAGCACGCGGCGCATCTCGCGCAAACCACTTTGCGGATCGGGCAGATGGTAGAGCATGTGGTTCGCCATGACCACATCGAACGACGCATCCGCGAAAGGCAGCGCAGCGGCATCAGCGACCACGCGGCGCGGCGCGTTCAGCGTGCGGATCATCCCCTCAGAGAGATCGATGGCGGTGTAGGCGATCTGCGGGTGGCGCGCTGCGAGTGCAGCGTAATAGCTGCCCGACCCAGCGCCGATGTCCAGCACGCGCTCATCGCCACGCAGCCCGGCGCGATCCAGCACCCATTCGGTGAAGTTAAGAGGCGGCTGGCTGTACTGCTCGTGTGTCGCCTGCATCACCTTCAGCGTTTCATCGCTGGCGTACTGGCGGTGCAGGGCTTCCGGGTCGTGACCTGTGAACATGATCAGTGCGGCATCCTGACGGGCGACAAAGGCTGTATATGCTGTTGATTATAGCCGACAATGCCCGTCCCGCGACACGCTGCTGGCACACCAGACCAAATTGGTCTGATGCGCCCGCTGTGACACGCCGCTGTGCGCTACAATGGATTCACAGTGTGCAGGGGCGGGATCGTCCCTGTTTTTTCGTCGTGCAATCCATTCAGAAAGGCAAGCGGGTGACGCGCGATCAGCGATACGGCATCCTGTATATGCTCGGCTCGGTGCTGGGCTACAGCTTCTTTGCGGTCTTCGTCAAGTTACTGCTGGCGGAAGGCATGACGCCGATCGACATCGGTGTGGCGCGTTTCAGCATCGCCGTTGCGCTCTTCTGGGCGCTGCGGATCGGCTTGGGGATACGGCGCGGCGGGGTGGCGCTGCCCAGGCTGCCCCTCATCGCGGTCGGCGCGATGGGGCTGATGATGGCGCTGGCGGCGCTGGCGGGCTTCTTCGGCTTGCAGCGTCTGCCCGCTGCCACCTATCTGGTGCTGTTCTACAGCTATCCGATGATGGCGGCGCTCATCGAGATGGTGCTGGGGCGGCGTCTGCCCGCTACGGGCTGGATCGCGCTCGTGCTGACGCTCATCGGCGTGGCGATCGCCGCGCCCGATTTCAGCGCCGGGCTGACGGGCGACAACGCCATCGGCGTGCTGATCGCCTTCATCAATGGTCTGGTCGTGGCGATCTACTACATCCTCGGCAGCCGCGTGCTGAAAGACGTGCGCGACTCGCTGGGCGCGACGGCGATCGTCGCCAGCGGCGCACTGGTCGTCATGCTCGTCGCCGGGCTGACGCTTGGGGCAAGCGCGCCGCCCACCCCCACCGCGTGGCTGCTCGTCATCGCTATGGCGATCGTCAGCACGGTCGTGCCCGTCTTCCTGCTCAATCAGGCGATCCCGCGCCTCGGTTCGGCGCAGAGCGGCATCATCGCCTCGATCGAACCGATCATCGTCTCGGTGCAGGCGATGATCTTCCTCGGCGAAGTGATGAGCGCCGAACAATGGGCGGGCGCACTGATCATCGTGGCGGGCATCGTCGTTTTGCAGGCTCCGTCGGTGTGGATGGCGCGCCGGAACGCCAGGGCAGCTGTCGAGACGCCGTAAGAAAGACCTGCAGAGGCACATGTGATCACCTTTCACAAACTGCGCGTCTTCGTCACCGTCTATGAGCGGGGCAGCTTCAACCGGGCGGCGGGTGAGCTGTTCCTGGCGCAGTCGGCAGTGAGCGAACACATCGCCGACCTCGAAGCCAGCTTCGGCGCGGCGCTCTTCACCCGCACGTCGAGTGGGGTGCTGCCTACCCCGGCGGGAGAGGTGCTGTACGACTACGCGCTGCGGCTGCTGGCGCTGCTGGCGGAGGCGGAACGGGCGCTGCTGCGCGCCGACACCGCGCGCGGGCTGTCTGTCGCTGCCACGCCTGGGCTGAGCGTGCATCTGCTCCCGCCCTGGCTGCACCAGTTTCAGACCGCCCATCCCGACGCCGCCGTCACGCTGCATACCCCGCTGACGAGCGAACTGCTGCGGGATGTGCTGGGCGGGGTGTACGATCTGGGCGTTCTGGAGGGCGATGACAGCGACGTGCCCGACCTGCCCGCGCTCGGTCGGCAGACGGTGCGCCAGGTCGAGTACGCCGTCACGGTCAGCCGGGCACACCCCTGGGCGGGGCGAACCCGTGTGACGCCCGCAGAACTGGCGCGTCAGCCTTTCATCAACCGCCTGCCCACCAGCCGGATGCGCCGCTGGCTGGAGCGGCTGCTGGCGGCGCGCGGCATTCGCCTGAACACCACCGCCGAACTCGACAACCCGGACGCCATCCGCATCGCTGTGCTGAACAACATGGGCGTGGGCGTGCTGCCCGATTACGTCACCGCGCGTGAGGCGGCAAACGGCGAAATCGTCCGTCTGGAGGTGGACGGGCTGCCGCTGCAGCGGGCTGTGCTGCTGGTGTGGGATGCGCGCCGTCCGTTCACCCCGGTGCAGCGGGCGTTCGTGCGCGTGGTGACCGGCGTATAGGGCATGCGTCTGCTCACCCCGGATCGCCCGGCGCTTCGTCCTCCGGCGCGGTCAGCGCGTGCAGCAGCATGGCGCTCATCAGCGATGAGACGTAGCTGACCGCGCGGATGGCGCGCTCGTAATTCAGGTTGGTCGGTCCCAGCACGCCGATCGCCCCGCTGATATGCCCTTCGACCCCATAGCGGCTCAGCACCAGGCTGAGCTGGCTCAGCTCTTCCCACTGCCCGTTGCCCGCCACCACCACCTGCACCTGATTGAGCATCGGCGAGAGCATCTGCTGAAGGATCATGTTCAGAAACGCCCGCTCCTCCAGCACGCGCACCGCCTGCTGTGCCCCTTCGCCCGCCTGGAACTGACGCACCATCTCCGTCAAGCCGTCGCCGTACACCTGTACAGCAGGCTGGCTGTCGGCGCGCGCCATCGCCTCCGCCGCGATCTCGGCGATGTCGCGGTCGAGCAGGCTGAGCCCGACGGCGCGGGCGCGCACCTCTGCCGCGCTCAGTGCTGCGAGCAGCGCGTTCAGCCTGGCGCTCGTCTCGGTCAGGCGCGCCTGCGGGATCGGTTCGGCAAGGGTGATCATCTGCTGATGCACCGTGCCGCCCTGAAGCACCAGCACCATCAGCGCCAGCCGCCCCTGCACGGCGATCAGCTCCAGATGCTTGAAGCGGCTGCCACCCCCATGCGGCGCGGTGACCAGCGCGGCGGTCTGGGCGACGCGCGCCAGCGCGCTGGCAGCCTGGGTCATCTGCTGTTCGCTGGCGACCGGGGCGCTCTTCAGGCGATCGTCGATCCAGCGCTGATCGCGCGTCTCCAGCGCATCGGAGTCGCGCTCGTCCAGCAGCCGCCGCACGACGTAGCGATAGCCTGCTTCAGTCGGCACGCGCCCGGCGGAGGTATGCGGCTGGCGGATGCAGCCGAGGTCTTCCAGCGCCGCCATCTCGTTGCGGATGGTGGCGCTGCTGAAAGGCAGGTTGAAGCGCTCGACCAGGTATTTGGAACTGACCGGCTCGGACGTTTCAGCATACGCCTTGACGATGCACGAGAGCAGTTCTTCCTGTCGGCGGGTAAGTTCGGGGGTGGGCGTGTCGTCAGAATGAGTCATCAGGCTGTGCAAAATCTGCCAGTGCGGACGGATGATGCTCCATGATAGCATACCCGCAACCGATTGGTCATGAGTGACAGGAGTCAGAAACAGTGGGCAGCAAAACATTTGAAGTGACCCAGTTTCAGGAGCAGGTCCTGAACAGCGAGACCCCGGTGCTGGTCGATTTCTGGGCGGAGTGGTGCGGTCCGTGCAAGATGATCGCCCCGGTCGTCGATCAGATCGCCGAAGAATACGCCGGGCAGCTCCGCGTGGGCAAGCTCGACGCCGATGTTTACCCGGAAATCCTCTCCAGCTACGGCATCATGGGCATTCCGACGCTCATCCTGTTCAAGGATGGACAGCCCGTCGTCCGTGTGACCGGGTTCCAGAACAAGGCGCGCATCACCGCGCAGATCGCCCCTCACCTGAGCTGACACTCTGCTCATGGAACCTCACCCCGTTTCGCTGCGCTTAACCGCCCCTCTCCATCGGAGAGGGGCAGGAAACCGCCAGGTTTCCGGGGTGAGGTTGGGGCAGGCATACGCCAGAACGGGTTTGCCAATACACGCCGCTGACCTCAGCCCGGTTCACTGGTAATCAGGCGATTGTGGGGACGAAAAAACGACAGACGCCGCACCTCAGTGAAGCGCGGCGTCTGTCGTTTCATGTCAGGAAAATGGATACGTAGGGGCGCCCCACCGGGTCGCCCGATATTCAGCACGCCCCGGTCGGTCGCCGCTACCAGTCCTTCAGCGCGCGCTCCCACTCGTCGATCTGACGATCGATCTCGTCTTTGGCGATGCCGTAGCGTTCACGAATCTTGCCCGCCAGGATGTCGCGGTTGCCCTTGATCTGCTCCAGATCGTCATCGGTCAGTTCGCCCCACTTGGCACGAACTTCACCCCGCACCTGCTGCCACTTGCCAGCGATACGATCCCACAAGCCTTCCATCGTTTCATCCTCCTTCAGCATCCGAATGTGCGCCGTTTTCAACACACACCCTCATGATAACCAGGCACAGAGCGTCGCAGACGTGCCGGATGAACCGTTTCGTGCCGGGTCAGGCGGGCAGCGAAACGGGCGATCGGCGATCCCCCACCTGACCTGATCGCGGCTCATCCCCCCTGCGCATCTCCCCACAGCGCGTATCGGCTATTCTGAAAGGCAGGCACACCCAATCCATACTGACGAGAAAAGCAAAGAGGAATTCACCCATGCCCTGCCGTTTGACCGTCCACTTCGACTCGACCGCGACGCTCAGTGCCCCGCTCATGCACCTGTACCAGATCGACAGCGAACCGCGCATCATCCAGCCCGAACAGCACGACGGCACGACAGCGACCTTCACCGTTGAGGTCAGCACGCCCGACGCGCTGATCGCCTTCGCCGATGGCGACACGCGCGAGCCGGACGCGCTGCTGCGCCGCGTGTTCGTCGGCGATGCGACAGCGTGCGAGGTGTGGGCGCGAAGCTGGCATCCCTTCGTCCTGATGACCGCGCCCCAGCCCGTCGATGCGCGCCCTGCGGCTGAGATCGCCGCCGAAACGCCGTTCAGGGCGGGGCAGTACATCAGCGAGGAAGGCGGGCGCTTCGGCTTGGGCGCGAACCTGCTCAGCGACGGCGGCGTGCAGTTCGCCTTCTTCCATCCGCACGCCGCGCGGGTGTATGTCGCCGGGACGTTCAACGACTGGGCGCATCCTGGGCGCGAAGGGGCGGACGAAGCGCGCTTCATCCCCATGACGCTGCATCGCGGTTTCTTCGATGCGCCGAACGTGTGGATCGCGCGCGTCGAGGACGCCAAAGCGGGCGACGAATACCAGTTCTTCGTCGTCAACGAGGCGCAGACCGGCGAGTCGCGCATCCCGTCCATGCAGGTCACCGACCCGTATGCCCGCGCGCTTGGGGCAGATTATCAGGTGAACAACGCCGTCGTGATCGATGCCGGGGCGTTCGCCTGGGATGAAGGCGACTATCACACGCCCGCCATCCACGACCTGATCCTGTATTCGCTGCACGTGAGCGGCTTCACGCACGGGCACGACGATGTGCCGCCGGAGCATCAGGGGACGTTTCAGGGCGTCATCGACCGCATCGAGTCCGGCTATTTCGAGGCGCTCGGCGTGACGGCACTCTACCTACTGCCCGTCGCCGAAGCGCCGACGCCGCAGGGAATCACTGCGCTGGGCTACAACACCTCGGTCTTCACCGCCATCGAGCGCGATTTCGGCACGCCGGACGATCTGCGCCGCCTGGTGCAGACCGCCCACCGTCACGGACTCGCCGTCATCCTCGATCAGGTCTTCAACCACACCGCCAACGAGTTCAACCCGCTCTGGAAGCTCATCCTCGACCACCCGGATGAGTGGGGGCGTGGCGAAGAGGGCGGCTTGTACTTCAGCGGCGAGTCGCCCTGGGGCAACCGCACCTCGACCGAGCGCGCCGAGACGGGCAACCTGCTCATCGACGTGTGCCGCCTGCTGCTGACCGAGTACCACGTCGATGGCTTCCGCTTCGACTACACGCACAGCTCGGTCATGCACCACGCCTTCATGAACCGCATGGCGGATGCCCTGCAAGCCGCCAAGCCGGACGTGGTGCTGATCGCCGAGAACATGCCCAACGAGAGCGACCTCAACCGCGAAGGCTACAACGGCTATGCCCAATGGCACGACCATTTCCACGACGGGGTGAAGGCACTGCTGCGCGAAGGTCCGTTTGAAGGCATCGACGATCACCCGGAGGTGCTGGGCGAGATGTTCTACTTCTCCAAAGGATCGTTCGCCGCGCACACCAACAATGTCGTCAACTACTGCGAAAGCCACGACGAGAACAGCGTGCCGTTTGAAGTGGCGACCAACCCCGAACCGAACCTGAACACCCCGCCCGCCAAAGCGCGCAAGTCGCGCCTCGGCTTCGCCGCCTCGATGCTGGCGCTGGGGCAGCCGATGATCTACATGGGGCAGGAATTCTGTGTCGAGCGCGAACGCAACGTCGTGCATTACCCCCGCCCGTCCGACCCGGCTGCCGACCCCTTCTTCAACTGGGCGCGCGGCATCATCCACCTGCGCCGCCGCTACCCCAGCCTGCGCCTGCACGGGTTCGACCCGATGGCGGACAAGCAGTTCACGTGGATCGTCGGTCCCTGGTTGAGCGCGCGTCAGGGCGCGGGCAGGCGCGTCATCGGCTGGCGCGCCGCTGCCGCCGCTGAGCCGGAACAGCAGATGGCAGTGCTGTTCAACTTCGAGAACCACCCGGTCGAGATCGACCTCGAACTGGGGCTGCCGGGCGTGTGGCTGTGCCTGGCGAACATCGACGCGGTGCATGACCAGCCTCCGGTCGGCGACAACGGCGTCGGCGCGCCGTCCGCCCTGCACACCGCCGATGGGCGCGCGCCGGGCTTCGTGCTGCCCGACTCCAGCGTGCTGGTGTATACCTGGGGCGCAGCAGAGTCGTAGAGGCGGCGTGACCGCGCACGGGCGGGACGCAACCCCGCCCTCACTCCGCCTGATAGTACTCCATGATGGAGAGCAGCATCGCCTGCGTGAAATGGTTGACCCGGCGGATGAGCGTCCCCCATTCGCCGGGGTTGTGCGGGGTGATCTCCGACCATGTGAGGACAGCGTTGGTGACGAAATCGCTGAAATAGTAGAAGGCGCGCACCGCCTGCGGCAGCGTCAGCCCGGACCCCTGCAAGGCAGCCGCGTAGACCGCGCCCAGGCGGATCGGTTCCGCCAGCCCGGAGTCCGGCGCGCCCGCGTTGAGGTGAGCGCGCAGCGCTTCCAGCACCGCCCGCCCCTGATCGCGCAGATGCCCGCGCAGCGGCTCATCCAGCGCGCGATACCACGCCTCATCCTTCAGCTTGCCTCCGCTCACATCCATGCGCGCCTGCCCCAGCGCATTCTGGATGATCACCTGAATCTCAAGCGGCTGCACGTCGCCCTGCGTTTCGGCGTGATGCAGCAGATCGCTCT
Source organism: uncultured Pleurocapsa sp. (assembly GCA_964614405.1). GTDB lineage: Bacteria > Chloroflexota > Anaerolineae > Aggregatilineales > Phototrophicaceae > Flexifilum. Next base: position 12,065 of record CAZTLS010000041.1, read on the forward strand.
TGCGAAAACGGCGGTGACCGCCTGGTGTGCGCCGCGACGGAAGATCGCCGTTATCCGCCCACGTGCGTACCGTCGCCGGATGCACGCCGAGCAGCGCCGCCGCTTCACGCAGGCTGACCCATTCGCTGTCGTTGTTCATTGGTCCCCCCTTCAGCCGTCGATGACCCGCCGCAGCACCCCACCTGCCTCATCCAGCAGCGCACGCGCTGTCTCTGCATCGACTTCACGCCGAGCCATGACGACCGCCACCTTGACGCTGCGCCCGGATGCCTCCAGCAGCGCGCCCGCCTCTGCCTCGTCCACCCCGGCGATCTGCGCGATCAGCCCGATGGCGCGCCGCTGAAGCTTGCTGTTCTTCACCTGCACATCGACCATCAGGTTGCCGTACACCTTGCCCATCTGGATCATCAGCGCGGTGCTGATCATGTTCAGCGTCAGCTTCTGCGATGTGCCCGCCTTCATGCGCGTGCTTCCCGCGATCACCTCCGCCCCGGTCAGCAGCGGGATCGGGTGATCGGCGTGTTCCAGCACGGGCGACGGGCTGTTGTTGGCGATGCCCACCGTCAGCGCGCCGACCGCGCAGGCATACACCAGCGCGCCGACCACAAACGGCGTCCGCCCGCTGGCGGCGATACCGACCACGCTGTCCAGCGCCGTCAGCCCGCGCGCCTTCAGCTCGCCCGCGCCGCCCGCCTCATCATCCTCCACCCCTTCCAGCGACCGGGTGAAGGCGATCTCGCCGCCCGCCATGATCCCCTGCACCAGTTCGGGCGGGGTATTGTAGGTCGGCACGCACTCGACCGCATCGATCACGCCCAGCCGACCACTCGTGCCCGCGCCGACGTAGAACAGCCGCCCGCCCTGGCGCATCCGCACGACGATGGCATCGATGGCGGCGGCGATGTGCGGCAGCGCGGCGGTCACCGCATCGTGTGCCGCCTGATCCTCATCATGGATGCGCCCGATCATCCCCAGCGTATCGAGACGATCGATGTCCGCTGTTTTCGGGTTCGCCTGTTCCGTGTTCATCGCCCTTGCCACCCGTTTCGTGATTATCGTGAAACATCATGCCCGAATTATAACCCAACTGCGCTCAGGGCGTGCAGCCCCGCGCCGATCACCGGGCTGTAGCGCGGCGTCGGCGGCGCAGCCATGCCCAGCGCCCGCGCCAGCATCCCAGGCAGCGGGTTGTAGCGAAGTGTGGTGAGCAGACTCCCGCCGAAGGCGATCGGCAGGTCGGGCGCATCCGCCAGCGCACACGCCCGGTGTGCCAGCGCCGCCAGCGCCTCTGCCGCCCGCTCGACGATGGACACCGCCGGGCGCATCTGCTCATCCGCCATGCTCAGCACCAGCGGCGCGATCCTGGCGACCGCCCGGACATCCGGCGCACCGCCGTACACCCAGGTGAGCGCTTCGTGCGGCTCGCGCATCCCCAGCGCCTCCATGAGCGAGAAGCCGACCCCATCCAGATCGTCGGCGGCGCGTTCGCCGCGCAGCAGAATCTGACGCAGCCCCTGCACGCCGATCCAGTAGGCGCTGCCCTCATCGCCCAGCAGATAGCCCCACCCACCCGCCTGATACGCTGCGCCGTCCGCGCCGATCGCCAGCGCCACGCT
>CAZTLS010000041.1:13690-34958 GCA_964614405.1 uncultured Pleurocapsa sp.
CATGACGATCGCCCCGCGCCGCGCGCCATGCGCGCCGATGAGCGCGATTTCGACATCGCTGGCGAAGGCGGCGGGCACGCCGGGCGCGCACGCCGCGCATACCGCCGCCAGCCACTCGCCGGCATAGCGCGGACTCGCCCCGGCGACTCCGATGCCGACGGCGGCGAACGGCGAATCGAGATGCGCGCGCACCTCCGCCACCGCGTCGCCGATGCGTTCGGCTGCCGCATCGCGCCCGATCACGCTGGGGTTGGCGGTCTCACGCCGCGCCTCGTACAGCACGACGGGCGCGCCCGCGCTGTGGTCGATCGCCGCGACGCGCAGCGTACTTCCCCCGCCATCGATGCCCAGTGTGATCATCGCAGCCATGTCCTGTGCAGCAGATCGGCGTAGTTGTCGCCAGGGGTGATCTGTCCCAGCACGGACGCGCGCCGCGCCCCGGTCTGGGCGGGCAGCGCACCGGGGCGGTTGTGCCACGTCTCATAGCCCAGCACGGCGAACGCCAGCGCTTCCTTGAAATCGGCGGGCTGCCCGACCTGATCCCCGGTCAGCAGCGCCGTGCCATCCAGCAGGGCGCGCAGCATCCCGATCAGCGCCGCGTTGTGCGCGCCGCCGCCGCCGATGATGACCTCGGCGATCGGAGCCGGCGCATAGCGGGCATACGCCTCGGCGATGCTGTGCGCCGTCAGCGCGGTCAGCGTGGCGATGATCGACGGCGCATCCAGCCCGCGCGCCTGCCCGGTTCGCACCAGATCGCCCGCCATCGCCACGCCGAACAGTTCGCGCCCGGTCGTTTTGGGCAGCGGACGCACAAAGTACGGGTGCGCCAGCAGTTCAGACAGCCAAGCCTCATCCACCGTACCGCGCGCGGCGATCTGCCCGCCCCCGTCATACGGCTGCCCGGTGAGCGCGAAGGTCGCCGCGTCGATGAGCGCATTGCCAGGTCCGGTGTCGAAGGCGATGAGCGGCGCATCCGGCACATCGAGCGGGGGGAGCAGCGTGACATTGCCGATGCCGCCGATGTTCTGCACCGCGCGCCAGGCGTGCGGGTGGCGCAGGAGCAGGTGATCGACATACGCCACCAGCGGCGCGCCCTGCCCACCCGCCGCGACATCGCGCGCGCGGAAATTGTCGATGACGGTGACGCCCGTGCGTTCGGCGATCAGCGCCGCCGCGCCGATCTGGAGGGTGGCGCTCACCCGTCCATCGGGCAGCACATTGTGCCAGACCGTCTGTCCGTGCGAGGCGATCAGATCGACCGGTTCGCCGTCGATGAGCGCGGCGGCGGCTTCGGCAAACGCCGCCCCGATCTCGAAATGGAGTCGGCACAGCGCGTCCGCCCCGATCGCGCCTGGGGTACAGGCAGCCAGAATGCGTTCGCGCAGATCGGGCGGGTGCGGGAACAGCCGCGCCCGTTCGATGCGCGCGCTCAGGTGGGGCGGCGCGCCCTCGATGATGCACAGCGCCGCGTCGATGCCATCCGCCGATGTGCCAGACATCAGCCCGACCACGCGCAGCGCCATGTCAGTTCACGGCGCGCAGCGACCGGATCAGGTCGTACAGCGCCAGCAGTTCGGGCGGGGTCAGCCCGTCTTCGGTGTTCAGGGTGCGGCTTCTGCCGTCACGCGCTTCGACGCTGAGGCTGTACTGGAAACGATCGCCGGAGATCGGCGCGCCGCTCTGGAACGAGCCGGTGATGTTGATGAAATCGAGGGCATTGAGTGCGGCGTTGAGCGCGTCGAACTGGCGCGAGTCGATGCGCCCCTCTTCCTGACCATTCCGAACGAGCCGACCATCGCCGAACACGGTGATGCTGAGCGCCTCGCGCGTCATCCCACCCTGCTGGTAGAAGCTGATCAGGGTGAAGGTGATTGCGGCTGCGGCAGGGGCATCAGGCGTGCCGGCGTTGTCCCGGACGGCGAGCGTGCCTGGCAGCGAATCGACGATCGCCGGGGCGAGTTCAGGCGGGACAGTCGGCAGTGCTGCGCCGCTGGACTCGACCTCGACCGGGGCGGGCGTCTCGGTAGGCGGCGGCGGCAGCGTGGGTGCGGCGGTAGGCGGCGGCGGGTCGCCTCCGCACGCCGTCAGCAGCAGCAGGGACAGGCACAGCAGCAGGATGGGGAAGGGGCGCATTGGGCGGTTCGCCTTTCTCGCAGCAGGATACGATCGCATTATAGCATCAGCGTGGCGCACTCACCCCGCCAGCGCCAGCGCGATCGCCTCGTGCGCAGCCATGCGAAAGTCGGTGATGCTGCCCGCTGCGCCGTCGTGGTCGCGCCCAGGGTAGACGCGGTTGGTCAGCAGGACGGCTGTCCATTCAGCGCGTGGGTCGATCCACAGCGTCGTGCCTGTGAAACCGGAATGCCCGAACGTGTCCTCGCTGGCATAGCGCCCGACCATCGACTCGCCGCGCGCGCGCAGCGCAAAGCCCAGCCCACGCCGCGTCTCGCCGTCCTGCACCTGCTCGCGCACCGCGTCGGCGCGCACCTCCGGCGCAATGCCTGGCAGGTCCCCTGTGCGCCACGCCTCACCGAAACGCGCCACCGCCACCGCCGTGCCGAACAGTCCAGCGTGCCCCGCCACCCCGCCCAGCCCGCAGGCGTTCTCGTCATGCACTTCCCCCCAGCAGCGCCGACCGCGCCAGAGCGGATCGTCCTCAGTCGGGGCGATGCGCTCCCGCGCGATGCCGTGATCGCGCAGCGGGTTGTACACGACCGCCATACCGCGATCGACCGCATCGGACGGCAGATCGCTCCCGGTCAGGCGCATGACCGCCTCGCCGAGCAGCATGTAGCCGACATCGCTGTAACGCACGGTGCGTCCATCAGGCAAACCGACGAAACGATACCCGCACAGCGCCGTCAGCGCGCGCGCCCGCCGTTCGGCGACCGGGAGCGGGTCAGGCTGGTCGGGCGGAGGCGGCGCACCGCCAGCAGCGCGGTAGACGGGCTGCCAGGGGGGAAGCCCGCTGGTATGCGTGAGCAGGTGGCGAAAGGTGACCGCGCGCGGATCGACGGTCTGTCCGCTGAATGTCGGATCGACCGGCAGGGGCTGTTTGCTGTGCGGGTCCACCCCGCCGTCGATGCCGCGCGGGACGGCGGCAGCGGCGAACTCCGGGATGACGGTGTAGAGCGGGTCATCCAGCCCGACGCGCCCCGCGCTGACGCAGCGCAGAAATGCCGTCGTGGTGTACAGCTTGGTCAGTGAGGCGAGATCGAACAGGGTCTCCGTCCGCGCGGGGATGCGGCGCGTCTCCGGGTCGATCCACCCCCACGCGCGATGCAGCACCACCTCCCCGCGATGCAGCACACAGGCGCTGCACGCGGGGAAAGTATCGCCCAGATGGGGCAGGACGGCGCGCGTCAGCGCTTCGTCGAGTCTCACAGCAGCCCGTGTTCCTGTTCCGCCTGGGTGAGCGACGCCTCGAAGCGGCGCAGCCCGTCATCCACCGTCTCGCGCTCGATCATCAGTGGCGGGCAGAAGCGCAGGCTGCTCTCGCCCGCGCCGAGGATGAGCAGCCCGTTGTCGATGGCGATGCGCTCAACGCTGTTCCGCACTTCCTTCGCCGGGGTGCGCGCCGCGTCCAGCACCAGCTCGACGCCCAGCATCAGCCCGTGCCCGTCGATGCGCCCGTGCTGCATCGCCGGGTGATGCGACCGCATCTCTTCGAGGATGTCCTTCATGTACGCGCCCTGTTCAGCGGCGTTCTGCATGTAGCCACGCTCGATCAGGTCGATCGTCGCCAGCGCCGCCGCGCACGCGATCGGGTTGCCGCCGAAGGTGTTGCCGTGCGCGCCGGGGGGCCACGTCATGATGTGTTCGCGGGCGATGATCGCGCCCATCGGCATCCCGCTGGCGATCCCTTTGGCGCTGCACACGATGTCCGGCTCGACGCCGTAATGCTCGATCGCCCACCATTTGCCCGTGCGCCCGACGCCGCTCTGCACCTCATCGGCGATCAGCAGGATGCCGTATTTGTCGCACAGGGCGCGAACCTCCTGCACGAAGCGGGCATCGGGCACGACGTAGCCGCCCTCACCCTGGATCGGCTCAAGGATGATCGCGGCGACGCTCTCCGGCGGCATGATGCGTTTGAAGACCACATCCTCGATGTAACTGACGCACGTGCAGTGGGCGCGGCAGGCGCTCTCTTCGCGCATGTGCAGACAGCGGAAGGGATTGTTGTAGGGCACGTGATGCACGCCAGGCATCATCGGGAAGAAACCGTCTTTCTGGATGTTCTTGCTGCCCGTCAGCGCCAGCGACCCCATCGTGCGCCCGTGAAAGCTGCCGAAGAAGGCGATGATGTTCTGGCGTTTGGTATACCAGCGTGCCAGCTTGAGCGCACCCTCGACCGATTCTGTGCCACTGTTGCAGAAGAAGACGCGCGCCGGATCGCTGAACGGGGCGATCTGCGACAGCTTTTCGGCGAGGCGCACCTGCACGTCGTAATAATAGTCTGTCCCTGCGATATGGATGAATTTTTCCGCCTGCTGCTGGATGGCGCGCACCACCTCCGGGTGGCAATGCCCGGTGGAGTTGACGGCGATCCCGGCGGCAAAATCGACATATTGATTGCCGTCCACATCCCAGACGTGCGCGCCCAAACCACGCTCCATGACGAAGGGGTAGCGCCCCACCAGCGACCCCGACATGATGGTATCATCACGGGCGATGATCGCGCGCCCTTTGGCTCCAGGACGGACGGATGTATTCACTGCCATGACATTCGCTCCGGTGTCTATTTGATGTTGGCACGCCGATCAGCCGGTGACCAGCGGGTGCCAGGCACGTTCATTGTAACACGCCCTGCCGCACCCCGGCATGTTAGGGTCTTGTGATCTGTAATCTGAAACGCACACGAAGGGACGCATTCGTCATGGACATCGCACTGATCGGGCTGGGCGGGGTGGCGCGCGGGCTGCTGGAAATCCTGCGTGACAAAGGGGCAACGCTGGCGGAAGAATACGGCTTCAGCGCGCGCATCACCGCTGCCGCCACGCGCACGCGCGGCGCGGTCGTCTCAGCCGGAGGCATCGACATCGACTGGCTGCTGAGCGCCGACGATCTCTCGTCGGGCGCGGCGCGCGGCTACACCACCAGCTGGGACGCGGCGCGCATCGCCGCCGAAGCCCCGGCACAGGTGATCATCGAAGCCACCCCGACCGACCTGATCACCGCCCAGCCCGCCCTCGACCACTGCCGCGCGGCGCTGACGGCGCGCAGGCATCTCATCCTCGCCAACAAGGGACCGATCGCGCTGGCGTATGACGAACTGCGGCGCATGGCGGCATCTGCCGGGGTGCTGCTGCGCTTCGAGGCGACGGTCATGGCGGGCACGCCCAGTCTGCGGCTGGCGATGCAGGCGCTCGCCGGGTGCAGCATCACGGCGGCGCGCGGCATCCTCAACGGCACGACGAACATGATGCTGACGATGATGGAAGCGGGCGCGACCTATGCCGACGCGCTGGCGGAGGCGCAGCGCCTCGGCTATGCCGAAGCCGACCCGACCGCCGACGTGGACGGCTTCGACGCGGCGGGCAAAGGCATCATCCTGGCAGCGGCGCTCTTCAACACCGCCCTGGCGCTCGACCAGATGCACATCGCCGGCATTCGGACGCTCACCCCGGCGGACATCGAGGCAGCGCGCGCGGCGGGCGAACGCTGGAAGCTGATCGTCGAAGTGACGCCGCAGGGTGGACGCGTGCAGCCCGTGCGTCTGCCGCTGGTGCATCCGCTGGCTGGCGTGAGCGGCGCAACCAACGCCGTCACCTACACCACCGACCTGCTCGGTGAGGTGACGCTGGTCGGCGCGGGCGCGGGGCGGGTGCAGACCGGGTTCGCCCTGCTCTCCGACCGGCTCCATTATAGCGTTTTTCAACCCAGCGCGTGTATCCTGTTCGCCCTGCTCTCCGACCTGCTCGATCTGCATCGGATGGGCGTAGGATGAACAGGATACACGCGCTGGGTTGAAAAACGCTATAATGGAGCCAGATCGAAAGCGGATACTTTGCAGAAAAGGCAGCAGGCAATGGCTCTTCCATCAGGCACTTCGTCATCCGATGCGACTTCGCAGCCGCCCCCTCTGGCGCGCATCCTGGTGATTGAGGATGACCTCAATCTGCTGGAAGGCATCCAGACCATGCTGGAGTTGGATTCCTACTCCGTCGTATGTGCAGAAAACGGACGACAGGCGCTCGAAATTCTGCAAACCAGCCCCAACCCGCCCGATCTGATCGTCTCTGACATCATGATGCCGCAGATGGACGGGATCGAATTCCTCAGGGCGGTGCGCGGCGTGCCCGCCTGGGAAGGCATCCCGTTCATCTTCCTCACCGCGCGCGGCGAACGCACCGACATCGTGCGTGGCAAACAGCTCGGCGTAGACGACTATCTGGTCAAGCCGTTCGACGCCACCGAACTGATCGCCACCATCCAGAACAAGCTCAGTCGAATGGCGTTCATGCGCGAAAGAAGCAACAGCGTCATCGAAGAGGTCAAGCAGCGCATCCTGAAAATCCTCAATCACGAGTTCCGCACCCCGCTCACCTACGTCGTCGCTTATTCCGACCTGCTCGACGGAGCAAGCGGGCAGCAGCTCACCCCTGAAGAGATGACCACCTTCCTGCGCGGCGTCAGCACAGGGGCGGTGCGCCTGCGCCGCCTGATCGAAAATTTCATCCATCTGGTGGAGATGGAAACGGGCGAAGCACAGCGCTCGTATGAGCTGCGTAAAGCGCCGATCACCGATGTGCGCGAATTGTGGGAACACGCCGTCAATACGCTGCGCGGCATCCGCACGATCAGCCATGATATTCGCGTGGTCATCGACCCGGTTGCCACCTTCGTCGGCGATGAGGTCTATCTGCGCCTGGCGCTGCTGCACCTGCTGGACAACGCCTGCAAGTTCTCCGCCGCCAGCACCGCCGTCACACTGGGGGTGCATCAGGTGGGCGATGAGGTGTGCTTCTGGATTCAGGATGAAGGGCGCGGCGTCAAACCGCACGAACAGGCGAACATCTGGAAGACGTTCTACCAGAGCGAACGCGAGCGATTTGAAGACCCCGGAACCGGATCGGGGCTGGCGATCGTATATAACGTAGCTAAACTGCACGGTGGGTGGGCGACGGTGGACAGCCCCGTTCGATCTGACCCGGAGAATCCCGGCAGCCGCTTCAGCATTTACATCCCGGTGGCACGGTAAGCGCGCCCGCCTCCGGCGTGACACCCTGGTCGGCGCGCCTACCTTCCAATTTATCAGGAGAAAGAGATGTCGCAGCAGTCGTTTTTCGACAAGATCAATACCCTGCTCAGCGCCAGTCTGCACAGCATCGTCGATCGGGCGTTGCAGCGTAATTCCGTCGCCGTCATGGATGAGTACATCCGCCAGGTGGAGAAGAACCTCGACGCGTTGGAAGACTCGGCAGCGACGGTGGGCGGCACGGTTCGCACCCTCAAGCGCAAGCATGAGGAATTCGCCGCGCTTGCCGAAAAACTCGACCGCGACATCGACACCCTCATCCTGAACGGGCGCGACGATCTGGCGGCTGCGGCACAGGCGGAACTGAACGCCAAGCAGCAGCTTTCCCAGAACTACTACGAGCAGTGGCAGCAGCAGGAAAAGCAGTATCAGCAGATGCTCAACATGCGCATGAAGCTGGAAGCCCGCCTGACTGCCATCCGCAGCGAGCGCGAACAGCTCCGCGCCCTGATCGAGCTGGCGGAGGCGAAGAAGGTCGCCACCAAGACGATCAGGAGCATCGATGATCTGGCGTCGGTGGGCGACCGCGAGGTGAGCAGCCTGGCAGATCAGGTGCGCGCCCGGCTGGACGCGGAAGATGCCCGCCTGGAAATGGCGACCCGCAACGTGCAGGAAGAGATCGACGACGTGGTGCGCGTCGGTGAGATCGACCGTCAGCTTGAAGAGCGCCGCCGTCGCCTGCTGTCGAAGCAGGGCGGCGCAGGCGGAGATGCGTAATGGCAAAGCAGGAAATGCGGAGTCGGGCGCTGGGCGCGCTGCTGCGCGGCGCGCTCACCCGCTGGGAAAGCCTGCTGACGATCGCCGTCACTGTCGGGCTGTTCGCCGCCGTCCCACAGCCGTTCCCCTGGTGGGAACCCTGGTTCTGGCTGGTGGGCGGGGCGATCGCCGAAGGCGCGCTCATCATCTCATCGCTGACCGACCCGCGCGCCGCGTCAGCCGCACTCACACGCGAATTTGAGGCGCGCTTCGACCTGCGCGCCATCAAAAGCCCCGTCTCGCGCGAGCGGCTGACGCGCGCCATCGAATACCGCCGCAGCATGATGGCGCTGGCGGAACGCAGCAGCGGCGCAATGCGCACCCAGCTCGAAGAGACGATCGGCGACGTCAGCAGTTGGATCGCCCACATGTACGACCTGGCGCTGCATGTCGATGCCTTTGAAGCCAACCGCCTCGTCGATGAAGACCGCCGTGCCGTGCCCCAGCGCATCGACAAAGTGCGCACGCGCCTGGAACGCGAAAGCGACCCCGCCGTGCGGCGCGATCTGGAAGACCAGCTTGCCAAACTGCAACTGCAGCTGGACAACCTGAACGCCACCGCCAGCAGCGTCAAACGGGCGGAGATTCAACTCGACAGCACGCTGTCGGCACTCGGCACGGTTTACGCCCAGATGTCGCGGCTGGGCACGAAAGATGTGGACAGCGCCCGCGCCCAGCGTCTGCGGCTGGAGATCCAAGATGAAGTCGCCAGTCTTCAGGACACGATCGAGGCGATGGACGAGGTGCAGGCACAGGCGCTCCGCCTGACACAGTAGAAGCGCATAGGGGTGTGTCCCTACGGGAACACCTGCCACACGTTGGGGGCGGAGTCGGCGGCGGCGCGCAGCGCGTCGGCATCGGCATATGCCCCCAGCACGTCCGGCAGCGCCTCGACCAGCGCGGCGAACAGCCTGGCATTGCTCCGTTCGCTGGCGTGCCACCCATCGAAGAATTCCGCATCCGGCGTATCGAGCAGCGCCCCATCCGAAAAGTCGAACACGCGGAAACCGTGCGCGCTGAACACCCCTTCCAGCGCAGCCGGCAGCGCGCGCACATACCCCATGCGCGCGTCAGAGACGTACTCGCGCCACAGCGACGGCATGTATGACGGCAGGAAGCCGATCACCGTCACGCCCCGCGCCCGCGCCCGACCGAGCAGCGCATCGAGCGCCGCCAGCGCCGCCGGATCAGGCGCATCGCCAGGCGTGTACATCTCACGCCCATCGCGCAGCCAGACGCGGTGCGTCTCGCGCGCGGCGTCCATATTCAGCCACCCCGCCACCAGAAAATCGCCGTACAGTTCGCTGCCATCGGCGCGGAAGGCGTGCCCGTCACGCATGGCGCGCAGCCCCAGCGCCGGATGACCTGCCCCGCGCCGAGCCGCGTAATCCGCCAGCGCGAAACCCGGTCGATCGAACGGCACGCCGTTGAGCAGATCATGCAGGAATGCCCCGTTGACCACGAACAGCTGCGTGAAATCGTCGTGCGCGCGCGGGATGACCGGCGCGTCGTAGGCAGCGTTGAACCAGGGCGGGTCGAGCGCCAGCAGCAGCACCGCCGGGGGCGGGTCGAGCGCATCGAAAACGTTCACCACCTCATCCAGCGTCCAGCCCGGACCCGCCGCGTTGTAGAACGCTTCCGGCTGGCGCGTGAGGAACCCGGCGCGAAATTGCAGGATGCGCGATGACCCCAGCGCGACGACCGATGCGCCGCGCTGATTGGCGCTGATCACCTTGAAGGGCTGATCGCGCGGGGCGAAGCGCGGGCGGTAGAGGAGCGCCGCATCCGCCCGCTGAGCGGCTGCCACCCATGCCAGCGGCATCGACTCGCCCAGCCAGACCAGCCCGCCCGTCAGCACGGCGAACGCCAGCGCGAACGGAGCGAGGAAGAACGTCAGCCTGACCCAGAAGCGGCGCACGCTGTTACGATGACGCGGCACTGTCCAGCCCAAAACTGTCGCGCATGAATTCGTCCTGGCTGCGGATCGGCGTCTCGTCGATGCCTGGGACCAGCCTGGTGTAGGTCGCATCCGGGTTGAGCGCCCAGGCGTCCATATTGTCGGCGAGTTCCGTCTCCAGCACGCGCATCACCTGACGCTGCAGGCGTTCGTCCAGCACCGGGAAGACCACCTCCACGCGGTTGTACAGGTTGCGGCGCATCATGTCGGCGCTGCCCAGATACAGGCGCGCCTGCGGCGGCGCATTCTGGAAATAGAAGATGCGGCTGTGTTCGAGGAAGCGCCCGACGATGCTGCGCACGCGGATATTCTCGCTCAGCCCTGGCACACCTGGGCGCAGGCAGCAGATGCCGCGCACGATCAGGTCGATCTGCACGCCCGCCATGCTCGCTTCGTACAACCTGGCGATGAGCGTGTCTTCCTCAAGCTGGTTCATCTTCAGGATGATCCGGGCGGGCTTGCCATCGCGCGCGGCGGTCGTCTCACCGTCGATCAGGGCGGTGAGCGCAGGCAGCAGATATTCCGGGGCGACCAGCAGACGGCTGTAGGTGGTGGCGGGCGCGAACCCGGTCAGGCGGTTGAACAGGCGCGTGGCGTCGTCGGCGATGGCGCGGTCGGCGGTGAAGATGCCGAGGTCGGTGTACAGACGGGCGGTGCTGCTGTTGTAGTTGCCCGTCGCCAGATGCACGTAGCGCGCCACACCGTCCGGTTCGTGGCGCACCACCAGCGCCACCTTCGCGTGCGTCTTGATCGGCAGTTCTTCGACCCCGTAAGTGACATGCACGCCCTTCTCTTCAAGCTGGCGCGCCCAGGTGAGGTTGTTCTCCTCGTCAAAACGCGCTTTCAGCTCCACCAGCACCGCCACCTGCTTGCCGTGATCGCGCGCGTCGAGCAGGGCGTTGACGATGGGTGAATTGCGCCCGACGCGGTAGAGGGTCGCCTTGATCGCCTGCACCTGCGGGTCACGCGCGGCAGCCTGAAAGAACCGTTCGACGGCGGAGAAAGAGTCATACGGGTGATGCACCAGCCGATCGCCCGCGCGGATGGTGGCGAAGATGTCGTCGTTTTCGCCGAAGCCCTCCGGCACGCGCGCGATGTAGGGTGGATGCTTCAGTTCCGGCTTGTTCACGCCCATCAGCCCCCACAGCGCACTGCCACCCAGCGCCCCGTTGACCAGGTAGACATCCCGGTCGCGCTCGACAGGCATGTACGTCAGCAGACGGCGCAGCGTCGGTTCAGCGATCGTATCGGGCACAGACAGGCGCACGATGCTGCCGAAACGCCGTTCCTTCAACCCCTCTTCGATGATGTCGCTGATGTCGGCGTCGTCGTGGTCATCACGCTCATTCTCGTAGTCGATGTCGGCATTGCGCGTGACGCGGAACGGCACGTATTCCACCACACGCATCCCAGGGAAGAGCAGGTCGAGATTGCTGCCGACGACGTCTTCCTGCCACAGGAAGACCTGATCTTCCGGCATCCCTTCGCCGTTGTAGCGGCGGCAGATGTCGTTCAGGCTGATCAGGCGCGGGGTGGTATCCGGCAGCTTGAGGCGCACGAACTCGATCTCATCGTTGAACAGCTCCTCACGCCGCAGCAGGATCGCCAGGTTGAGGCTGAGATTGCTGATGAACGGGAACGGGCGCGCATGATCGACCGCCAGCGGCGTCAGGATCGGGTAGACCTCTTCCTGAAAGTAGCGGCGGATGACCCCCTGCTGCACCGCGCCGAGCGACGCCACCTCCGCCACACGCACCCCGTGTTCCGCCAGCCTGCCGATGAGCAGCTTCATCAGATCGCGCTGTTCGTGCATCATCGCCGTGATCGCGTCGCGGATGCGCGCGATCAGCGCCGGGTATGCCACCCCGTCCGGGCGGGTGGTGGGCAGGCTGAGCTTGAGCTTGTTGTGAATGGTGGCGACGCGCACCATAAAAAATTCGTCGGTATTGGAGCTGAAGATCGCCAGGAATTTCAGCCGTTCCAGCAGCGGCAGCGACTCGTCGCGCGCCTGTGCCAGCACCCGACGGTTGAACTCCAGCCAGCTTAATTCACGATTGATGTACGTTTCCGGGGTGAGCAGATCGCTCGACGGCTGAAGCGGCGGCATGGCACGTTTCTCCACATGTGTCAAAGCTCATATGACAGGCTGAATGCACTTGATTATGGATTATAATGGGTTAAGCCGAATTCAAGACAGCGAGATCAAACGACTCGAATTATGCGCCAGAGACTCCAAAGCTTTGCTCTGATCTGCCTGATCTGTTTCGCCTTCAGCACGCTCTCTGCTCAGGATGCGGGCACAGTGCGCGTCATCCTCACCCTGCACGACCCCGCCCCGCTGACCGCAGCCCCCGACGATCGCCGGGCGGCGGTGGCGGCAGCACAGGCGGCGGTGCGCGCTTCGCTGCCTGCCGACGCTCAGGTGCTGCGTGCCTACGAACAGGTTCCGGCGCTGCTGATCACCCTCTCACCCGATGACCTGCTGGCGCTGGAGCGCGACCCGCGCATCGCTCACATCCAGTCCGATGAGCAGGGGATGGCGCAGTCCGACGTGGCGCGCCCGGCGATCGGCGTCGATATCGTGCAGCAGGACCTGGGGCTGACGGGCGCAGGCGTGCGCGTGGCGGTGCTGGACAGCGGCGCGGCACTCACCCATCCCGACCTCGCCACCTCGATCGTGGCGCAGATGTGCTTCACGGGCGGCGGATCGCCAGGCGCGGGCAAGTGTGAGCCTGGCAACACCAATGTCGGCACGATCGCCGATGACCTGAATGGACACGGGACGAACGTCGCCGGGCTGATCTCGTCGGACGGCACGATCGCCCCGCGCGGCTTCGCCCCGGATGCCGAGCTGATCATCATCCGCGTGCTGGACGAGACCGCGTCCGGCTGGTTTTCCGACTGGGTGGCGGCGCTCGACTGGATCATCGCCAATCAGGAGACGCTGCGCGTTGACATCATCAACATGAGCCTGGGCACGTTCAACCTCTACCCGCCCAACTGCGACTCCCTGCACTCTGCGATGGCGCGCGCGGTGGACATCCTGCGCGTCTACTGGGGCGTGCCCATTTTCGCCTCATCGGGCAATATGGGCGACCCATACATGAGCGTCGCCCCGGCGTGCATCACCAATGTCATCGGCGTCGGCTCGACCTACGTGACCGACATCGGGCGCTGGCCCCCCACTGGCACATGGCGCACGCGCTTCATGTCCAGTTTCTGGCCCGCCTGCTTTGACGAACCGACCGGGCTGGATCGCCTGGCGTGCTTCACCAGCGGCGGCGGGGCAGTGGACATCCTCGCGCCGGGCACCTACATCGTCAGCACCGGGCACGCCGCCCCGACCTCGCGCTACGTCGGCACGTCGCAGTCCGCGCCCGTCGCGGCGGGGGTCGCTGCCCTGCTCATGCAGGCACGTCCATCCCTATCTCCCGATGCGCTGGAGACGATCATGAAAGAGACAGGCGTGCCGATCGCCGATTACCGGGGCAACGGCTTCACCTACCCGCGCATCGACGCCCTGGCAGCCGCCCAGCGCGTGCTGACGCTCAACGAGTCGCCCGTGCAGACCGCGCCGATCAACCGCGCCCAGACGACCACCCGCCCCACGCTCACCTGGACGCACGTCCCCGGAACCGAAGCCTACAACCTGTGGCTGAGCCGGTCGAACGGCGCGCGCGTGCTGAACATCTGGCTCGACCCGGCGGAACTGTGCGACACGATCGTCTGCCGTTACGAGATGCCCTTCCCGCTCAACACCGGGGTTCATCGCTGGTGGGTGCAGGCGTGGAGCAGCGCGCGCGGCGCAAGCCCCTGGGCGGGCATGGCACAGTTCACGGTCGCCCCATGACGATGGGGACAGCATCCGCCCCGTCGTGGGGGGTGTTCGGGCATGAGTGGGCGGTCGAGCATCTGCGCCGGGGCATTGCCAACGGGCGTACCCGCCACGCTTACCTGATCATCGGTGCGGAGTCGGTCGGCAAGGCGACGCTGGCGCGGGCGTTCGCCTCCGCGCTGCTGTGCAGCGATCCCGACCCGACGCACCGCCCGTGCGGGGTGTGCAGCGCGTGCCGCCGGGTGGTCAGCGGCAATCACGCCGATGTGCTGACCGCGCTGGACGAAGACGGCGTGCCCGTCAAAATTGAGGCACTGCGCGGTTTCATGAGCCAGATCGCGCTCAAGCCGTTTGAAGGGGGCTATCGCTTCGGGATCATCCCGCGTTTCGATGAGGTGCGCCCGCAGGTGCAGGACGCCCTGCTCAAGACGCTGGAAGAGCCGCCGCCCCGCGCCATCCTGATCCTGCTGGCGCGGGCGCGCGAACAGGTGCTGCCCACCATCCTCAGCCGGGCGCAGAAGATCGCGCTGCGCCCGGCGTCGATCGAGGCGGTGCGGGCGGCGCTGCTGGCTCAGCCTGGCGCGCAGGGCGCGGACGCTGCGCACATCGACCTGCTGGCGCACATCAGCGGCGGGCGCGTGGGCTGGGCGATCCGCGCCCTGAGCGATCCCGACATGCTGGCGCAGCGCGCGCAGGCGATCGATCTGCTGCTGGAGATGATCGGCGGCACGCGCAAACAGCGCTTCGATCTGGCGAACGACCTGGCGGGTGAGGTGACGCGCAGCCGCACCAAAGAAAATCTGGCGACGCTGCTGGCGCTCTGGCAGTCGTTCTGGCGCGATGCGCTGCTGCTCAGTCATGGTGCGGAAGAGGGGATCGCCAACCGCGATCGGCTGGATGCGCTGCATCAGGTGAGCGGCGGGGTGATGCCGGACATGCTGCTGGAGGCGATGCGCGCCACCAACACGATGCTGGAGCGCCTGCCGACCAACGTCAACGTCCGCCTGGCGCTGGAGGGGATGCTGCTGGCATACCCGCGCTGAACGTTGCGCAGGGGCGGTCTGTCTGACTGCCCCTGTGCTTGCGGCGTTACGCGCTTTTAAGAATCTCGTCGATGCGGGCGATCACTTCGGGTGAGAGGGTGACATCGGCGGCTTTCACATTGTCCAGCACCTGCTCAGGGCGCGTCGCCCCGATGATGGCGCTGCTCACCCCAGGCTGACGCAGCACCCAGGCGAGCGCCAGCTCCGCGCGCGTGATGCCCAGCTCATCGGCGATCGGCTTGAGCGCCCGCACCCGCTCGACATTGCGCTCGTTGACGAAGCGGTCTTTCGCCCACGTCTCACGGGCGAAGCGCGACCCCTCCGGGATGCCCTCATCGTATTTGCCCGTCAGCATCCCCTGCGCCAGCGGCGACCACACCACCAGCCCGATGCCGCGCTTTTCAGCGGCGGGCAGCACATCCGTCTCGACGGCTTCGCGGTGCAGCATCGAATACTGCGGCTGTTCCGTCTTGGGCAGATGCCAGCCGTACTTCTCGCACAGGCTGTATGCCTCGATGAGCTGCGCCCCGCTCCACACCGATGTGCCCCAGTACATCACGCGCCCGCTTTCGACCAGCGTGTGCATCGCCTGCACCGTCTCGCGGATCGGGGTGTTCGGGTCGGGGCGGTGGCAGAAGTAGATGTCGAGGTAATCCGTGCCCAGCCGATCGAGCGATTTGTCGATGCTCTCCAGGATGTGCTTGCGCGACAGCCCGCGATCGTTGACGTCATCGCTCATGGGCCAGAACACCTTGCTGGAGATGACCAGGGTGTGCCGGGGATACTGCTTCAGGATAGCGCCCATCTGCTTTTCGGCTTCGCCCTTGCCGTACACATCCGCCAGGTCGAAGAAGTTGATCCCCTGATCATACGCCGTCTCGACGACGGCGCGGGCGTGCGCGTCATCGACCTTGCCCTCACCGTAGTTGATCCATCCGCCCAGCGAGATGACGCTGACCTTCATCCCCGCATCGCCCAGATTCCGATACTGCATGAGAGTTCCTTTCAGAATACCGATGACCATCACCAATTGCGCTGAAGATTATAGCCCTCGCCGGGGCGTATGGGGCGGGTATGCGCCGGGTCAGGTCGTTTTTTTCTCAGCGTTCATTTATAATCAGAGGCATAGTGTCAGCAGGATGACCCATTCAGGAAAGGGATCAAGCACATGGTGTTCGCAGTTCAGCCCGGCACAACCCTGACTATCGACCAGATCGCGGAGGCGCTCGGCAGCAAGGCGTCCTATCTCCTCGAACACACCAGCACCACCATCGACAAATCCGTCCTGCATCTGCCGGGCGCGGATTTCATCGAACGGGTGTGGTATCACAGTGACCGCAGCCCGCGCGTGCTGCGCAGCCTGCAAACGATGCTCGATCACGGTCGGCTGGGCGGCACGGGCTATCTGAGCATCCTGCCCGTTGACCAGGGCATCGAACACGCCGCCGGCGCGTCGTTCGCCCCGAACCCCGCCTACTTCGACCCGGAGAACATCGTCCGTCTGGCGATCGAGGGCGGCTGCAACGCGGTGGCTTCCACGCTGGGCGTCTTGGGCGCCTGCTCGCGCAAGTGGGCTCACCGCATCCCCTTCATGGTCAAGATCAACCACAACGAACTGCTCACCTACCCCAATCAGTTCGACCAGGTGATGTTCGGGCAGATCAGGCAGGCGTGGGACATGGGCGCGGTCGCCGTCGGCGCGACGGTCTATTTCGGCTCGCCCGAATCGACCAAACAGCTCGTGGCGGTGGCGGAAGCGTTCTACCGCGCCCACGAACTGGGCATGGCGACGGTGCTGTGGTGCTACATGCGCAACCCAGGCTTCAAGGTGAACGGCGTCAATTACGAAACCGCCGCTGACCTGACCGGGCAGGCGAACCACCTCGGCGTGACGATCGAGGCGGACATCGTGAAGCAGAAGCTGCCGACCGTCAACGGCGGTTACAAGGCGCTGAACACCGGGTCGTCGGGCTATGGCAAGCTGGATGAGCGCATCTACACCCACCTGAGCAGCGATCACCCGATCGACCTGACGCGCTACCAGATCATCAATGGCTACAACGGGCGCGCCGGGCTGATCAGCAGCGGCGGCGCATCCGGCGCGAACGACTTCGCCGAAGCCATCGAGACGGCGGTCATCAACAAGCGTGCCGGCGGCATGGGGCTGATCAGCGGTCGCAAGGCGTTCCAGCGCCCGATGAGCGAAGGCGCATCGCTGCTCAACGCCATTCAGGATGTCTACCTCAACGACCAGGTGACCATCGCCTGACCGCGCTCCAGCCCCTTCGCCAGAACGGGAAGGGGCTGGACGTTCCCCCTCACTTCACATCATGCCAGGCGGTATGCACCTCGCGCTGCCCGGCGCGCATCGCCCGCAACAGCGCATCCTGATCGACCGGGATGGAGAAGACGCGCACCCCGACCGCGTTGAAGATGGCATTGGCGATCGCCGGGGTGGTGTTGATCGACGGGATTTCGCCCACCCCTTTCGCCCCATACGGACCTTCGCTGGCGCGGTCTTCCACCAGCCGTGAGGTGATCGGCGGGGCGTGCGTGATGCCCGGCATCTTGTAGCGCGAGAGCAGCCGTGACCAGGGCACGCCGTCCTCGATGATGAAGCTCTCCGTCAGGCAGTTGCCCAGCGCCATAACGATCCCGCCCTCGATCTGCCCCTGAAGCATCAGCGGGTTGATCGCCCGACCGATGTCCGTGCTGCTCATGATGTGATGCACGTGGACTTCGCCCGTGTCGGTATCGACCGAGACGAGCGCCGCCTGCGTCGCATAGCTGAAGGCGAAGTGCATATCACCGCCTTCACCGAGCGGCTGCGTCTTCGGCGCCCAGTATTCGTGCCTGGCGCGCGGCTGCAACCCGGTCTGCTTCATGAAGCGCACCACCGCACCCAACTCCACCTCGTGCCCGTTGAAGCGCATCAAGCCCTCTTCATAGCGGATCATCTCCGGCGGCATATCGAGCAGTTCCGCCGCGCTGTGCGCCAGCGCCTCGCGCAGTGCCGACGCCGCCAGCCGCGCTGCGTTGCCCGTCATGAACGTCTGGCGCGATGCCGTCGTCGGTCCGCCGTTCGGCGTCAGGTCGGTATCGCACAGCAGCACGCGCACCCGCTCATACGGGATGTGCAGCTCTTCAGCGGCGCACTGCGCCACCACATGCGCGATCCCCTGCCCCATATCCGCCGACGCGGTGCGAACCTCGACGCTGCCGTCTTCGAACGCCTCGATCTCCACCTCCGACTTGTCCGGCGCGCCGCCGCCCAGTCCGGTGTTCTTGTAGGCACAGGCGATACCCCACGCGAACGCTTTGTTCCCCTCGCGCCATGCCCAGCGGAACCCACCGTCTTTGTGCCAGGCGCGCATGTCAGCGCGCACATCGTCGATCGTCTGGAGCAGACCGACCGACTCGCGCAGCACCTGCCCGGTCGCCGTCGTCACGCCGACCTTCTGCGCGTTGATCCGGCGGAACTCCAGCGGGTCGATACCCAGCGCTTCCGCCAGCATGTCCATGTTCTGCTCGACGGCGAACGCCGACTGGGTGACGCCGAAACCGCGAAATGCCCCGGACGGCACATTGTTGGTGTACATGGCATAGCAGTCGATGCGCGCATTGGGGACGTTGTACGGTCCGGTGGCGTGGGTGGTGGCGCGGGTCATCACCTTGTCGGAAAGCGAGGCATACGCCCCGCCATCGCCATACAGTTCCGCCTGCACCGCCGTCAGCCTGCCGTCGCGCGTCGCCCCGGTTTTGATGCGGATGATCGTGGCGTGGCGTTTAGGATGGAAGATGAGCGATTCCTGCCGCGTGTACAGCATCTTGACCGGACGCCCGGTGACCGTCGCCAGCATCGCCACGTGAATCTGCCCGGCGATATCTTCCTTGCCGCCGAAGCCGCCGCCGATCAGCGCACCGATCACGCGCACGTCGTCCTCTCTGATGCCCATCGCCCGCGCGATCTGGTTGCGATCCTGATACGGAATCTGCGAGCCGACGATGACCGTCAGCTTGTCGTATTCGCCCCAGCCAGGCGGGATGCCGATGGCGCATTCCGGCTCCAGAAAGGCATGTTCGGTGGTCGGCGTGCGGTATTCGCGCTCGACGATGACGTCCGCCGCCGCGAACCCGGCTTCGACATCGCCGTGGCGCACCTTGATGTGCTTGAGCAGGTTACCCGTCGGATGGTTTTCGTGCAGGATGGGCGCATCGGGCGAATGGGCGTATTCGGGATCGCCCACGACGGGCAGCGGCGCATACTCGACGCGGATGAGCGTCAGAGCATGGGTGGCGGTGTCTTCGTCGTCGGCGGCGACGATCGCCACCGCGTCACCCGTGTAGCGCACCTTGTCGGCGCACAGCACGGGCCAGTCGCGGTAGACCAAGCCATGCAGGTTTTCGCCAGGCACATCCGCCGCCGTCAGCACGGCGCGCACGCCAGGCAGCGCCTTCGCCGCGTCGGTGTCGATGCTCAGGATGCGGGCGTGCGGGTAGGGCGAACGCAGCGTGCGCGCGTAGAGCATCCCCTCGAAAACGTAGTCGTCGGTGTATTTCGCCGCGCCCGTCACCTTGTCCACCACGCCCTGAGGCGGCACAGAACGGCTGATCACCTCCTGCGGCTCGCTCACCGCTGGTTCGTTGACGGGCAGCGGCGGCAGACCGCGCCGCGCGCGCGCCGCCGACTGGATGGCAGCCAGCACGCTCGTATAGCCTGTGCAGCGGCAGAAGGTGTCCTTGAGCGCATGGCGGATGGCGTCCTCATCCGGCTCCGGGTTCTCTTCCAGCAGCGCGGCGGAAGTCATGATCAACCCTGGCGTGCAGTAGCCGCACTGCACCGCGCCGTGCCGGATGAACTCGCCTTGCAGCGGATGCAGCGACTCGCCATCCGCCAAACCTTCGATGGTGGTGACGGCGCGCCCGTGCGCCTTGAGCGCCGGGTAGATGCACGAGTCGACGGGCACGCCGTCCACCAGCACGGTGCAGATGCCGCATTCGGCTTCTTCACAGCCGATCTTCGTCCCGGTCAGCCCCAGGTCGAGGCGCAGGAAGTGCGCCAGCGTGCGCGCCGGGTCGATCGCCCGTGCGACGGGCTGCCCGTTGACGGTCAGTTCGATGTGTGTGGTCATTGATCCTGCTCTCCCTGGAACGTCAGTCGATCGAAAGCGCTGCCCGTGCGCGGGCGAATGCGCTGGTCAGCGTGCGCCGCAGCAGCACGGCGATCATCTCTTTGCGGTAGGCGGTGGTGGCGCGGTATTTGCTCGTGCGCGGATGCAGCGACTCCATGCCGTGCGTGGCGATCCGGTCGATCGTCGTCTCGTCGGCGGGCTGACCGGCGATCGCCGCCTCCAGATCGGTCTCGCGGCGCGGGGTAGCGGCGACCGGGGCGATGCAGATGCGCGCCGCCTCGACGTGCCCACCGTCCGCGCTCAGCCGCACCCAGACCGCGCAGCCGAGGATCGGCAGCGCCACGCCCTGCGGACGCATGATGCGGCTGAAGGCGGTCGCTTCACGCGCGCCACGTGCCGAAAAACGGAAGCGCAGCAGCAGATCGCGCGTCGAGTCCACCCGCGATTTGCCCGGCGCGAGGAAGAGATCGGTCAGCGGCAGCCAGACGCGCTCTGCGCCCTGGGTGATCTCGACCTCGGCGTCCAGCGCCACCAGCGAGACCGTGCCGTCGGCGGCGGGCAGGGCGTGCGCGACGTTGCCGCCCAGCGTCGCCACGTTCCGCACCTGCGGTCCGCCGACGACACCGCAGCTCTCCACCAGACAGGCGGCGTGATCGCGCAGCACGGTCGAGCCGACGATGCGGGCGTGCGTCACTCCCGCGCCGATCGTGATGCGTCCATCGGCATGGTCGATGCCGGTCAGGTCAGGGATGCGGGTGATGTCGATCAGGGCGTGTGCGGCGGGCGCAGCGTTGGCGCGGGCATCGACCAGCAGGTCAGTGCCGCCCGCGATGACACGCCCCTGACCGTCGTAGCGGCGCAGCAGGGCGATGGCTTCGTCCACGCTGGCGGGGGTATGATACTCGTTCCAGGCTCTCATCGGCTTCATCTCGTCCGGGCGCACAGGTCCCGGTGATCACAGGGTGAACGGATAGATGAGAGTATAGCGCAAAATGCCGCCCCACCTCAAACTGAGGACATGCCAGAAAGGGGCAGCGGAACGCTGTCGAAAATGACCAGCCTTCCGCCTGATCAGCCCAGCCCGGCGCTGCCGCCGCCCTTGCGGTTGCGGACGGTGGGCACGCTGCGCCCCTGATTCGGGCTGCGCCGGAAGCCGCCGCCGCTCGACCCACCGGATGAGCCGCCAAAGCCGCTCGGCGGACGGGTGCGCCCGCTCGACCCGCCGGATGAGCCGCCGAATCCCCCGCCTGGCGGGAAGAAGCCGCCGCCGCCGCGCGTTCCACC
>CAZTLS010000042.1:0-34610 GCA_964614405.1 uncultured Pleurocapsa sp.
TGATACAATCACTACAATTGATCTCATCATTCGTTCAGCCGTTTTCTTTGGATGGCGCGGGAAGGGTTGCGATATATGGATATGCTGACACCGGGTGAAAATTTCGCCCAGATCAAGGTTGTCGGTGTGGGGGGCGGCGGGGGCAATGCCGTCAACCGCATGATCGAAGAGGGGTTGGGCGGCGTCGATTTCATCTCTGTGAATACCGACAATCAGGCGCTTCAGCTTTCGCGCGCCAAAACGCGCGTCCGCATCGGCGACAAGCTGACGCGCGGGCTGGGTGCAGGCGGCAACCCGGAGATCGGCAAGAAGGCGGCGGAAGAGAGCCAGGAAGAACTGCTGGAAGTGCTGCGCGGCGCAGACATGGTGTTCATCGCCTGCGGCATGGGCGGCGGCACGGGCACGGGCGCATCACCCGTCGTAGCGCAGATCGCCAAAGAACTGGGCGCGCTGACGATCGGCGTGGTGACGCGCCCCTTCACCTTTGAGGGATCGAAGCGGCATGTCTCTGCTGAGACGGGCATCGAAGCGCTCAAGGCGCAGGTCGATACCCTGATCGTCATCCCCAACGACCGCCTGCTCCAGATCGCCAGCAAGAACGCCACGCTTCAGCAGGCATTCTCACTCGCTGATGACGTGCTGCGTCAGGGCATTCAGGGCATCAGCGAGCTGATCACCGTGCCCGCGCTGATCAACCTCGACTTTGCCGACGTGCGGACGATCATGTCTGAAGGCGGCGCGGCGCTGATGGCAGTCGGGCGGGGCAGCGGCGATGAGCGCGCCCGCAAAGCGGCGGAGACGGCGATCAGCAGCGCCCTGCTGGATGTGACGATCGACGGCGCGCGCGGCATCCTGTTCAACATCACCGGCGGCAAAGACCTTAGTCTGTTCGAGGTCAACGAGGCGGCGGCGATCATCAAGGAAAGCGCACATCCCGAAGTGAACCTGATCTTCGGCGCGCAGGTGGACGAGAGCATGGGCGACGAAGTGCGGATCACCGTCATCGCCACCGGGTTTGAACACAGCAGCCGCGTGGGACGCCGCATGGAGCAGCAGCCGATCGTGCGCGGCAGCGGCATCAACCGCAGCCAGCCCACCCAGTCCGCCCGCCCGATGCAGCAGTACACCCCGCCTGTGCCTCAGCCGCCCGCCCCGGTCGAACGGCAGGCTCCCCCGCCTCCCCCTGTCGAGCAGCCCCGTCAGCAGCCGCCCGCTCAGCAGCCTCCGGCACAGCCGGATAACTACGGCGCGCGCGTGTATGACGAGGACAATATCGACATCCCGACGTTCATCCGCAAGCGCAAATAGCTGTAGGGGCGACCCGCCGGGTCGCCCACATCACCAGTAAGGGCGACCCGCCGGGTCGCCCCTACGCTGCCTCAGCCGACGGGGCAGCAGCCGGCTGTTCTTTGACCTTCGCGCCACCGATCCTGCCCGTCAGCCTGGCGAACAGCCACCACAGCCCATACATGGCGAACACCTGCACGTACAGGATGACCGGGATGCGGATGATCTCGTTCGCCTGGAACGGTTCGCGCAGCACCAGATAGGTGAACAGCGCCGAGGCGAGGAAGCCCGTGTAGAACACCGTCTTGACCCAGGGCTTCAGCCCGATCCCGTGCATCTGCGTGACGATGAACATGGCGAGGAAGCCGAACAGGAACATGTACACCAGCCCGCCGCCCTGCTCCAGCGCCACCAGCGCCGCGTGCGGCAGCACCATGATCTCCACCAGCAGCTTCCAGTATTTGTTCAGGTGCATCTTCGTGAAGAAGAGCGACCCCTGCGCCATCACCAGAAACACGCTGATGAACCCGCCCAGATGTCCCCACGTCGGAACCATCGGGTGGAACCAGAAGGTGTAGATCACGGCAAAGCTGAAGGCATAGCCGTGATACTCCTTCATCCAGTGATAGAACTCCTGACGGAACTGAATCTTTTTGCCGAAGAACAGCCCGCGCCGCTTGTTCTCCATCGCCAGGATGACGAAGAGCATCATGATGACCGTCGCCTGCGCCGTCCAGCTCGGCAAATCCTGTGCGATGGCGTCGTAGAAGAACATCGTTTGCAGGTAATGGGCGACGATGAACACCACGTTGATGATCACCGCTGCCCAGTTCGCCCCGCGCAGATTTTCGGTGTACTTTTTGTAGTGCTTCTGCGCGTAGTAGATCGTCAGCCAGATGAGCAGGTTGTGCAGGGCAAAGCCCACCCACGCCGTCGCGCGCGAGAGGAAGGTCGGCTCGGCAAGCTGCCAGTCGTAAAAGAAGGGATCATTGGCGGGCGGCGTCGCCAGTTCATAGCGCGTCAGCCAGACGCCCAGCGCCACGATGCCCAGGCAGACGACGATGGAAAAGGCGATCGACCAGTCGGCGATCATGGCATCGGTGACGCGCTGATACCAGCGGCGCTCTGGCTGGCTCTCCTGCGGGCGTGCAGAGGGGGTAGTCGTGGTCATCGGGTGAAGCCTTCCAGCATACAATGCGAAACTCGCGCCAGTATGCCGACGCCGGGTGATCGGGAATGAAGTGCCGGATAAGAAATGGATAAAATTATTTCGCAGTGCAAATTGTTCGCACAGAACATCTTCTTTCGTGCCGGCAAACAAAAAACCTCCATCAGATGGAGGTTTTTTGGGTGAGCGGGCGACGAGATTCGAACTCGTGACATCTTCCTTGGCAAGGAAGCATTCTACCGCTGAATTACGCCCGCGTGATGCCTTAAAAGATAACACGATCTGCCATGCCGCGCAAGGGTAATTTTCCGCCTGATGCGCGCGTCTGCATGGCACGCCTGATCACCCATCACAAAGGATGAAACACACCTCATGCCGCACATTGACCCCGCCAGTCTGAATGTGACGCAGAACAGCGCCGAAAACCGCTTCGAGATCGCCATCGACGATGCGGTCGCCTTCGCGGAATACCGTCTGGCGGGCAGGACGATCATCTTCACCCATACCGAAGTGCCGCCTATCTTCGAGGGGCAGGGCATCGGCAGCCGGCTGGTCAAAGGTGCGCTCGACGCCGCTGTTGAGCAGGGGCTGCGGATCGAACCGCAGTGCCCCTTCGTCGAGGCATACATCCGCCGCCACCCGGAATATCAGCCGCACACGCGCGGCTATCAGAAATAGCCCGCCCTTCTGCCTCACCGATGAAAACAGCCCCACTCCGACTGGAGAAGGGCTGTATGTGTATGCAGGGTACGCCTGAAGCGGTGCGTTTACGCCGAAAGCGCCACGACCGTCACATCCGCCGTGACCGTCTCGAACGCGCTCGTATCGAGGTTGAGCATGATCACTTCCGGGATGGGAAAACCGTTGAAGGCAGCGGCATACTCGTTGGTATATGCGCCCGTGTCGTAGAATTCCAGCCGATCGCCGATGTGAATCTCCGGCAGGGTGATGTCGCGCACGATCACATCGCACGAATCGCACGACGGACCTGCCAGCGTATAGGTGCGCTGCGGGCGCGCCTCGGCGTCATCCGCCAGCAGCGCCACGACGGGCGGGAAGCCCTCGAACGTCTCCATCAGCCCGTTGAACACGCCCACATCCAGATACAGCCACGTCTGGTCACCGCGCTGCGCCCTGCCCATGACCGTGCTGACCAGTCGCCCGGACTCGCCGACCAAGCCGCGCCCAGGCTCCAGCGCCAGGATGAAGCCTGTCGTGGGCGGGATGTGCGCTTCGACCGCCGCCATGACCGCCTCCCCGATCTGCTCGATGGTGGGGATGCTGGCGTCGTGGTAATGCCCGGCGGGAAAGCCGCCGCCGATGTCGAGGAAGTAGAGCGCGTGCCCGTGTTCGGCTGCTGCGCGCCATACCTCACCCGCCGCGCGGATGGCATTGACCCAGTTCATGACATTCAAACACTGTGAACCGACATGGAACGAGACGCCGATCGGGTGCAAGCCCAGTTCGCGCGCGCGATCCATCAGCACCAGCGCGGTCGCCCCGTCTACGCCGAACTTGCCTGCCAGCGGCAGCACACTGCCGGTGTTATCGACGGCAAGCCGGACGTACACGCGCATCCCAGGCGCATGTTCCGCCACTTTTTCCACCTCGTCCAGCGAGTCCACCGTGACGGCGAACACGCCGACTTCCTGCATCCGCCGCAGAAAATGCGGCTGCTTGATCGGGTGGCTGCAAATGATCCGTTCTCCCGGTGCGCCCGCGTCGAGCGCGCGCAGCAGTTCGGGCAGCGAGGCGATCTCGACGCCGCCGCCCAGTGCGGCAACCTGTGCCACGACCGTCGGATTGGCGTTCGCCTTCATTGCGTAATCGATGTGTGCGCCGGGGAAAGCCGCCTGAAAACGGCGGTACGTGTCGCGGATGCCCGCGAAATCGATGAACAGAGCGGGGTGAGTCGGGTGCGCGTTACGCGCGGCAGTGTCCAAACGGACGGTGTCCAACTGGACAAGCTCCTTCTGGCAGATTCAGCCCCTGCCGGGCGCTATACATGACGAAAGGCGGTCGCAAAACCGCCTCCCGCATTGGATCGATTGTTTGTGAATATACCGTAATTATACCGCATTTTCCCCCTGCACAATACCGTATTTTTGGGAGATACATCGCATCCTTTTTTGGTCTGCACCTCTTTTTGCGGTAAGGTTGAAATCAGGTGGAGATGATGCCTCGCTGCCCTGCACCCCATTCCACCCTTTCAACCAGACAAACAGGAGATGACCATGACACAGGACTCCAACCCGGCACGGCGCGATCCGCTGGTGGTGATCGCCTCCAATCGCGGTCCGTACACTTTTCGCCGCAAGCCGGACGGGACGTTCACCACGCGCAAGGGGGAAGGCGGTCTGGTCACCGCACTGGCATCAGTCGCCGGGCAGGGTGACGTGCTGTGGGTGGCGGCGGCGCTGAGCAAAGATGACGCTGCCTGGGCGCGCGAACAGGGCGACCAGCCCGCCCAGATGGACGGGATGAAGCTGCGCCTGTTCATCCCCGGCAAACGCCGCTATCAGATGTACTACAACCGCATCGCCAACCCGCTCCTCTGGTTCATCCAGCATCAGATGTGGGACGGCGTGCGCGAACCTGTCATCACCGCCGACACCTGGGAGGCATGGCACGAAGGGTACGTCGCCATCAACCGCCAGTTCGCTGAAGCGATCATCGCCAGCATCCCGCCCGATACCGACCAGCCGATCGTCATCTTCCCGCAGGACTATCACCTCTATCTCGTGCCGGAGCTTCTGCGCGCCCATTTCGGCACACGCGCCCAGATTCAGCCCTTCATCCACATCCCCTGGCCCGGACCCGACGCCTGGGCGCTGCTGCCCGAAGGGATGCGGACGCCGATGCTCTCCGCGCTGCTGGCGAGCGACCGCATCGGCTTTCAGACACAGCGCGACGCCTTCAACTTCATCCAGACCTGCCGCGTCTACCTGCCTGACGCGCACGCCTTCGGCAGCCGCACCACCATCTCATGGGGCGATCGGCGCGTCGAGGCGCGCGCCTACCCCATCTCCATCGACGCCGACAAGCTGGCAAGCCTGAAAGACGAGACGGCGACGCGCCTGCACAAGCATCAACTCGCCCAGTCGATCGGGTCGCAGCGCCTCATCCTGCGGATCGACCGCATCGAGCCGAGCAAGAACATCCTGCGCGGGCTGCTGGCATTCCGCACCCTGCTGGAGACTCACCCGGAATATCGCGGCAAGGTGCAGATGCTGGCGCTTCTCGTCCCGTCGCGGCTGGAGGTCGATCAGTACAAGGATTATCTGGCGGATGTCATGGCGGAGGCGGGCATGATCAACGCGACCTTCAGCGATGAACTGTGGGAGCCGACGCGCATCATCATCGGCAACAACTACGCCCGCGCCGTCGCTGCGATGGAGCTGTATGACGTGCTGATGGTCAACCCGATCAACGACGGCATGAACCTGGTCGCCAAAGAGGGCGTCATCATCAACGAGCGGCATGGCGTCCTCATCCTCTCGGAGAACGCCGGCGCGGTCTACGAAATGGGCGACCACGCCCTGACCATCTCGCCCTATGATGTCCATGCGACGGCAGAAGCGCTCCACCGCGCCCTGTCGATGTCGCCGGAGGAACGGCGCGCCCATGCCGAAGCCCTCGATGCCCGTGTGCGCGCCAACGGCGTGCGCGCCTGGTTCCAGCGCCAGCTTCAGGATGCGCTCAGCGCGGCGGGGAAGCACAGTGGGTAGGGACAACCCACCGGGTTGCCTCTACCCAGGCAGCGGCGTGACCAGCCGCGCGACCAGCGGGGTGAAGGCGCGCGTGAACGACTCGGCGTCATAGCCGTGCGCCGCCCGCTGCCAGGACAGCGCGCGCGGGTCGAGCAGGATGTAGATCGAGTCCGCCAGCAGGTCGGCATTCAGGCGTACATCGATGCGTTGGATGATGCCGCGCAGGGTTTGCCGCCACCAGTAATGCGCGGGGTGACCGAACGGTAACGGCATGTCGGTCTCTCCCCCGAACAGATCGAGGTGTGCCCAGACGAAGCCGATCACCTCGCCGATGAACCACAGCAGGTCGGCTTCCGGGCTGCCCTGAGCGCGCAGCCGCGCCAGCGTGCGCTCCTGCAGGGCGCGCTGATCATGGTCGAGCAGCGCCTGACACAGTGCCAGCTTGTCTGGGAAGTTGCGGTAGAGCGTTCCCTTGCCGACGCCCGCTTCCTGAGCGATCGCCGACATGGTGACCCCCTCCACGCCGTGAGTTTCCAGCAGCGCGCGGGCGATCGTCAGGATATGTTCGCGGTTGCGCACCGCATCTGCCCGTGTTGGACGGGGGTCGCTAAGGATAATCGGTTCGTCCATCTTTCGACTCATGTTAAAGTAATGGTTGTGCCATTCTACTATACAGGATAACACAGCATTATGAAAACATATCAGTCTGTGCGTTACACGATCGCACTGCTGGTACTGCTGCTGACGATCGGCGGATGTTCGCTGGTGCTGGAAGGGAGCATGTCCGGCGGGGAAGGTGGGGCAGCCTCTGCATCAGTCAACCCGCCGCCAGACGGCGACCGGGCACGGGTGATCTACGTCATCGACGGCGACACCATCGAGGTCGAGGTCAACGGTGCGCGCCGCCGGGTGCGCTACGTCGGCGTCAACACGCCGGAGAGCGATCAAGTCTGCTACCGCGAAGCGACCAATGCCAACCGCGCGCTCGTCGAGGGGCAGACGGTGGTGCTGGTGCGCGATCAGAGCGATACCGACCGCTTCGATCGGCTGCTGCGCTACGTCTACCTGCTCGATGGCACGTTCGTCAACGAGCGGCTGGTGCGCGACGGCTGGGCGGAAGCGGTCGAATACCGCCCCGATACCCGCCACACCGCCCGCTTCCGCGACATTGAGGTCGAGGCGGCGCGGGCGCGGCGCGGCTGCCACCCGACGGGCATCTTCGACGACGGCACGCTGACGCGCTGACGCCGCATCCCGACCGTTTATCCTTCGTGTCGCATCCGCTGCCCGGAACGATGCTACAGTGGGTCTGCAAATGATCTGACCTCACCCCGTTTCGCTGCGCTCAACCGCCCCTCTCCGAGGGAGAGGGGCAGGAAACCATCAGGTTTCCGGGGTGAGGTTGGGCAAACAGACGCTAAAAACGAGTTTGCAGACATACTTTACAGTGGGATGTGTCGAACGGTGGTGCTTTGAAATGGAGCAGGGTGCATGAAAGACAGGCTGCTACGGATGCTGCTGGTGGGAATGGTGCTGAGTGGGATCGTCGGCGCGGCGGCACAGGGCGAGGCGTGCCCCGGCGCGCTGCCCTCCCGACTGACGATCGGAGAACTGGGGCAGGTGACGCCAGGCGGGGCGAACAACGTGCGCGACCTGCCCACGACGGGCGGGGCGCGGGTCGGCGTGATGCCCGCCGAGACGGTCTTCGAGGTGCTGGACGGACCGACATGCGCCGACGGCTTCGCCTGGTGGCGCGTCGCTGCGCGCGATGGGTCGATCACGGGCTAGACAGTCGAGTCGGTCAGCGGCAGTTACGCCCTCCAGCCGTACACCGCGCCGCCCTGGTCGCCACCGCCTTTCCCTGACGGCTGGACGGCGGTGCAGGGCGAAGGCGCGGCACTGGCGGTCGATCCGGCGCTGGGCTGGACGGTGACCATCGAGCGCGCTGCCGGCACGCCGATCGACCAGATCAGCGCCGTGCCGGATGAGATGGGGATGGCAAGTCCGGATCATCTGCGCGTCCTGCTGGACGACGACGGCAACCCGAATAACGGTTCACCTGGCAGGGTGTCCATCTATCCGCTGCGCGCCTACATCCGCGTCAACCCGGCGATGGGGGATTACCTGTTCGCACTGCGCGATCTGCTCGGCACGCGCGCCGCGCCCACCTCGGAGGTGCTGCACCGGATCGACTTCGGCGGTTTCGCCGCACTGGTCATGGCGGGCAAAGGCGAGTACTTGACCGCCCCCGGCTTGAACGGCGTGCGCTTCGTCGGGCACTATTCGCCGGACGAGTCCACGCTGCCAGGCGGAAGTCTGGGCTATCATCTCGATGGCATCAGCGCAGACGGGCTGTTCTACGTCGAAGCCAGTTTCAATCTGGAGCGCCCGCGCGTGCCTGGGCGTGACGCCGCGCCCGCCGAGGTCAGCAGCGCGCCCGATTACCTAGCCGCCTTCAGGGATTGGGCGGAAGTGACGGTCAGCGCCCTGCCGAACGACCAGTTCGCCCCATCCCTGACGACATTGGACGCTATCGTGCGTTCGATCGGCGTCGATCCGGCTGCCCTTGCGGACTACGCCGAAGCGGTGGCGGCGCTGCCTCCGGTTCCTCTGCCCGCCCACCCGGTCAATCAGCCTGGCTGCGCCGGGGAACCCCTTCAGCCTGGCACGGGTTTCATGACGCGCGTGCAGGTCAACGCCCTCATCTATCCGCAGGTGACTCCCGGCGGCGCGGACTCAGGCTGGAGGATGGACAGGCGGGTGCGTCCACTCAGGCAAGCGGTGTGCATCGGCAGGACATACTGGTGGCTGGTGGTCGATGAGCGCAGTTTTTCGGGCTGGGTGAGCGAGACAGACCCGAACACAGGCGCGATGCAGCTCCGCACCCTGGGAGGCGACGCGGGCATCGTCGGCTTTGCCGAAAACACCACCCAGACGCCGACCGGGTGCGCGCTGCTCGTGACCGGCTTCAGCGTCGTCGCTTCCGAGATCAGCGCCCGCCCGCCTCAGGAGGCGATCGCCAACCCGATGCGTGGAGACATGCTCTATTACGCCGACGCGCTGTTGGCGCGCCAGGAAGGGGGCAATCGCTACTTCCGGCTCGTCCCCGGCGCGGTCAACCGCGATGGCGTGCGCTGGGACGTGCCGCTGTGGGTGAACGCGGGCAGGGTCACGCCCTCGGAAGGCTGCGCTGGGATCGCGATCATCACCGCGCCGTGATCCGGCAGTTTGCAGCGTGGGGAGCCGCATTCTCTCTCTCCGCTGCACGTGAGCTGGTGCAGCGCCTCCTTCAGGCTGCCCAGCTCAGCGAATTGACGATGCCCGACTGCGTCCGTCCATACGCCAAAACGCCCTTACCCCAGCACGCGCAGATCGCGCGGGAAACTCGTCAGCACATCCAGCCCGTCGGCGGTGATCAGCACGTTGTCCTCGATGCGGACGCCGCCGATACCCGGCAGATACACCCCAGGCTCGATGGTGAAGGTCATCCCAGGCTGGAGCAGCTCATCGACATTGCCCGCGATCTGCGGGATCGGCTCATGCACATCCATGCCGATGCCGTGTCCGGTGCGGTGGGTGAAATACGCCCCAAAGCCCGCCGCCTCGATCACGCCGCGCGCTGCTGCATCGACGGCGCGCATCGGCACGCCTGGGCGCGCTGCCTCCCGCCCGGCGGCGTTGGCGCGCTGCACCGCGTCGTAGACGGCGCGGAACTGCGCCCCTGGTTCGCCAAAAGCGACGGTGCGCGTGATGTCGGACGGGTAGCCGCCGACGATGCAGCCGTAGTCGATCAGGATGCCGTCGCCTTCGCGCAGCGCCCGATCGGTGACGTGCCCGTGCGGGTTGTCAGCATTCTCCCCGATCTGCACCAGCGTCGGGAATGCGATCGCGTCCGCGCCGCCGTCCAGCATCAGCTTGTCCAGCCGCGCGGCGATCTGGCGTTCGGTCATGCCTGGACGCAGTTCGTCCAGCAGCGCAGCGAGCGCATTTTCGGCGATCTGCACTGCGCGGCGCATCAGGGTGACTTCATCGGGCGTCTTGATCGCGCGGATGCCGATCAGCGCCCGTTCGACCGCCACCGGGCGCAGTGCCGGGTCGAGGCGGGCGAACGCCAGCCACTCGCTCACGCGCATCGTCATGCCGTCGATGCCGATCACCCCGCCGCGCAGACCGAGCGCGTCCAGCGCAGCGGCGAACGCGCCCTCGAAGCCGTCGGTGTCGCTCCAGGGAAAAGCGCGGGCCTCGATGTCCGTCCGCCTGTGCAGGGTAGGCAGTTCGAGCTGCGGCACGATCAGCCCCATGCCGTCGCGGGTGATCAGCGCCACGATCGGGCGTTCGGAGAGCATGTAATCCAGCCCGGTGAAGTAGCGCATGTTGGTTCCGGGGACGAGTGCGACAGCATCGACGCCTGGCAGCACGCCCAGAGCGGCGATGCGCGCGGCATAGTCGATCGACATGGCGGTTTGGGTGGTCATGAGGGGTGTCCTTGCAGATGAGCGTATTTATCCTTCAAGTATACACGCGCGACGCGGGCTTTTTGCCCGTTTGCTGAACTGGCGTTAACGTTGATGTGGTATCGTCCGTGTCACTTGCTGCATTTCAGGAGATCGCCCGCCATGAACCTGATGATCAATGGGAACCCCGTCGAGGTCGAAGCCGACCCGGATGAGCGCCTGCTGTGGGTGCTGCGCGACCGTCTCGGCTTGACCGGAACGAAATACGGCTGCGGCATCGGCATCTGCGGCTCATGCACGGTGCATCTCGACGGCACAGCCGTGCGCGCGTGCGTGCTACCCGCCTCCGCCGCTGAAGGGCGCTCCATCACCACCATCGAGGGTCTGGCAGCGGTCGATGACGCGGGCGCAGAGACGCTGCATCCGGTGCAGCAGGCGTTCGTCGATGAGCAGGTCCCGCAGTGCGCATGGTGCATGAGCGGGCAGATGATGACCGCCGCCGCCTTCATCGCCACCACTCCCCAGCCGACCGAGGAGCAGATCACCACCGCCATGCAGAACAACTACTGCCGCTGTGGATGCTATGCGCGCATCCGTATCGCTGTCGCCCGCGCCGCTGAGATCGCCCAGGAGCGCGCCGCATCATGAGCAAACAGCCCAAAGCCCCGCTCACCCCGGAAGAAAAAAAGCGCAAAACCCTCTCACGCCGCCGTTTCCTGCTCGTGCTGGCGGGCGGGGCGGGCGCAGTCGCCGTCGGCGGCTATCTGGGGCGTGACGTGATCGTGCGCGAAGCGCGTCTGGCGTTCAATCAGGTGTTCCTGAATGGCGATGTGCCCACCACCGCCCCGCCCGACCAGCCGCTCGTCTGGTTCCGCATCGACGCCGACAACACCGCCCGCATCACCATCCCGAAGATCGAGATGGGACAGGGCATCCACACCGCGCTGGCGCAGATCGCCGCTGACGAAGCCGATCTCGCCTGGGAGACGGTGCGCGTGGTGCAGGCGGATACGCACAGCGGCTTCAACCCGGAACTGCTCTTCACTTTCGGCAGTTCATCGGTCACCTCGCTCTACGCCCCGATCCGCAAGGTGGGCGCGGCGCTGCGCGAGATGCTGCGCGCCGAAGCCGCCCGTCAGTTCGGCGTGCCCGTCGAGCGGGTGACGACGGCGAACAGCACGCTCAGCGCCGACGGGCGGACGCTCACCTACGGCGAGGTTGTGGCGGCGAAAGCCGGCGAATGGACTCTGCCCGCCAGCCCGCGCCTGAAGACGCCCGATCAGCGCACGCTGATCGGCACGTCTGCCCCGCGCGTCGATCTGGTCGAAAAGGTGACCGGGCGGGCGGTGTACGGCTACGATGCGCGCGTGCCTGGCATGGCGTATGGGGCGATCGCCCGTCCGCCGCGCTATGAAGCGACTCTGCGCCGCGCCGCGCCTGGCGCTGCCGCTTCTGCGCCAGGGGTGATCGCGGTGGTCATCGAAGACGGGTTCGCCGGGGTGGTGGCGGATACGCGCGCCCACGCCCATGCCGCGCTCGCCCTGCTCGATCTGGAATGGGAGGGCGGCACGACGATCAGCCAGGCGGAGGTAGACGCGCGTATGACCGTCCCCGCCGAGGGCGGCACGCTGATTCAGCGCGCGGGCGATGTGGCGGCGGCGGGCGGCACGCCCGTCGAAGCGGTCTACTATACGCCGATGGCAGCGCACGCCCATCTTGAACCTCAGGCGGCGCTGGCTGAGCCGACCGCCGACGGCGGGCTGACGATCACCGTCTCGACGCAGGCTCCCAACCTGACGCAGAGCTACGTCGCCAGCGCGCTGGGCATCGAGGCGGCGAAGGTGCGCGTCATCCCGGCGTATGTCGGCGGCGGCTTCGGGCGCAAAGCCGGGTCGGACGTTGGGCTGGAGGCGGCGCGGCTGGCGCGCGCGGCAGGCACGCCCGTACACGTCGGCTGGACGCGCGAAGAGGATTTGCAGCATGGCTTCCGCCGTCCGCCGACGCGCAACGCCCTGTCCGGCATCGTGGGCACAGACGGGCGCATCGCGGCGATCACCCATCGGCTGATCTCCAGCGATGTGCTGCTCAGCCCGGAGATTCGCGCCACCTTCGGCACACCGGGGACCAGCTTCTTCGAGTCGGTGCTGGGCACAGACCCGCTGGCGGCATACGGCTCGCAAATCCTGTACGCCGTGCCCAACATCCGCGTGGTGTACCATCACGAACACCTGCCCATCCCGACGGCATACTGGCGCGGACTCGGTTCGTTCGCCAACATCTTCGCCATCGAAAGCTTCATCGACGAACTGGCGCACGCCGCCGGGCGCGACCCGCTGGCGTTCCGGCGCGATCATTTGCCGGACAGCGCGCTGGGACGGCGCTTTGCGACTGCGCTCGATCGCGTCGAGGCGGAGTCGGGCTGGGCGGCGGGCGCGCCGGAAGGACGCGCGTTCGGGCTGGCGCTGTGCTACGACCGCAGGACGGTGGTGGCGCTCGTCGTCTCGGTCGGCGTCGAGGCAGGGCGCATTCGCGTGCATGACGCCTGGTGCGCCGTCGATCCTGGCTTGGTCATCAACCCGAACGGCGCAGCCAATCAGGTGCAGGGCAGCGTCATCATGGGGCTGAGTTCGACGTTCCACGAACGCTGGACAGTGCAGGACGGCATGGCAGCAGCGGCGAATTTCAACGCCTATCCGCTGCTGCGCTTCGATCAGGCTCCGCGCATCCACGTCTACCCGATCGACAGCGCCGATGCGCCGACGGGCGGCATGGGCGAGCCGGTCATGGGCGCTGTGCCGGCGGCGGTGGCGAACGCGGTATTTTCACTCACCGGGCAGCGCCTGCGCGACCTGCCCCTGACACTGGAGACAACGTAACGTGAGCTATTTCGGGTTTCTGGCGCGCTTCATCCTCATCCCGCTGGCGGCGCTCACCTTCCTGCTGTGGCGGCGCGGGCGGCGCGAACCGATCATGCCGGAGGCACTGCAGGGCGTGCCACCGCTTGGGGCGCTGGCGGGCTTGGTCACGGTGGCGGTGGCGTACACCACGCCCTGGGACAACTATCTGGTCGCCAGCAAGGTGTGGTGGTACGACAAAAAGCTGGTCAACGGGCTGGTGCTGGGCTATGTGCCGATCGAGGAATACACCTTCTTCGTGCTGCAAACCCTGCTGACTGGGGCATGGGTGCTGTGGCTGGCGAAGCATGTGCCGCACGACGAACGCGCGCCGAAAAATCCGCTGCTCTTCCGGCTGGGCATGGCGGCGGCGCTGGGCGCGATCTGGCTGGGCGCGGTGTGGAACCTGTTTCGCGGACCGAAGCGCAACACCTACATGAGCCTGGTGCTGGCATGGGCGCTGCTGCCGATCATCTTTCAGGTGGCGTTCGGCGGCGACATCCTGTGGCAGCATCGGCGGCTGGTGGCGCTGGGCATCATCCCGTCCACGCTCTATCTGGCGCTGAGCGACTCGCTGGCGATCGACAGCGGCACGTGGACGATCAACCCGGAGAAGACGGTCAACATCAACCTGGGCGGCAAGCTGCCGCTGGAAGAGGCGGTCTTCTTCCTCGTCACCAACACGCTCGTATCGGTCGGGCTGACGCTCATCACGGCGAAGGACAGCCAGAAGCGCGTCCCCCCTGCGCTGCTGCGCCTGCTGGGAATCGGCAAACCGTAGGGGCGGCGAGCATTCACGCCGAATTTCTTTCCTGTATGCGCTCGCTCTGTTCCAGCGAGCCGGGACGTAACTCTGCCCACGCGAGTCGCCAGGTCAAAATCAACAGCAGCGGCTGACGGGCTTGCAAAGCGATACGCCCGTTCTCATCTCGCCGCTGGGCGCTCATCCTTTGCGGGCTTGACGCAGTGCCAGGCGACGTGTTCCGATGACAGACCGAGAAACTCCCTGTCATTCTCATCCACGTCGCCCGCTACACTCAACATCTGAACGCTGAATCCGGCTTCTGCAAAACGCTGCCCGTAATCCAGACCACACGAACGGACATGGTCGGGATGTCCGTGTATGCGCTGGTAATCCGATCGGGAGATGGAGGAGTCTTCGTAAGTGTTTTCGCGTCCTGGGGGGTGAATCGGCACGGAAATCAGAGCGCTGCCCCCCGGTTTCAGGACACGGTACATCTCACGGATGGCGGCACGATCTTCAGATATATGTTCGAGTACATGCCACGAGATGATCACGTCAATCTGATCAGATTCGAGAGAGAGTTTCGTGATGTCGGCGGCATAGTTGATGAAGCCTCGCTTTACCATATCAACCCGGAGAAACCTGCGCGGCGTGAAATGCGTTGAGAGGTAGACAATTTCCTGAATGTTCGGACCGATGACCATCAGGTCGGCGTAGTTCAGATGGATCCCGAAATGACCGACAGCGTAGGCGATGAGCCTGGTACGGGGCAAACTATCACACTGGGGGCAGCGTTGTTTTGCTTTGTAGAAGTGTTTACCCCGCCATCCGCAGTACAGACACATCACACTGGCCCCATTTCGGTTCACCGCCAGAAAAATCTGGCGACGTGCCTCGTTCAGCGCGCTTCCCAAAGCCGACATGATGAACTCCTCGTTTTGCTCAGCTGCAAAGACAAAAAAACGAACAGATTGCATCCGCGATAGGGTACTGTGGTTGTGAACGCGCGTCAGTTCCGGCGACTCACACACTTCCGAGCTGGCGAACAGCCACGCCTCCCTACTGTGCCAGACCACATCAAGGTCTGACTGAACAGCGGGCGCACCCCGATCTGTGGTTGGGTAAAACCACTGCGGGCTTTCAGGATGCGCGCAGGGCGGTAGTTCTGGGCTACCGCATACGACAAATGGGAAGAGAGGAGGTGTTCACTTTTTCGTTTTTCGCTCGCACTTCCTATTTTAAGACTATCTTTTTGTCTTCGCAACCGAGCATCGCCGCTGAGAACACTGCTGTACCAGAGTCAGTATTCGCTCGGTTACAGCGGCTGGACGATCTTATACGCGCGTCAGCTCATCCAGCCGTGCCACATACCCCGCCAGCGTCTCGAACGTCTTCTCGACGGCGGCAGGCGTGGTCATGTCCACCCCGGCGGCGCGCAGCGCGTCGGTTGGATAGACGCTGCCTCCGGCGCTGAGCATATCGAGATAACGCCGCGCCGCATCCGCATCGCCCGCCACGATCGGCGCGGACAGGGCGTGCGCCGCCGAAATGCCCGTCGCGTACTGGAAGACGTAGAAGTTGCTGTACAGGTGCGTGAACTGCGCCCACGTGATGCCGATGCGCTCCCGCTCCCACGTCACCATGCCGCCGTAGCCCTCTTCGTACAGATCGGCGCACAGGGCGATCAGGTCGTCGGCGGTCACAGCGTTGCCCCGCTCGATGCGCTCATGCACCTCCAGCTCGAACTGCGCCAGGATGGGCATGATGAAGAAATAGCGGTGCAGGTTGTACATCGCCTCATTGAGCAGCGCGATCTGGAACGCTGGGTCGGTCTGCGCGCGCATCAGGTGGGCGCGCACCGTCGCCTGATTGAAGTTGGACGCCACCTCCGCCACGAACAGCGAATAATGGGTGTTGACGTAAGCCTGTGCGCGGTTGCTGTAGTACGAGTGCATCGAATGACCGAGTTCGTGCGCCAGCGTGCTGAGGCTGGGCAGGTCATCGTCGTAGCTCATCATGATGAAGGGATGCGTGCCCTGCACCCCGCTGCTGAACGCGCCCTGCCGCTTGCCCGTGTTCGGGTAGACATCGACCCAGCGCTCTTCCAGCAGCCCGCGCCGCATGATGCCGACATATTCCTCGCCCAGCGGAGCCATGCCCGCGCAGATCATCTCGACCGCCTGCTCATACGGCACGACCGGCTCATCCGGCGTCAGCGGAGCCCAGATGTCATACGGATGCAGCGTCTCCACGCCCAGGATGCGCCGCCGCACCTCCCAGTAGCGATGCCAGGTGGGGATGTTGCGGCGGTAGGTGGCGATGAGCGTGTGGTAGACCTCCGGCGCGATGTGGTTGGCGAACAGCGACGCCTCCAGCGACGACGCATAGCCGCGCGCCCGCGCCAGAAAGACATCGCGCCGCACCGCCGCCAGATAGTTGGCGGTCAGGGTGTGGCGGAATGCCAGATAGCCATCGGCATAGCTCTCCAGCGCGCTCCGGCGCAGGGCGCGGTCGGGGCTGGAGCGCAGCTTCTCCCACGTGCTTTGCATGACCGGATATGCCGCGCCTGCGCTGTCGTGCGCATCGGCAAAGCGCAGATCGGTGTCGGTCAGTTCGTCGGCGATGCGGTCGATGGCGAACAGCGGCTCGATCGCCATGCCCAGCAGCGCCTCGACTTCGGCGGAACGCACATGCGCCTGCCGCCGCAGCAGGTCGTCGATCATGTGGGCATAATTGCTCAGGCGCGGTTCGTCGCTGACCCAGCGGCGCAGAGTCTCCGCGCCGATCGCCAGCATCTCCGGGTCGATGAACGCCAGCGCTGACTCCACCTGAGCGAACACCGTGCCGACCTGCCCGATCATGCCCGTCGCCTCGCCGTCCGCCGAGTCCACTGACCCGGCGAAGCTGGCGTAAACCCACAGTTTCCCCACACGCTGGCGCAGCGCATCGGCGGCGTTCAGGCAGTCCGCCAACGCTGCCGCGCTTTCGCCCAGCCGTCCCTGCCAGGCGCTCAGGGCGGGGATCGCCGCCAGCACCGCTTCTTTTTCGGCGCGCCACGCGGCGCGATCCGGGAAGACGCTTTCGGCATTCCATTTGTACTGCGCCGGGATGCGGGCGCGGTCGAGCGGCATACTCATGTCACAGCCTCCTGAGATGGTCACCGCGCATGAGTGTACAGCGAAACCGACCGATGTGCGATGCAGATCAGGCGGGCTGCACACTCACCCACCGACGAAGCGGCGTGCGGGGTCGCGCATCCCCCAGATGACCTTCTCGGTGATCATCCGCACCGTCATGTCCGTTCTGACGGCGATCTGACAGCTCAGGCGCGGGTAGGCGAAGCGCGCCGCAAGCTGGTCGTGCCAGTGGACGGGCGCGGGTTCGCCCGCCTCGAACCAGACCCCGCACGTGGCGCAGATGCCCCGCCCGGCGCAGTTCAGCTTGCGCGTCAGTGCGGCGTAGGGCGAAATGCCCGCGTCCATCAGGGCGCGGCGCAGATTCGTCCCGGCGGGCACGGTCAGCGTGTGCGTCTGGTCATCGATCAGGACAGTCACGGTGCAGGTGTCGGTCATGTACGTCGCTCCATCAGATAAGATTTTATTTCGCGCACGGCGATGCGCGCTTCATGGCGGATGTTGTGCAGCGGTCCCAGCCCGCGATAATAGCGCCCAACCAAGTATAAACCGGGATGATCTCTGACCTGCTGTGAATCTGGTGAGCGGCGCACCATCCAGCCCGCCTCGTCCGTCTCATACACAATGTCGAGATACCCGACCGCCGGGCGATAGCCCGTGCAGAAGATGACCACATCGACCGGGTGCTGCGTCCCGTCCAGCAGCAGCGCCGAGTCCGGTGTGAGCGCCGCCAGCCCTGCCACCGCGCGGATGCGCCCCGCCCGCAGCCCGTCCACCAGCGCCCGCCCGCGCACCGGGGCGGACGTGCCCGCGCGGTCATCGCGGTTCGGGGCGAGCGGCAGACCGAGTTCGTCCTGCCCGCGATAGCCCTGAAAGCTCACCCGGTTGAGGAACGGCTTGCGCCAGCGCCTGGGCAGCAGCCCTGACAGGATGTGCCATGCCGTGACGGGCAGCCCATACGGGTATTCGCGCGCGATCACGATGTCGCTGCGGATCGCCAGCAGCACCGGGCGCGCCGCCACATGACCCAGCTCGGCGGCGATGTCCGCCCCGCTCGGTCCGTTCCCCACCACCAGCACGCGCAGCCCCTCAAAACCCGCCGTTCCGCTGTAGTCGTGCGCGTGCAGGCAGCGCCCGGCGAACCTCTCCAGACCTGGGATCGGCGGGATGACCGGGTGGCTGAAGCGTCCGCTGGCGATCACCACCGCCGGATAGACGCGCGTGTCGTGGCTGGTCACGACTTCCCACCCGTCAGGCACAGGCGATACCCGTTCGACGCACACGCCGTACTCGATCGGCAGCGGACGGGCGCGCAGCGCGTCCAGCACGTAGGCGTAGTACTGCCGCCCGGTCGGGTAGATGCCGTAGCGCAGCGGGATGCGCCTGCCTGGGAGGTGCGAGACGAACCCGGCGGTATTCAGGCGCAGCGACGGGTAGAGGTTCGCCCACGTCGAGGCGGGCACGGAGGCGCGATCGACGATGCGGAACGGGATGCCCGCGTCCTCAAGCAGCCAGGCAGTGCTGATGCCCGCCGGACCCGCCCCGATCACCAGCACGTCAGCGCGGTCGGTCATCCGGCAGGTTCCGGCACGGGTGTGGTGATCGGCGGCAGCGGCGTGCCCTGCGCATAGGCGGTCACCGTCAGCCCCATGAGCGGACGCCAGGCGGTCGGCAGTTGTTGCAGCGTGGCGCTGTAGTTGCGCGCGTCCTCGGTGCTGCGCGGCAGCCAGGTCGAGAAGTAGAGCAGTTCCGGCTCCAGATAGAAATCGCGCGTCAGGGCGACGGCGGTATCGAGCAATTCGTATTCGGTGTTCGGGCGCTGCAAGCCGAACACGCCCACGCCGATGAGCGCGGCGACGAACATGATCAGCACGATGCCCGTCACCCACACGCCCGCCGAACGGTTGGCGCGGGCGACGGTCGGCGTCAGCACGCGCAGGGGCAGCGGTGCGTCCGGCGCGCTGGCGAGCGCGATGCGCTCCACCAGCCGATCGAGCGCATCCGGCGCGCCGGCATCGATGACGGGCAGATGATTGATCAGCCTGGGCAGTTCGATCGGTTCGGTCGCCAGTACCACGATGTGCAGGCTCATGTCCAGCGCGGCGATGAGCGGGGCGGGCAGCGAGCGGGCGTCGCGCGCGTCGGCACGGTCGAGCAGGGCGATGGCGATCGTCCCTTTCTCCGGCGCGCCCGCCTCGGCTTCGATGCCGCGTTCGCGCAGCCGCGCCGCCCAGAAGGTCGCCTGGTCAGAAGGGGTTTCGCGCGCGATGACGCGCACAGGGCGTGTTTCGATCATGTGAAGGACATCCTTTCAGGAAGCGAATGCAGATGATGACGGTTCCGGGCGTTCGCGCGCCCGCAGATGATTGACCATATCCCAGTGCAGCGACTCATCCGCCGGGGCACAGGCGGGCAGGGCGCGCCAGCCCTCGCCCAGCGCGGCGTAGAGCGCCTGATCGCCCAGCCGATCCAGCCGTCTGGTGAGTTCGGTGAAATCGCGCGCGCCCACCCATGCCGCACAGCGCGCCTCGAACGCCTCCGCCCCGCGCGCCAGCGAGTCGGCATCGGGCAGGGCGGGATTGACGATCTCCGGCGGCGGCTGCACTGTCCGCGCGAACGCCTCGCTGCTCGCCGCCGTCGCCCACAAGCCGACCACCACCACGATCACCCCGCCGACCAGCGCCAGCCCCGCCACCGCCAGCGCCGCCGGACTCCAGTCCAGTTTGCGGGCATAGGCACGGGCGAACGGGGCGATCGCCATGCCGATCGCGCCGATCAGGGCGGTCAGCGCCAGCAGGTTGACGATCGACGGCGGACGTTCGCGCACCAGCGCGGCATCGGCGCTGATCGCCAGCGGCACGGCGGTCTGCGCGCCGTCGAGGGCGATCAGCGCCCACCAGTCACCATCGCGGTCGATCTCGCCGCCCGCAGCGCTGTACAGCCCGTCACCGAGCGGGTCGGCGGTCAGCCAAGCCCCGCGCACATCGCGCGCCGGGTACGCCAGACGCACCTGCACGCCGGAATCGCTGACCGGGGAGCCACCGCGCGCCACCTGCACATCATACAGGTTGACGCCCACGCCGCCTGGGGCGAGCGACAGCGTGATCTCGGCATCGGGCAAGGCAGCGCGCGCGATGAGCGGCGGCGGCTGGTCGATCTCCGGCACAGGGGGCGGGGTGGCGCTCAGCCATGCTGCGCCGACCAGCACCAGCAGCACGACGGCTGCC
Source organism: uncultured Pleurocapsa sp. (assembly GCA_964614405.1). Taxonomy (GTDB): domain Bacteria; phylum Chloroflexota; class Anaerolineae; order Aggregatilineales; family Phototrophicaceae; genus Flexifilum. Next base: position 20,620 of record CAZTLS010000042.1, read on the forward strand.
TCAAGGCGCAGGGTGGGCAGAAAACCACCGACGCGGGCGCGCACCGCTTCCCAGCGGGCGAAGCGCTCCGGTCGCAGCGCGATGTGATGCGCCGCTCCCAGCCCGATCAGGATGAGGACGAGCGCGCTCTTGACCGCCAGCGCCACCCCATAGGGTGTGGCGGCGTCGGCGGGCGTGGTGAACCACGTCGCCGCGTTGTACAGCCCGCTGGTGATGACCAGCGCCAGACAGGTGACCGCCAGCGGCGAGAAACGGCGCAGCGCCGCCAGCAGCGCCAGCCGACGGGCGTCATCCGCCAGCGGACGCAGCGCGGCGGGCAGCACCCACACGAGCGCCAGCGCCCCACCCGCCCACGCGCCGACCGACAGCCCGTGCAGCCAGTCGCTGATGAGCGCCAGCCAGGGCAGAACCTGCGCCCCTGCCGCGTGGCTGGAGACGCTCCACGTGCCGAGCAGCAGCGCTCCTGCCCAGGCGTTCGCCGCCCAGCCCGCGCGGATGATGCCAGGCTGGGTACGGCGGTAGAACAGCCCGGCGGCATGGACAAGCGCGATGATGCCGAGCAGCAGCATCCGCCAGTTCCACGTGTCGCCGAAGCGCGTGCTGACCCGGACGGTGTTCCACAAGCCTTCGGTCAGCACGCGGTCGATCGGCGCGCCGAAAAAGACGCTGCTCTGCTGGATGAGCGCGGCGCTGTTCGCCAGCGCCGCCACCACCAACGCGCCGATGACCAGCGCGTCCAGCCGTGCCATGACGCGCGGCGGCAGGTTGCCCGCCGGGTGCGCCGCGCTGCCCCACGCGGGCAGCAGCACCACGTTGTACAGCACCAGCGCGCCGAAGAGCGCCATCGTTGACGCCAGCAGCAGCGCCCGCCACACGACCTCGGCGGGCACGGCGGTCTCGTCCTGCCCGGTGACGATGCCCCCGTCCGCAGCCGTACCGACGAAGAACGCCTGCGTCGCCGCGATGACATGCCCATCCCCCGCAAACGCGATCCGCAGTTCGCTCACGTATGTGCCATCCGGCAGGTCGGCGGGCAGGCGCGCGCTGAGCAGCGTGCCGTCGCGCGGGTCAACGCCGCCTTCCGCCACGATTGCGCCAGACGCATCGCGCACTGTCAGGCGGGTGAAGGCGGGTTCGAGGTCTTCGCTGAACCAGAACTGCACGCGCGCCGGGGCACGGTCGAGCGCGGCGCGATCGGCGGGGATGGCGCGGATGATGTAGCCGTGCGCCAGCGCCGGGGCACTGGTCAGCAGCAGCACGGTGAGGCAGATGAGCAGGATGAGGCTATTCGAGCGTGTAACGATCCGGCGCGTCATGGTCTCCAGGGGTCGGGCGGGGCACGCCCGGCGTCTCGTCGTGCGGGGCGGCGCTGCGCGAACGCAGCCAGCTCATCACCATGATCACGATGAACGCCGCGATCACGCCGATGAAGATCACTTCATCCCAGATGCCGAGCGCGCCGTGTGCCAGCAGCGCCGGGGGCAGGGGAAAGGGCATGGTCAGTCACTTTGCCAGGTCACAATGAACGATAGGACTATTGTACACCCAAAGGCGGGGAGATTGCGCGCTTTTTCACGAATGGTTCAGAGTGAGTGGGATTGTCCGCCCGACAGGAATTGCACCTGTGACCCAACGCTTAGGACGCGCTTGCTCTATCTGCTGAGCTACGGGCGGATCAGGATGATTATAGCAGGATGCGCCGGACAATGGCAGGGAGAGTCGGCGGCATTTTGCCCCTTGCGCCGCGCCCGCCGCGCCCGTATCATACGCACTAATCCGACCCGCAGACAGCAGGCGTCACGCGCGGCGTGACTCAATCTCCTGCCGAGGTGAGGGCAAACGACATCGCACCCCGATGCCGCTTCCCACGCCCTGCTGTGCGTGGGGAGCGGTTTTTTGTTTCTGCTGTACATGGTTGCATGGAGGGTTGGCGCGTGGCAATTACCAGAGAACGCAAGGAAGACCTGGTTGCCATCTACAGCGACATCCTGGCGCGGACCGACGGGTTCATCGTCACGGAAAATCGCGGGCTGACGGTCGCCAAACTCGACGATCTGCGCGGGAAACTGCGCGAGGCATCCGGCACGTATTCGATCACCAAGAACACCCTGTTCATGATCGCCCTGCGCGAAAATGGCTGGGTTGTGCCGGAAGACCTGCTGGTGGGTCCGACTGCGGTGGCGTTCGGCAATGGCAATCTGCCCGCCGTCGCCAAAGTGGTGCAGGCGTATGCGAAGGACAATGCCGATCGGTTCATCGTCAAGGGCGGCGTGTTCGGCACGGCGGTGTTCGGGGCAAGCGACCTCGAAGCTGTGTCCAACCTGCCGACGATGGATGAACTGCGCGCGCAGATCGCCGGGCTGATCGTCTCGCCCGCTTCGCAGATCGCCGGGCTGCTGGCTTCCGCCACAGGTCAGGTCGTCAATGTCATTCAGGCGTACCTGGATGACCGTCAGAAGGGCGACGACGCTGCGTAAAGCGGCGCGGTCGCATCGGTCACAGTTTCACACATCGCTTTTCATACCACACACGAGACAAGTTCCGTTCAGGAAGGATACAAACTCATGGCAGACCTGGCTAAACTGGTCGAAGACCTCAGCGCACTGACGATCCTCGAAGCGTCCGAGCTGAAGAAGATGCTGGAAGAGAAGTGGGGCGTCACCGCTGCCAGCGGCGGCGGCATGATGATGATGGCGGCGATGCCCGGCGCAGGCGCGGCGGCGGCGGAAGCTGCCCCGGTCGAAGAGCCGACCGAGTTCAACGTGGTCATCGACGACGTGGGTCCGAAGAAGATCAACGTCATCAAGGTCGTGCGCCAGCTCACCAACCTGGGCTTGAAGGAAGCCAAGGACCTGGTTGAGGCGGACAAGCCGAACGTGCTGGAAGCCGTCAGCAAGGAAAAGGCGGAAGAAGCCAAGACCCTGCTGGAAGCCGAAGGCGCGAAGATCGTCGTCAAGGCGGCGGGCTAATCTTCACCACGCCCACAGGGAATGGGACACACCGCTCCCTGTGATGCAGAAAGCGTCGGGACGATCCGTTTGGGTCGTCCCGACGCTTTTCGTTTGGCGGGCAGTCTTTCAGCCCTCGACCGGCGTCCCAAACAGCCGCGCGTAAGTGATCAGGCTTTCCTGCTGACTGACCGTCGGGCGGATGAACGGGCGCACCTTGCGGATCATCGCCCAGGCGTCAGCAGGCGTCATGCCATGTTTGACCAGCCACGCGGCGACGATGGTCGGGCTGCGCCCCAGCCCCTCCCAGCAGTGGACGTACACCTTGCCGCCGCGTGCGATCTCCTCATCCAGAAATTTCACCCCCTCGATGAAATGTTCCGGGCTGGGCGGCGTATTGTCGATCGTCGGCAGATACAGGTAGCGCACGGGCAGATGCGCGATCTCATCGTGATAGTCGTACTCGTCGCGCAGGTTGATGATCCCGGTGATGCCGCGCTCGATCAGCCGCTCCCACACGTGCGTGGCGGGCTGACCGCCCAGCAGGATGTTCGGCGTGATCCAGCCCCAGGTATACGATGGTCGCCCGGTCGTCCAGCGGATCAGCTTGTCTGCGCCGGCGATCAGCGTGCGGCGCGGTCCCTGAGTGAACAACTGGTCAAACAGGCGTCGGATTTCGGTCAGGATCGGCATGGTGCGCCTCCGTATCATCGATCATCGGTGCGGGGGGAGGGGCGGCGACGATGATGTGAACCGCGCCAGGGACGATGTGCGCCGAAACGCGCTTGCTGCGCTTGAGCGGTTCGCCATCGCGCGCCACGAACTGGCGGTTTTTCATCTGCACCGTCACCTGTCTGCCCTGCCAGTGGTCGAGATGCACGCCGCGCCCAGGTTCACCTGGGAAGAAGCTGCGGACGATATGATACATCGTCTTCAGGATCGTGCCCGGCTGCATGTTGCGGATGACGATCACGTCCAGCAGCCCATCGCTGACGCTGGCGTTGTGGGCAAAGCGCAGGTTGGGCACGCCGATGCTGCTTGAATTGCAGATCATACAGGTGATGCCCCGGCGCACGTGCGTCTCGCCGTCGATCGTCAGGATGTACTGCGACGGCTGAAGATCGCGCAGTTTGCGGAGTGCGTTCTCGAAATATGCCAGCCGCCCCTTCTTCGACTTTTCACCGCGCGCCGCGTTTGCCGACATCTCCGCCTCGTAGCCGATGCCCGCGCGCAGCAGGAAATAGTCGTTGTCGATCCTGCCCATGTCGATCAGGCGGATCGACGGTTCAGGATGCAGCGCCAGCGCCAGCGCCGCATCAAGCGTGACGGGGATGCCGAGATCGACCGCCATCACGTTCGCCGTGCCGCCTGGCAGCATCAGCAGCGGCACATCCGTGCCGATCAGCCCGACCGCCGCCTCCATCTGTGTGCCATCGCCGCCATAGGCAGCCACCAGCGCCGATCCCTCGCGCACGCCCTGCGCCGCCAGCCGGGTGGCGTCCCCACTCACCTGAGTGAGGTAGATGTGCGCGTCGAACTGGTCGGTGTGAGAATCGAAAAAGGCGCGGATCGTCGCTTCCGCGTCCCGGTTGATGCCCGATGCCGGGTTGATGATCACGGTTATCCTGCGTCGTTCCTGCATGGTTCGTCCTCGATGCGTTGTCAGAGCGACCGGGCGGGTCGCCAGGGGAGCGGATGGGGCGGGACGGGCGATGTGCCCGTCCCATCTATCTTACAGCTTTACAGTTGGATGCGGCGTCCGAAGATCAGCGACACCAGGAACAGCACCACGAACACCACGAACAGAAGCTGGGCGAGCCACGCAGCCGTGCCAGCGATACCACCGAAGCCGAAGATGGCAGCGATGATGGCGACGACCAGGAACAGCAGGGCAAGGTTCAGCATGATCTGTACTCCTTGTGAACGGGTCACACTCGTTTGTCATGTCTCGCAGTATAGGGCAGGCGCGAACGCGATTCGCCCGTCGCATGGCGGGATTCGCGCTGGGTAGGGTCGGCGATCGTGCGCTGCCGGGTGTGCCCCTCCCCTGCCCCCCACCTGACCTATCGGCGAACAGGCAGGGGCGGGCATTCCCCTATGCGGCGCGCCCGTATGATCAGAGGGAGGATATGGATGGAGAAAACGACGGATGAAAACGCTGCGTACCCTCTTCGATCTGCTGCGCCAGACTTTCACCGAATGGACACAGGACAACGCCCCGCGCCTGGCGGCAGCGCTCGCCTACTACATCGCCTTTTCCCTCGCCCCGCTGCTGGTGCTGACGATCGCGCTGGCGGGCTTCATCCTGCGCGAGCAGTTCGTGCGCGAGGAGGTGCTGGGTCTGGTCACCTCATCGGTCGGCGAAGGGGCGGCGGCGCTGGTGGACGAGCTGATGACCAGCCTGCGCCAGCCGTCCAGCGGCATCCTCTCGACGGTGCTGGGGATCGCCGCGCTGCTCTTCGGGGCGATCGGCGTGTTCGACCAGCTCAAGGCGGCGCTCAACACGGTGTGGGGCGTCTCGGCAGAGGATGCACCAAAGGGGATCATGGGTTTCGTGCGCGGCAAGCTGATCTCGTTCGGCATGGTGGCGGTGATCGGCGTGCTGCTGCTGGTCTCGCTCATCCTCAGCACCCTACTCAGCGCCTTCGATGCGTATCTGGCGTCGCTGCTGCCGGGGCTGCTGCCACTGCTTCAGGCGCTCAACCTGCTGCTCTCGTTCGGGCTGGTCACGCTGTGTTTCGCGCTCATCTACCGCATCCTGCCCGATCTGCGGCTGGAATGGCGCGATGTGTGGATGGGCGCGGCGTTCACCGCGCTGCTGTTCACGCTGGGCAAGACAGCGCTGGGCTGGTATCTGGGCAATGCCGGAACCGCCAGCGCGTATGGCGCGGCGGGCGGTTTTGTGCTGATCCTGCTGTGGATTTACTACTCGGCGCAGATCATCCTGTTCGGCGCGGAGTTCACTCAGGTGTACGCCCGCCGTTTCGGTTCACTGCGCGAAAGGATGCCCACCCAGGCATGACTTCCATCACCCCGCCGTCGCGCGCACGATGTCGGCAAGCTGCTGCGCGCGGTGGCGGAAGGTGTGTTCCGCCAGCAGGCGCGCCCGCGCCGCCTCCCCGATGCGCCGCCGTTCGGCATCGTGCCGCAGCAGCCAGCCGATGCGTTCGATCGCCTCGCCCCGGTCATGCACGACCACGATCTCTTTCCCAGGCTCGAACCATGTCTCGACGCCGAGGTACGGGTTGGCGACGATGCAGCAGCCCATGCTCGCCAGCTCGAACGGGCGCGATGACGACGACGCGAACACACTGGCATGGGCACGGCGGGTGATGCACAGGTTGATCCGGCTGCGACAGGCGTATTCGCGCAGTTTGCTAAAGCTCAGGTAGGGCAGCATCTCCGCCCGACCGAGATCGCCCAGCCGGCTGCCCCGCACCGCGAAACGCGCTTCCGGGAGCGCATCCGCAGCATCGCGGATCATCCATTCCACCCATTCGGCGCGGTATTCGCGCCCGTGCCCGTAGAAGAGCGCGTCGATGTCCTGCGCCGCCACCTCGACCGGAGAGAACACGTCCGGGTCTGCGCCATAGTACAGCACATGCACCGCGCGCGCGCCCAGCGCCTTCAGTTCGTCTGCACCGCCCGCGCTGTTGCTGATGAAGGCAGTGTATTCGCTCAGGTCTGCACCCTGATAGATGCGAAAACCGGTGTTGAACCCGCCCATCGAGGGCAGGCTGGCGGGCACATCGCCGTCGTAGTAGAAGATCGGCTTGTCGTGTCTGGCGATCAGGTCACGCGCCACGCCCGTCAGGTGATTGAGCGGCGCGGTCAGCACGATCACCGCGTCGATGTCTGGTTCGCGCGTCAGCAGGCGATCGAGATGATCGCGCCACAGCGGGGCGATCACCCGTGACGCCAGCGCGCGCACCGCACGGTCGTTCAGCGACTCGCCCCCGCCCGCCCGTTCGACCGGGGCACGGCGCGGCGAAACGCGCGCCAGCAGGTCGCGCGCCGCCTTGAACGCATCGCCGTGCGCCTTCGCCGGGTTCGCCGCAGCGCGCCACCACAGCGACTCGATCGGCGCACCCTGATAAGGCGCGGCGATCACCTCCACGCCAATCTCGTACAACCCCTTGAGCAGCTGCCACCACGCGGGCGTGGCGCTGAAAGGCTGCGTCAGGTCGAGCGACGAGACGAGAAAGAGCAGTTTCATGGCATGCCTTTCACGGGCAGGTGGTGGTGAAGACGATGCGCGTGCCCACCCCGCCAGGATCGGCGGTCAGGACGAAACGCGGCACGCGCGAGACGCCGCTGAAATCGCCGCTGGTGACGGCTTCGCGCATCTGCCCCGCCGCCTGTGCCGCATACCAGCGTTCGATCGTCCCGGCGCTGTCTGGTGAGAGCAGGATGCGCTGCTGGGTGGAGAGGAACTGCGCCGTCTCAGAGACGCGCGTGCTGCCTGGGTAATCGAGCAGGTTGTCCCAGAAGGCGCTGGTACACTGCTGGTAGCTGAACAGCACCAGCAGCGTCAGCGCGACGGCGATCCCGATCAGGATCGGGATCACCCCGGAGAACAGCCCGCGTCTGGGCAGCGCATCGCGCCCGTCGTAGTACGCTTCACTCATGCGCCGTCATGCCTCTTCGATCTGCTGCACGCGATCCACCCCGACGCTGTAGTATTTGGCGTCCGGATGATGCACGACGATCGCCGCCGTACTTTGTTCGGGGACCCACTGATACGATGCCGTCAGGCTCATGCCGATCTCGCTCACGGCGGCGGGCAGCAGTTCCAGCACGGTGGTGTGCGCGCTCAGGTCAGGACACGCCGGGTAGCCCCACGAGTAGCGCTTGCCCTGCCCGTCAGCGATGTTCAGCCCGCGTCGCACGACGGTGGTATGCACGTAGTTGGCGGTGGCTTCGGCTGCCTGCACCGCCAGCCCGTGAAAGAAATAGGCGTCGGTGTAGGCATTGGCGTTTTGCAGCCGGTCGAACGCCTCGGTCGCCACCTCACCGACGGTGACGATTTGCAGCGCCATGACATCGAGTGCGCCGGAGTCCGCCGGGGCGAAGTAATCGCTGATGCACAGATGCTCGCCGAACGGCTGGCGCGGGAAGCTGAAGCGGGCGCGTTCACGGCGGGCGCGCGGGTCATCGAGCAGCGCATCGTGATCCCACACGATCAGGTCATCGCCATCGCGGTTGACCGGGAAGAAGCCGTACACTGCCTGAGGCAGCAGCGTCCTGTCGCGCAGGGCGTCGCGGGTCATGGCTGCCAGGCGCGCCTCGAAATCGCGCTCCAGCTTCGTCCATTCCTCGCCGTGCGTGTTGGTCGCGCCCCAGCTCAGCCGGAAGAGTTCGTTTTTGTACAGGTATTGCAGCACCACCTCCAGCGGCATGGCGCGGATGGTGCGCGCGCCCCAGAACGGCGGTGTGGGGATGGACGGGGCGGGCTGCACGGTGCTGACGCCCCCTGCGACCCGCTGCCGCTTGACCGGGACGGGCTTGTCCATCTCGGTATACGCTTCCTGACGGATGCGCTCGATGAACGACTCGCGCCCGGCGGGGTCGCTCAGCCGATCCATGACCTCCAAACCCTCGAAGGCATCTTTGCAGTAGAAGACGCCGGGCGCGTAGGGCTGGTCGCCATTTTCCAGGAACAGGATGCGCCGCCCGAATTTGCGGTTGATCGCCGCGCCGCCGATCAGCACCGGGTAGTTCAGCCCGCGCCGCGCCAGTTCGTTGACGACCAGCGGCATCTGCTTACTGGTGCTGACGAGCAGCGCGCTCAGCCCGATGGCGTCGGCGCGGTATTCGACCGCCTTCTCGACGATGGTATTGACGGGAACCTGCTTGCCCAGGTCATGCACGGTGTAGCCGTTGTTGCTCAGGATCGTCTTGACCAGGTTCTTGCCGATGTCATGCACGTCGCCGTACACCGTCGCCAGCACCACCACGCCCTTGCTCACGCCTTCGATGCGATCCATGAAGCGTTCCAGATAGCCGACGGCGCGCTTCATCACCTCCGCGCTTTGCAGCACGAACGGCAGGATGAGTTCGCCCGCGCCGAATTTGTCGCCCACCTCTTTCATGGCGGGCAGCAGCACGTTGTTGAGCACGCCGACCGCGTCCTGATGCTTCAGGCAGGCGTCGATCAGCGCTTCGATCCCCTCTTTCTTGCGGTGGACGATCTGCCAGTGCAGCGCTTCTTCGGGCGTCATGTCCGCTGTCGGGTCGGCGGTTTGCGCGCCCGCCACCTGCACCGCATTCTGCTCGAAATACTGGATGAAGCGGGGCAGTGCATCCGGGTCGCTGTTGAAGATCAGGTCGTTCGCCAGGCGGCGCTGGTCTTCCGGGATTTCGGCATACGGGGTGATGTGCGCCGGGTTGACGATCGCCATATCCAGCCCCGCCGCGACCGCGTGGTACAGAAAGACGCTGTTCAGCACGCCGCGCGCCGCCGGGGTGACGCCGAACGAGACATTGCTCACGCCGAGCGCGGTCATCACGCCTGGGAGATGCGCCTTGATCAGCCGGATGCCTTCAATCGTCTCGATGGCGTCATTGCGAAGTTCCTCCTGCCCGGTGGTGAGCGGAAAGGTGAGCGCGTCGAAGATCAAATCCTGCGGGGCAAGCCCGTATTCCGTCACGGCGATGTCATGGATGCGCCTGGCGATCGCCAGCTTGCCCTCACGGGTGTGCGCCATGCCCTCTTCATCGATCGTCATCGACAGCACCGCCGCGCCGTACTTGAGCGCGATCGGCAGCACCTTGTCGATGCGTTCGCGCCCGTTCTCCAGATTGTTGCCGTTGATGATGCCGCGCCCAGGGTAGACGGACAGCGCTGCCTCCGCCACTTCCGGGTCAGTCACATCGATGATGAGTGGCGCTTCGACGGACATCGCCAGCTTTTTGACCAGTGCGCGCATCTGCACCGCTTCGTCAGCGCGTTCGGTCAGCGCGACGCACACGTCCAGCATGTGCGCGCCCGCCTCCACCTGACCGAGCGCGATCGGCAGCACCGAGTCGTAATCGCCTTCCAGGATGAGCTGTTTGACCTTGCGACTGCCCTGCGTGTTGACGCGCTCGCCGATCATCGTCGGACCGGGGTTCTGCACCATCGGCGTGGCGCGCATGTTGCTTGAGGCAGCCGACGTATATTCGACCGGGCGCGGCTGCGCAGCGCGACGCGCTGCGCGACGCGCCACCTCATCCTCATACGGGTGACCGTTGACCTTCTCGTACAGGCGGCGGATGTGTTCCGGGCGCGTGCCGCAGCATCCGCCGACCACGCCCACGCCCCACCGGGTGAACTCCGCCACCATGTCGGCGAACGGCTCCGGCTCCATCGGGTAGACCGCCTCGCCATCGACGTTGATCGGCAGCCCGGCGTTGGGCAGCACGCTAATCGGCAGCGGGCTGTGTTCCGCCAGGAAGCGGATCGGTTCGCGCATGTATTCGGGTCCGGTCGAGCAGTTCAGCCCGAAGGCGTCGATCGGCAGCGCCTCCAGCGTCGCCAGCGCGCTGGCGATGTCCGTGCCGAAGAGCATCCGCCCGCTCACATCGAGGGTGATCTGCACCTGAAGCGGAATACGGATGCCCGCGTCGGCGAAGTACTGGTTGATGCCCCAAACGGCGGCTTTGACTTCGAGGATGTCCTGGCTCGTCTCGATCAGCAGCAGGTCTGCCCCGCCTTCGCACAAGCCCTGCGCCTGGGTGTAGAAGACGCGCGCCAGTTCGTCGAAGGTGATATTGCTCAGGTCGGGGTCATCGCCGCTCGGCAGTTTGCCACTCGGTCCGATGCTGCCGGCGACCATGCGCGGGATGCCCGTCTCGCGCTCGAAGCGGTCGCACACGCGGCGGGCGAGGCTGGCGGCGGCGCGGTTGATCGCCAGACACTGGTCGCTCAGGTCATATTCGCGCAGGGTGAGCGGGTTGCTGCGGAAGGTATCCGTCTCGACGACCTCCGCGCCGACGGCGAGGAACGAGGCGTGAATCTCTTCGATGACATCCGGGCGGGTGATGACCAGGTAGTCGTTGCAGCCTTCGAGGTGCGCGCCGCCGAAGTCGTCCGCCGTCAGGTTATAGCGCTGAATGCTCGTGCCCATCGCGCCATCGAACAGCACGACATGATCGGCGATGGCGTCCAGATAGCGGCGGTTGGTGAACGTGCGCTGTGTGTGGCGTTGGGTCATGGGGGATACTCCGAAAAATCAAACAGAAACGCCTTCATCATCGGGATGCGGGATGAGGAAGGCGTCATGGTCGGTTGATCCGGTCGGGCGCTTCCTCATCTTCCTGACGCGGCGTCGTACCGCGATCAGACGAATGTGGCACCTTCCCGGCGCTCCGGGGGCTGCCGCGCGGTCGTCGGGTCGTATCCCTCGCGCGCTCATGATGAGTGACTTGTGCAGTTTGCATGGTAACACAGGGGGGTAAAAGCGTCAAGCATATCTGAAGAAAGATGTTATGCTAGAAGTGTGCGTGCCCGGCACTCATGAATCGCTCATCCAGGACTCGTTTTTCGCTCATGGATGATTTACAATCGGGGTATCGCTCACACTCAACGGGAGCTGACACAGTATGTTCAACCGCGAACGCACCACCCTCGTCGCCGTCTTTCCATCCCGCAAGCTGCTCATCCGCGCCCTTGACGCGCTGCGCGACGCCGATCGGCTGCACATCGAAAGGGCGGCGGTCGTCGCGCGGGACCGCGACGGAGGGGTGAGCGTCGTTGGCGACTCGCTGGGTCCCGATGAGGCGGGCATCACCGGCGGCACATTCGGCGCAGCGATCGCGCTGTTCGGGCTGATGCAGTTCGGGGCGCTGGCGCTGCCTGGTATCGGCGTGGTGCTGGCGCTGGGGACGGGCGCGCTGGTCGGCGGGCTGGTGGGCAATGCCACCGGGCGTTTCGCCGTCAACCTGCTCGAAGCGACTGCCCGCCCGGAAACGATCGACGGGCTGCGCCTCGACATCGATGAGGAACAGCCCGCCCTGGTGATGGTGCTGCGCGACCCGGAGGTCATCCCTCAGCTGTGCGACGTGCTGACGCGCTTTCGCGGGCGGCTGATCGAACAGCCTGAGCCGCAGGCGGGCTGACGCGCTCACCCCTGCAGGAGTGACTGCGCCCCGTCGATCCACACCTCTGTGCCGGAGATGTGCGCCGCCCGGTCTGAAGCCAGGAAGAGCGCCAGTTCCGCCACCTGCTCCGACGTGCCTGGGCGACCGCTGGTGAGCGGGATTTCGCCCGCCGGGAACTCGACCGGCACGCGAATCTCTTCAAGATTCTTTCGCTCCGTGCTGCTGTCGATATTCGTCTCGATCGCGCCTGGGCACAGCACATTGATGCGGATGCGATGCTGCGCCAGCTCGATCGCCGTCATCTTGACGAATGCCACCTGCCCCGCCTTCGAGCAGGCGTAGGCGGTCGCGCCGGTGTTGCTGAACATGCGCGTGCCGTTCACCGATGAGGTCACCAGCACCGACCCGCCGCGCACCTTCAGGTGAGGCAGCGCCGCCTTGACCGTCAGAAATGTCCCTTTCAGGTTGATCCCCAGCGTCTCGTCCCAGTCGTCTGGCGTCAGGTCGTCCAGCGACGCCCACACCCCGTTGATGCCCGCATTGGCGAAGGCGATGTCCAGCCGACCGTATTGCCCGACCAGCGTCTCGACCGCCTGCTGCATCGACTGAAAATCGCTCACATCCGCCACCAGCACTGTCGCGTCACCTCCGGCGCGGGTGATATCATCGACCGTCTGCTGCACATCATCCAGCGTGCGCCCCAGCGCACCGACCCGTGCGCCCTCGCGGGCGAACAGCAGCGCCGTCGCCCGCCCGATGCCCGATCCCGCGCCCGTGATGAGCGCCACTTTACCCGAAAGCTGCATCATTCAGCCCTGCGTGCGCGTCGTGGTGGAGGTCTTCGGGCGGCGCAGGCTGCCCAGCCATGCCAGCACCATCAGCGCGACGGGCAGGAAGCGGCGCAGACGGCGCGCCCAGACATAGCGTGCGCTCAGACGGTTGAGCAGGAAGTCGCCCGCTGCGGTGGCGACGGCGGCTTTAGTGACGTGCATTCTGCACCCGCCCTTCCACATCGCGGCGTACCTGATCCGCCATGTCCCGCCCAGCGCTGACCGCCTCGCCCAGCGTCTCGCTGAGCATCTGGCGCATCTCTTCACCCCGACGCGGGGCGAGCAGCAGCGCGACCAGCACGCCAAATGCCAGGCTGAACGTCGCCGCCGCTGTGACCATGACCACCTGCTGGCGCTGGGCGCGGATTTCCGCTTCACGGCTGTAGTACATGCGATTGTTGTTCATCGTAATGCCTCCGATCAAGCCACGATACTGCGCTTCATGATGTCTCCATCATGCGCGAATCGCGGATGTGGCATGAGCGCCGTTCAGGGCAGGCGCTGCGGGGTCAGGCGGCGGATTGTGAATAGGTCACATGGCGGATCGGAATGCCGCCTTAGCCTCTCATGACCGCGACGGGGAGCGGGCGTATGCTGATTCCAAGCGGGTACTCATTCAATACAGATACAGTGATAGCCTGACCTGCTGCCCGCAAGCGATCAACGGATGAAACGCGATGCAGTTTTCCCACTCTGATGTGCGTAATGAAAAACCGATCTATCTGATCCAGCGCATCGGCTTTGGGCTGCTGCTGCCGCTGCTGGCGCTGATGATCTCGCTGGCGCTTGAACCCCATATCCGCCTCACCCCGTTCGGTCTGTTCTATGGGGCAGTGGCGCTGGCGGCATGGCTGGGTGGGCTGCTGATGGGAATGCTCGCCACGCTGACCTCGCTGCTGCTGACGGAGTTCGTCCTCATCCCGCAAATGGAAAATGTCGATTTCTATGAGGGGGATTGGGAATACCTGCTGGTATTCCTTATCGTTGCGCTCCTCATCTCCTGGCTCAGCCATGCCCGGCGCGCCAGTGTACGGGAAGCGGTGCGCCTGCGTGAGGAGATGCGCGCCCTGATGGACAACATGGCGGACGCCATGACCGCCCAGGACAGCACGGGCAGGGTCGTGTTCGCCAA
>CAZTLS010000043.1:0-5320 GCA_964614405.1 uncultured Pleurocapsa sp.
TTTTTGCTCATAAACAACCATTTTATCGAGGTTTGTTATCCTCGCAACTGAGCAAATGAATATCCATAAATCAAAAAAGTCAAAAAGTTCCAGGCAAAAACCCGTTTCTCACCCCACCAGCCGCGCGCGCAGGCGGTCGATCCGCGCGTCGCTGACGCCGATGGCGCGGACATACCCCGTCACACCGCCATAGCGGGTCTTCAGCAGCGCCAGCACATCGCCGATCAGCGCCGGGTCGCTGCTCAGCAGCGGTTCGCCCAGCCGTTCCGGGATGCCCATGCGCCGCAGCGGTTCAAGCAGGATCGGGCGCAGTACGTCCATCGCCCGCCCGGTCAGGGTGTAATCCGCTGTGATCGCCTCATCCGGCACGCCAGCGATGCCCAGCGCCAGCGCCGCCAGCATCCCGGTACGATCCTTGCCCGCCGTGCAGTGAAACAGCACACCGCCCGCAGGCGCGTCAGCGATCGCGCTCAACGCTTCGGCGAACCCGGTCTGGCAGCTTTCGACGAAGAAACGATACAGCGGGGTGAGCGACATGAGCGCGGCGGCGGGCGGACGGCTGCGGATGATCGGAATAGCGTGTACGGTGATGTCTGCCGCTCCCAGAAATACGTTCGGGGCGGACTCGCGCTCGGAGTCGTTTCGCAGATCGATGATCGTGCGAACGCCGAGATCGCGCAGCGCCTGCTGGTCGGCGTGGGTCAGATGATGCAGGCTGTCGGCGCGGATGAGCGCGGCATAGCGGGTGTGTTCCCCCTGTGCGGTGGCATACCCGCCCAGATCGCGCACGTTGTACGCGCCGCTGAGCCGATACCAGCGATGTCCCTGGTTATGTGTGCTGTCAGTCATGGGTGGGAAATGCTTTCCTTTGAGGATCAAGGTGACTGTGGGGGGCGTTGGATGCCCGATGCTGACGCATCCGCGTCGTCCGGCTGCACGGGCTGCATGGTGCGGGTATCGACCTTGCCGCGTCTGCGTGTCGGAACCCTGCTTTTGACCGAATGCACCGCGCTGCGCGCCAGCTCTGCCCGGCGGGCACGCCCCGCTTCGATGCGCGCCATCTTCTCCTGTTCGGCTTCCTGAATGCCGGAATAGTCTTTGCCCGCCTGTTTCAGTTCGCGTTTGGCGGCGTATTCGTTGACCCAGGTGGCATCGGCATCAGGGCGGATGAATGCGCCGTGATTGCGCGCCCAGACCTCGGTGAACTCCGCCCCGAAGAGCAGGATTTGCGCCGAGTAGTAAATCCACACCAGGATGACCGTCAGCGACCCCGCCGCGCCGAACACCGAGCCGACCGTCGCATTGGACAGGTACAGCCCGACCGCGAACTGCCCGATGAAGAACAGCACCGCCGTGAATGCCGCGCCCACCAGCACATCACGCCAGCGGATGATCGCATCGGGCAGCAGCTTGAACACCGCCGCGATCAGCACGGTCGTCAGCGCGACGGTGACCACGAACTGTGCCGGGCGGACGATCAGCGCCAGAGCAAGCGTACCGTTGTCGATCATGAAGCTGTTGAGCAGGCTGTTGGTGAGCATGATGCCGAACAGCACCGCTCCCACCAGGATGACGATGATGAACGAGAAAAAGCGCGTCTGCACGATCGCCAGCGGCGAACGACCAGGGATGGGCTTGATCTCCCAGATTTTGTTCAGCGCCGTCTGAAGCTGGGCGAATGCGCCAGACGCGCCCCAGATGACGAACGCCAGCCAGATGATCGACCCGAAGAAATCGCCGCGTGTGACCTGGCTGTCACGGATCATCCCCTCGACCAGCGACGCCCCCCCCTCCCCAATGATGCTTCGCAGCCCTTCGATGAGCGTGGTTTGCAGAGCGTTCGGGTCGAATACCAGCCCCAGAAAGAGCGCTACCACGATCAGCAGGGGGGAAAGCGAGAAGATGGTGTAATACGCCAGCGATGCGGCGATCGCCGCGCCATTGTCTACGCCCCACTCGTGAACCGTCTCACGCATCAGCCGGATGAACTGTTGCAGCATGGACATGATATCACCTCGTCGCATCGGTCGATCTCCATGATATGATCGTTTCATGCTGATGGCACAGCGGCTTTTGAAGATGAACCTTTTTTTGCAAAGGAGCGGGCAGCGCATGAGCAGTGATTACAAATACGAACTCGTCGGCTGTTTTGGCGAGCCGGTGCGCGAAAATCCGACCGGCATCATGCAGGAAGCGGCGTTCGCGGCAGCCGGGCTGCGCTGGCGCTACGAACTGCTGGAGGTCAGCCCGGCGGCGCTACCCGATGCGGTGCGCGGGGCAAAGGCGCTCGGCTTTCGCGGCTTCAACTGCACCATTCCGCACAAGGTGGCGGTCATCCCGCTGCTCGATGAGGTCGCCCCGGATGCGGCGCTGATCGGCGCGGTCAACACCGTGCGGCGCGACGGCGATCGCTGGATCGGCGAAAACACCGACGGCAAAGGCTTCATGCGCGGGCTGCGCGAAGTAGTTGACCCGGCAGGCGCGCGCGTGATCGTGCTGGGCGCGGGCGGCGCTGCGCGCGCCATCACCGTCGAGCTGGCGCTGGCGGGCGCGGGAGCGATCACGCTGGTCAATCGCGGGCGTGAACGGGGTGAGGCGCTGGTCGAACATCTCAACGCGCGTGCCGGGGCGCGGGCTGGTTTCCACCAGTGGCGCGGGACGGTCGGCGTGGCGTCGGACGTGGACATTCTGGTTAATGCCACCTCGATCGGGCTGTTCCCCGATGTGGATGCCATGCCCGATGTGCTGCTCGACTCCGCCCGTCCTGATCTGGTGGTGTGCGATGTCATCCCCAACCCGCCCGTGACGCCGCTGGTACGCGCGACACAGGCGCGCGGGATGCGGACGATCACCGGGCTGCCGATGCTGGTCTATCAGGGCGCAATTGGCTTTGAGATGTGGACAGGCATGTCGCCGTCGCTGGGAGCGATGCGCGCCGCGCTGGAGGCGGCGTTTGGCGTGACGGGTTGATCACCTGTGGCATAATGGGCGGCATTCAACCCACATCACCTGAACGAGAATGACGCCATGCTGGACAAACTCGCCTCGATCGAGGCGCGCTTCATTGAACTGGAACGGCTGATGGGCGATCCGCAGATCGCCAACGATTACGAGCGCATTACAGAATACGCCAAAGAGCGCGCCGCGCTGGAAGAGATCGTCACGGCATACCGCGCCTACCGCCGCGACAGCGAACAGCTTGACGAAGCGCGCGCCATGCTGGAGAACGAACGCGACCCCGACCTGCGCGCGATGGCGCACGAGGAGATCGCCAGGCTGGAACCCGCCATCGCCGAAGAAGAGGCGGCGCTGCGCGTCATGCTGCTGCCCAAAGACCCGCGCGATGACAAGAACGTGATCATGGAGATTCGCGCCGGGGCGGGCGGTGACGAAGCCGGGCTGTTCGTCGCCGACCTGTTCCGCATGTACAGCTACTACGCCGACCAGCGCGGCTGGAAGATCGACGTGATCGACGCCAGCGAGACGGGCATCGGCGGTTACAAAGAGATCAAATTTGAGGTGCGCGGGCGCGGCGCGTTCAGCCGCCTGAAATACGAGGGTGGGGTGCATCGCGTCCAGCGCGTGCCGGAGACGGAAAGCCAGGGGCGTGTGCATACCAGCACGGTGACCGTCGCTGTGCTTGCCGAAATGGATGATGTGGACATCGCCATCAATATGAACGACATCCGCCGCGATACCTTCCGCGCGGGCGGGGCGGGCGGGCAGAACGTGCAGAAGAACGAGACGGCGATCCGCCTGACGCACCTGCCGACGGGCATCGCCGTCGCCGTGCAGGATGAGCGCAGCCAGAAGCAGAACGAAGAGCGCGCCATGCAGATTCTGCGCGCTAAACTGTACGAGATCGAGATGGAGAAGCAGCGCAGCCAGGTCGAAGGCGATCGGCGCGATCAGGTAGGTACGGGCGAACGCTCTGAGAAGATTCGCACCTATAACTTTCCTCAGAACCGCGTCACCGATCACCGCATCAATGTCACGTCGTATAACCTGCCCGCCGTCATGGTCGGCGATATTGACCAGTTCATCGATGAACTGATCACGCGCGATCAGGCGGAGGTGCTGTCGGCGGGCGCATCGGGAGATGAAGACTGACCCGGATGAGTCGTTCATGAAAGTTCAGCCAGACGGGGGATATATGGCGGGTTGATCTCCTCTAAGATAGAGAGAGTTATCGGTTACGTGAGGAGGAACACGCATGGCAACCCGCCGCAGCACGAAGGCGACCACAGCGAATGGCAGCGACACCCAGGTGAAGATGATCGCCCCGGACATTGGCATCGAACAGGGGGCACGGGCGCAGGTGTGCGATATGCTGAACATCACCCTGTCGAACACCGTGGTGCTGTATTTCAAGACGCGCAACTATCACTGGAACGTGACCGGGATGCAGTTCGCTTCCCTTCACGTCCTGTTCGAGCAGCAGTATGACCAGCTTGAAGAGGCGATGGACGAGATCGCCGAGCGCATCCGTCAGATCGGCGGCGTGCCGTTCGCCACGCTGGAAGAATACAAACGTGCCGCCACGCTGGATGAGCAGCCAGGCGTCGTTTTCCCGGCGGTGCAGATGGTGCGCAATCTGCTGACCGATCACGAGCAGGTCATCCGCACGCTGCGTGAAGACGCGGACAAGGCGGATAAACTGGGCGACATGGGCACGAATGACTTCCTGATCGGGCTGATGCAGGAACACGAAAAGATGGCGTGGTTCCTGCGCGCACATCTGGAGGGTTAGTTAAACACAAGCCCGTCCGCATGACGCCGACGGGCTCGTACTGCCTGTCACCTGATCAGGCGAACGCCCCTCACCAGCCCCGCGTGGCGATGCGTTCCGCCTCCGGCATGGCGCTCACATTGATGCCGACCATCGCCTCACCCAGCCCCCGGCTGACGTTCATCAGCACGGTCGGATCGTTGAAGTGCGTCACCGCCTCCACGATCGCCTTCGCCCGCTTCGCCGGGTCGCCGCTCTTGAAGATGCCCGAACCGACGAACACCCCGTCCATGCCGAGCTGCATCATCAGCGCAGCATCCGCCGGAGTCGCCACGCCGCCCGCCGCGAAATTGACCACCGGCAGCCGACCGAGCTTCGCCGTCTCCACCACCAGCTCATACGGAGCCTGAATGTTCTTGGCGTAGGTGAACAGTTCGTCCTCGTCCATGTGGCTGATGCGGCGAATCTCGCTGTTCACCGCGCGGGCGTGACGCACTGCCTCGACCACATCGCCCGTGCCCGCTTCACCTTTCGTGCGGATCATCGCCGCGCCTTCGTTGATGCGGCGCAGCGCCTCGCCCAGGTTGCGGC
>CAZTLS010000043.1:5369-33062 GCA_964614405.1 uncultured Pleurocapsa sp.
GGCCGGCGTCAGCACCTCGCTCTCGTCGATGTAGTCGATGCCCAGCGCCTGCAAAATCTGCGCCTCGACGAAATGCCCGATGCGGCACTTCGCCATCACCGGGATCGTCACCGCCTCGATGATCCCCTGGATCATGTCCGGGTCACTCATCCGGGCGACGCCGCCGTGCGCGCGAATGTCCGCCGGGATGCGCTCCAGCGCCATCACCGCCACCGCGCCCGCGTCTTCGGCGATCTTCGCCTGTTCGGGCGTCACCACGTCCATGATGACGCCGCCCTTGAGCATCTGCGCCAGACCGCGCTTGACCGTCACTGTCCCGGTCGCACCATGCGCGCCATTGCCATTGGTGTTCATTGGTTTATCCTGCTCCGTCCTGAATCGATGATTGACTGGTATCTGACAGGGTAAAATCGGACGGTCATTGTAAATAGCGCCGCGTGAGTCCAATAGTGCCAATTGGCGCAGCGGCGAACATCCCCACTTTGCCCATCAACAGCGCGCAGCGTTGCGCTACAATAGCGCGCATTGTGCAAATGGCGTCTCATCACTCAAGGATTCCACGCATGGCAGACATGCCGCTGTTGATCATCCTCGCCGGGGGCGCGTCATCGCGCATGTGGCCCCTGCGCGAAAAATCGCTCATCCGCTTTGGAGACGAGCCGCTCATGGCGCGCCAGCTCCGTCGATACGCGGGCTTCGGCTTGACCGAGGCGGTCATCGTCGCCAACCCGGAGAGCGAAGCAGACATCCGCGCGCTGGCGGACGCCATTCCAGGCGTCAGCGCCCGCGTCGTCGTGCAGCCGACCCCCAAAGGCATGGGCGATGCTCTGCTGTGCGCCGCACCCGCCGTCGAGGGCGACCGTCCGCTGTACGTCGTGCAGGTGCATGACGTGACCGACGACGTGATGCACCACGACCTGCTCTCGGCATACGCTGCCGAGCCGCACGCCGCCTTGATCGCAGGCTACGAGCGTGAAGACTACTTCCCAGGCGGCTATCTGATCGTCGATGCGGAAGGGCGCATCACCGGCATCGTCGAGAAGCCGGGCGCAGCGAACCGACCGAGCAATCTGGTCAACATCGTGGCGCATATCCACCCCAGCGCGACGCGCCTGTTCGACGCAGTGCGCGAGGAATACATCAAAGACATCCCCACCGACGACCATTACGAGCGGGCGATGGATCGGCTGATGGGCGAGATGACCTTCCGCGTCGTGCCGTATCGCGGCGTGTGGAACGCGCTCAAGTTCCCCTGGCACACCCTCGACATCATGAACACCTTTCTGGCGCAGATCGAGGGGCAGCATGTGGCGGAGAGCGCCTTCATCGCCAAAACTGCCACGCTGGTCGGCAATGTGGTGATCGGCGAAGGGGCGAAGGTCTTTCCGGGCGCGGCGGTCGTGGGACCGGCTTACATCGGCGCACACACCATCGTCGGCAACAATGCGCTGGTGCGAAATTCGATGGTGCTGGATCACTGCAACGTCGGCTTCACCACCGAGGTGGCGCGCAGCTACGTCGCCGATCACTGCGACATGCACGCCTGCCGCGTGCTGGACAGCGTGTTCGCCCCAGGGGTCAATTTCTCGGCGGGCTGCACCACCGCCAATCTGCGGATCGACCGAGGCAGCGTGCCGAGCGTGGTCAAAGGAACGCGCATGGATACCGGGCGTGACAAACTGGGCGCGATCATCGGGCAGGGGGCGTTCATCGCCGTCGATGTGATGACCATGCCGGGCGTCAAGATCGGCGAACGCGCCCAGGTCGGGCCGGGGATGCACGTGCATCACGATCTCAAAGACGGGGTGCGCGCGTTTGTGAAGCAGGAAATCACCATTATCGAGCGGTAGCCGCCCCAGGCAGAAACGGATCGCACAGCATATGACCGCCATTGATGGCAAACTGTTCAGGAAATATGACATTCGCGGGCGCGCCGCTGGCGATGATCCCCCGCTGACGCCCGAAGCCGCGCATGGGATCGGGCGTGCTTTCGGCACGATGCTCTACCGCGAACACGGCAAACGGCGGGTCGTGGTCGGGCGCGATAACCGCCTCAGTTCGCCCGCGCTGGCGAATGCGCTCATCGACGGGCTGGTCTCCGCCGGGTGCGATGTGCTGAACATCGGGCTGGCGTCCACGCCGCTGGTGTACTGGTACGCCGTCAATCAGGGCGACGCGGGCGGCGTCATGGTCACGGGCAGCCATCTCACCCCGGAACAGAACGGGTTGAAGCTGTGCATCGGCGCGCGCAACCTGTGGGGCGATCAGCTTCAGGCGCTGCGCGCGCTCATCACGGCGGATGATTTCGATGGCGATCTGGGCAAAGTGACGCTCAAAAACGCCCCGCTGGTCGATTACATGGTCGATGTCATCCCGCGCGTGCGAATGCCCCGCGCCCTCCACATCGTCATCGATGCGGGCAACGGCACGGGCGGCTACTTCGGTCCGCGCCTGCTGCGCGCCTGGGGGCAGCGCGTCACCGAGCTGTTCTGCGACCTCGACGGCACGTACCCCAATCACCAGCCCGATCCGGGCGAACCCGCCAACATGCGCGCCCTCGCCGCCAAAGTGGTCGAGCTGGGCGCGGACATGGGCATCGCTTTCGATGGCGACGCCGACCGCATGGGCGTGGTCGATGAGACGGGCGCGATCCTGAGCGCCGATCGCGTGCTGACTCTGCTGGCGCGCGACCTGCTCTCCCGCGCGCCAGGCGCAGCGATGGTCGCCGATGTGCTGACCAGCCAGGTCTTCTTCGACGAGGTGGTCAGGCTGGGCGGGATGCCGATCATGTGGGCGAGCGGGCACTCGCTCGTCAAGGCGAAGATGGCGGAGGTGGGCGCGTTGCTGGGCGGTGAAGCGAGCGGGCACATCTTCATGGGCGAGGGCTATTACGGCTTCGACGATGCCTACTTCGTCGCCGCGCGCTTCATCCGGCTGGTCGGCATGGCGGGCACGCCGCTCTCCAGGCTCAACGCTACCCTGCCGTCGCTGTACAGCACGCCGGAATATCGCCCGCGCTGCCCCGATGAACTCAAGGCGAGAGTCATCGACGCCGCCCGCCAGCAGTTGGAGGGCGAAGGCGAACTGGTCAGCGTGGACGGGCTGCGCGTCAAATTCGCGCGCGGCTGGGGACTGCTGCGCGCCAGCAATACCGAACCCGTCCTCAGCCTGCGCTTCGAGGCGGAGACCGCCGCCGACGCCCACGCCTACCGCGATCGCTTCTTCGCCGTCCTGCGCGCTTTTCCCGAAGTCGAACCCATTTCGCTCGAACGAGACGGAGACTGACCGCTCATGCCACTCCCACTTGAAGCCGCGCCGCCCGCCGGGATGCGCGTCCTGTTCATCGTCGCCCACCCGGATGACATCGAGTTCGGCGCGGCGGGCAGCGCCGCCCGCTGGGCAGCGCACGGCGCGCACATCACCTACTGCATCGTCACCAACGGCGCGGCGGGCAGCAACGACCCCGCCGTCACCCGCGACTGGCTGATCGCCGCGCGCGAAGCGGAACAGCGCGCCGCCGCGGCCGCCGTCGGCGTGCAGGACGTATGCTTTCTCGGTTATGAGGACGGCACGCTCGAACCGACCATCGCCCTGCGCCGTGAGCTGACGCGCGTCATTCGTCAGGTGCGCCCGGATCGCGTCGTCATCCTCGACCCGACCACCCTCCTCGTCTCATCGGACAAATTCGACTACATCAACCACCCCGATCACCGCGCCGCTGCCGAAGCCGCGCTGTACGCGATCTTCCCCAGCGCCGAGACGCGCCCGATCTTCCCCGACCTGCTGGCGGAAGGGCTGGAACCGCACCACGTGACCGAGGTCTACCTGCTGATGAGCGAACGCCCGAACATCGCGGTGGACATCACGCCGTATTTCGAGCGCAAGATCGACGCCCTGCTCCAGCACCGCACCCAGGTGAACGACTCGATCGTCGATCTGGTGCGCGGCTGGGACAGCGAAGGGGCGGCAGCGGCGGGCGCGGAAGGCGTCACCTACGCCGAGACGTTCCGCGTCATGCGCTTCCCGGTCAACGTGCCAGGTCCGATCCCGCCGGAACCGGGCATGACCGAGGAGTGAGGCAGCCCGTCACGCCAGCATGGGCAGCAGCCCAGGATGCAGCGTGAAAGTCAGGTCGCGCCCGCCCGCCAGTTCGCCGTCCAGTTCGACGCCGATCGGTGTGGCGGCGCGCACCTGCACCTGCCGCGCACGGGCGTGCATCACCGCCCGGTGAGTCAGGTGCGTGCCGCTGAACACCCGCCGGAACGCCGCCAGCACTTCTGCGCGCGGCACATCGCGCACCAGCACCACATCGAACAGCCCATCGCGCGGGTCGGCATCCGGGGCGATCTTCATGCCGTGCCCAAAGGTCGATCCGTTGGCGATGGCGCACACGTATGCTCGTCCGCTGTACCACACTTCCCCGTCGAGAACGATCTCCATCGGCGCGATCGTCCCGGCGATGATCGCGCCCAGCGTGGCGCGCACGAACGTCCAGGGTCGGCGCTGGCGGACGCGCGCCACACGCTCCACCACATCCGCGCCCAACCCTGCACTGGCGATATTGAGGAAAAATTCGTCGCTCTCCGGCGTGACCAGCCTGCCGATGTCGGTCAGGCGCGGCGTGGCGCTGGCGATCCAGCGTGCCGCCGAACGCGGGTCGGTGAACGGGATGCCCTGCCCGCGCGCCCAGTCACGCCCCGTGCCGATGGGCAGATTGCCGTAGATCATCGGCGGCGCATCGGGATGCTGGGCGTTCATGCGCGCCAGGGCGTTGACGAGAGCGTGATTGGTCCCGTCGCCGCCGATGGCGATCACCCGCTCGACCCCGGCGGCGCGCGCCTTGTCGAGGTGCAGCGCCACCTCTTCCTGGCGTTCGGTGACGGCGATGACCAGCTCGCCGAGCTGCTGCCACAGGAGCGGCTCCAGGTCACGCCAGGCGCGCCCGGCGCGCCCGCCGCCTGCGTGCGGGTTGAGGACGATGAGCGTGCGCGGGGGCGCGGTGACGGCGCTCACAATGCTTTGTCCGAGATGATGTAGGCGGCAGTGGCGGGGTTGGTCGCCAGCGGGACGTCATGCACGTTGCAGATTCGCAGCAGCGAGTAGATATCCGGGTCGTGCGGATGCTTGTCCAGCGGGTCGATGAAGAAGATGACCGCCGCCACCTCTCCCTGAGCAACCTGTGCGGCGATCTGGGCGTCACCGCCGATCGGACCGGACAGCATCCGGGTGACGGGCAGCCCGGTCTGCTGGGCGATCAGCCCGCCCGTCGTGCCCGTCGCGATCAGGTGATAGCGCGCCAGCACATCGCGGTGCGCCAGAGCGAAGGCGACCATCGTCTGTTTCTTGTTGTCATGGGCGATCAGGGCGATCGTCTTACGGGTCTCGGTCGTCATCAGACTGTCCTTCCTGAAGCGGGCATGGTGTACAATATCATCGGGCTGTTCCGTCATGCTGCGCGCCGCACCGGGCAATCCGATCGGTGATTTTACGCGCAATCCATGATAGATTAGCATATATCGTAGCAAGGACAGGACACTTGGAAGACGCCGGTTTACCCAGCTTCGCTCTGCTGCTCGGCTTGATCGTCGTACACGGGGTGCTGTATGCTGCCAGCGCCGCCCTCTCCAACTTTCGCCGTTCCGCCATGCGAGAGCGGGCAGACGGCGGCGAGTCCTACGCCCGCCGGATGATGCTGCTGGCAGACGACCTGCCCAGCGCCCGTCTCGCGGTACAGATGGCGTCGATGCTGGTGCGCTTCGCCATCGTGTGCGCGACTCTGATCATCGCCCTGCCCCCCCTCAGCCGTCTCTTCCCCGCGCCTGAACAACTCTCCGGCGTCACGCTGGAAACTGTACTGCTGACAGGCATCGTACTGCTGCTCACCGCCTTCGTCACTTGGCTGCTGGGAGAAGTGGTGGCGGGCGCGCTCGGCGCTGCCTATGCCGACCAGTTGCTCAGCCTTGCCGCGCCGCTGCTGCGCCTGCTGCTGGTGCTGCTCTCCCCGGCGGTGTGGACGGCGAAGACGATCGACGCGGGCATCAATCGCCTGACCGGGGGTGAAACGCTCGACAAAGCCGCCACTGAAGAAGAGATCATGACGCTGGTGGACGAAAGCCAGCAGAGCGGGGCGATCGAGGATACCGAGAAAGAGATGATCTACTCCGTGCTGCAATTCGGCGAAACGCTGGTGCGCGAAGTGATGGTCCCCCGCCCGGACATCACTGCGCTGCCGCTCGACGCGACGCTGGGCACGGCGGTTCAGACGTTCATCGAAAGCGGGCATTCGCGCATCCCAATCTACGAGAGTCACATCGACAACATCCGGGGGATGCTGTACGCCAAAGACCTGCTGCGCCTGCTCAGCGACGGAGCGCGCCCCGATATGCCGATCGCCGATCGGATGCGCCCTGCCTACTTCGTCCCCGATACCAAACGTGCCGACGACCTGTTCGCCGAAATGCAGCGCCGCAAGATGCACATCGCCATCGTGGTGGATGAATACGGTGGCACGGCGGGCATCGTCACGATGGAAGACCTGATCGAGGAGATCGTTGGTGACATCCGCGATGAGTACGATTTCACCGAGGAAGACGAATACGTCCAGCTTGAGCCGAACGTCTGGCTGGTGGATGGCGCGATCAACCTCAACGACCTGAACGACCTGCTGGAGACCGACCTGCCCAACGACGAGAACGACTCCCTCGGCGGCTACATCTACAGCCACCTCGGTCGTGTGCCCGAAGTGGGCGAGACACTGGAGGAAGCCGGGCTGTTCATGCGGATCGAGGCGGTGGAGAACCGCCGCATCCGCAAAGTCCATATCGCACGCATTCAGCCCGCCGCCGAGCAGGAAGAACCTGCCCCGCGCGAACGCGGGCGCGAACGTTCTGTGGAGAAATCCGCCCCTGATGACGTGGCAGACCCACCCTGATCGCATTCTGATGCGGCGCGCGCTGGTCGCCGCCCTGCTGTGCGCGCTGGCGATCGTGCCCGCCGCGCAGGTCGGCTCACAAGGCGCACCGTGCGGCATCGTCACCGCCTTCGATTACCCGATCGACATCTCCGACACCCTGAGCAACCGCTACGACGATTTTGCCCTCTATCGCAACCGCTTCGGCGGCATCCACGTCGGCATCGACATCGGCTTCAACCGCTACGGCGAACCCGTCTATGCCGCTGCGCGCGGGCAGGTGACCTACAGCGACCCGGAAGGCTGGGATACCGAAAAAGGCGTGGTCATCATGCGCCATGTCTTCCCCGATCGGTCGATCGCCTACACCCTGTACGGGCATGTCGAAGAGACCGACACGGTGCGCCTGCCGCGCGTCGGCGAATGTCTGGAGATGGGCGACCCGGTCGGCGTCATCGGCGCGCCCTCGCGCGGGCTGCCCCACCTGCATTACGAAATCCGCGATTTTCTGCCCGACGACGGCGGACCTGGCTACGTGCCCGACAACCCCCTGCTGCGCGGCTGGTTCCACCCGCTCGAATTTACCCTGACATGGCGGCTGCGGCTGGCGGGCGGCTATCTGGGGTCGGTAGCGTTCCAGCGTGGCGCGTCGCTGCCGCCCGTCGTGCTGGAAAACGGCGATGTGGTCATCGCATCCGGCGATGGGGTCGAGGCATATAACGGCGGGCGCGTGCTGTGGCGCGTGACGCTGCCAGGCGTGGTCAACGGGCTGGCGGCGCTGCCGGGCGGTCGCGCCGCCGTCCATGCGCGCGGCGGACACACCGCTGTGCTGGTCAGCGGACGCTATGCAGCGGTGTGGACGACCGAGGCGCTCGAAACGCCGTTCGTGACGCTGGGCGATCTGCTGCTCTTCGTCATGCCAGATGGCAGCGTGACAGCCTATCGCGCCGACGGAACGGTCGCCTGGCGCGCATCAGGCACAGCCACACCCGCCAGCGCGCGGCAGGTCGCGCTGCACGCCCACCCCAACGGTCGTGAGGCGGCGCTGGCGCTGCGCGCCGCCGACGGGCGCGTCTTCATCACGCGCATCGCTGCCGATGGATCGGTCATCGCACGCCTGCCGCTCGACACTGCCCCGCGTCCCCCCCTGCTGACGCCGCACGGTGCAGGTTGGGCGGCGCTTTCCGGCACAACGCTCTATCGCATCGGAGAGGAGATCACCCGGCTGACCACGCTCTCCGCCACGCCGGGCGCGGGCGCGCGGCTGGTCAGCGACGCGGCGGGCGACCTCTACCTGCTGGCGGATGACCGCGATGGCGCGCTGCTGGCGATCGACGCCGACGGCAGCATCCGCTGGCGCGCCATCTATCCCTGGCGCGGACTGCCCGTCACGCCGCTGCTGGCGATCGATGAAGGGTGCGCGCTGTGGACGCTGGACATGGACGGGGCGCTGCGTGCCTTCAGCCTGACACAGGGCGAGATGATCGGTGAGCGCACCCTCTACGCAGGCGGCGACCGCAGCAGCAGCCCGCGCGGGCTGCTGCTGCGCAGCGGGGGTGGTCGGCTGGTTGCCGGGGCGGGATTCCTCTCGCTCTACCTGCTCGATGCGCGCGCCATCACCAGCGGCGCGTGCCCGTCTTAAGTAAAAAAACGCCGCCCTTTCGCCACTTTCCCGTACCCCGCACACCGTCTATAATGGGCGAATATTTACGAACAAATTAGCGAAACGAGCCGGAGCATGGCGAAAACGCGCACCACCTACGTATGCAGCAACTGCGGGCGGCGTTCGCCGCGCTACATGGGTCGCTGCCCGGCGTGCGGCGAATTCAACACATTTGCCGAAGAAGTGGCGGAAGTGAGCAAAGCTGGGGCGAAGGCGGGCGCACGCCAGGCTCAGGCGCGCGATCAGGCGCAGCGGCTGAGCGCCATCACCTTTGATGCCGAAGAGCGGCTGCGCGTGCCGATCGGCGAATTCAACCGCGTGCTGGGCGGCGGGATCGTGCCGGGCAGCATCACCCTGATCGGCGGCGACCCCGGTATCGGCAAATCGACCGTCGTGCTTCAGGCATCCGCCCTGCTCGCCGCCACTGCCGGGCGCGTGCTGTACGTGAGCGGAGAAGAGAGCGCCCGCCAGATCAAGATGCGCGCCGACCGCATGGCGGTGGCGGCGGAAGACCTCTACCTGCTGACGGAGACGAACCTCAGCGCCATCTTCGATCAGGTCGATCAGGTTGATCCCCTGCTGGTGGTCATCGACTCGATCCAGACGGTCTACACCGACGAGAGCGACTCTGCGCCCGGCAGCGTCACCCAGGTGCGCGAATGCGCCTCGCGCCTGCAAAGCTTCGCCAAAACGACCGGCACGAGCGTGTTCCTGATCGGGCATGTGACGAAAGAAGGGGCGATCGCCGGACCGCGCGTGCTGGAACACATCGTCGATACCGTGCTGTATCTGGAAGGCGACCCGTTTCAGGCGTACCGCCTGCTGCGGAGCGTGAAGAACCGATTCGGGGCGACGAGCGAGGTCGGCGTATTCGAGATGACGGGCGAAGGCATGACCGAAGTGCCCAACCCGTCGGAGATGTTTCTGGCAGAGCGGGTGACGAACGCCCCAGGCACGAGCATCGCCGTCTCGATGGAGGGAACACGCCCGCTGCTGGTCGAGATGCAGGCACTCACCAGCCCGACGACCTTCGGCAACCCGCGCCGCACGCCCAACGGCGTCGATTACAATCGCCTGCTGCTGGTCAGCGCCGTGCTGACGCGCCGGCTGGGGCTGAAGCTGCACGAACAGGATATCTTCGTCAATGTGATCGGCGGCATCAAAATCGATGAACCCGCCAGCGATCTGGCGATGGGCGCGGCGCTGGTCTCCAGCTACTACGACAAGGCGATCCCGCCCGATATGGCGTTCGTCGGCGAGATCGGCTTGAGCGGCGAGGTGCGCGGCGTGGCGCAGCTCCCCGCCAGGCTGAATGAGGCGTACAAGATCGGCTTTCGGCGGGTGATGATCCCGAAGATGCGCCGTCCCCTGCCCGACCTGCCGCGCGACCTGAAAGTGATCGAGGTGCGTCATCTGGGCGAGGCGCTGGCGCACATGCTGCCCAAATGACGCACTCCGGCGTGCGCTGCCTCAGGCAGGGATGCCGCGCACGTACTCGTCCAGCATGTCCCATGTTTCCATGAGACCTTGTTCCATGCCCATCTCGATCAGCATCTTCATTTCTTCGGCGCTGCCCACCTGTGAGGTGTTGATCACGCGCGTGCCGCCGTTTTCCTCAATGAATTCGACCGTGATGGTGAAAGAAGGCATGTCTGCGTTGACGTTGCCCTCGGCATCGCTGAACGCATCGACATACACGATTCGTTCAGGCGCGGTGATCGTCTGATAGGTGGAAATGCCCCACGACTCTTCGCCGTTCGGACCGGTCATGCAGTAATGCCACCTGCCACCCTCACGGAAATCGACTGTGCAGTAGGTGGTGCGGTATTCGCGTGTGCCCCACCACCGTTTGAGATGTTCCGCCGTCGTCCAGACCTCAAAGACCAGCGCGCGCGGGGCGTTGAAGAAGCGTTCAGCGCGGATCGTATTGCCCTGTACCTGCACCTGCGTGGTCATGCTGCTCATGGGGTTTCTCCTGGTTCTTCTGATTGCTGGATGCTGTTCAGATAATCATCAAGACGGTTGAAACGCGCTTCCCACAGGTGGCGATACTGCTCCACCCATTCCGCCATTTCGACCAATGGGGCGGGGTCGATGCGGCACGGGCGCTGCTGGGCGGCGCGCCGCTGGCGGATCAGCCCGGCGCGCTCCAGCACGCGCAGATGTTTGGAGACGGCGGGCAGCGTCATGTCGAAGGGCTGCGCCAGCTCGCTCACCGTCGCTTCTCCCTCCGCCAGGCGCGCCAGGATCGCCCGCCGCGTGGGGTCGGCAAGGGCAGCGAACACCAGGCTGAGGCTGTCTTTTTCCATCACACCTCCTGAAGGCACGAATTAAACCGATTAGTTATTTAACCTTCTGGTATATTACAACAGAACAGATGAGCATGTCAAGGGGATAGACAGGGTTTTGGCTCAGCGCAGACGGTTGAAGAAGTCGTGCAGCAGGGCAGCGCACTCGTCGGCGAGCAAGCCGCCGCTGACATCGACGCGGTGGTTGAGTCTGGGGTGGCGCAGCAGGTCATCGATGCTGCCCGCCATGCCTGCCTTGAGGTCGATCGCGCCGTACACGAGCCGACCGAGGCGCGCCAGCACCATCGCCCCGGCGCACATGGCGCACGGTTCCAGCGTGCAGTAGAGCGTCACATCGTCCAGCCGCCAGCGCCCCAGCGCGCGTGATGCACCTTGCAGGGCGATCAGTTCGGCATGGGCGGTGGAGTCGTGATCGGCTTCGCGGCGGTTGCGCCCGCTGCTGATCACCCGCCCATGCCAGACGGCGACCGCGCCGATCGGGACATCATCCGTGATCAGCGCGGCGCGCGCCTCAGCCAGCGCCAGGCGCATGAAGTCGAAGTCGTTCACGTCAGCGATCAGGCGCTTTGGTCGGCAGGCTGCTCTCGGTCACTCTGGGGGTGTAATGGGGGTTATCGCGGATGATCAGCGTGCAGGCGTTATCGCTGCGCGGATCGGTGATGTGGTCGTAGAGGATACCGCGCACCTGAAAACCATTGCGAAGCTGCATGGTCAGCGTGGGGTCGTGCAGGCGTGCCTGATGCACGTGCAGCACGTACTGCGCCACGCTCAGGGTATCGCGGTGACGGTCATAGCCGGGGATCATGCCTCCAGCGATCTCGCCGCGCAGGTTGAGCTGCACAGCCAGCCTGTGCCGCGCCTGATACAAACGCCGCCCGATACGCATTCCGCGAAAATCGGGATGCACGCTCAGGTCGATGCCGTACAGCCATTCGCCGTCCGGTTCGTGCCCGGTCAGCCAGCCGTCGCCCATCGACTCCATGAAGGTGTAATGGCGTTTGCCGAATTCGTAATTGGTGCGGTAGGTGCTGGTCGAGCCAACCGGCTTCCATTCGCCAGGGCGAATTTCCGCCAGCGCGACGAACTGTCCTTCGGGGAAGATTTCGATATGACGCTGAAAGCGCGCCGCATCGAGCAGTTCATCAGGGGTGAGGGTGGGAAAAGCGAGACGCTGTACTTCTTCCAGCCCGGCGAAATGCTCCGGCTGGATGTTCACCACGCGGATCGGCAGGGTGACGGCGTGGTGCTGCTGCGGCTGCTCAGGCTCTTCCGGCTCCGTGCGAGGGGGTGGGACGGGCGGCTGCAATGATTTGTGCTTGCGGTCTACAGGCGTCTCGTGCTGCAAGGCAGGTCGGCTGTAGTGGGGGCGAACGCCGTGCGACGACGGCGCTGGCTGAGAACGAATCGGTTGCAGGGACATGGTATCATAAGCCTCCGAGGTACACCGCTTTGGTCTCCATATATTCGTGCAGTCCTTCCGAACCATATTCACGCCCGATCCCGCTGGCTTTCATGCCGCCGAACGGCATTTCCGGCGTGGTGGGCATCCACTCGTTCACCGCCACCATCCCGAATTCCAGCCCTTCGTACAGATGCACGGCGGTCTTCAGGTCGTGGGTGTGAACGTAAGCGGCTAAACCATATTCTGTGCCGTTCGCCAGGGCGAGCGCCTGATCGACATCCTCGAACGGCACGACGGGCATGACGGGACCGAACAGTTCCTCGCGGTAGACCGGCATGTCCGGGCTGACGCCCGCGAGCAGCGTCGGGCTGTAGAAATAGCCGCGCGGCTTGTCCGCCGGGCGTGTGCCCCCGGTGACGACCTCCGCGCCCTGCGCTGCCGAGTCGGCAACGAGCCGCTCCAGCCGTTCGCGCTGGACGGCGTTGATCAGCGGACCGACCTCGGTCTCCTCATCCCGCCCCGCGCCCAGACGCAGCATCGCCATCGCCGTCGCCGCGCGATCGATGAATTCCTCGGCGATGCGGGCGTGGACAAAGAAGCGCTGCGGGGCGATGCACACCTGCCCGTTGTTGCGCGTCTTGCTGCTCACGGCAGCCCGCGCCACTTTTTCGACATCGACATCGGGGAAGATCAGCACCGGGGCGTTGCCCCCCAGTTCGAGCGACAGCCTGGTCACGGTGCGCGATGCCCCGTCCATGAGCAGTTTGCCGACGCGCGTGCTGCCCGTGAAGGCGATCTTGCGGCAGCGAGGGTCATCCAGCAGCGCCGCGCCCATCGACGCCGGGTCGCCGTTGATCACATTGATCACCCCGCGCGGGATGCCCCCGGCGATCAGGGCGTGCACCAGCAGCATGGCGGAACGGGGCGTGTATTCCGACGGGCGACCGACCACCGTGCAGCCCGCCGCCAGCGCCGCCGCCCACGCGCGCACCGGGTTGTAAACCGGGAAATTCCACGCGGTGATCGTCCCGACCACGCCGAGCGGCTGGTGCAGCACAAGCAGACGGCGATCGCTGCGGCGCGAAGGCACAACCCGCCCATAGGCGCGTTTGGCATCTTCGGCAAACCACTCGAACGAGGCAGCCGCAGTCGCCCACTCACCGCGCGCCTCGCGCAGCGGCTTGCCGCATTCCTCGCTGGTGATCAGCGCCAGTTCAGGGGTGTGATCGCGTATCCATGCTGCTGCACGGTGGAGGATTGCGCCGCGCTCATACGGGGTGAGCGCTGCCCAGCCTGGAAAAGCGCGGGCAGCCGCATCGAGGGCGGCGCGGGCATCCTCATCATCGCCAAAGGGCAGAATGGCGATCGTCTCTTCCGTCGCCGGATCGAGCAGATTCCATGTGCCGCCGCGCGCGGCATCGACCCATTCTCCGTCAATATACTGCCTGAACACAAACTCAGTCACGATGAACAACTCCTGGTTCTCTCACTTTTAACAGAAATTCTCTATTTGTGTAAGAAATTTCACGAAGCGCTCATCATACGCTCATCTTTATGGGGAAAGTCAATAAAATTTGTTAAAATACAGGCATTCTCCAAATGCACCCAAATGGGGTAAAGCATGAACGCGACGACCGATACCCTGCTCACACGACCGATCAGCGGACGGGCGCGTCTGATCGTCCTCGCCGCCTGGTCGATGCTGGCAGCAGCGGCGCTGATGGCGTTCGTGCTGTCGATGCCGCTGACGTATGTGGAGCGGCTGGCGCAGGCATATCTGCTCTTTCAGGAAGCGCTGCCCCAGCTTGGGCTGACACCGGAGTTCTATGCGGGGTTCTTTCCGGCGGTGCAGCTCGTCCACGCGGTCATCAGCGTGGCGCTCGGCTTTCTGATCATCTCGCGCCGCACAGATGAGCCGATCGCGGTCATCGTGGCGCTGGCACTGGTGGTGACGGGGACGCAAAACCTGAGCGGCTTCAACGCCTGGGGACGGGAAGATGAGCGCGCCCGTGTGTTTCTGGTGGCGCTGTACGCGATCAGCTATGTGCTGATCTTCGCCAACCTGCTGCTCTTCCCCAACGGACGCTTTTACCCGCGCTGGATGCGCTGGGTGATGGTGATCATCCTGCCGCTGACGGTGCTGGACGGGCTGGCGTCGATCGGGCGACCGCAGACCGGTTCGACGCCCGCTTCGCCCTTCCTGATCATCATGGGCTTGTTCGGCTTTCTGGCATTGTGGGGGCAGCTTCGCCGCTTCCGCACCGACATGTCGCCCACTCAGCGCCAGCAGGTGAAATGGGTGCTGTTCGGCTTATTCCTGTGCGTTGTGCCGATCAGCGTCTTCAACATGATCGATCCGTTCGTGACGCCCTGGTTCGCTGCGCGCCCGCCTCTGCGCGTGCTGTATCGCTTCTTCATCCACATCTTCCTGCTCTATCTGCCGTTCACGACGTTTTCGGTGGCGCTGGCGTTCTCGATCTTCCGCTATCGGCTGTGGGACATCGACTATGCCATCAACCGCACGCTCGGCATCGTGCTGGTCACGGTGCTGCTGGTGGTGCTTTTCCTGGTGGGGTTCTCCCTGCTCAGCACGCTCATCGACAGCCCGATCATCATCCCTGTGCTGGCGGTAGCACTGGCACTGCTCTTCAACCCGGTGCGCGCCCGCATCCAGCGGGTCATCGACAAACAGGTGTATCACCTGCGCTACGCGGTGGACTCGGTTGAGGCATACGGGCGCGATGACGCAAAGGCGGCGCACCGTCCAGCGCCCGTGCGCGTTCCCGGATCGCTGACCGGGAAGATGATCGGCGGCTACACGCTGGACGACTTCATCGGGCGCGGCGGGATGGGGGAGGTGTATCGCGGGCACGTCGGCAGCGAAACGGTGGCGATCAAGCTGCTGCCAGGGGTGGCAGATGCCGATACGCGCGTGCGTTTCAGCCGGGAGGGAGAGATTTTGCAGCGGCTCAGCCACCCGAACATCGTGCGTTTTTACGAATATGGTGAGACGGAAGACGGCGTGCGCTACATGGTGATGGATTATCTGGACGGCACACCGCTGGACAAATTCCTCCGTCAGGGCGGGCGGCTGAACGTGCCCACGATGCGAAAAATCCTGCATGATGTGTCTTCAGCCCTGGACTACATCCATGCGCGCGGGGTCGTCCACCGCGACCTCAAGCCCGCCAATATCATGCTGCTGCTCAAGCCGGATGGGTCGATCGACCGGGCAGTGCTGATGGATTTCGGCATCGCCAAAAGCCAGACGACCGCCATCACGGGCACAGAGACGATGGGCACGATCGATTACATGGCTCCGGAGCAGATTCAGGCAGCCGCCGCTGTCGATGCCCGTACCGACGTATACGCGCTCGGCGTGCTGCTCTACGAGATGCTGACGGGATCGCGCCCCTTCCAGGGCAATGCCGGACAGGTGCTGTTCGCGCATCTGCGCCAGCCGCCGCCCAACCCGCGCAACCTCGTCCCTGACCTGCCGGAAGAGGTGGTACAGCCCGTGCTGCGCGCGCTGAGCAAACAGCCCGACGATCGCTATGCCCGCGCTGGAGAACTGGCAGCGGCGCTGGCGGCATAGGCACTACAGGGCTGCATCCTTCATACAGCTCTGTAGTCAGCGTCATCCCTCTGTTTTTGTATAAGGATGTTAACGGATCACACCCAAAACTTCATGAATTCGACAAACGCATAGTCAGATTCGCCAGAATGCAGTTATACTTCTGGCTATAAGGTTTTTGTTTTTTTGAAAGACAGGATCACACTTCATGGCAGCAGAGTATTCGCGCGAGCAGTTCGCCGATGAAGTTCGCAGTGACCGCCTGAACAGTCTTTTAAGGTGGGCATCGCTGGGAAGCGGCATCGGCATGTTCCTGATCTTCACGGGTGGGTTGATCTGGCGTGTGGACATCGTGCAGCCGCTCATCCCGCTGGGTGTGCTGCTGTTCGGAGTCATCGCCACCAACGTCCTCAAGCGAGATGCCCGCTACAGCACCAGCGCGGGCTTTTTCGTCGTGGTGATGTTTACGGTGATCGGCATCGCGCTGATGGTGGCACAGGGCGATGGCACGGTCATCCTGCCGTTCATCATCCCGCTGGCAGTATTCATTGTCGGCACGCTCTTTCCGCCTCAGGTAGCGCTGACAGCGGCGATTGCCGGGGCGGTCATGATCGTGGTCATCCCTGGCATACGCGGCGAAGGCTTTGCGGTGTCGTGGGCGGAACTGGGCGCGATCCTGCTGTCGCTGGGCGCGGCGGGCATTGCGGCACTGGTCACCGCTGACCTCTACCAGATTGCGGAATGGGCGATCTTCAACTACGCGCGCGAACGACGCATCGCCGGGGAACTGTTCGAGAGCCGCACCGAACTGGAACGCAGCCTCGCCCGCACGCGCGCCCTGACCGAGCGTCTTCAGGAGACGAACACCCAGCTCGACGCCGCCCGCGCTGCCGCCGAAGAAGCGAAGCATTTTCGCGGGCAGTTCCTCGCCAACATGTCGCACGAACTGCGTACCCCGCTCAACGCGATCATCGGCTTCAGCGAGACGATGCTCAAATTCCCCGCGATGTACGACGGGGTGCGCCTGCCGAATGCCTACGAAGCCGACCTGAGCCAGATTTACACCAGCGGGCAGGAACTGCTCAAGCTGATCAACGACATCCTCGACCTGTCGAAGGTGGACGCAGGCAAGCTGGAAGTGCGCCTCGACAGCATGGATGCTGCCCCGCTCATCCGCGCCGTCATGACTACCGCCGGCGGATTGGTCGCCAAAAAGCCTGTGCGCCTCGAAGCCGACATCCCCGACACCCTGCCGCGTGTGTATGCCGACGATCAGCGCGTGCGTCAGGTGCTGTTCAATCTCTACAGCAACGCCGCCAAATTCACGGATGAAGGCACGATCACCGTCCGCGCCCGCGCTTTCGACGATCATGTGCAGATCAGCGTGACCGATACCGGTTCCGGCATCGCACCGGAAAATCACGAACTCATCTTTGAGGAGTTCAAACAGGCGGAAACGGAAGGGCGCGACCCGCGTTCCGGCGCAGGGCTGGGCTTGGCGATCTCCCGCCAGCTTCTGGGTCTGATGAACGGGCGCATCTGGGTCGAAAGCGCACTGGGCAAGGGCAGCACGTTCTTCTTCACCCTGCCCCGCGCTGACGCCATGAGCAATGCCCCGGTACAGCACGCACCGTCCGAATCGATCACAGAGGTGGAGGCAGTGAAATGAAGATCATGTATGTGGAAGATAACCCCGCCAACATCTCCCTCGTGCAGCGCATCGCACGTATGGGCGGGCATCAGGTGGTCAGCTTCTCGAACGGAGAAGCCGCCCTGAGCAATTACGAAAAGGAAAACCCCGATCTGATCTTCATGGACGTGCAGATCGAAGGACGGCTGAGCGGGCTGGATGTGGTGCGCGGCTTGCGGGCGCGCGGCGTCAAAAAGCCGATCATCGCTGTCACCGCCTACGCCATGCTCGGCGACCGCGAACGCTGCCTCGAAGCAGGCTGCGACTCGTACATCTCCAAACCGCTGCCGATCAGCGAACTGGTCGAGCTGGTGCAGCGCTATGAGGTGGAACTGAGCGCGACAGCGGGCGTCGGCGCGCGCACGACCACTGAAATCCCCGCTAAACGCTCGTAGAACGCCAGGCATACCTTGCAGTGTGCATTCAGGATAAATCCCTGTCAGCAAAAAAACCTCTCCAGATGGAGAGGTTTTTTGTTCACCCGTATCGGTCAGGGATGACAAGCAGCTGTGCTTTCCGGCTCAGCAGCCTTCGGTGTCGCCTGGCTGCCAATTGAAGGCGTAGAGCGGACCAGTAGCGGTCAGCGAGCTGTCCGCCTCCAGATAGAGCGCATAGCCCTTGCCACTGGCGAGCAAGCCTGGGCTGCTCTTTTCCAGCGCCTCGCTGCTGAACGTGATCACCTGTTCGATCTCGTCGTCCACGAACGCCCAGATTTCGACGCCACTCATGACGCTCATGTCAGGGTCATCAGCATCAGGATGCTCAAACGTGCAGTAGACCACCAGCGGGGCAGCGATGTCATGCACATTGACGCGCCCATCCCGGATAGATGGCAGTGTCTCGTCGATGTCATCTGCCAGGGCAGCCCCGGTGATGCTCAGCACCAGCACGAACACACTCACCATCACGATGTAGAACCTGCGACCTACCATCTCACTTCCTCCATTTCATCATATCGGTTCAGGATGTCTGCAAAAACCTGCGACATCCATACAGTAACCGCCTGATGTTCAGAGGATGTGCAAAATGTGCAAAAAACGTGGCAACTTTTATCGGGCCGTCGCCCGGTTTTGTCGGGACTTCCGCCTAGGGCAGCGGGCGGCGTTCCGGCTTGCCGTAAGCCGCATACGGGACGAAGCCGATCCAGCGATCGCGCGCGGTACAGAAGCGCGTCCCCAGCGCCTCGACCCAGGCATCAGCATCCACCGTCACCGACAGCCGCGCCACCTCCATCTCCGGCGTCAGACGCGGCGCATAGGCGATCTGCGCCACAATGCCCGCATCGTAGATCAGCAGCAGCACCTCACCGACCGTCCCACATGCCGCCGCCACACGATCCGGCGCGCCGGCTTCCGCCAGCAGATCGCCCAGCCGCCAGAACTGCTGCGCGTCATCGACCGTGAACAGGCTGACCGACTCGATCCCGCCGCCGCTCGCCTGGTCGAAGAAGAGCAGCGCCAGCACCGCCTCATTCAACCCGACAGACGGCGGCAGGCGCGCCGCATTCGCCGCCGCCACCGACAGCGAAGGCGATACCGCCACCACTTCTCCAGCATCGTCCATGCCGCCGATGTTCAGCGTGTACGAATAGCGGCGTGCCGTCAGGAAGAGCGGGCTGCGGATCGCCATGCCGCCATACGTCTGTTCCGCATCCGCGCGGCTGCTGATGCCAGGGGTGACCCCGAAGGCGCACGGCAGCCGACACGGGTTGCGCCCCATCACCGAGTCCGGCGGGCGGTCGAACACCGCGCCCAGCCCAGCCGCCCCACCCAGCGCCAGCAGGCACAGCGCGCACACCCCGATAGCCAGACGGACGAATGCCGGAAAGCCGCTCATCGTGCATACACCGCCAGCACTGCGGGCACAGGATCGAAGGCGCGGGCGCGCACAGGCGGCGCGCCAGGCACGTCGATCGCCAGCATCGATGACCCGCCCCCGTCCAGATTGAGCGCCTCGACCAGACCAAGATCGCTCTGTGCGAGGAACGTCGTCAGTTCGCCCAGCGGCAGCCCGGTCAGCCCAGGTGTGACCAGCAGCACGATGTGCCCGGCAGCATCCTGCCCCACCACCGTGCGCCGCGACGGGCGATCCGGGCGTGGGTCGGCATACACGGCACGCCCGCCCGCGATAAGCATCGGAAATGCCTGCACCGCCTGCTCCAGACGTTCTCCCGCATACGGGAAGGCGATCAGCGAGCGCACACGCACCGCTCCATCCGCCACCTCCAGCATCCCGCCTCGACCGCGCAGGCTCTCGCCATACACCACCCCATCTGCCACGACCAGACCGAGCGCACGGTTACCCTGATCGAAGAAGTTGGCGTTGACGATGGCGATCGCCTCAGGCAGGCGCGTGCGCCATTCGTCCAGCGTCAGCGGCGCGCCCGGCTGGTAATGGGCACGAAAGGCGTAGCGCGCCGGGTCGATCCGCAGCGCGATGAAGCGGGTGAGCGGGTAGCGCGCGCCAGGTGCAAGCGTCCGCTGGCTCATCCCAGGTGCGATCTCCGCCCACGCCGCCGCGTCCTGCGCGATCGGCACATCCCCCTCAGGCGCGATCTGTGCAGGGGCAGGGACGGCACAGCCGATCAGCGATGCCAGCGCCACCACCGACGACCAGCGCATCCGCCGCCAGCGCCGCGCCCAGCGCCCCTCGTATATCGTGTTCATTGCCTGTGTTCTCTCTACGGGCGATCCATGCACGGCGTTCTGGTGTATGATTAATGATATAACAATGCACATGAACGCGACGCGCATTGTGATTGTACCACTGACCGATTTGTGCAGGATGAGGGACGCTCTGCCATGCTCGATGCCATACGCGCCATCCCGCTTTTCGCACGGCTGCCTCAGGATGAGCTGGACGAACTGCTCTCGCAAAGCCGGGTGATCACGCTGCCTGCGGGCGAGTACCTCTTTCATGATGGCGACGCGCCGACCGGGTTCTACGTCATCCTGGAAGGCGAACTGGAGATCAGCAAGGTGATCGGCGGACAGACGATCGTGCTGGCGAAAGAGCAGCCCGGTTCGTTCGTCGGCGAGATCGCCCTGCTGACCGGGCAGGCGCGCACCGCCAGCGGACGCGCCACCGTCGAAACGCAGCTTCTGGAGTTCAACCGCGCGGTGGTGGAGAGCGTCAGCCATTCCAGCCCGATCGCCGAACTGCTCATGACCACGATGGCGAAGCGCCTGCGCGATACCGAGGCGCAGATTCGCGGGCAGGAGAAGATGTCCGCGCTGGGCAAACTGGCGGCAGGTCTGGCGCACGAACTGAACAATCCCGCTGCCGCCAATGTGCGCGCCGCCCGCCAGACCCCCGCTCTGCTGGCAGAGCTTCAGCGGCATACTCTGGCGCTGAGCAGCGTCGGGCTGAGCGCCGAGCAGATCGACCTGATCAGCCGCACCGCTGAAGCGCTCATGAGCGCCCCGCCGCCGCCCCCACTGAGCGCGCTCGCCCAGAACGACCGCGAGTCGGCACTGGCGGATTGGCTGGAAGATCACAGTGTCGAGGATGCGTGGGCGATCGCCCCGGTGCTGGTCTCCGAGGGGATCGGCACAGACATGCTGGAGATGTTCGAGCGCATGATGCCTGCCGGGTCGCTGCCCGCTGTCGCGGCATGGCTGGCAAGCACCGTCTCGATCATGGGCTTGTCGCGCACTGCCGCCAACAGCGCCACGCGCATCAGCGAGATGATCAACGCCGTCAAAGCCTACACCTACATGGACGAAGCGCCACTGCAAATCGTCGATCTGCACGAGGGGATCGAGAACACGCTTACGATGCTCTCCAATCGTCTGAGTAAGGTGACGGTGACGCGCGATTTTGACCGTTCGTGCCCGCGCCTGAATGTGTACGCCAGCGAACTCAACCAGGTGTGGACGAAGCTGATCGAGAACGCCCTCGATGCGATGGGCGATCGTGGCGCTCTGACGATCAGCACCCGACTGGACGAGGACGGAGTGCATGTCTCGATCACCGACAGCGGGCGCGGCATCCCGCCGGAGGTGCAGCCGCGCGTGTTCGAGCCGTTCTTCTCCACCAAACCGATGGGCACGGGTTTGGGGCTGGACATCGCCAGACGCATCGTGCGCGAGAAACACCGGGGCGACATCCGCTTCACCTCTCGCCCAGGCGAGACATGCTTTACTGTGACGCTGCCGCACGGCGGCGCAGAGGGGTAGCACCAGACGGGTGACACCGCCCGACCATCAGCCAGATGATCGTCAGATAGTCGCGGGGGAAATACATTCATGAAGTCAATCCGTTTTGTATGGCTGCTGTTCATCGTGTGTCTGCTGACGAGTACGGGCATGGTGTCAGCACAGAACGAGCCGATCACGCTGAACAGCCGATCGCAGCCCTTTTTCTGCCCATATGAAGACGCACACTGGTTTCAGCCTGGGGTATTCCCACGTTATATCGCCGCGCAGGGTGCGCTGGCGCTGGTGACGCCCGATGGAACGATCGTTCAGGTGATGGAGGCGATCGAACACAACGTGCGCGTGATTAACTGGTCACCGGACTGTCGCTATCTGACAGGTGCGGTGGGGTCGATTCGCGCTTATGGTTCCGGTGCAGATCGTGATAATTACGTGTGGTGGGTTAGCAAGGACATCGTCATCTGGGATGCAGTAGCGGGCGGGCGTGTGCATACTTTTCCCAATAACCCAGGTGAATTTCTCAGTGATAATATTCAACCCGCAGTGGTATGGCATCCTGCCGCCACATATGCCTTGATCCTGGGCGGTTGTCCTTTTGTACATCGTACATCCAGTTGTCTGTACGATAGAAAACAGCAGGATGTACTATGGGACCGGACACGAAACCGCTCATACCGGGTCGGGGATTACAATCCACTGGCAGCCTTCAGCTATGAACCGACTACGTTTAATCAGTTTTACTGGGACGACGGACGCAGCTGGTTATGGGGCAGCGGCGAGTCTGGTGTGCGTGCCTATGACATTCATACCGGGCAGCGGGTGAAGCAGTTTACCCTGCCCGTCAGAGAGCATTTTTTTGGCATGGAACGGCGTGAAACACGCTTTCGTTTTTCTGACGATAACACACGGGTGATCATCTATTCGATCGTCAGTCGCAATCTGGACTACTCCGCAATATACAGTGACATGATCGTCTACACCATCGAGGGCGGCGCGCCGACTCACGTCGATGTGGAGGGCTTTGTTGCCCCGGAAATCCCGCTTGCGCCTTATCACCCGGTGGCGCTTTCGCCCGATAACCGCTACCTGATCGCGGGCTACAGCGCCATTCGCGTGTGGGACCTGCTCGACCCGCCTGACCCGATGGCGGAACGACAGCCGATCTATCGTCATGGCGGACCAGAGGCGCTTATCCAGTCCGTGCGTTTTATCGATGCCGACACGATCGAGACGACCAGTGCCGACGGCGTGCAGCGCTGGAGTCTGCACACCGGTGTATATGTCGGCGGCGGGTGACGCCGCCCTCAGCCGTTCCCCGCCCACAGCCCGATCAGCCCATCCGCCAGACGGGTGAGCGCGGCGTGATATTCGATGCGCGCCACCCAGTCGGCGGGCAAGCCGGACATGCCATGCCGTGCCCCGGCGAACGCCCCGGTGATGCAGGCGATCGAGTCCGAGTCGCCGCTGGTGGCGGCGGCGCGTCCCAGCGCGGTGACGGGATCGTCGGGATAGCGCAGGAAGCAGTGCAGCGCGGTCGCCAGCGCATCGTCCGCCGTCCAGCCCGCCCCGGTGAGCAGGCATGGGTCGGCGTCCGGGTCGCCCGTCGCCAGCGCACCGACCACGCGCGCCAGCCGTTCCCGCACAGTCTCCCAGCCATGCGCCATGTATGCCTCAGGTGTGGTGAAGACAGAACGATCCCACAGATCGCCCAGCCAGTCGGCATGATAGGTCGTGAGTTGTGCGCCCGCGTATGTCTCAGCGGCAGCGAGCAGATGCGCCGGGTCGCCGCCGTTTGCCAGCCACGTGATCACCCAGGCGGTCAGGTCAGAGGCAGCGAGGGCTGCGGGGTGGGCGTGGGTGATCGCCGCCTGAAGCTGCGCGATCCCCGCGCGCACAGCATCGTCGAGGGGCAGCAGTGCAACGGGCATGACGCGCATGTTCGAGCCGCAGCCCTTGGAGTGGATGTCGGTGGCATCGCGCCAGGGGATGCCGCTGATCAGCCGGGCGGTGCTGCCCATGCAGGTCATGCCGGGCGCGCGGTTGTTCTGCGGGTCGTGATACCAGGTGATGAATGCAGCGCCGAACGCTCCCGCCAGCGAGTCCGGAGCGTAGGGGCGGGGTGCGCTGAGCAGCGCCGCACCGACGGCGAGCGCCATCTGTGTATCGTCGGTCACGCGGGCGGGCGTGCCGATGAGCGGCGGGAAGCCGCGTGGGGGAAAGCGGCGGATGATCTCCGCCATGCTCATGAACTCGGTCGGTGCGCCCAGAGCGTCTCCGATCGCCATGCCGAACAGACAGCCCCGGATCGCATCCTCGCGCACCGTATATCCTCCTGATGGACAGATGGTGTCACACGACGATCAGAACGTGTTCTGATCGCGGAAGTTCTCCAGCAGATGTACCGCCACGCTCGGCTTTTCCGTCAGCTTCGCCGGCTCGAACGGGCGATCGAGAAATTCGCGCACCTCTTCGGGTGCACCCGGATCGACATCGGTGATATGGTTGAAGCCCATCGACCACGAAGTGAACGACCGTTCCTGAATGGCATTGCGGTAGACGACGATGCAGTTGAAATGACGCGGATCGCGGGCGATCTTAGCATAGGTGGCATTCACCGCCGCTTCTTCGCCCTCCAGCGCCTGGATGAAGTAGCCATCGCGGTAGAGCAGCATCCCGGTGATGCCATCACGGGCGTTGTTGTGGCGCGACACCTCCAGGATCGCCTTGAGGTCGTCATCGGTCATCAGCTTGTAGCTGGCACTGACGTACACGAGCGTGATCAGGGACATACTGCACCTCCTCGATGCCGATGGATAAAAACACTTTATCCTCAGTATACGCCTGTTTCGCCAATGAGTCAGCCATACCCGGATCGACACAAACACGCTATAGTCGATCGCGTATTCGGGATCATCTCATTCAGGGAGCGATGCAGCGATGGCGAATTTCGAGATCACCCGCCGCCTGACCACGAACGAAGGCGGCAAGATCATCCTGCTGGTCATGGACGGGCTGGGCGGGTTGCCCCTCTCCCCAGGCGGACCGACTGAACTGGAAGCCGCCGAGACGCCGAACATGGATCGGCTGGCGCGCGAGGGCACGACCGGGCTGAGTATCCCGGTGGCACGTGGCATCGCCCCAGGCAGCGGACCGGCGCATCTGGGCTTGTTCGGCTATGACCCGCTGGTGTACGACATCGGGCGCGGCGTGCTGGAGGCGATCGGCATCGGGCTGTACGTCGGCGCGGGCGATGTGGCAGTGCGCGGCAACTTCTGCACCGTCGATAGTGAGGGGCGCATCACCGACCGCCGTGCCGGGCGCATCCCCACCGAAGAAGGGGCGAAGCGCGTCGAACTGCTGAAGGATATCCAGATCGACGGGCTGAAGATCGACATCCGCGTCGGCGAGGATTACCGCTTTGCGATGGTGCTGCACGGCGACGACCTGAGCGACGCCATCGCCGACACCGACCCGCAGGTGACGGGCGTGCCCACCCTGCCCGCGCGCGCCAAATCGCCAGAGGGCGAGCGCACCGCCGCGCTGGTCAACCAGTGGCTCGATGCGGCGCGCGAACGGCTGCGCGATGCCGCACCCGCCAACATGTGTACGCTGCGCGGCTTCGCCAAAGACCCGAACCTGCCCAAATACAGCGATGTGTACAAGCTGCGCGCGGCGTGCGTCGCCGTCTACCCGATGTACAAGGGCGTCGCCAGCCTGGTCGGGATGGACACCATCGAAACGCATCACGACGACTCGATCGCTCAGCAGTTCGCCACCGTCGCCTCCGTCTGGTCGGACTACGATTTCGTCTTCTGCCACATCAAAAAGACGGACTCGCGCGGTGAAGATGGCGACTTCGATGCCAAAGTCGCGGTCATCGAGGCGGTCGATGCCGCGCTGCCCACC
Organism: uncultured Pleurocapsa sp.; assembly: GCA_964614405.1. Taxonomy (GTDB): domain Bacteria; phylum Chloroflexota; class Anaerolineae; order Aggregatilineales; family Phototrophicaceae; genus Flexifilum. Next base: position 30,981 of record CAZTLS010000043.1, read on the forward strand.
CTGCTCGACCTCAAGCCGTCGGTGCTGATCATCACGGGCGACCACTCCACCCCGGCAAAACTGCGCGCCCATTCGTGGCATCCCGTGCCGACGCTGCTCTACGCGCCGGAGACGCACCTGAGCGACAACAGCACGATCTTCGGCGAACGCGAAGCCATGCGCGGTGGTCTGGGGCAGTTCCCCGCCGCCGACCTGATGATGATGGCGCTGGCGCACGCCGGGCGCACCGTCAAATACGGCGCGTGAGGCGGGATTCGCCGTCTGGCTGAACCAGCCGGAAAGCAGACCGCCCCGTCATGTAAACGGGGCGGTCTGTTTGCCCAAACCTCACCCTGGAAACCTCACGGTTTCCTGCCCCTCTCCGATGGAGAGGGGCGAGGTCGGATCATTTGCAGACAGACCCTAGCTGTTGCTCACCGCGATCGGTCCGACGCCTTCCTTGATCACCCCATCGCGCGTGCCGCGCTGGATCGCCAGCTTGACCTCACCGATGGCGCGCGTCACCTGAATGTCACGCGGGCAGGCGGGCGTGCAGTTGTAGATCGTGCGGCAGCGCCACACGCCGTTCGGCTCCGCCAGTTCGTCGAGGCGCTGCTTGTAACCCTCATCGCGCGTGTCGAAGATGAAGCGGTGCGCCTGCACGATCGCCGCAGGTCCGACGTATTCCCCGTTCGCCCAGAAGGACGGGCATGAGGTCGTGCAGCAGGCGCACAGGATGCACTTGGTGGTATCGTCAAACTTCTCGCGGTCTTCCTGCGTCTGGAAGCGCTCGCGCCCGTCGGCGGGGACGGGGCTGTCATTGATGAAGTAGGGCATGACGCTGCGGTAGTGGGCGAAGAACGGCTCCATATCGACTACCAGGTCTTTCAGGACGGGCAAGCCGAGGATCGGCTCGACCTGAATCTTCGTGCCGACATCGCGCACCAGCACCTTGCAGGCCAGACGGTTGACGCCGTTGATGCGCATCGCATCCGACCCGCACACGCCGTGCGCACACGCCCGGCGCAGCGTCAGCGTACCATCCTGCTCCCACTTGACGCGGTGCAGCAGTTCCAGCACACGGTCGGTCTCGTCCACGTCCTTGACGGTGAACTCCTGCCAGTAGGGTTTCTTCTTACCTTCCGCTTCAGGGTTGAAGCGGCGAATACGAAAAGTCACATCCATTATCGGGGTCATCCATTTCTACAGGGCACACACTCTGTACGATCCTGACCACATTTTTGCAGCCTCATCTGCCTCATCTTCCCCCACTCCAGACTCTTCTCCATACGGAGAGAGGTCTGAGACGGAGGTTTCGGGATGAAGTCTGGGGCTGTCTGCAAATCATCCAACCTCGCCCCGTTTCGCTGCGCTCAACCGCCAGGTTTCCGGAGTGAGGTTGGGGCAAACAGACGCACTCTAGTAACTCCGCACCTTCGGTACGAAGCGCTCATCCTGCTCCGCCAGCGAAACATCCACTTTCTTGCGGGTGTTCACGGTCAGTTCCGGGTTGCCTGGGGCAAAGGCGGGCAGTTCAGACGGACGGCAGATCAGCGTATGCACCATCCAGTTGACGTCATCACGCTGCTTGCAGTCTTCGCGGCTGTGCGCGCCCCGGCTTTCGGTGCGGTTGATGGCGCTGACCGTCGTCGTCTCCGCCATATCCAGCAGGCAGCCCAGCTCCCACGCCTCCAGCAGGTCGGTATTGAAGCGGAAGCCGCGATCGTCGATCGACAGATCGGTCTGGTAGCGATGCTTGAGTTCGCGCACTTCGTCGAGCGCCTGCTGCATCCCGCGCGCCTCGCGGAACACGCCGACGTTGTCCATCATCGTCTTCTGCATCGCCTGGCGCAGCACGCCTGGGCGCGATTTGCCGCTGCTGCGGCGGATGCGCTCCAGTTCCGCCTGAATTTCGCCAGCGGGGTTGGCAGGCAGCGGCACGTAATCGGCATGTCTGACGTATTCCGCCATCTTCATGCCGCCGCGCCGACCGAACACCACCAGGTCAACCAGCGAGTTCGTTCCGAGGCGGTTCGCCCCGTGACAGCTCACGCACGCCACCTCGCCCGCCGCGTACAAGCCGGGCAGCACCGTCCAGTTTTC
>CAZTLS010000044.1:0-17308 GCA_964614405.1 uncultured Pleurocapsa sp.
GCTGCCCTGTTCCGGCGCGCGGTAATTGCCGCTGGCGACCATCGCCCGCGCCACTGGGGTCATGCGCGGCGCAGCAGAGGGGGCTTCCCCGCGCGCAGCGAGCGCCGCCTGCACATCACGCGCGATCACCCGACCGCCAGGTCCCGTCCCACGCAGTGCCGCCACGTCGATGCCCGTCGCCGCTGCCATCCCGCGCGCACGCGGTGACGCCCCGACCTGCGACGACGCCATCGCGATCGCAGGCTGAACGGGCTGAGCGACTGCAACTGCCTCGCCCGCAGCCCCGATGTGCGCGATGACCGTCTGCACGGGCACATCATCGCCAACGTTCGCCAGCAGCGCGGTGATCACCCCGTCCGCCGGGCTTTCCACCTCCAGCACCGCCTTGTCCGTCTCCACTTCAGCCAGCACGTCGCCCGCGCGCACCGCGTCACCGACGGCTTTCTTCCAACTGAGCAGGATGCAGCTTTCCACGCTGTTGCCATACTGCGGCAGGATGACCGGGGTCATACATCCTCCCGGCGCTGAAGGCGCGCCATGTGTGCGTAAACGGGTTCGAGTGCGGCGTAGGCGGCTTCAAACACGCCGTAGGCGTCGTCGTACACCGCGCGATGCGCCTGGTTCGGGTCGATCGTCTCGTCGATGCCGTTCATGCGCCCGGCGATGCTGAAATCGGGGTACATGCCGATGCCCACCCCGCCGATGACCGCCGCGCCCATCGAGGTCGCGCCCTCCCGGTGGACGAGGCGATGCACCGTCACGCCGAAGACATCCGCCATGATGTGCGCCCACAACCTGCCGGAAACGCCGCCGCCGATGATGCGGATGGAGTCGATCTGTGCCGACTCGCGCAGGGCGTCGAGGATGACGCGCAGATTGAGCGCCACGCCTTCCATCGCCGCGCGCAGCATATCGGCGCGGGTATGGCGCACCGTCAAGCCGAGGTATGCTCCACGCGCGTCCGGGTTCCAGCGGGGCGCGCGTTCGCCGATCAGGTAGGGCAGGAAGATCAGCCCGTTCGCCCCGGCGGGCGAAGTCTCGGCGACGGCGTTCATCAGCACATACGGGCTGACGCCCAGCGCAGCGGCGCTCTGCACTTCGATCGGGCTGAGCTGATCGCGCAGCCATTGATAGGTCAGCCCGGCTGCCTGCATCGGTCCGAGCGGCATGAACAGCCCAGGCACGACATGGGCGAACGTCACCGTGCGCTTGCGCGGATCGACCAGCGGCGTGCGCGTCGAGGTGGCGATCCAGCCTGACGATCCGATATAGCTGTAAGCGACGTTCTCGCGCACCGACCCCGCGCCTACCCCGGCGCACGCCCCGTCGCCGCCGCCGATGACGACCGGCGTCCCGGCGGGCAGCCCGATCGCCTCCGCTGCCTCATCGGTGATCTCCCCGGCGATGTCGATCGACTGCCCGATCGCCGCCAGCCGTTCCGGGTCGAGCTGCGCCGCGTCGAGGATCGCCTCCGACCAGCTTCCGGTATGCAGATCGTACAGGTTCGTGCCGCTGGCGTCGGACGGTTCGGTGACGAACGCCCCGGTCAGGCGGGCGGCGATCGCCTCTTTGACGGTGGTGAATTTGTGCGCGGCGCGGAACACCTCCGGCTGGTGATCGCGCAGCCACAGGATTTTGGTCAGCGAATAGGCAGCGCTCAGCCGATGCCCGGTCAGGTGATACACCCGCTCCAGGTCGAGGCGTTCGCTCAGCCAGCGCGCCTGCTCGGTCGAGCGCTGATCCGCCCAGATCATGGCGGCGCGCAGCGGACGGGCGTCGCGGTCGAGGGCGACCACCCCCTGCATCTGCCCGCTGAACGTGACGCAGGCGATCTGGTCACCGCGCGCGTTGGTCTGCGACAGCAGGGCGCGTGTCGAATCGCACACGGCGCGCCACCAGTCGTTGGGGTTCTGTTCTGCCCAGCCGGTGTGCGGATAATCGGTCGGGTAGCTGACGGTGACGCTGGCGAGGCAGGTTCCTTCGGCGTCGAAGAGCGATGCCTTGTCGCCGGTCGTGCCCAGGTCGTGGGCGAGGATGTAGGGTTTCATAAGAGCGGCACTTTTCTGTCGTTCGTCATCGATCTTTGCCACAATGGTATCGTTTTCCCAGCGTTTGGCGAGTCTGGCTTTGTGCGGTACGCTTTGGGACGATTGACGGGCTGGGGACGGATTGAAAAGGAAAACAGCGATGTTTGATACCGTATTTGGCAGGTGGAATGGCGGCTTGGGCGCGCCCCCGCCGCGAGTCATGCTGCGCGCCGGGCGGCTGCGCGCCGCCTTCCAGAGCGGTGAACTGAGCGAGGTCACAATCGGCGATGCGGTCATCGTGCGGCGCATCTACGTCGGCGTGCGGACGCCGAACTGGGACACCGTGCCAGGCGTGCTGTCCGATGTGCAGGTCGATTCCGGGGCAGACTCGTTCCGCATCACCTTCACCAGCACACACCAGCAGGATGCCATCGCCTTCGTCTGGCGCGGCGAGATCGTCGGCACGCCGGACTCGCGCATCACCTTCCGCATGGACGGTGAAGCGCTGCGCCCGTTCGAGACCAACCGCACGGGCATCTGCGTGCTGCACCCGCGCGAACTGACCGGCACGCCCGCCCTGCTGACCCACAGCGACGGGCGCGAGGAAGCCGCTGCCTTCGCTGACACCATCGACCCGCGCACGGCGATCTTCACCGACCTGCGCGCCATCGCCACCACCCCCTACCCCGGCGTGACCGCGCGCGTGACGATGGATGGCGATGTGTGGGATACCGAGGATCAGCGCAACTGGGGTGACGCCTCATTCAAGTCGTACAACACGCGCGGCGGCGCGCCCCAGCCCTGGTCGTTCGACGCCGGGCTGCGCCTGACGCAGACGATCACCATCGCGCTCGACGGGGCAGACGCCGCGCCCGAACCGACCCCGCCCCAGGAGATCATCCGCCTGACGCCCGCCGCGCCCGTTCCGCTGCCCCATATCGGCACATCCTGCCGCTACGACGGTCTGCTGACAGCGCGCCATGTCGAGCGGCTGGACAGGCTCAACCTGTCACACGTGCGGATTGAGGCGCGCGCCGATGCCGGGTTGTACGATCGGCTGTTCGCCGCCTGGGGCGAAGCCTCCGCGCTCAATGCCGACCTCGAACTGGGGCTGCATTTCAGCGCCGATGCCCAGGACGGGATCGCTCACCTGCGGCGCGCGCTCGATGCTGTGCCGATGCACGGGCGCATCCTCGTCTTTCAGGATGGGCAGCCCAGCACGCCCGCCGATCTGGTGACGCAGGTGAGGCAGGCGGTCGGTGATCGCGGCGCGATCCGCGTCGGCGGCGGCACGAACGGGCATTTCGTCGATCTCAACCGCAACCGTCCGCCTGCCGATGCCTTCCCGATCGCGGCATACATCCTTTCAGCACAGGTTCACGCCACCGACGAACGCACGATGATCGAGGCGCTGGAGACCTTCCCGGATACCGCGCGCACCGCCCGATCGTTCCTCGGCGAGGCAGCGCTGGCGGTCAGCCCGGTGCTGCTGCGCCAGGCATGGACGCCGCTCGACCACACGGCAGGGGCGCTCCCCATCGAGGATGGGCTGCCTTACCGGGTCGATCCGCGTCAGGGGTCGCTATTCGGAGCGGGCTGGACGCTGGGGGCGATCACGGCGGCGGCGCGCGCCGGGCTGGACAGTGTGACGCTGTACGAGTCGGTCGGCTGGCTGGGGCTGATGATGCTCGACGACGATCCGCCCACGCCGCACCGTTTCCCGGCAGTGGCGGGAGGCGTCTTCCCGGTCTGGCATGTGCTGGCGGATGTCGGCGTGCTGCGCGGTTCCGGGCGTGACCCGGTCGAGGCGCAGCCGCTCGACGCCGATCACCCGTTCACCGTGACCGGGCTGCTGCTGCGGCGCGGCGCAATGATGATGGCGCTGATCGCCAATCTGACGCCGGAAGCGCAGACGGTGACACTCGACGGGCTGAACCCGGCGCGCGGCTGGGCGCTGCGAATGCTCGATGCCGACCAGTTCGGGCGGGCGGCGCGCGAACCGGAAGCGTTCATCGACGATGGTTTGCCCTATACGCCCGGCACGCCGATCGCGCTGCCGCCGTATGCCCTGGCTCGGCTGCGGGGATAAGCCGATCATGCCCACAGCCCAGCCACTCCCGCTGAACGGCGTGCGCGTCATCGACTGCACGCGCGTGCTGGCGGGTCCGTTCTGCACCATGCTGCTGGCAGACCTCGGCGCGGAGGTCATCAAGGTCGAGTCGCCTGAAGGGGACGAGACGCGCGCCTGGGGTCCGCCGTTCGACGCGCGCGGGCGCAGCGCCTACTATCTGGCGGTCAACCGGGGCAAGCGCGGCATCGCCGTCAATCTGCGCCACCCCGAAGGCGCGGCGCTGGTGCGCGAACTGGCGCGCGGGGCACAGGTCTTCGTCGAAAATTTCCGCGTCGGGGGGATGGCGGCGTTCGGGCTGGATGCGCCGTCGCTGCTGGCGCTCAACCCGGCGCTCGTCTACGCCAGCATCACGGGCTTCGGGCAGAACGGGCTGTATGCCGACCGACCGGGCTATGATTTTGTCGTGCAGGGCATGAGCGGACTGATGTCGATCACAGGCGAAGCGGATGGTGCGCCGATGAAAACGGGCGTCGCCGTCAGCGATGTGTTCGCCGGGCTGTTCGCCAGCAGCGCGATTCTGGCGGCGCTGCGCCATGCGGAACGGACCGGTCAGGGGCAGCATCTCGACATCAGCCTGCTCGACGCGCAGATCGCGGCGCTGGTCAACATCGCATCCGGTGCGCTGGTGAGCGGCAAACCGCCCGCCCGGTACGGCAACGCCCATCCGACGATCGTGCCGTATCAGACGTTCAGCGCTGCCGACGCGCCCTTCACCCTCGCCGTCGGCAACGATCGCCAGTTCGCGGCGCTGTGCGCGCTGCTCGGTCAGCCGGAGTGGGCGCACGACCCGCGCTTCGCCACCAACCCGGCGCGGGTCGCCCACCGGGCTGAACTGATCCCGCTGCTGGAAGCCTGTTTTGCGCGGGAAGACGCCGAGGTGTGGATCGCGCGCTGTCTGGAGGCGGGCATCCCCGCCGGGCGCATCAACCGGGTGGACGAGGCGCTGCACGACCCACACATCGGGGCGCGCGGGTTGATCCGCCTGATCGACGGCGTGGCGATGGTCGGGCATCCGATCGGCTACAGCGCCACGCATCCCGATTACCGCCTGCCTCCGCCTGACCTCGGTGAACACACCGACGCCGTGCTGCGCGACCTGCTCGGCATGGATGACGGGGCGATCGCGCGGCTGCGCGCTCAGGGGACGGTGCGCTGATCGCGGCTATTCGCCAGGCTCCAGCGTGTCACGTTTGGCTTTGGGGGGCAGCGCCTCGGTTCTGCGCCGGTCGAACAGGTGCAGCGGGTCGATGCCGTAATAGCGCAGCGCGCCGACCAGGATCGCCGTCGCGCCGATCTCATCGAGATTACCGATGAGCGGAAAGTTGTCCGGGATAAATTCGATGAACCCCGCCGTCGGATTGATCAGGTACAGCACTGCCAGCCCTGCTGCGCCCAGCACCAGCACATCGCGTAACATCCCTGCACATCCTCCCTGTGATCGCTGCATGACACCCTTCCTCGCCCGTCAGCGGGCAAACCGTGTACACCCCTGTACGCAGGGCGAGGCGCACGGTTGTGCCGTTCGTCTCACAGGCGGGCGATCACCGCATCGGTGAAGGCATCTGTGCCGACCGCGCCCTCTTTGGACACATCCGCCGTGTAGATGCCCTCTTCGAGCGTGCGCCGGATGGCATCTTCGACGCGCCAGGCGGCGTCATCCAAGCCCCAGTGATGACGCAGCAGCAGCGCCATGCTGACGATGGCAGCCGTCGGGTTGGCGATGTTCTGCCCGGCGATGTCCGGCGCACAGCCATGCACCGGTTCCGCCAGCGCCACCCCCTCGCCCAGGCTGAGCGACGGCGCGAGACCCAGCCCGCCGCCCCACGCCGCTGCCATGTCCGACAGGATGTCGCCGTACAGATTGGGGGTGAGGATGAGGTCGAAGCGCGTCGGGTCTTTGACCATCCAGTAGGCGGCGGTATCGACCAGCAGCTCATCGGTCAGGATGTGCGGGAAATGCGCGGCGATCTCCAGCGCGACCTGACGGAACAGCCCGTCGGACTGCTGAAGCACGCTCGCCTTGTGGACGATGGTCACCTTCGCGCGCCCTTCCTGCTCCGCCAGTTCGTAGGTGGCGCGGGCGACGTTCTCGGTCGCCTCGCGGGTGATCACCTTTTCCGAGATGCCCGTGCGCCCGTCGTCTTCGGTATGCTCATGCCCGATGTACAGGTCTTCGGTCATTTCGCGCACGACGATCAGGTCAACGCCGCGCCGTGCCGTCGGCACAGGCAGATAGCGGGTGGGGCGCAGGGCGGCGAAGGTTTTCAGTTCGCGCCGCAGCCGCACCACCGGCACGAAATAATTTTTGACGGCGTAACTGGGCGAAGCCGCTGCGCCGAACAGCACTGCGCCACAGCGCATCGCCAGCGCAAGAGTGTCATCGGGCAGAGGGCTGCCCGTCTCCAGAAAACAATCCCAGCCCGCCCGCGCATGATGGACGGCAACCTCCGGCGCGACATGCCGCAGCACGCGCACCGCCGCCGGGATCACCTCGTGCCCGATCCCATCGCCTTCAATGACACAAAGTTCCATCTGCCGTCACCTCTTGCTGCATTCACGCGCATCTGAACTCAAAGGTATTGTCAGCGCGGCATACCGCGCATCCGAGATAAATCTCATACAAACAAACATCTGGCGTGATATGCAAAAGAGCGCCTCCGGCGCGCGGTGTTAATTTTTAATGCAGGGCAAATTATTGCACGAAACGATGCGCAAGTCGAATGGCGGGTTTGTCGTGGCGAGGCATTGGATACAATCTGTCCCATGCCTTCGTCCCCGAAAATCCCCCACCTCAATGGTGGCGCGGCGGCATTTCACGATATAATGGCTTGTGTATCCTGATTTTGCACCCATCGTTCGTCATGCAGAGGCGGCGTTTCTTATGGCAGCACTTCCGCGCGTTCTCACCGTTGACCCCACAGGCAGGCTCTCGCGCATCGCGCGTGCCGCCATCGATCTGGGCGATCTCGCCGCCGTTCAGGTAGACGTGCCTGGCGGCGCGGAAGCCCTGGAGGAACTGCGCTACACCCCCTGCACGCTCATGATCACCGCTTTCACCATCGACGGCACAGACCCCGACATGGACGGGCTGACGCTGGCGACGGTCGTCAAGCGCGAATACCCGCTCACCGCCGTCATGGTCGTGGCGGACGCCGAAGAGGGCGAAGACGCCATCTCTGCTGATGCGCCCTTCCTCTATCTGCGCCGCCCGCTCGACTCCGCTCAGGTGATGCGCATCATCACCGCCGCCCTCAACTTCCGCGACATCTTCATCGCCGCCCAGCAGCCCGCGCGCCGCGCTGAACAGAGCGAAGACCTGGGCGCGCTGCCCGCGCTGGACAGCACCTTCGCCCGCCGCGTGCTGGACGAACTGATGACCGCCTTCCCCGCAATGGCGATCCTGCTGCTCAGCCGGGCGGGTGAGATCGTGGCGGAAAGCGGTGCGGGCGGCTACCTCGACCTGGAGGCGCTCTCCGCCGCCATCACCCCCAACGCCAGGACGACCATCAGCATGTCTGACGTGGTGGGCGAAGCCCCGGCGTCGTTCAACTTCTTCAGCGGCGGCAGGTTTGACCTGTTCACCCTCTCCGTCGGTTTCCACTACGTGCTGTGCATCGTCTTCGAGGGGCAGAACGGACAGCGGCAGTTCGGCGCGGTCAACCGTTTCGGTCGGCGCGCCGTCGAAGATCTGCGCGTCATCCTCGGCACATCCGCCTTCAGCCTCGACCTGCCCAAGCCGCAGGAAGAGGAAGCGCCGCGCCGCCGCCGCACCACGAAGGCGATCACGCAGGAACTGGTCATGCCCGATGTGCTGCTGGAGCGCGCCAGCCTTTCCGAAGGCGAACCCACCCCTGCCCCGGCAGAAGCCGCGCCCGCGCCGCCGCCCGAACCCGTCCGCATGGCTCCCATCGCCGATTTTGATGTGGCGCTGCTCGAAAACGGCTTGCAGAATCTCGATGACCTGCTGGCGCAGGCGGATGACCTGTTCGACATGGACAAGCTGGCGGAGATCGCCGACGCCGACCGCACCGATCGCGGCGCGATCAGCTACGAACAGGCGCGCCAGCTGGGGGTCATCTCCTGATTCGCCATCCCCTGCATCCTACGGACACCTGATCGATGAAATCGGCGCTGATCGGCAGACAGCTTGGCGACTACACCCTCGTGCGCGTGCTGGCGACCGGGGGCATGTCGCGCATCTATGAGGGGCTGGACAAGCGCCTCAACCGCCGCGCCGCCATCAAGGTCCTCGACCTCGAAGCCGACCCCAACGATACCGACTCGCTGCGCCTGCGCTTCGAGCGCGAAGCGCGCGCCCTGGCGAAACTCGAACACCCCAACATCGTCCCCATCTACCAGTTCGGCGACATCGACGGGCTGTACTTCATCGCCATGAAGCTGATCGAAGGCGGCGATCTGGCGGATGAGCTGAAAGAGCTGCGCCGCCTCGACCAGACGATGCCGCCGGCGCGCGCCATCGCCCTGCTCGAACAACTCGCCGACGCCATCGACACCGCCCACGCCGCCCGCATCATCCACCGCGACATCAAGCCGTCCAACATCCTGATCGACCTGAACGATCGCGTCATCCTGACCGATTTCGGGCTGGTCATCGAACCCTCGCTGGATTCGACCTTCGGCACGGCGTTCGGCACGCCGCGCTACATCTCCCCCGAACAGGCGACCGACTCCAGCCAGGCTGTGCCGCAAAGCGACATCTACTCCCTCGGCATCGTGGTCTATGAGATGCTGACCGGGCGCACCCCGTTCGACGGGCGTTCGCCGATGGAGATCGCCATCAGCCACGTGCAGGAACCACCGCCCGCCCCGCGTACCCTCAACCCCGCCATCCCGCCCGCTGTGGAAGCGGCGCTGCTGCGCGCGCTGGCGAAAACCCCCAACGAACGTTTCTCCAGCGCGAGCGCGTTCATCGATGCCCTGCGTGCGGGCTACCGCGATGCCGGGCTGCTGCCCGATGACACCACCTCGCTGGGGCGCACCACTGCCCTGCCCGGTCTGGCGGCTGCCCTGCCCGCCCAGCCCGCAACTCCCCCGCGCCGACCGACCCCCTGGCTGCTCATCGCCGGGATCGCCGCAGCCGGTCTGGTCGCCCTGTTCGCGCTCATCTGGGTGGTGACGCTCCCTCAGGGTACGGAGACGGTCGGGCGCGTCCAGACGCAGGCGGTCATGGAAGCGCAGAATACCGCCACTGCGCTGGCGCTGCTCTTCGTCGCGCCGACCGATGCTGCCACTGCTGAAGCGGTCGCCGTCGTCGAAACACAGCCGCCGACCGCGACCCCACCCCCGCCGACCCCGACCCTCACGCCCATCCCGCGCACGCTGGATGGGCTGGCACTGGTGTATGACACCAGCGCGCTCACGCTCATCAACCTCCGCGCCGCCCCTCTGCCCCTCGCTGGCGTGACGTTCACCCGTGCCGGACAGGTACTGTTCGACGGATCGCGCGTGCCGGGCGGGGCGCTGCCCGCGCGCGCCTGCTATCGGGTACGCGCGCAGGATCGCCGTGTCGAACTGCCGCGCGAATGCACAGGCGGGCTGCATGGCGAACTCGCCCCGCGCGATGCAGCGGCGCTTTTCTGGCTGACGGAAGGATTCACTATGAGCGCGGTGGGTGAAGGCGAACGGGCATGTCCGCCCGCGCGTGAGGCATCCGGGTGCGCGCCTGGCGGCTGATCACCCGCCTCGTCCATCATATGGCGCACCTGTGCCAATTGCGTCACAATTAGGGGCAGCAGATTGTGTCCTGATGTGTCGTGTATGCACTGAAAGGCTTCCGCCCATGCGTATCTTGCGTCTTCTTTCCCTGCTGTGCCTCGCCGTCGTCTGCCTGCTGGCGTTCAGCGCACCCGCCCTCGCCGAATACGATCCGAACGTCCCGCTGCCGCGCCCCACCAACAGCGAAGCAGCGATCGCGGCTGAGCGCGGCTATCTGATCGTCAACACCAGCGCCCTGCACCTCCGCAGCGGCGACAGCGCCCGCACCGTCCCGGTCGCCATCCTCAACGGGGGGACGCGCCTGCTCGTGCGCGGCATCAACGGGCGCAGCGGCGACTCGGCGTGGTGGTTCGTCGAGGTCGGCGGGCTGCGCGGGTGGGTCAAAGACACGTTCGTCATCGTGCGCGGCGACCTGCGCGGCACGCCGATCGTGGACGTCGCCGGAACGATCCTCAACCCCGCCCTGTACATCGGCGTGCGCGCCCCGATCTTCGACATCCTGACGGCGGGCGGCAAGGTCGTGTGCGAAGTCCCAGGCGACCGCTTCTACGGCGTCGTGGCGCAGAACCGCGCCGAGTCGCCCTCGTGGTATCGCATCCGCGCAGTCTGCGACGGTGCGGCAGTCGAAGGCTGGGTCGATGCCCAGCGCGGCATCCTGCGGAACAGCGGCGGCGTCACCATCCCGGTGCAGGCGCAGTGAAAGACCGCCGTCCACGCCCAGCACCCCGCCCCACCGAGAGCGCCATCCCCGATGAGATCGAGCTGACGATCGAAACGCTGACGGCGGGCGGGCGCGGGCTGGGCTTCTATCGCAAAACGCCCGTGTTCGTCCCGTTCACCATCCCTGGCGAACGGGCGCGCGTGCGCGTGCTGCACCGCGCCCCGAACCATGCCGACGCAGCGGGCATCGCCCTGATCGAAGCGTCGGCAGATCGGGTGTACCCTGCCTGTCCGCATTTCGGACCGGGGCGCTGCCGGGGGTGTCACTGGCAGCACATCGACCCGGCGGTGCAGCCGCTGCTCAAGACAGACCTCGTAGCCGACCAACTGGCGCGGCTGGGCAAGCTGAGCGATGCCGACATCGAACGCGCGCTGCGCCCCGCCATCGCCGCGCCCCACCCCTGGGGCTACAACCAGCATCTCACCCTGACTGTCACCGAAGGCGAAACCGGGCTGACCCTCGGCTTGCCCAGCGATGACGGGCGCGTTCTGCCCATCGACAGCTGCCCGATCACCCACCCCGATGTGCTGGCGCTGCGGGATCAGCTCGACCTCGACCTGACGGGCATCGCACGCCTGCGGCTGGAAGTGGGCAGCGACGACGCCCCGATGCTTATTCTCTACGTCAGGAGCGAGGACGACGCCCCTGAACTGGAAGCCGACTTCCCCGCCAGCGTCAATCTGGTGCTGCCGGACAACGAACCCCTCAACCTGATCGGCGACTCGCATTCGCGCTGGCAGATCGACGGGCGCTGGTTCCGGGTCACGGCGGGCGGGGCGTTCCGCCCGAATGTCGGCGCGCTGCCCGGTCTGGTGGGCGCGGTCATGGCGGCGCTCGACCCGCAGCCGGGCGATGCCATCCTCGACCTGTACGCGGGTGCGGGGGTGTTCGGGGCATTCGCGGCGCAGCGGGCGGCGCTGGTCACGCTGGTGGAGAGCTATCCGCCCGCCGCCACCGACGCCGATGAGAACACGATGGACATGGAGCATGTCGAGGTCATCGAAGGTGCGGTCGAGGCGGTGCTGCCCGCTCGGGAGGACGACTACGCGGCGGCGATCGTCGATCCGCCGTCGTCCGGGCTGAGCGCCGACGCGCTGGAGGCGCTGACCGACGCCGCGCCAGGGCGCATCGTCTACGTCAGCGGCGACCCAGGCACGCTGGCACGCGACGCCCGGCGGCTGATCGCCGCCGGCTATGCCCTGACGCATGTGCAGCCGATCGACCTCGCCCCCCACACCTGGTTCATCGAGTCGGTCGCCCGCTTCGACCGCCGCTGAGAGAGCAGGCTCATGCAGGCACGCCAGCCGATCCATTTCACCGAACGCGAGTATCTGGCGCTGCTGGCGGCGAGCGAGCGGCGTTTTGAGTATCTGAATGGCGAGATCATCCTTATGGCAGGGACGAGTGTGCGCCACATCAGAATTTGCGGCGGTCTGTATGCCCTGCTGCGCGAGCGGCTGAGCGGCGGAAAGTGCGAGGTGTGGCAGAATGATATGGCGGTACGGTCGATAGCGATGGGAGGATGGTTCTTCCCCGATATTTCGGTCTCATGCGGTCAGCCGGAGATCGAGGAAGAGCAGGGTATCGCCAGACTGCTCAACCCGGCGCTGATCATCGAGGTACTTTCACCCTCCACACAGGCATACGACCTCGGCGAAAAGCGCATCGCCTATCAGATGATCCCTTCGCTGAACACGCTCATCTATCTCGCACAGCATACGCCGCGCGTCCACTGCATCACCAGACAGGGGCAGGGGTGGATGGAGATCATCTGTACGGATACTGACGCCCTGATCGCGCTGCCGCCGCTTGAGATCAGCCTGACGCTGGCAGCGCTGTACACCGATGTGCCGCTTTCGCCATGACCTTCACGGGCAGCCCGACGCCGCCGGACGCCCGGCAAAGCGATCGCCCATCCAGCCGATCACGAACAATGCCGACTCCTCAGCAGCATCATGCCCGATGCCCGGAAAGCGCGCGAGCTGCACATTTTCCCCGGCAAGACAGCGCCTGTTGACCTCGGCTTCGCTGCCCGCGATCGGGATGAGCGCGTCGGCTGTGCCGTGTGCGATCAGGATCGGCGCGGAGATACCGCCAGAGGGGGTGTTCTCCTGCAGCAGCCGAACGACAGCGGGGTCTGCCAGCACGTCACCGCTGAAATACTGTGCCGGGGTGGGCAGGTCGCCCAGCAGCAGAAAAGCCAGCGGCTTGGTCGAGCAGGTCTCGGCGATGGCGCGGAACCGAGCCAGATAGTCAGAGCGCACCAGATCGTCCAGCCGCACATCGTCATAGTAGGCAGACCAGGCGTCGAGCGCGTAGGTGACGACGACCGAACCGCCGCGCGTCTCGCGGTTGTGTTCCAGAATCATCGCCAGATCGATCGCCGGGGCGGATGCCGCCACGCCGATCACCTTGAGATCGGGCGCATACCCCTCCTCCGCCATGATGCCCGCCCAGAGCGCGGAATGCCCGCCCTGCGAACGCCCCCAGATCACCACGTCGCCCGCTGCATCCGGGAGTACCTGCCGTGCGGCACGGGCGGCGTCCAGAACAGCAGCGCCCGCAGCGCGCCCGATCAGGTAGGGATGCACGCCGGGTGTGCCGCGCCCGATATAGTCGGTGACGGCGACCACATAACCCTCGCGGATCATCGTCTCAAAACCTGGGATGCCCGCCACCGGGGTCGGCGTATGCCCGATGCCGCACTGCGGGCGGTTGCCAATCGTCCCCTGAGCGAAAGCAACCACAGGCAACGGCGCAATGTGCGGCGCGTTCGGCACGGCGATGATCCCGCTGATCATGACCGGCTCGCCATTCAACCCCGTGCTGCGATACAGGACGCGCCATACCTGTGCGAAATCAGGCACGCCCTCGGTGACGCGCTCACTGCGGATCACGTCTCCGGGCTGGCGCGCTTCGGCGGGCATACTGTCAGGCGGTGTGTAGAATGCTGAAGGCACAGCCGGGGTCACCTGATCGACCAGCCAGACCGCGCCGCCTATCAGCGCGATCAGCAGCACCACGCCGATCAGCAACCGAATACGCCTGCCGCGCGGGGCGGGCGGGCGTTCCTCATACATCAGGTTCATTAGGCTGAGGTTCATCGCATTTCTCCATACGATGGCACAGGCGTGCCTAGAACAGACTCATCTGCTGCGGCGCATCCGGGTTATGGGGCGGGTCGTCCGGCGGAGGAGGGGCATCCTCGCTTACCCCCTCCTGCGCCGTATGACTCTCTTCCGCCGTGATCACAGCGGCTTCGGCGACGGCGATCAGATCGGGCAGCGGCGCAGCTTCCGGCGCGGCGGCAGCCCCGGCGATCGCCGCCACGACCGTCAGATCGGGGGTGAAGTCGTCGGGCATGTCATCGACGTGCATGGTGGCGTTGAGGTACAGACGATGCA
The DNA here is from genome assembly GCA_964614405.1 of uncultured Pleurocapsa sp. Lineage (GTDB taxonomy): Bacteria > Chloroflexota > Anaerolineae > Aggregatilineales > Phototrophicaceae > Flexifilum. Next base: position 14,020 of record CAZTLS010000044.1, read on the forward strand.
GTTCATCTTCAGTGAAGCCCACCTGCTGAAGCACCCCGGTCAGCGTGCTGAGCGTGAGCGTATCGTTGGCGCGCACAACATACTGATAATGGGCGCGCAGGCAGGCGCGCCAGTCTTCGCCGAATGGGCTGTTTGGCATCGAACATTCCCCTTCCTGAACCAGGTCAGATGGTGACGCGATCACCCGGTGCGGGCGCTTCCGCGCGCACGCCGTGCGCCGCATTCAGCGACTCGATCAGCGCGTGCTGGGCAGGGTATTCGCCATGCACCAGAAAGATGCGCTCCGGTTTGCGCGCCATACCGCCCACCCAGCCGAGCAGCTCATCGCGGTCGGCATGACCGCTGAAGCCGTTCAGCACCTCGCAGCGGGCGCGGTTGTGAACCGTTTCGCCGAAAATACGCACCTCGCGCGCCCCGTCCACCAGCTTGCGCCCCAGCGTGTGTTCCGCCTGCCAGCCGACGATCAGCACGGTATTGCGCGGATCATAGATGCGGTTACGCAGATGATGCAGGATGCGTCCGTGTTCCGCCATGCCGCCGGGCGCGATGATGATGGCGGGTGTCTCCAGATCGTTGATCGCCATGCTCTCCTGCACGGTGCGGGTGTAGCGCAACGACTCGAAGCCGAACGGGTCGTCGGCATGGAGGCGATAGTCCGCGATGAAGGCGCGCGTCTCCACATCGTAGCATTCGGGGTGCGCGCGGAAGGTTTCGGTCACGTTGATCGCCAGCGGGCTGTCCACGAAGATGGGCAGCGGCGGAATCTCGCCCGCGCGGATGAGCTGGTGAAGCTGGATGACCACCTGCTGCGTCCGCCCGACGGCGAACGCCGGGATCATCACCACCCCGCTGCGCTGCACCGTCTCGTTCACGATGTTGCGCAGGCGCACGGCGTCGTCCTGATACGGCGGATGCAGCCGATCGCCATACGTGCTTTCCATGATCAGCACATCAGCGTGATCGAGCGGGGCGGGATCGCGGATGATCGGCAGCCCGACGCGCCCCAGATCGCCGCTGAAGACCAGCCGCCGGTCGCGCCCGGCTTCGGCATCGGCGATGTCCAGGACGACGAAGGCGCTGCCCAGCATGTGCCCGGCATCGTGCAGGGTGAGCGTGACGCCCGGCAGCAGCGCGTGCGGGCGATCGTAGGCGATGGCGGTGAACGAGTCGAGCGCGGCGTAGGCATCATCCTGTGTGTAGATGGGGCGCGTCGGCGGTTCGCCTTTGCGGGCGCGCTTTTTGTTGACGAACTCGACATCGCGCTCCTGAATGTGCCCGCTGTCGGGCAGCATCGAAGCGCACAGATCGCGCGTGGCGTGGGTGCAGAGGACCTCGCCGCGAAAGCCGCTTTTGATCAGATTGGGCAGGTTGCCACTGTGGTCGATGTGCGCGTGCGACAGCACCACCACATCGATGGCGCGCGCGTCGAACGGGAGGCGCTGGTTGCGCGCAAACGACTCCTCGCGCCGCCCCTGAAACAGACCGCAGTCGAGCAGGATGCGCCGCCCATTCACCTCGACGAGATGCTGCGACCCGGTGACGGTGCGGGCGGCTCCATGAAAGGTCAGGTGCATGATCGCCCTGTCTACGATTCGCGGAACAGGCTGACAGTGCTGCCGAAGGTGATCACATCGCCGTCTTTGACCACCCGTCCCTTTTCGCTGACCGGGCTGCCATTGACGAGCGTGCCATTGCTGCTGCCCAGATCAGACAGCACCCACGACTCATCGCGGTATTCCAGCCTGGCGTGCGGGCGCGAGACGGACGGGTCGTTCAGGCACACCTCCCAGTCGGCTTTGGTGGTGGCGCGCCCGATGGTGATCTGTGTACCCATCAGCGGAATGGCTGTGCCCTCCTGCACCCCGTTGGTCAGGATGAGCTTCCCCTTGCCCAGACCGACGACGGCGGTGATGACGGTACTGTTGCCCTTCGTGTTCGAGTCCTCGTCGATCGGCACGGCATCGAAATAGAGCGTCGGCACATACAGCCGGATGACGTCCCCGGCGATGAGCGGGTAGGGCTGGGTCACGCGCACGTCATTGACGTACACGCCGTTGGCGCTGCCCAGGTCGGTGATCATGAAGATGCCGTCGTTGTAGTTGATCACGGCGTGCTGACGCGAGACGTGCTGCTCGCGCAGGCTGATGTCGTTGGTCTCCAGCCGCCCGATGGACAGCGCCGCGCCTTCTGTCAGCAGCAGTTCGGCAGGCTGCTTCGTCTGCGGGTCTTCCCACGTGATTTTCGCCAGCGGATAGGGGAGGGTCACGGGACTTCCTTTCACCACTTTCAAAGCACGCATCACCAGTGATGCTGATGCGATCTTACTGTGAAACGGGCGTGCATCGCAAGCGGGCGGATAAAAAGCCGCCGTGTCGATGGTGGTCGGTGCTTGCGCGGATCAGCGGTTGACGCTATCATCACCAGTGGACAAATTGTGTATATTCCCGACTCGGCAGTTTCGGGATAATATACAAGCTGTGGCACATGTTTTTTCGTGGTCGATTTTATCTTGTTGTGCAGGGGTATCAAATGCGATCCAATAACACAGGTTCAGCAAACAGGCGCGCACCCGGGTTGGTGATCGCCGCAGTGATGGTGCTGGTCGGCATCCTCGCCCTCGGCGGCGTGGTGCTGGCGAGCAGTGGTGGGCAGACGATCACTCCGCTGGCGGCACAATCCGTCCCTGGCGATGCCGATGCACCTTCTGCCAACAATATCGACCTGGTGTGGTCGGTCACCAACCCCACGATCAGCGGGATCGGCAACACCACCACCCTCGACATCAGCATGGTCGCCGGGACGCAGACGATGCGCGCCTTCGCCATCTACCTCAATTTCCCGAACACCATCATCGAAGCGGTCGATTTCGACGTGGATGACCCCGACTACGACATCGACATCAACATGACCGACTTCCCCGCCATCCTCGTCAGCCGGATCAACAATCCGCTGGGCAGGATCGACGCCGCAGCCGGGCGTCTGACCGGGGTACGCAGCGGCACGCGCCGTCTGATCAGCGTCACCTTCCGTGGAGTGGCGTGCGGCGCGGCGACGGTCTCGTTCGCGTTCGAGCCAGCCAATGTCCGCGTGACCAGCATCCTGCTCGATGAGACGGAACTGCTGCGCGATGCGCCCAGCAATACCATCACCGTCACCGATGCGACCTGCCCGGTCGTGATCGGCACGGCGACCAATACGCCGACCAATACGCCTTCTCTCGTCCCGGCGACCGCCACCAATACGCCGACCAATACGCCTTCTCTCGTCCCGGCGACCGCCACCAATACGC
>CAZTLS010000044.1:17408-32439 GCA_964614405.1 uncultured Pleurocapsa sp.
CGCCGACCAATACGCCGGAGCCGACCAATACGCCGACGGATACGCCGCCGACCAATACGCCGACGGATACGCCGCCGACCAATACGCCGGAGCCGACCAATACGCCGACGGATACGCCGCCGACCAATACGCCGGAGCCGACCGCGACCATCGATCCGTCTGCGCCGACTGCAACCACACCTCCGGTTGTGCCGCCCGGCCCCACACCCACGCCTGTCCCGGCAGCGTTCGTCGCGTGCGACAACCTCGGTCGCCGCACCGATGGCAACATGACCGCAGCGGGCACGCAGGGCATCGTCACGGCGGGTGGCACACAGCGCGGTGATGCCTTCTGCCGCATCATCGCCGTCAACGGCGGCTACGTCACCAGCCCGCAGGAAGTCGGCGATCGCAACATCGTCTCGCGCAATGTCCGCAATGCGGTGGACATCTTCGGTCTGATGCCGAACGGCGCGCGCGGCTTCAACATCTTCACTCAGGTGATGCAGGTGTGCGTCCGCTCCATCCCCGGCACGATCCTGGTGTTCGCCGATGCGCTCGGCGCGCCGCGCATGTACTTCCCGGTCGAGACCTTCACCTCCGGCGATTACACCTGCACCTACGTCGGGCGTGATGGCACGATCGCTCAGGTAAACCCACAGTAAGCTTCTCGCTCCCCTGTAGTACAGACAGCCCGTCCCTCCTTCGTGGAGAGGCGGGCTGTTTTTTCGCCCCATGCGCGGTCGATCATTTTGTCCTCATGCGCCGTCGGCGGCATTTTCTTTCGATCCGGTCGCATTTCGTGGCATTCCACTGCATACTGATCAGGTGAATGCTTTTTCTCGAACATTTTAAAGAGACGATTTTAATGTCGAACACTGACCCTGCTGTGGGCATCGCCGGATTCGGGACCTGGTTCCCGGCGCGCATCGAAACCGCCGCCGATCTGGTCGCCCGGACGGGCATCCCGGAAAATGTGCTGCGCGACAAGATGGGCATCGTGCAGCGCCACATCGCCGATGAAAGCGAGACCGTCACCTACATGGCGGCACAGGCGGCGCGCGCCGCCATCGCGCAGGCGGGCATCGACCCGGCGCGCATCGGCTTGGTCATCTCGCATGGCAGCGAACACAAGGATCATCTGGTGTGGAACGCCGCCTCGCGCATCATGCACGAAGTCGGCGCGGTCAACGCCTACGCCTTCGAGATGTATGCCCTGTGCGCGGGCGCGCCGATCGCCCTGCACACCGCCCGCGCCCTGCTGCTGGCGGACCCGCGCCTCGAATACGTACTGCTGGCGGCGGGCAGCCGCGAAAATGACCTGATCAACTTCCGCAACGACCGCGCCCGTTTCATGTTCAACTTCGGATCGGGCGGCGGGGCGATGCTGCTCCAGCGCGGCGCGCGGCGCAACCGCATCCTCGGTGCATCCGCCATCACCGACGGCAGCCTGTCCGGGACGGTCGTGCTGACGCAGCGCGCCGTGCCCGAAGGCGAGAGCGCCGTCGTCGGCGAGGTCTCCGGCAGGCTGGACGTAACCGACAACGACTACATGGCGCAGCGCCTCGGTGAGGTGTCGCTGCCTAACTTCGTCCGCGTCATCCGCGAGTCGGTCGAGGCGGCGGGCGCGTCACTGGCGGATGTGCGCTTTCTGGGCATCACCCACATGAAGCGCTCGTTCTGGCTGGAAATCCTGAGCGCCGTCGGGCTGACGCCGGAACAGTCGGTCTACCTCGACCACTACGGGCATGTGCAGAGCGTCGATCAGACCCTCGCCCTCCAGCTTGGGCTGGAGCAGGGCAAAATCCGCGATGGCGATCTCATCGTGCTGGCGGGCGCGGGCACGGGCTATACCTGGAGCGCCGCCGCCGTGCGCTGGGGGGAAGCATGAGCATCCGCGCCAGCGACTGGATCGCCTTCCACGCCGACCGCACGCCCGACAAACTCGCCCAGATCGATCAGGCGACCGGGCGGCGCTTCACCTATGCCGATATGCACACCCGCGCCGGGGCGCTGGCAGCGCATCTGCGCGCGCACTGGAACGTCCGGCGCGGCGATCGGCTGGCGATCCTGGCGAAGAACTCCACCGAGTATTTCGATTTCCAGTTCGCCTGTGCCCGGCTGGGCGCGATCATGCTGCCCCTCAACTGGCGGCTGGCGGAAGGCGAACTGCGCTTCATCCTGGGCGACTCCGGCGCGATCGGGTTGGTCTACGACGCCGAGTTCGAGGCGCGTGTCCGCGCGCTCATCGGCGCATCGACCCTGCACACGCTGCGAATCGATCACGGTGCGGGCGATCACGCCGGGCTGCACAACTTCGAGGCGGCGATCGCCTCCGCCGACGCTGTGCTGCCGCCCGATGCGCGCGCCACCCACGATGACCCGCTCATCATCATGTACACCGCCGGCACGACCGGGCGACCGAAAGGCGTGCTGATCACGCACGGCATGATGCTGTGGAACGCCGTCAACATCACCACCCCCACCGGGCTGAACTACGAGAGCGTCTTCTACGGCGTGCTGCCCACCTTCCACATCGGCGGGCTGAACCTGTATGCCAATCCCCTGCTCCATCTGGGCGGTACGAACGTCATCGCCCGCCAGTTCGACGCCGGGCTGACGCTGGACACGCTGACCGATCCCAGCCTGGGCGTGACGCACATGTTCGGCGTGCCGTCAATCTACCTCTTCCTCAGCCAGCACCCGGCGTTCGACACCGCTGACCTCTCGCGCGTGCGGTCGTGGGGGTGCGGCGGCGCACCCATGCCCATCGCCGTGCTGGAGCAGTACGCGCGCCGGGGGATTATCATCCAGCTCGGTTTCGGCATGACCGAGACCAGCCCGACCGTCTTCCTGACGGACAGGCGGCGCGCGCTCAGCAAGCCCGCCTCCGTCGGCAAGCCGCTCCAGCACACGCGCGTGCGCGTGGTGCGTCCCGATTTCTCCGACACCGCACCAGGTGAGGTGGGCGAGGTGGTCGTCGCCGGACCGAACGTCACGCCAGGCTACTGGAACCGCCCGGATGCGAACGCGGAGAGCTTCACCATCGATGCCGAAGGCGAACGCTGGCTGCATTCCGGCGATGCCGGCATGATCGATGACGAGGGCTGCATCTACATCGTCGATCGCTACAAGGACATGTACATCAGCGGCGGCGAGAACGTCTACCCGGCGGAGGTCGAGCAGGTGCTGTACCAGATCGACGGGGTGGCGGAAGCCGCCGTGATCGGTGTACCCGATGAAAAGTGGGGCGAAAGCGGCATGGCGATCCTCGTCCTCAAGCCAGGCGCAGCGCTGACCGCTGAGGCGGTGATCGCGCACTGCGCGGTGCATCTGGCGAAGTTCAAGGTCCCGCGCCAGGTGGCGTTCATCGAGGCGCTGCCGCGCAACGCGGCGGGCAAGGTGCTGAAGCGCGAACTGCGCGCCCAGTTCACCCCGTCATCCTGACAAGTGTTGTTTTGACAAAGACGATTTTGCTGAAACGAGAGGAAATGAACCGATGAGCATCCCGACCCTGCCAGGAATCACCCCCCGCACCCTCACCAGCGCCCGGCTGACCACGCGCGTGCTGTTCAGCGGCGCGGATGACGGCATCCCGGTGCTGTTCATTCACGGCAATGCCTCCAGCGCCACCTTCTGGGAAGAGACGATGCTGGCACTGCCCGCCGGCTATCGCGGCATCGCCCCGGATCAGCGGGGGTATGGCGACGCCGACCGCGCGGCGCGCATCGACGCCCGGCGCGGCATGGGTGACCTGGCGGATGACGCCTTCGCCCTGCTCGACGCGCTCGGCATCGAACGGGTGCACGTCGTCGGGCATTCGCTCGGCGGGTCGGTCGTCTGGCGGATGATGATGGATGCGCCGCACCGCCTGATCAGCGTGACGCAGGCTGCGCCTGGGTCGCCGTATGGCTTCGGCGGCTGCAAGGGGCTGAACGGGGAATTGTGCGCCCCGGATGGCGCGGGCAGCGGCGGCGGCATCGTCAACGCCAAATTCACCCAGTTGATGGCAGCGGGCGACCGCTCTGCCGACGATCCGCAGGCGTCACCCCGCGTGGTGATGAACAGCTTCTACTGGAAGCCGCCGTTCAAGCCCGCCCGTGAGGAAGAACTGCTCTCGTCGGTGCTGTCCGAACATGTCGGACCGGAACAGTACCCAGGCGACTCCGTCCCGTCAGCACATTGGCCCTTCGTCGCACCCGGCGTGTGGGGTCCGTCGAACGCGCTCTCGCCGCTCTACGCCGGCGATGTCGGTCGGCTGAACGCCATCGACCCCAAACCCGCCGTGCTGTGGGTGCGCGGGGCGGATGACCAGATCGTCAGCGACACGTCGCTGTTCGACATGGGCACACTGGGCGGGTATGGCGTCATCCCAGGCTACCCTGGCGCGGAGGTCTTCCCGTCGCAGCCGATGATCAGCCAGACGCGCGCCGTGCTGGAAGCGTATCAGGCGCACGGCGGGGCGTATCAGGAGGTGGTGCTGTCGGAATGCGGGCACACCCCGTTCATCGAACACCCGGACGCCTTCAACACCGCCTTCCACGCCCACCTCGCCGCACACGCCTGAGCGTGCGCCCCGATGGAGGCGGACAGATGAGCCGTGAGAGTGTACAGCGTGTGCGTCCTGCCTCATACTTGAGTATGATGAGGGATGAGGACGAACATAAGGGTGGGCGGCACATGGCAAAGTCGGTCTTTGACGGCGCGTTCGATCAGCTCGATCGCGCCATCCTCGAAGAATTGCAGGTCAACGGGCGGATCAGCGTGGCGGACCTGGCGCGGCGGATTTTTCTGTCGCCGCCCGCCGTCTATCAGCGCATCAAGCGGCTGGAACGGGCGGGCATGATCCGCCGTTACGTGGCGCTCATCGATCGCGAGATGGCGGGCTATGACCTGCTGTGCTTCATCCGTCTCAGCCTGCAGCAGCACAGCCGCGAACACCTCGATAAGCTGCTGGAGGTGGTGGAGAAGCTGCCCGCCGTGCTGGAGTGCTATCACACCGCGGGCACATTTGACCTGCTGATGAAAGTCGTGGCGGCAGACCACCGGTCGCTGGAGCGGTTCATCAGCGACCACCTGATGAGCCTGCCCGGTATTGAAAAGATCGAGACGACGCTGGTGCTGAACGAGATGAAATCGACCACCAGCTTTACCCTGACCTGAAGCGCGTTTGTGAGAAGGTGCGGCATGTACATCGGAGATTATCTGGGACGGCGGGCGCTGTACACGCCGGACAGTCTGGCGGTGATCGACGCGGGCAAACAGCCGCACCGCGCCTTCACCTACAGCGAAATGAACGCCCGCGCCAACCGCCTGGCGAACTGGCTGCGCGACGGCGCGGGCATCCGCAAGGGCGACCGGGTGGCGGTGCTGGCGCACAACGGCGTCGAGTATCTCGATACGTTCTTCGCCTGCGGCAAGCTGGGCGCGATCATGGTCGGGCTGAACTGGCGGCTGCACTGGCGCGAACAGCTCCAGCTCGTCGAGAAAACGTCGCCGCGCGTGCTGATCTACTCCGATGACTTCAAAGGCACGGCAGGGCGCATCGCAGCGCACAGTGATGTGGTCGATCACTGGGTGCATCTGGAAGGATCAGGCATCCCCAACAGCCGCTCGTTCGAGAAAATCCTGGTCGATGCCGTGCTGCGCCCGGTGACCACCGAGACCCTGACCGAGGAAGACATCGCCTGCCTGATCTTCACCGGCGGCACGACCGGGCTGCCCAAAGCGGCGCAGATCAGCCACCGCATGATCGGCTGGAACACCCTCAACACGATCATCCACGATCTGCGGCATGGTGACACCACCCTGAACACCTTTCCCCTCTTCCACACGGGCGGTCTGCTCGTCTACACCACGCCGCTGCTCATCCTGGGCGGCACGGTCGTGCTGACGCGCCGCTTTGACGCCGAGCAGGTGCTGCACCTGATGGAAGAATACGCCGTCACGGTGTACGCGGGCGTGCCCACCACCTATCAGATGATGACCAGCGCCCCCAACTGGAACTCCGCCGACCTGAGCAATCTGCGCTTCTGCACCAGCGGCGGCGCTCCCCTGCCGATCACGCTGATCGAGAAATTCCTCCAGGAGAAAGGCGTGGTCTTCAAGCAAGGTTTCGGCATGTCGGAGTTCGGTCCGGGCGTGTTCGCCCTCGCCCCGGAAGACGCCATCAGCAAGGCGGGCAGCATCGGGCGACCGAACTTCTTCGTCGATGCGCGCATCGTCGATGACCGCAACCAGCCCCTCCCGCCTGGGCAGATCGGCGAACTGGTGCTGCGCGGTCCGTCGCGCTCATCCGGCTATTTCAACGACCCGGCGGCGACCGCCGCCGCTGTGGACAGTGAAGGTTACTTCCACACGGGCGATCTGGCGCTGATGGACGACGGCGGCTATTTCTTCATCGTCGATCGCAAGAAGGACATGTACATCAGCGGCGGCGAGAACATCTACCCCACCGAGATCGAGCAGGTCATCTACCGTCACCCCGCCGTCGAGATGTGCGCCGTCGTCGGCGTGCAGGATGAGAAATGGGGCGAGGTGGGCAAGGCGTTCGTGGTGCTGAAGCCTGGGCGCATTCTGACCGACGACGCCCTGAAGCAGCACATCGGTTTTTATCTGGCGGGCTACAAAGTGCCGCGTTATATCGAATTCCGCGATCAGCTTCCCCTGTCGGCAGCGGGTAAAATCCTCAAGCGCGCGCTGCTGGAAGGCGCGCCAGAGGCGATGAGCGAAGCATACGAACAGGAAGAGGGAGAAAACGCATGAGCTACACGATCGGCATGACCGCCAGCCGCACCAGGACGATCACCGACGCGGCGATCCGCGCCTTCGCCGAAGCGTCCGGCGACACCAACTCGATCCATCTCGATGAGGAAGCCGCTGCCGCCTCGCAGTTCGGGCGGCGCATCGCGCACGGGATGCTGACCGCCAGCGTCATCTCCGCCGTGCTGGGCAACGACCTGCCCGGACCGGGCACGATCTACCTCGGTCAGGACATCAAATTCAAAGCGCCCGTGTTCATCGATGACACGATCACGGCGACCGTCGAACTGGTGAAATTCCGCGAAGACAAGCGGATCGCCACATTCCGCACCACCGTCCACAATCAGGATGGCGTGCTGGTTCTGGAGGGTGAGGCGGTCGTGATCGCGCCCCCGCGCTGATCCGGCTGCATGATTGGTTTGCGCTGCGCCCTGTATGTTGATCCTTTTTTCATCTGGAGGAAAGAAAAGTGATGTTTCGCAAAGTGTTCCTGCTGCTGATGCTGGTCGTCCTCGTCGTGGGCGTGGGTGCTGCCGCCGCCCAGAGCGACGAGCCGCTGGTGATCGGGCTGATGGTCGATCAGTCCGGCGCGCTCACCATTTACGGGTATGAACTGGAATACGGCTTCAAACTCGGTCTGCTGTACGCGGCGGGCATCGACCCCGCCGACTATGGCAACGACATGAACGCCGCCCTCGACGCGGTGCGCGTCGCCGGTCGCCCGGTGCGCGTGGTCGTGCGCGATAACGGCAGTAACGCCGAGACCGCCGCGAGCCAGGCGCGCGAACTGATCGAGCAGGAAGGCGCGGAGTTCCTCGTCGGCGCGCCCAGCAGCGGCGTGATGACGGGCGTGCAGCAGGTCGCACTGGACAGCGACGTGATCCTGTTCGCCGCGCCCGCCGCGTCCCCGGCGATCACCGGCGCGAATTTCAACGTCAACACCTTCCGTGTGTGCCGCAACACCTTCCAGGACTTCCTGGCGTTCGCCCCGTATGCTACTGCCGAACTGGGCACGAACTTCATCATCCTGGCGATCGACAACGACTTCGGGCGCGCTTCGGCTGCGGCGGCGGGCGTGCTGGCGAGCGCGGGCATCACCTTCGTGCGCGAGCCGATCTACGCCCCGCTGGAGACGACCGACTTCACCCCCTACCTCCAGCAGGTGCTGAACAGCGGCGCGAACGCCATGCTGCCTATCTGGGCGGGTGACGGGTCGGTCACGCTCTTCCAGCAGATCGCAGAACTGGGCGTGCAGGATCAGCTTGCGGTGGTCGCCGCGTTCAACTCCAACAACATCGTCGCCGTCAGCGATCCCAGCACCATCGGCAACATCTCGTGGATCGTCTATCACTACTCGTTCCCCGATAACGCCATCAACGACTTCCTCGTCACGGGCTATCGCGGCGTGTACAACGATGTGCCCGACCTGTTCAGCGAGTGCAGCTTCGCCACCGCTCAGGCGCTGGTCGCTGCGGTCGAGGCGACGGGCGGCGATACCCTGCCCGAAAGCCTGATCCCGGTGCTGGAAGGCATGGTCTTCGAGGGTCCGAAGGGCACGTATGCCATCCGCCCGTCCGACCATCAGGCGCTCGTGCCGATGTACATCGCGCGGCTGGCGAACCTGACCGACCCGGATCAGAAGTTCTACGACCTGCTGGCGACCGTGCCCGCCAACCAGATCATCCCGCCCGTGCTGCTGCCGGCGGAACTGGCGGCGGAACGCCTGCCGCTGGATGAAGCCTTCAACGCGATGATCGCGGAGATGGGTCAGTAACGCTCAGCACCGCCATGCGGCGTCGGTCGGGCAGCATGTCCGACCGACGCTTTTTTTCCACAGGGCACGCGCCCGGTAAAAGAGGTTCCTTTGAGATGAGCGATGTGATTTTACAGGCAAAAGGGTTACGCAAGCAGTTCGGCGGGCTGGTCGCCGTCGATGAGGTCTCGATCGACATCGCGCGCGGTGCGATGCACTCGATCATCGGACCGAACGGCGCAGGCAAGACGACGCTGTTCAACCTGCTGACCGGGCGCTATCGTCCGACGCGCGGCGCGGTGCTGTACAACGGGCGCGACATCACCGCGCTGCCCGTGCATCAGCGCGCGCACCTGGGCATCGGGCGTTCGTTTCAGATCACCAATATCTTCCCGAACCTGACCGTGCTGGAAAACGCGCGGCTGGCGGCGCAGGCGCTCGGCGCGGACAACTTCCGCATCTTTCGCCGTGCCGAAACCTTCACTGCCTATTCACAGCGCGCGCTCGCCGCGCTGGAGATGACCGGTCTGCGCGACATCGCCGCCATGCCCGCCAATGCCCTGCCACACGGCGGCAAGCGCAAGCTGGAACTGGCGATGATCCTCGCCAGCGACCCCGACCTGCTGCTGCTGGACGAGCCGACGGCGGGCATGGCGAGCGAGCAGGTCCCCGAACTGATCGCCATCATCCATCGCATACGCAGCGACGGGCGAAAGACGATCGTCATGGTGGAACACAACATGAACGTGGTGATGAACATCTCCGACCGGATCACCGTCATGCACCAGGGGCGCGTGCTGGCGGAAGACGCGCCGCGCCAGATCGCCGCCGACCCGACCGTGCAGGCGGTCTACCTGGGCGAACTGTACGACCTGCCGAAAGGGGAGGGCGCATGACCGACATCCTCGAAGTGCGCGACATCCACACCTTCATCGGTCAGTTCCACATCCTGGAGGGCGTCTCGGTCAGCGTGCCGAAAGGCGGCATCACCGTGCTGCTGGGTCGCAACGGCGCGGGCAAGACGACGACGCTGCGCTCGATCATGGGGCTGACGCCGCCTTCACAGGGGACGATCACCTTCGACGGCAGGGCGATCAACGGCATGTCCACCCACGCCATCGCCGCGCTCGGCATCGGCTATGTGCCGGAAAACCGAGGCATCTTCAGGGAACTGACGGTGCGCGAAAATCTCCAGCTTGCCGAACGCAAACGCGGCGACCTGACGGCGAAAGCCGACCTGATCTTCACCCTCTTCCCCGATCTGAAACGGCTGATCGCCCTGCCGGGCGGCAACCTGAGCGGCGGGCAGCAGCAGATGCTCTCGGTGGCGCGCGCGCTCGTGCCTGACAACCGCCTGCTGCTGATCGACGAGCCGAGCGAGGGACTCGCCCCGGTGATCATCGAACAGCTCATCGCCGCCATCCGCCAGCTGGCGGGGCAGGTGTCGGTGCTGCTGGTGGAGCAGAATTTCCGCGTCGCCAGCCTGCTGGCACAGCATTACGTGATCATCGACGACGGACAAAGCCCGGAACGCGGGCGCATGTCCGACCTGGTGGGCGATCAGGCGCTCATCCAGCGTTACCTGGGGGTGGCATAAACACACCATGACGCGCACACGACGCAGTTCTCTGCTGGCGATCGGGATCATCTTCATCGTCCTGATCGGGTTCGCCTTCTTCAACGCGCGCAGCCTGGGCAGCTTCAGCATCACGCTGCTCTCCGGGCTGTTTCAGGGGATGCTCCTCTTTCTGGTGGCGTCCGGCTTGTCGATCGTGTTCGGGCTGATGGACGTCCTCAACCTGGCACAGGGCAGCTATTTCATGGTCGGGGCGTATGTGGCGTATGACGCCCAGCACCCCGGCGGCATCATCGACCTGGCGGGTCTCTTCCCCGACCCCAACCTGCGCTTCATCGCCGCCGTCCTGCTGGCGATCGCCGTCGGCGCGGCGCTCGGCTACCTGCTCGAACGCGGGCTGCTGCGCCCGCTCTACAGCCGCCCCATCTTCCAGCTCGTGCTGACCTTCGGCATCTCGCTGGTAGCGCTGGAGCTGGTCAAGTTCATCTGGACGACCACGCCCTACAGCTGGACGGAGCTGTTCGGCGTGCGCGAGACGTTCTTCGAGTTGTTCGGGCAGCGCTTCAGCGTCTACCGCCTGTTCGTCATCGGCATGGGCTTCGCGCTGATCGTCGTCATCGCGCTGCTGCTGCAGCGCTCGCGCATCGGCATCATCATCCGCGCCGGGGTGGAAGACCGCGAGATGGTGCAGGCGCTGGGGATCAACGTGCGCGCGGTGTTCACGCTGGTGTTCACGCTCGGCTGTGCCATCGCCGCGCTGGGCGGGGCGGTGGCTGCGCCGTTCCTGGGCGCGAACACCACGCTGGGCGGGGCGTTCCTGCTTCAGGCGATCGCGGTGGTGGTGCTGGGCGGCATGGGCAGCTATTTCGGCACGGCGGTGGGCAGCGTGCTGGTCGGGCTGGCGATCGCGGTGGCGCAGGACGCCGCCATCGGCACGGACTTCACCGCGCTGCCCAGCATCACCCCGATGCTGCTGCTCGTGCTGGTGCTGCTCGTGCGCCCCAGCGGGCTGTTCGGCGGGTCACGATGATGCGCGCGGCACAGGCACACGGAGGCAGCACATGGACGCAGTAATGCGCTGGTTGCGCGGCAACTGGCTGGCGCTGGTCGTGGTCATCGCCCTGATCGCCTTTCCCTTCGTCGTCGGCTGGCTGACGGGTTCCAGCCCATATGGGGTGGAACGCGGCGCGCGCATGATCATGCGCGGCGAGTCGGTGCGCTGGCAGGCGGTCATGATCGAAGTCTTCATCCTGGCGATCCTGGCGATGAGCTACAACCTGCTCTTCGGCTTCACCGGGGTCATCTCGTTCGGGCACGCGCTCTTCTTCGGCACGGCGGGCTATGTCGTCGGGCTGGCGCTGGAGTACACCGCGCTGGAGACGGGCTTGGCGCTCGTCATCGGCGTGCTGGCGGCGCTGGCGATCTGCGGGCTGCTGGGGCTGGTCATCGGGCTGGTCACGCTGCGGCTGAAGGGGGTGTATTTCGCCATCTTCACCCTGGCGGTGGCGGAGATGTTCTTCATCGTGTTCGGGCGCTGGTCGCTCACCCGCGCGGAGGACGGCTTCGCCATCACCGACCTGCCGACGTGGCTCGACCCGACGCAAAGCCGAATCACCGTCTACTACCTGACGCTGGTACTGGCGATCCTGACCTACCTGTTCATCCGGCGGCTGGTCAGTTCGCCGACTGGGGCGGTGTTCAAGGCGATCCGCGAAAACGAGGAGCGGGCGCAGGCGCTCGGCTTCGACACGCTGCGCTACAAGCTGATCGCCATCACCCTCGCCGGGGTGCTGGCGGGCTTGGCGGGCATCCTTCAGGTGGTGCTGAACAAGAAGGTCGGTCCGGAACTGCTCGGCGTGGCGTACACCGTCGATCCGCTGCTGATGACGATCATCGGCGGCATCGGCACGTTCACCGGACCGGTCATCGGGGCGAGCGGGCTGCACTTCCTCGACGTGTTCCTGCGCGACGCCCGCCTGACGATCGGCACGACGGTCATCGACGTGGCGAACATCTGGGCGCTGCTGCTGGGCGTCATCTTCGTGCTGGTGGTGATCGTCTTCCCGTTCGGGGTCATCGGCACGTGGAACCGCTGGCGGGCACGGCGGCGCACGTAGGGGCGACCCGGTGGGTCGCCCACCCCCGCCGCATCACCCGTAGGGGCGACCCGGTGGGTCGCCCACCCCCCCGCCGCATCGCCCACCCCCCGCCGCATCACCCGTAGGGGCGACCCGCCGCATCGCCCACCCCCCGCCGCATCACCCACCCCCCGCCGCATCGCCCACCCCCGTCGCATCGCCCAACCCCGCCGCATCGCCCAATCAGACCCATCCGGTCGATCATCGGGTATAATCGCGTTTGACATTTTTTCAAAAGGACAAACCCCTGATGATCGACCGGATCATGTCCCTGACGCCAGAGGCGTTCAGCGTGCTGGGCTGGGCGGAGATCGCCCCCCTGTTCGACGCCATCGCCGCCGCCCCCCTGACCGACGACACCGCCATCGCCTGGCTGACGGCGCGCGCCCGCCTGAACAACCTGCTGGAAGAGCGCGAAAATCGCCTGTACGTCGCCACCACGCTCGACACCGCCGACGCCGACGCCGAAGCGCGCTACTTCGACTATCTGACCGCGATCGGCGAAAATGCCGAAATCGCCGATCAGCGCCTGCGCGAGATCATCCTCGCCAGCGGCGTGCAGCCGCCCGGTTTCGACACCGTGCTGCGCGGGCTGCGCGCCCAAGCCGCCCTCTTCCGCGAAGCCAACATCCCCCTGCTGACCGAGGAAGAGCGCCTGAGCAACCAGTACGGCAGGATCGCCGGCGCGCAGACCGTCACCTGGGACGGCGAGGAAAAGACCCTCGACCAGCTCCTCCCCCTGCTCTGCGAGACCGACCGCGCCGTGCGCGAACGGGCGTGGCGCGCCCGTGCCAACCGCCAGCTTGCCGACCGCCCCGCGTTCAACGCCCTGTGGACGGAGATGCTGGCGCTGCGCGATCGCATCGCCCGCAACGCCGATCATCCACAGTACCTGTCCTACATGTGGCAGGTCTACGAGCGCTTCGATTACACGCCCGACGACTGTCTGCGCTTTCACGACGCCATCGAGTCGCAGGTCGTGCCGGCGGCGCGCCAACTGCGCCAGCGTCAGCGCGACCGCCTGGGCGTGGAGGCGCTGCGCCCCTGGGACACCGACGTCGATCCGCACAGCCGCCCGCCGCTGCGCCCGTTCAGCGATGCCGATGCGCTCATCCGCACCAGCGAGGCGATCTTCACCCGCGTCGATCCGGCGCTCGGCGGTTTCTTCGCCGACATGCGCGTCGGCGCGCTGCTCGACCTGGCGAATCGCAGGGGCAAAGCCCCAGGCGGCTACTGCACCGAATACCCGGTCAGCGGCAAGCCGTTCATCTTCATGAACGCGGTCGGGCTGCATGATGATGTGCAGACGCTGCTGCACGAGGGCGGGCACGCCTTCCACACCTATGAATACCTCACCCTCGATGAATACCGCCGTGTGTACGCGCCGACCGAATTCGCCGAGGTCGCCTCGATGAGCATGGAACTGCTCGCCGCGCCCTACCTGACGACCGATCACGGCGGGTTCTACACGCCCGAAGAAGCGGCGCGCGCCCGCTCAGAGCATCTGCACGAACTGATCTACTTCCTGCCCTACATGGCGTGCGTAGACGCTTTCCAGCACTGGGCGTACACCCACGTGGCGGACGCTCTCGACCCGGCGAACTGCGACGCGACCTGGGGCGCGCTGTGGGAGCGCTTCATGCCCGGCATCGACTACAGCGGGCTGGAGGATGTCCGCGTGACGGGCTGGCATCGCAAGCTGCACATCTTCCAGGTCCCGCTCTACTACGTCGAGTACGGCATCGCCCAGGTGGGCGCGGTGCAGGTGTGGATGAACGCGATGCGCGACCAGGCAGGGGCGGTCGCCGCCTACCGCCGGGCGCTGGCGCTGGGTGGGACGGAGCCGCTGCCCCGCCTGTTCGAGGCGGCGGGCGCGCGCCTGGCGATGGACGAGGCGACCCTGCGCGTCGAGGTCGAGGCGATCGTGCGCGCCATCGACGCGCTGGAGGCGTAGGCAGCCCTCAGCCGTCGATCGCCGCGATGACCTGGCGCACCACATCGGCATACGGGTTGTCCGGTGGCAGGGCGGGGCGCTGCCCATCGAGGATCGCCAGCAGCGCATCGGCGAACGCCACCTCGATCGCCCAGTCCGCCCCGCGCGCCGACCAGTCGGCACGGGCGGCGCTGAGCTGCCCGCGCCACTCAGCGAGCTTCTCCGGCACGCCCGTCCGCACCGCGACCGTGTTCCCGGCGAGCATCTCCACCGTCTCATCGGGCAGGGTGGAGACGCCGCCCTGCCCCGCGCCCCCGGCTGCCGCCTGAGCCAGGTCCGCCAGCAGCGCCGCGATGACCGCCTCCGGCAAGTCGGCATCCTTCAGCGCCGCCCGCACCGCAGCCTCACCGCCCTGACGATACAGCCCCACCAGCGCTGCCATCACCTCAGCCTGCGGGTCGGGGGGGGGGGGCGTCGAGCGCAGCGTATTCACGCCGCCACCCCTGCACGACCGGATGATCGCGAAATGCCGGGAGGGCATCGGCGATGGTGAACACCGTCTCGAAATGGCGTTTGGCAGCGTCGATGTCGCGTTCGCCATCGCGCGCCATACGCGCCATGCCGATCAGGGTGTTCATCTGTCCGACGCGGTCGGGGATCGCCTGGAACAGCGCCAGCGCGGCGGTGTAGCGCGCCCGCGCGCCGCCGTAGTCGTCTTCCATCCTCGCCAGATCGCCCAACGCCTGAAGCGTGTTCGCCTCCCCCAGGCGGTCGGGGATCGCCTGGAACAGCGCCAGCGCGGCGGTGTAGCGCGCCCGCGCGCCGCCGTAGTCGTCTTCCATCCTCGCCAGATCGCCCAACGCCTTCAGCGTGTTCGCCTCCCCCAGGCG
>CAZTLS010000045.1:0-31516 GCA_964614405.1 uncultured Pleurocapsa sp.
CACGCCCGCGCGCCGGAACCCCAAGCGGAGCCCGCCGCGCCCGCCAGCGACGCCCCTGCGTCGGAAAGCGAGGCGAAGCCGTGAAGAACATCCTCGTGACGGGCGGAGCGGGCTTCATCGGCAGCGCGTTCGTGCGCCACATGGTCGAGCGCTACCCGCAATACAATATCATCACCTACGACAAGCTGACTTACGCGGGCAATACGGACAACCTGCTGCCCGTCCATGATGCGCCCAACCACCGTTTCGAGCGCGGCGACATCGCCCACCGCGAGACGGTCGCGCGCGTGCTGCGCGAACACGCCATCGACACGATCGTCAATTTCGCCGCCGAAAGCCATGTCGATCGCAGCATTCTCGACGCCGACGCTTTCCTGCACACCAATGCCATCGGCGTGTACATCCTGCTGGACGAGGGGCGCAAACACGGCATCGGGCGCTTTCTGCAGGTTTCGACGGACGAGGTGTACGGGTCTGTGCCGGAGGGCTTCTCCGTCGAGAGCGATCCCCTCGCCCCGCGCAACCCGTACTCGGCGGCGAAGGCAGGCGGCGAACTGATGGTGCGCGCCTACCGCGAAACTTACCAGATGGATGTGGTCATCACGCGCGGCAGCAACACCTACGGTCCGTATCAGTATCCCGAAAAGCTCATGCCGCTGTTCATCACCGAAGCGCTGGATGATCGCCCGCTGCCGCTGTATGGTGACGGAATGCAGGTGCGCGACTGGCTGCACGTCGAGGATCACGTCACGGGCATCGAGGCGGCGCTGCATCACGGCGCGCCAGGCGAGGCATACAACATCGCCGGGGAAGACCTGCGCCACAACATTGACGTGGTGCGCGCGCTGCTGCGCGAACTGGGCAAGCCAGAGTCGCTCATCCATCGCGTGCCCGATCGGGAAGGGCACGACCTGCGCTATGCCATGAACAGCGACAAGGCGCGCGCCATCGGCTGGGAGCGCAGACACACGCTGGAGACGGGTCTGGCGCACACGGTGCGCTGGTACATCGACAACGAATGGTGGTGGCGGCGCATCAAGACGGGCGACTACCTCGCCTACTATCAGCGCCAGTACGCTGCACGGCTGGCGGCGGCGGATGATGCCGGGGTTTGACATCGCCTCGCTGCTGCGCTTTGCCCCGCCGCGCTATGTGTGCGAGCGGTGCTGTGCGCTGCTGCCGCGCATGGAGGGGCGCTGCCAGGTCTGCGGGGTGGAATACATCATCACCGATGAGTTCCCCACCTTTGCCGAGTATTTCGCCCAGCGCGGGCTGGTGCTGAACTACCACGATGTGATCGCCCACAGCCAGCGGCTGGCGCGCATCGCCGTGCATCTGCGCGACTCTCATGCTGCTTACCCACCCATGCGCGCCCTGATGCACGCGCTGCAACACGCGGAGCATTTCGTCCACTTCACCACCTACGGCATCAGCGCCCTGATCGTCGGGGCGCTGCGGCTGACGGCGCAGCGCGTGACGGTGCGCGGGGTCGTCTCCGGCGTGCGGAATGAAGCGATGCTGCGCGAACTGACCTCGTTCCACGACGAAGCGCCGGATTTTCACATCCGTGTGATGAGCGGGGAAGACGGCTACTTCCCCCATCAGAAGATCGTCATCATCGATGGGCTGCTGGCGTTCAAGGGCAGCGCCAATATGACCGATTACGGCTGGCGCAAAGCCGCTGAAGGGCGCGAGGTCATCGACGCGGTGACGGACAACGCGGAAGTGGTCGATCTCAACAACCGCTTCTTCAGCCCGATCTGGGCGGGTGAGGCGCGCGCCGGCGATCGTATCCTGATGACGGTGTACTGAAAGGGGTTGGGGCGATGCGGATCGTGATCACCGGGGCACAGGGGCGGCTGGGCGTGGCATTGATGGCGCAGCTTGCCGCTGCCTCTGATGCGCCCACCGTCATCCCGGCGGACTCCAGCGATTTCGACGTGACTGATTACCCTGCCGCGCGCGCCTTCATCCAGCGCGCCGCCCCGGACTGGGTGATCCACTGCGCGGCATGGACGGACGTGGACGGCTGCGCGCGTGAGCCGGAACGCGCGCTGCGCGTCAACGGGCTGGGCGCGGGCAATATCGCCGCTGCTGCCGCCGCCGTCGGCGCGGGCATCGTCCATGTCAGCACCAACGAAGTGTTCAGCGGCGAAAGCGACCGTCCATACCACGAATACGACGCGCCCGCGCCGATCAACCCCTACGGTGCGAGCAAATGGGCGGGCGAACAGGCGGTCATGCGAGTCGCGCCGCGCCACATCATCGCGCGCACCTCATGGCTGTTCGCGCACGGCGGGCGCAACTTCGCCCATGTGGTGCTGAACGCCGGGCGCGAAGGGCGCGCGCTGCGCGTAGTACACGACGAGATCGCCTGCCCCACCTACACCGACGATCTGGCAGAGGGGCTGCTGCGCCTGATCGCCGCCGACCGCCCAGGCACGTATCATCTGGTCAACGACGGGGCATGTTCGCGCTATGAACTGGCGCTCACCATCCTGGAGCGCGCCGGGCTGGATGTGCCCGTCACGCCCATCCCCGCCCGTGAATGGCAGCGCGCCTCGACGCCGCCGCGCTTCTCACCGCTGGCGAACCACGCCGCCGCGCTGCTTGGGGTGACGCTGCGCCGCTGGGAGGCGGCGGTCGATGCCTTCCTGCTGCGCGAAGGGCTGCTCACGCCATGAGTGGCACGCCGTCGCTGCCGCACCTTGACGCCACGCCCGGTCTGCTTTCGGTCATCATCCCCAACTGGAACGGGCTGCGCTTTCTGGAGACCTGCCTGACCGCCCTTCAGCGGCAGACCTACCCGCACATCGAGGTCATCGTCGCCGACAACGCCTCCACCGACGGCTCGCAGGCGTATCTGCGCGAAGCACACCCCTGGGTCAGGCTGATCGCCCTGCCCGACAATCGCGGCTTCACCGGGGCGTGCAACGCCGGGATGCTGGCGGCGCGCGGAGAGTTTCTGTGCCTGCTGAACAACGATACCGAGGTCGAGGCGGGCTGGGCGGCAGCGGTGGTGGCAGCGTTCGCCGTCGATGCGCGCATCGGCAGCGTGGCGAGCAAGATGCGCCTGTTCGATCAGCGCGACCGGCTGCACACGGCGGGCGATCTGTTCACGCGCGATGGGCGCGCCGTCAATCGCGGGGTGTGGGAGCCGGACGCCGGGCAGTATGACCGTCAGGAAGAGGTGTTCAGCGCGTGCGGCGGGTCGTCGGTCTACCGCCGCGCCATGCTGGAGCAGATCGGGCTGCTGGACGACGATTTCTTCTTCGCGCTGGAAGATGTGGACATCGGCTGGCGCGCCCAGCTTGCCGGGTGGCGCTGTCTTTACACGCCCGATGCGGTGGTGTACCATCACCTGTCGGCAACAGGCGGCGGCGTCACCGCCAGTTTTTATGTCGGACGCAACAGCATTTACCTGCTGGTGAAAGATTATCCACTGTGGCACAGGTATGCGGGGCGGGTGATCCGCGCACAGTTGCAGATCGCCTGGGAAGCGGTGCGCGCCTGGCGGGGCGAAGCGGCACGCGCCCGGCTGCGCGGCATGTGGGCGGGCGTGCGCGCCATCCCCACTCTGCTGGGCAAGCGGCGCGCGGTCATGGCGACGCGCGTTTTGACCGACGATCAGATCGACGCCCTGCTCGCCCCATGAATCGCCTGCGCCATGCCCGCACGGAGTGACTCGTCGTGACCGATCAGCCTTTTCTGTCGATCATCATCCCCGCCCATAATGAGGAAAGCCGTCTGCCCCCCAGCCTGGCGAAGATCGACGCCTTCCTCCGCACTCAGCCTTACACCGCCGAGGTGATCGTCGTCGAGAATGGCAGCCGCGACCGCACTGCCGAGGTCACGCGCGCCTTCGCCGCCGATCATCCGTATGTCCGGCTGATGGTCGTCGAAACGCGCGGCAAGGGACTCGCTGTCAAAGCCGGGATGCTGGCGGCGCGCGGGGCATACCGCTTCATCTGCGACGCCGACCTGTCGATGCCGATCGACGAAGTGGTCAAGTTCCTGCCCCCACACAGCGACGGTTTCGACATCAGCATCGCCACGCGCGAAGGCAAGCTCTCGCGCCGCGTCGGGGAACCGGAATACCGCCACATCATGGGGCGCGTGAACAACATCATCATCAAGCTGTTCGCCGTGCGCGGCTTTGAGGATACCCAGTGCGGCTTCAAGATGTTCAGCGCCGACACCGCCCGCGACCTGTTCAGCGTGCAGCGCATGTCGGGCATCGGCTTCGACGTGGAAATCCTGTTCATCGCGGTGCGCAGGGGCTACCGCGTCCGCGAAGTGCCGATCACGTGGTATTTCGACCCGGACAGCCGCATGAAGCTGGTGCAGGACTCGCTGAACATGCTGCGCGAAATCCGCGATATTCGCCGCAACTGGAAGCAGGGTGTGTATGCCAGACAGCCTGACAGCGGGGCTTGAAAACGAAACGGCGCTCTGGCAGCAGGGCTTTCGCTGCGTCGTCGGCGTGGACGAAGCGGGGCGCGGAGCCTGGGCGGGACCGGTCATGGCGGGCGCAGTCTGCCTGCCCGCGTCACGTGCCGTCGAGCTGAGCGCGCTGCTGGTCGGCGTGCGCGACAGCAAACAGCTCACCGCCCGCGCGCGTGAGGGACTGGTCGCCGCCATCACGACGACGGCGACCGCCTGGGGCGTCGGCTCAGCCAGCGCCGATGAGATCACCGCGCTGGGCATCGTCGCCGCCACCTGCCTGGCGATGCGCCGGGCGCTCGATCAGGTGCGCGCCCACATCACCCCCGATTATCTGCTGCTGGACTCGATCCGATGCGACCCGCGCGATCTGCATCCGCTCACCGACGGCGGGACGATCGCGCATCAGTCGATCATTCGCGGCGATCAGCTCAGCCTGAGCATCGCCGCCGCCAGCATCCTGGCGAAAGTCACGCGGGACGCGCACATGCGCGAACTGGACTCGCAGTACCCAGGCTATGGCTTCGCCGCCCACAAGGGCTACGGCTCCGCCGCGCATCAGGCGGCGCTGAAAGAGCGCGGTCTGTGCCCGGTGCATCGGCTGAGCTTTCGACCGATGCGGGAGATGGTGTCCCGGTGAAGCTGGCGATCGTCCACGACTGGCTCAATCAGCGCGGCGGCGCGGAAGATGTGCTGGAAGCGCTCATGGCGCTCTACCCTGATGCGCCCATCTACACCAGCCTGTACGCCCCTGACCTGATGCCTGATCGCTACCGCGCGTGGGACATCCGCCCGCTGTGGACGGATCGTCTGCCCGCCATCCACACGCGCCACCAGCCCTATCTGCCCGTCTACCCGATCGCCTGGGGCGGGCTCGACCTCTCGGCATACGACGTCATCCTGAGCAACAAGAGCGGGTTCTGTCACGGGGTGCGTTTCGGCGGGCGGACGCAGCATGTGTGCTACTGTCTTGCGCCGACGCGCTACGTGTGGGGGCTGGACGAATACATCGCGCGTGAGGGCATAAGCGCCGCTGCCCGTGCCGCGCTGCGCCCGCTGGTGACGCTGCTCAAACGCTGGGATTACGCCGCCGCACAGCGCGTCTCGCACTTCATCGCCATCTCGACCGACATTCAGGATCGCGTGCGCCGCTTCTACCAGCGCGACTCGGAGATCATCTTCCCCCCGGTCGATACCGCGCGCTTTCAGCCCGCCGACGGGCACGACGACTATTTCCTGATCGTCTCACGGCTGATCCCCTACAAGCGCATCGATCTGGCGGTGCAGGCGGCGACCGCGCTCGGCGTGCCGCTGAAGATCGCCGGGCGCGGGCGCGATCTCGACAGACTGCGCACGCTGGCGGGGGAGACGGTCGAATTTCTGGGCTATGTGCCAGACGACGACCTGCCGGCGCTGATGGCGCGCTGCAAGGCGTTCCTCTTCCCCGGTCTGGAGGATTTCGGCATCACCCCGGTGCAGGCACAGGCAGCGGGTCGCCCGGTGATCGCTTTTCGCGGCGGGGGTGCGCTCGATACCGTCGTGCCAGGTGTGACGGGCGAGCTGTTCAACGCGCTGACGGTCGAAAGCCTGAGCGCCGCACTGCGCGCTTTCGACCCCGCCGCCTACGACCCGGCAGCGATCCGCACGCACGCCCTGCGCTTCGATACCGCCGTCTTCAACCGCGCCATCACCGCCGCCGTCGATGCGGCGTATGCCGCCAGCGAGGGATAGTTAGCCGGACAGAGTGTACATCGAGAGGAATTGAGCGGCTGTGAGGATCGGAATACTTTCGTATTGACCGAGAGTGGTAAGGTGTTTGTCCCCGCTTACGATGACTCCCGCCCTGCCTCAAATCGCACAGGCAAGAATCATTCGATCTTTCCGGTCACGCACAGCCTGTTCAGGAACATCACCCGAATCGACGATCTCAGCAGCCGCAACCAGATCGTCAAGTATCTGCTGAACTGTGTTTCCGGTTCGGATCAGGTCTGGCTGAAACCTGGATTGACTGAGTTTACGTTCCAGTTCTTCGAGAATGTCGTGTGAGATCAGGAGAGAGGCGCGCCGATCGAGAAAGATATTCAGGGCACGTGCGGGCGTACCGCCCCAAAACAGGGCGGAGATGAATATATTGGTATCCACGACACCCCGCACAATCACCTCGGTTCCGCCTGATCGTTATCCTCATCCAGATCGAGCCAGCGCTCGATCATCGCCAAAGCCTGTTCTTCGCTCAGGTCTGGATAGCGCGCACGAAAACTGACAGACAGGTCATTCATCGCTGTGCGCAGCCGCGCGCCTGCATCCAGACGACGGCGTTCCAGTTCTGCCGACAGCAGGGCGTTCATCTGTTCGCTGGAAAGCAGTCCCTGCGCGCGCGCCTGGCGCTCAATCTCCTGATCAAGCTCGACCACAACCGTCACCATAATGATTCTGCTCCGCAACCTGTCACCACGATCATCTGCAATTATACGTCAATCATCCATCGAATGGACGATCGCTCACCCAAGCACCGCTCACCCTTGCGCGGGGCGCGCGGCGCGCGGTATCGTTGAGGCAGATGTGTATGTCTCAACCGGAAGGACATCGTGTGGAGCTGATCATCATCGCGCGGATCGTGCGCCGCTGGGGCTGGCTGGCGCTCATCCCGGTCGCCATCACCACCGCGCTGGCGCTGCCTGGGCTGCTGACGCGCGGCGCATCGGGCGGGTTCGTCACCAGCATCACCTACAGCGCCGCCCAGCAGTTCAGCGCCATCCCGCGCACTGAGGGCGATTATCAGGACATCTGGCTGTCCTCTGAGCTGACCGTCAACGCCTTCACCGACTGGATTCGCGCCTCGCGCTTCCGCGATGAGATCGCCGCCGCACTTGCCGACCCGTCGCTCGACCTGAGCGGGCTGGGCATCGCCGCCGACAACGCGCGCAGCGTCGGGCGCATCGACCTGAGCTATCCTGACGCCGACGGCTTGCGCGCCATCCGCGAGGCGGTCATCACCGTGCTGTCCACGCGCAGCGCCGACTATTTCGCCCAGCTCGGTGACGAACCGGCGCGCGTCACCCTGCTCGGTCAGACGCCGATCGCCGCCTCACCTGCCCCGATCGGCGACCGGGTCACGCCGCTGCTGCGGATCGGCATCGGTTTGGCGGCGGGCATCGTGATCATGCTGCTGGCGTATGCCTTCGACCCGCGCCTGCACACGCGCGCCGAACTCAATGAGGCGGGCGTACCCGTGCTGGGCACGATCCCCAGGCGCTGACCGTGCCCCGCGCCGCGCGGTTTGCCCTCGTCCTGCTGCTGCTCATCCCGCTCTCACCCGGCGCATGGGCGATCGATGACCCTGGCGTCCCCTACGTCTGGCAGAGCGCGGCGATCGCCCTGCTGCTGCCGCCAGGCTGGTTCGCCCTCGAAGCGACTGAAACAGCAGACGCCCATCATCTGCTGCTGACAGGGGGTGACGCCGCCATCCGCCTGACCGTCCTCGACCGCGCCCCGCGCACCTTCGACGCCCGCCCGCCCGACCCACCGCGCTGGTCGCCTGCCCTCGCCGACCAGAACGGACGTCCGCGCCTCGATGCCGCGCTCATCGCCGCGCGCCAGATCGCGCTGCGCTACACCATCGCCGACCTGTACGGGCGGGCTGCGCTGGCGGTCGAGTCGGTCAGCAGCGATGGCGCGCGCGCCGGGCGGGGAGTCGCCGGGCTGCTGCCTGATGAGCGGGCGATCGTGGTCATGGCGGATGCGCCCGCAGGGCAGATTGACGGCGTGACCGCCGACCGCGATGCCGTCATCGCCTCGCTCGCCCTGGGGTACGCTGCCCAGCCCGCCCCGCGCGCGCCAGGTCTGGTGTGGGCGGCGCAGGTCGAGGGCGCGGCTGACTGGCAGGGCGTGGCGCTGGACGATCGGCATGTATACGGGCTGCTGGCAGACGGCGTGGCGCTGCTGAACGCCGACAACGGCGCGCCGATCGCCCGCATTCCATTCGACTCGCCCGCCCAGGCGACCGGGATCGGCGCAGCAGGCGGAGTGGCGTTCGTCGGCGATCGGGCGTGCCGCTGCATCCGTCGGCTGGACGGGCGCGGCGCGGTCTGGCTCGACCCGATCGGCGTGTTCGGCGGCGGCGCGCCGCGCGCGGTCACAAGTGGAGCCGATGGGCTGATCTATGCGGTCGATGGGGACGAGCGCGGCTATCTGCTGCGCGCTTTTCTCGTCGGCGCGGACGGCACAGGCGAACGCGAAGGGACGCGCACGCTGATCAATGGCAGCTATGCCGATGCACCGCCGTTCGCCGTCGCCAGCCCCGATGACCTGCCCCACCGCCTGATCGCCGTCCATCAGCGCGACCGGGTCACCGTCGATGCCGACGGCGTGGTGCGGCTGTGGCGCATGGACGCCCCACCCATCCGCTACGGATCACCCCGGTTGACCGATCGTGTCCCGGTCATCGGGCGGGTGAGCGCGGCACAGCCCGCCCAGGTGTGGACGTTCGACGGACGTGCGAATGAGGTCGCCTGCCTGCACGCCACCGATCCGGCACGCCTGACGGAATATGGCGCGGGCTTGGACATGGCGCTGCGCCTGATCGCACCCGATGGCACAGCGCTGGCGGAGAACGACGATCATCTGAGCGCCGGGCTGTTCGGGGCGTATGATGCGGCACTGTGCCCGGTGACGCTGCCGCAGGACGGAGAGTACACCGTCGAGGTGGCATACATCGGCGGGGCGGGCGCGTATGCGCTGGCGCTGGGGCGCGATCGTCCGATCGAACGCGCGCCCGTCATGCGCGTCGAGGGAACCATCCTGGAGATGATCCCGGTCGAGGGCTGGGCGTATCCCGGACGGGCGGGCGAAACGGTCACGCTGAGCATGATCGCCACCGATCACACGCTGGACTCGCTGCTGTTCGTCTACGCGCCGGACGGCTCATTTCTGGTGAGCAATGACGACGCGCTGGACAGCACGCTCGGCGTCAACGCCCAGATCGTACAGGCGACCCTGCCCGCAGACGGCGTGTACCGCATCGCGGCGGGGCACTGGTCAGGGACGGGTGCGTATGAGCTGGTGATCGTCAGCACCGTGCCGTGAGGTCAGCCGGAGGATTTGCGCGCCTCCGCACGCATGAAATAGACGGCGATCGCCAGCACCGCTGCGCTGAACAGCCCGCCGACCACAAAGCCGTTGAGCAGCGCCTGATAGATGCTGTTGCCTTCAGACAAGCCGAAGAGCGTCATCAGCACGATGCTGACCAGCACGCCGATGGCAGCGATCAGCCCGGGCGAGAGCCAGCGACGGCGGATGCCGAGGTACATCCCAAGCAGCACCAGGGCGAACAGGAAGAAGAAAAGCAGGCTGAGCGGGCTGTCCATCGTCGATCAGGCTCCTGAAAGCGGGCGCAGAATGGCGCGCACGGGCGAGGCACACGCCGCGTCGAGGCGCAGCGGCAGGGCGATCAGCTCGTACACCCCGTCCGGCACATCGCGCAGCAGCAGATTTTCCAGATTGGCGACGCCGTGCTGCCACAGCGCCGCATGACCGGGCAGCGTCCTACTGTCCGCTGCATCGAACGAGGGCACGTCCACGCCGATCAGCACCACACCACGCGCCGCCAGCCACGCGATGAGCGATACATCGGGGTACGGGAAAGCCGCGTCCCATGCCGAGTCGTGCAGGTCGCTGTACCAGGTGTGCAGCAGCACGCGCGGCGTCGCGCTCAGGTCGAGGTCGGCGGGCAGGTCATCGGGGGTGATCGCACCGTGTCGTCTGGCGATGGTGATCACCCGCGCCGCGCCGATGTAGCGATCGAGCGGCAGATCGCGCGGGTGCGCGCCGTCGGGCAAGGTGTGAAAAGGCGCGTCGGCGTGCGTGCCGATGTGCGGGGTGGTGGTCAGCGTGACCAGATTGACGGGCGCGCCCTGTGCCAGCCGCAGCAGCGCGGCAGGGCGATAAGGCGTATCACCTGGAAAGACAGCGGTGGTGGAAGAGACGATGCGCGTGATGTCGATCATCATGATTGCCCTGTGCCTCGTCTGGCGGCGCGAACACGACTATAATACAGGGGAATGGAATATTCGCGCCATGCCCCGGCTGAACCTGTTTCCCGACCTTACCCATATCAGCGAGAAAGCGTAAGAACCGCCATGCGGCAGGTGTTGTATACCGAAAAGACGATCCCTCAGTGCGCCAGCGCGCTCAACGAGCGCCTGCAGAACAGCCGCGCCAACATGGACGGCTGGGTCGAAAAAAATGGCACATTCGCCATCAGCCTGACCACGCCGGTCATCGGCAGATTTGAACGGCGCACCACGCTGCACGGGACGCTGCAAAAAGGCGACGGGCACACCGTGATCGAGATCAACGTGCCCACCGGGGCAGACCGGCGCGGCATGATCGTCATCTTCATCGCCATCGCGCTGATCGTGCTGGCGCTGATGGGCAGCGGCAATGTGCCGCTGGCGCTGCTGGTCATCCCGATCGCCGCCTACATGTACATCCCGATGCGCGGCGATCACCAGAACAGCGATACGCTGGTCGGCGAGGTGCAGCGGACGCTGAAGGCGCGCGCCACCCCGCCCAAACGGACGCCGGCGGAAAAGCCCGCCGCAGCCCAGGCGAAACCTGCTGCCCCGAAACCCGCTTCCGCCGCGCGCCCCGCCGCCCCTAAAGCAGGCGGGACGGGTTCGCCCCGCCCCAAAGGATGAGCTGCCATGTCTGATGCGACCCTGATCGTCACCCGCCGCGATGCGGTCACGCTGATCACGCTCAACCGCCCACAGGTGCGAAATGCCGTCGATCGTCCGCTGATGGACGCGCTGCGCGCCGCGCTGGAGGCGTGCGCTGACGATGGCACGCGCTGTGTCGTGATCACCGGGGCGGGTGGGTCGTTCTCGTCTGGCGCTGACCTCAAACAGGCGGCGGCGAACGGCTTCAGCCCGGATGATACCTTCCGCCTGCTGACAGACTCATTCGCCCCGGCGCTGCGTGCCATTCGTGCCTGCCCCGTCCCGGTCATCGCAGCGGTGGACGGCTATGCCGCCGGGATCGGCTGTGATATGGCGCTGGCGTGCGATCTGCGGCTGGTCAGCGCGCGGGCGCGCTTCGCCGAGCTGTTCGTGCGGATCGGCTTGATCCCGGATGGCGGCGGCACGTATCTGCTGCCCAGGCTGATCGGACTGGGACGCGCGCTGGAGATGATGTTCACCGGGGAGGATGTCGATGCGGAAACCGCGCTGCGCTATGGGCTGGCGAACCACATCTACCCGGTCGAGTCGTTCATGGACGATGTGCTGGCATACGCCGCACGGCTGAGCGCGCAGGCTCCGGGTGCGCTGCGCCGGGGCAAAGCCGCTATGCTCGCCGCGCTGGACGGGACGTATGCCGACGCGCTGCTGCGCGAGGCGGAAAATCAGCGCGCCATCCTGATGACCGAGGACGGCATGGAAGGATTCCGCGCCTTTCTGGAGAAGCGCCCACCCCGGTGGACGGGGCGGTAGGGGCGACCCGATGGGTCGCCCCTACAGGCGGTGTGTCTGGCGGATGTAATCCAGCAGCGCCGCGCAGCCCACCGTCACCAGTTTGTACGTCTGGTCGTGCGTGTTGTCGTAATACGGATCAGGCACTTCGTCGATGTTCACCTTGCCCGCAGCTTTGGCATACGACAGGAACAGCGTGATCTCGGCATGTGCCCCGCCCGACGCGCGCCGGACGTAGCTCAGATTTTCCCTGTCCATCGCCAGCACGTAATCGAACGTGTCCAGGTCTTCGCGCTGAATCTGGCGTGCCCGCCCGTAGTAAGGGATACCCGCCTTGCTCAGGACGCGCAGCGTGCCCGAATGCGCCTGCTCACCCACGTGACCGCTGCTCGTCCCGGCAGAGTCCACCTCGATGCGGTCGCTCAGCCCTGCCTTCTCGACCATATCGCGGAAGACCCCTTCCGCCATCGGCGACCGGCAGATGTTGCCCATGCACAGCATCAGTACGCGAATTTTTCCCATGTCTTCCCTCACGGCAATCAGCCGGGTGTGTACGGATCGTCTTCGTTCAAGCCCGCTGCGTCGGCAGCAGCGCGTTCGGCATCGGCAGCGTCGGCAGCGGCTTCCACCTCACTGCTGGTCGGCGGCGGATCGACGGGGGTGGCGGGTTCTTCCTGCGCGCCGCCCGCCGGGCTGGGCACGTCCAGTGGGTCGGACTGGTCAGGCAGGGCGGGTGGCACATCGCCCCCTTTCGGCGCATCTTCCCCGGTAATGTCCGGGCGGGTCATGGCGATCTTGCCGTCGATGAATGCGCCCTCTTCGGTGGTCAGCGCTTCGGCGTGGATGTCGCCCCACACGCGCCCGGTGCGCAGAATCTGCACCTTCTTGCCGGTCACATTGCCGCGCACTGCCCCGGCGATGGAGATGTTGCGGGCATTGACGTCGGCGTTGATGCGCGCCGTCTCGCCGATCAGCACGTTGCCGGTGATCTCCAGCGTCCCGGTGAATGTGCCGTCCAGTCGAACATTGGCGCTGCTGCGAAGCAGCCCCTCCAGGATGCTGTTCGCGCCCAGCACCGTCTCGAACCCGATCGGCTGCTGCGCGGAGACGGCGATCGTCGGCTTGCGCTCGCCAGCCGGGGCGGGCGCGGCGGGCAGGTCACTGGTCTTGCTGCGACTGCTGAAAAATGCCATCAGCAATTCCTCCTTCACCAGATATGGCGATGACGCCGGGGAGTTCGCCAGCCCCGGCGAAAATGAGCGGACTGTGTACGTGCGATTATCCGCCATTCGCACGCGCGTGTAAATGGATACTCGACCCCCATGCCGATGCCCCGGATGGGCAAACCATCCCCTCGGCTGAATTTTTCGTGAAGACTCATGCTCTTCTACTCACATCCTGTACAACTGTGTTAAGATTAGTGTACTGTAACATCAAAAAGATTGAGGAAAATGATTATGAAGCGCCCAGCTCCGCTCGTGCTGCTCATTCTGCTCATCCTGATGTTCTTCGCCGGGCTGACGCACGCCCAGACGCCGCCCCCCACCCTGTGTCCGCTGGACGACGGCGTGGTCAACGTCGCGTGGATTCCCAAAGCGCTGGACAACATCGTCTTCTCGCTGGGCGCGGTGGGCGCAGAGACGCGCGCCGCCGAACTGACCGAAGCGGTGCAGACGGACGGCGGCTGTGCGGTCGAGGTGCTGGTCGCCGCCCCGATGTCCACTGATGCCGATGAACAGGCAGCGCTGCTCGACGAGGTGATCGATCTGGGCATCTTCGATGCCATCGCCGTCTCGTGCATCGCCCCGGCTGCCTGCCAGCCGCCGATCGACCGCGCCATCGGGCTGGGCATAGTCGTCATCACCTGGGACTCGGACTCGCCAGAGAGCCAGCGCCTGACCTACTACGGCACGGACAACATCGCGGGCGGGCGCGCCGCCGCCGACCTGATGATCCGCGCGATGGGCGAGTCCGGCACGGTCGCGCTGCTCTCCGGCGTGCCTGGGTCGCAGAATCTCGATGAGCGCATCCTCGGCTTCAGCGAGGTCATGGCGCAGTACCCGGACATCACCATCGTCGAGATCGTGTATGGCAACGACGATCCGGTCCTGTCGGCAGAGCGCGTCGAGGCGCTCATGGTCGAGTACCCCGACCTCGACGGCTTCTTCTTCGTCGGCTTGTGGCCCTTCCTGCTGGGGCGCGGGGCGATGCCGGAATGGGAGGCGGCAACGCTGGAACGCGGCTTGGTCAACGTCGCCTTCGATACGCTGCCGCTGCAACTGCTGCTCATGCAGGAGGAACTGGTGCAGGGGCTGGTGGGGCAGAAATACTGGGACTGGGGCTATGGCAGCGTGCAGATCGTGTACGACATCCTCGTCAACGGGCGTGAAGTCGAGCCGTTCACCGATACCGGCATGGACATCGTGACGCCGCGCAACATGGATGCCATGATCGCCGCCTGGGAATCGAACGATTTCACCCAGCCGCTGCCCGATCCGTTCGGTGAGGACGAAGAATAAGCATAAAGAGATGAGAGGACGAACCCAGCCGTGATCACGCTCAGCCTGCGTGCCAAACTGCTCATCCTGTTCGGTCTGCTGGCGGTCGTACCGCTGGCGATCACCGGAGCGATCGCCATCAGCCGTGCGAGCGAGATCACGCGGCAGAACGTCATCCTCGACGACCAGTCGAACCTGGAGACGCTGGGCGTGGAGATCGAACGCTTCCTCGATACCACGCTCAGCGATGTCCGCATCCTCACTGCTTCCGGCACGCTGACCAACCTGAGCCAGGCGATCATCGACCGCCAGAGCCTGCAATTGCAGGTGCTGCGGCGCGCGCTGGAGCGCGAGTTCATCGCCTTCATGGAGGCGCGCACCATCGCCGGTCAGCGCCTGTACCAGAATATCCGCTTCCTCAATGCCGACGGCTTCGAGTTCGTGCGCGTCGATGACGTGAACGGGGTGGCGCGCGCTGCGACGGGCACAGCGCTCAACAACCGCGCCCCGACGATCTATTTCCGCGAGGCAGCCGCTCTGCCTGCCGGGGACATCCACATCTCGCCGCTGGAGCTGGCGACCGAATTCGGGCGGGTGGGCGAACGCCTTACCCCGGTGCTGCGCTACAGTATGCCGATCTACGCCGGGGAGACGCTTACAGGGGTGATCGTCACCGACGTGCGCGCTGACATCTTCCTCAATCTGGTGACGGCGCGCTTCAACTCAGGCGTGATCACGATGCTGGTCGATCAGCGCGGCATGTATCTGGCACACCCCGACCCGGATCGGCTGTTTCGGGGCATCCGCGCAGCAGGGACCAACTTCACCCTCGATCGCCCGCAGATGGCGTTTGCGCTGGAAGAACCGAACACCGGCTTCCTCGAACTGGATGACGCGCTGATGACCTGGCGCACCATCCAGCCGCCCGGCGCAGACTATCTGTGGGTGGTGGTGTCTGAACATCGGCTGGACGCGGTGTTCAGCCTGATCGGGGAGCAGGTGAATGTGCTGCGGAATGTCGCCCTGATCATCGGTGTGGTGGCGCTGACAGTGACGCTGATCGTCGCCTCGCGCATCAGCCAGCCGATCACCGAGGTGACTGAGGTAGCGCGCGCCATCGCCGATGGCGATTACACCCGCCGCACCGCCGTCACCGGGCGCGACGAGATCGGCACGCTGCAAACGAGCATCAACCTGATGGCGGAACAGATTCACGACTCGATCTACACGCTGGAGAAGCGCGTGACCGAGCGCACCCGCGCCCTTGACGAGGCGCGCCGCGCCGCTGAAGCCGCCAGCAACGCCAAAAGCGAATTCCTCTCCAACATGAGCCACGAGCTGCGTACCCCGCTGAACATGGTCATCGGCTACACCAGTTCGATGATGACCATGCCGGAGATGTACGATCATGTGCCGCTGCCCGAT
This sequence comes from uncultured Pleurocapsa sp., assembly GCA_964614405.1. GTDB lineage: Bacteria > Chloroflexota > Anaerolineae > Aggregatilineales > Phototrophicaceae > Flexifilum. Next base: position 15,836 of record CAZTLS010000045.1, read on the forward strand.
GTGTTCCGCAAAGATATCGCCACCATCCACGAGAGCGGGCAGCACCTGCTGGGGCTGATCAACGACATCCTCGACCTGAGCAAGATCGAAGCCGGGCGCTTCACCCTTCAGCCGCAGCCCGTCACCCTGAACGACATCTTCAGCGGCGTGATCGCCACCGCGATCGGTCTGATCAAGGAAAAACCCGTCCAGCTTCGCCCCGATTATCCCGATGACCTGCCACCCGTCTGGGGCGACCCGATGCGTATCCGCCAGGTGCTGCTCAATCTGCTCTCCAACGCCGTCAAGTACACCGAAGCGGGCGATGTGGTGCTGTCGGCGCGCGTGCAGGGCGATCGGCTGGTGATCAGCGTGCGCGATACCGGCATCGGCATTCCGCCCGAAGCGCTGGCATACATCTTCGACCGCTTCGCCCAGGTCCAGAACGAAGTCGCCATCAAAGGGACGGGGCTGGGTTTGGACATCGCCCAGCGTCTGGTGGAGATGCACGGCGGGACGCTGCGCGCGGAAAGCACCGTCGGCGTGGGCAGCACCTTCTACTTCGACCTGCCTCTCGCCACGCCAGAGCAGATCGCCGCCTACGCTCCGAAGAGCGATGCGCGGGCGACGGGTGTGGTGCAGCGCGTTGAGGCGGTCGATTACGACTCGCTGCGAACCATCCTGATCGTCACCACCGACTCGCTGCTGCGCGTGGCGCTGCTGCGCGCCCTGGAAGAGACGGGCTACGTCGCCTTCACTGTGACCAGCGCGCCGGAAGCGCTCGAATACATCGGCACGCTGCCGATCGACGCGCTGGTGCTGGACTCGCCGGCGGATCAGGCGGCGATAGGGGTCAACCCGGCGGCGGCAGCGCTGCCCACGCTGGTGCTGAACGAGACCGACCGCGAATCGCGCGGGGCGACGCTGGCGCGACGCCTGGCGGGGCTGTTCATGAACAGCGGACAGCCCGTCTCGATGACCTGAAAATTTTGTTCATCTACGATTAGAAAGAAAAGCTCATGACCTACATCCTGATGATCGAGGACAACATGGACAACGCGGAACTGGCGCGCCGGGCGCTGGCTTCGCTGGAGATGGAGATTCGCCATTTCACGCGCGGGCTGGACGGCTCGCGCGAGGCGATGGCGCGCCGTCCGGCGATCATCCTGCTCGATTTCAACCTGCCCGATGTGGATGGGCGCAACCTCATCCTGACGCTCAAGCGAATGCTGGGCGGGACGAAAGCACCGCCCATCGTCGCGGTGACGGCGCGCGCCAACCATGTCGAACAATCGCTGGCGCAGCGCTTCGGCGTCGATGCCTTCGTCGCCAAACCGTTTGAGCCGCTCGACCTACTTCAGACGGTGCGCCAGCTGCTGCCCGCCGAAACAGTGTAAATCAGGGACACACGCCGCGCCCCTCCCCCACACTCTGCGGATATGGGTTGAGGGGCGCGGTGATGCTCAGTTACGCGGGTGTGGGCGCAGACTCGAACTGTTCCGCCTCGGTCGATCCCGCCAGCGCGGTGGTGCTGGATTGCCCGCCCGTGATCACCTCCTGAAGTGCATCGAAATAGCCTGTGCCGACGAACGCCTGATGCCGCACAGCGCGGTAGCCGTGCAGCCGTTCGGACTCGAACTCCGCATCCTGAAGGCGGGTGTACGCCGTCATGCCCTGATCGCGGTATTCGCGCGCCAGCTCGAACATGCCGTGATTGATCGAGTGGAAGCCAGCCAGGGTGATGAACTGGAATTTATAGCCCATCGCCCCCAGCTCGCGCTGGAATCGGGCGATCGTCGCTGCATCGAGATTGCGCGACCAGTTGAACGACGGTGAGCAGTTGTAAAACAGCAGCTTGTCCGGGAACTGGCTGCGGATCGCCTCGGCGAACCGCTTCGCCTCATCCAGATCGGGATGGGACGTCTCGCACCAGATCATGTCCGCATAGGGCGCGTATGCCAGCCCGCGCGCGATCGCCGCCTCGATGCCGCTGCGAACGTGGTAGAAACCCTCGCTGGTGCGTTCAGCGGAGGTGATGAACGGCTGGTCGGCGGGGTCGATGTCGCTGGTCAGCAGGGTAGCGGCGTCGGCGTCAGTGCGGGCGATGATCATCAGCGGCACATCCATCACATCCGCCGCCAGGCGCGCCGCGATCAGCTTGCGGACGAACTCTGACGTAGGGACCAGCACCTTGCCGCCCAGATGCCCGCATTTTTTCGCCGAAGCGAGCTGATCCTCGTAATGCACCGCCGCCGCGCCCGCCTCGATCAGCGCGCGGGTCAGTTCGTAGGTGTTCAGGATGCCGCCGAAGCCGGCTTCGCCATCGGCGATCAGCGGGACCATCCAGTAGCGCGAGTCTTTGCCGCCGCCCTCCATGTGCTGAATCTGGTCGGCGCGCAGCAGGGCGTTGTTGATGCGCCGTACCATGTTCGGCATACTGTCCGCCGGGTACAGGCTTTGATCGGGGTAGGTGTGCCAGGCGTCGTTGTTGTCCGCCGCCACCTGCCAGCCGCTCACGTAGATCGCCTTCAGCCCGGCAGCGACCATCTGCACCGCCTGCGTCCCGGTGATCGCCCCCAGCGCGTTGATGTACGGTTCGCGGTTGAGCAGGTCCCACAACTGTTCTGCCCCGTTGCGGGCGATGCTGTATTCGATATGGAACGAGCCGCGCAGCCGTTCCACCTCTGCGCCTGTATACGGACGGACGATGCTCTTCCAGCGTGGGCGGGTATTCCAGTCCTGTTCGATCTGTGCGGCGTTACGCATGGTGCGGGGTCTCCTTCACGGCAGAAACGGGTAAGCGGGCAGGGTGAGAAATGGGACGAAATCCTGAGTCCTGCACATCTCGGCGAACAGCGCGCGGGCGCGGGCGAAATGCCCGCCGTCGAAGCGCGCCGCGCCGACCTCTTCGCGCACGGCGGTCAGCTCTTCCTCCAGCAGGCGATCGAACAGCTCGGCGGTGAACACCCGCCCGTCAGCGAGCTGTGCGCCATGCCGCAGCCACTGCCAGCACTGTGCCCGGCTGATCTCGGCGGTGGCGGCGTCCTCCATCAGGTTGTAGAGCGGCACACATCCGCTGCCGCCCAGCCACGATTCGAGATACTGCACGCCGACGCGGATGTTCCAGCGCGCGCCTGCCTCGGTGATCGTCCCTTCCGTCACGCGCAGCAGATCGTCGCGCGTCACCGATACGTCGTCGCGCGTGCGGGCGATCTGGTTGGGCTGCGGCATCAGCTCGTCGAACACCTCCAGCGCCACCGGCACGAGACCGGGATGCGCCACCCATGTGCCGTCGTGCCCATCCTGCGCCTCACGCAGTTTGTCGGCGCGCACCTTCGCCAGCGCCTCGGCATGGGCAGCCGGGTCATGTTTGATCGGAATCTGCGCCGCCATGCCGCCCATCGCATGGATGCCACGCCGATGACACGTCTGGATCAGCAGCAGCGAGTACGATCGCATGAAGTGCGTGGTCATCGTCACCTGAGCGCGGTCTGGCAGGACGAACGCCGGATGTGCGGCGAACTTCTTGATGAAGCTGAAGATGTAATCCCACCGTCCGCAGTTCAGCCCGGCGGAGTGGTCGCGCAGCGCGTACAGGATTTCGTCCATCTCGAACGCCGCCAGGATCGTCTCGATCAGCACCGTAGCGCGGATCGAGCCGTGTGGGATGCCGAGCGCCTCCTGCGCAAACACGAACACGTCGTTCCACAGCGCCGCTTCATGGTGGCTCTCCAGCTTGGGCAGGTAGAAATACGGTCCCGACCCGTTCGCCAGCAGGTACGCCGCGTTGTGGAAGGCGTACAGCCCGAAATCGAACAATCCGCCCGGCACGGGCTGCCCATCGACCAGCATATGCCGCTCATCCAGATGCCAGCCGCGCGGACGCACGAACAGCACCGCCGGATTGTCGTTCAGCGCGTAGTGCTTGCCCTCCGGGCTGGTGTAGGTGATCGTGCGGCGCACCGCGTCGTACAGGTTGATCTGCCCCTGCACGAGATTGTCCCATGACGGCGCGTTGGCGTCTTCAAAATCTGCCATGAACACCTTCGCCCCGGAATTGAGCGCGTTGATCACCATCTTGCGCTCCGTCGGACCGGTGATCTCCACCCGGCGATCGAGCAGGTCTGGCGGCGGCGGGGCGACGCGCCACTCCCCGGCGCGGATCGCCGCCGTCTCCGGCAGAAAATCGGGCAGCTCGCCCGCATCGAGGCGCGCCTGCCGTTCGACGCGCCGCGCCAGCAGGTCCGCCCGCCGATCGCGGAAGCGCCGCGCCAGCGCCGCGACGAACGTCACCGCCCCCGGCGTGAGGATGCGGGCATAGTCCGGTGTGATCGCCCCGGTGAGGCTCACTCCGCTGTCCACCTGTGTCCCGTCGTTCACATCAACTCCCTCCCTGTATGGCATGTGCGCGGTTGTCAGAAAGTACTGAAAGCAGCATGGTCTGCGTTGTAAAAGATAGCCTGATGCTATCATCATGGGGCGCGCCGCCATGCCTGCACCTTTGTGAAAAAAGACACAGGTTTTTCCGCAGATGTGTATGAACGCCGCATAGGGGGCAAAATAAATGAAGGCTTGGGCGGGAGAGTGGTGAAGATTTAATCAGGCGGAAAAACACCGTCAGGGGCGACGCCGCGCATCGCCCCTGCGCGGGATCACGGGCACGCGCCGCGATCGAGCGTGTACTCGATCTGCACCGCGTTGTCGTCGGGGCGGGTCTCTGACAGGCGATCGTCCGGGTCGAGGGTGAGCGTCAGGCGGTGCAGTTCGTTGTAATACGTGCTGACGTTCAGCACCGCGTCGATGCGCGCCATCCCCCCGGCAGCGATGACCGGGAAGGTGACCTCGACCTGCGTGGGCGCGCTGCCATCCTCGGCGCGCACATCGACGGCGCGCAGCACGCCTTCGCCCGTCGTCGGTGCATCGCCCTCGTTGATCGCCTGAACGCTGATCGTGAACGGCTGGTTGCACACTGGGATGAGCGGGTCGAGCGCGATCGCCCCGAAACGCAGATTTGCCCCGCCCGTCACCGCCGCGCGTGCAGGAGCATCGCCTTCACGCCGCACCCCGGCGAGCGATCCGTCGATGGTGAGCAGTTCGCGCAGAATCCAGCCCTCGCCGCCGCCGAAATCGACCCGCGCCCAGGACTCGTCCGGCGTGACCGCCAGCACGGTGACGGTCATGCCCGCGTTGAGCGAGACGAGCGCAGGGAAAGTCGTGCCTGCCCCGGAGCGCACATTGACGATGCGGCTGGTGCGCGCCTGCACGGTCGCCGGGGCGGTCGTGGCGGTGGGCTGAGGCGGCGCGGGCGTCTGCATCACTGCGGCGACGGTGGGCGGGCGGGTCGGCACGGCGACGGTTTCGCCTGGGACGATCGTCAGGCGCACCTCCGCCTGGTCAGAGGCTGTGCCATCATCGCGGAATGCCGCCACGCTCAGCAGGCGTTCGCCCGTCCCTGCCGCCGTCCAGCCGTGTGTGAGGGTGAAGCTCTCCAGCCCATCCGGGTTCGGGTCGCGCACGGTGGCGACGACCGCGCCGTCCACGCTGAACTCGACCCGTGCGATGTCCGCCCCGGCGTTGCTGATGCGCGCCTGAATGTAGACCGTCACCCCATCGGCATAGGGCAGATCGCCAGCGGGCGCGGTGATCGCCACGATCGGCGCGCCGCTGACGCGCGCCGTCGGCGAGAGGTCGAGGTTGCACGCGCTGAGCAGGCATACAGACAGAATACAGGCAGCGCACAGGTGCGCAGCATGACGAAAAGACGGAAAAACGGGCATGGCGTGAACACCTATCTTGCGTACAGGATCATGCAGCGCAAGCTTAGCGCAGCCCGCGCCCGTTTTCGACGGCGGAAACAGGCGTTAGCCCGCCGAAAACCCGGCGGTGAACATGCCCGATGCCTGCACCTCAACCGGTATGCCATCCAGCTCAGTGGGAAGGCGGTCTGCATCGGTCTGCTCTTCCGTCGGGATCAGCCGATCGACCATCACCACGATGCACACCTGGCGCGGCTGAGCGGCGCGCGGCTGAGCGGCAGGCTGATTCGCTGGCGTGGTGTAGCCCAGCGCCACGCCGACCACATGCGGTTTTGCCAGCAGCATGTCCATATAACGTACCTGCACCGCCTGGGCGCGCCGCAGTTCTGCTGCCAGCGGGTCATGCTGTGATGACGCCATCTTCATCCCCTCCTCTATGATGTGCAAGCCTTCGTCCACGTCGTCCCCCCTTCTTACTCATACTGCTTTCGTAATTCCTTCCATTGCCTCAACCATGATGCAGGAGCGACCCACCGGGTCGCCCCTACTGCCAGTCATCTCTTTTTCGGAAAGAGGCGGCGCAATCAGCCGCCGCCGCACAGGTTGGGACATGGCGTCCCGCTGCCCAGCGGATCGAGCGCCGGGTTGAAGATGACGCACGCCCGCGCCTGCTCACAGGTCTGAAGCTGCTGGCAGGTGAATGTCACCGACGGGCACACCACCCCGCCGATGACCGGCGTGCCGCCTGGCAGCACGCCACCGCCCAGGCTGGTGAACGGCGTGGCGCTGGGGATGAAGATGCCCTGCTGTACGATGACGTTGCCCGTCGCCGGGTCGATCGCCAGCGACGCGCTGGTGTCGGTCAGCAGCACGGCGATTTCCCCTTGCAGGCGCACCCCGCGCGCCCCGGCGTCGAGATCGCTGATCAGCAGCAGATAGCGCCCCGTCTGGGTGAACAGGATGCTGGAGATGCGGGCGGACGTGCCGTCGCTGCCGAATTCCGCCACGCCGAGGAAGTTGGTCGGGTTGTCGAAGCTGGTCACGGTCAGGCGCGCCTGGGCATTGCCCGTCACCCGCAAGCCCTGCACGCTGAGCGTCTGCCCTGCCCCGGCGTCGAAACACAAGCCGACCACGCGGCGGTTCGGATCGCGCAGGGTGACGATCTTCGGCGTGTTGAGGAAGAGCCGATCCAGCACCTCGCTGCGGCGGTTGAAGGTGAACAGGCATTGATCATCGCCGATCGGCACATCGGGCGGCAGCAGTTCGCGCAGGCGCGCGCGCAGGCTGGCGAACAGCCCATCAGCGCGGTTGATGGCGTCGAGCGCCTGCTGCACCACCGCCTGCCCAACGAACCCGGCGGGCGGCTGTGGACGGCTGCAAATGTCGATCAGCAGGTCGATCGCCAGACGCACCAGACGCATCGCCTCGTTGAAATCGGTCTGGAGCGGGTCGAGTGTGCCGAAGAACGGCGCAAGCACCGGGTTGGGGATGTTGTAATCGGACGGGCGGGGCGGGTAGCTGCCGCACGCCGCGCGGTCGCCGATGGCGATGCTCGTCCAGATGGCGCGGATGGCGTCCAGCGACGGCTGTGCCAGTTCGACGCGCGCCAGCAGCAGGCGCAGCGTGTCGGTATAGCTGTCGGTGGTCGGCTCGCTGATCGGCAGCCCGTCGGCGACGATGCCGTCCTCAGGCAGCCCAGCGATGACTCCCAAGCCCTGCTGAAGCTCAACGAATTCCGTCGCCACCCAGCCGAGCGTACCTTCAAAGTTGACCTGCAACCACGATCCGCCGAGTGCCTGCCCCAGCAGCGGGAAAACGGTGAAGCGCGGAGCGTTCGCCAGCACCGGATAGCCCAGCCCCGGACCGCTGCGGACGCGCAAGCCGCTGTTCGCCAGCCGCCCGGTGATGGCGCTGCTGGCGCTGGTGATGCCGGAGCGCGGGTTCTCGAAGCCGCCGTAGGGGATCGTGCGCGGGTCGGCGACCGGGGCGGCGTTCAGGTCGCCGGCGATGATCGCCACCACTGCCGTGCCCAGCCAGCCCAGTTGATTGCCGACGATCACCTGCACAAACTCGTTATCCGGGCTGCGCGCCAGAATGTCATAGGTGCTGCCCGCATTGACGAAGGCGATCACTTCCGCGCCGATCGCCGGGATGATGCGGATGTTGACGTTATCGCGATCGACCACCACGCGCACGCCTGGGCGCGGGATCGGTCCGACCGCCTGACCCGCGTTGGCGGGGCGCGGCGGCGGGGTGCGCGTGGGCGGGTTAGGGATGAGCGTCGCCGTCGGGATCGGAGTCGCCGTCGGAGGAGGCGTGATGGTCGGGAAAGGTGTGATCGACGGGAAGAGGGTCAGGGTTGGGGTGCGCGTCGGCGTCTGACTGGGCGTGAAAGATGGGGTGATCGTCGCTGTCGGCGCGAGGATCGAGAAGGGGATCAGGTCATCCGCCACTGCCGGGAGGGTGAACCCGCTAACAAAGCCCAGCACCGAGAAGCGCAGCCCGGTCGCCGGGGTCGAAGGGGCGAGGACCTGGAAGCTGACGACCTCGATCCCCGACACATCCAGCGCCCCACCCGTATTGGCACAGTTGACCGTGCTGAGGACCTGAGAACAGGTGAACAGGTTGTTCGGCAGGCTGGTGAGCGGCGTCTGGTAGGTCATGCCGCCTGGCAGCGGGATCGACAGGGTGATCGTCCCGGCAGTCAGCGCGGTCGCCCCGCTGTTGATGACGGTGATCTGCACCTGCCCCGTCGTGTTGATCAGGAAATTGCCGCCGCCGGGCGGATCGCTGCCGGTGTGGGTGATGGTCAGGCTGAGCGGCGCGGTAGTCTGCGCGGCGGGTTCCGCCTGAGTGCGGCTGTCGGGCAGCAGCGCCAGCCCCGCCAGCAGCACCAGCGACAGCAGCAGCGCGACGAGACGGGCGCGCCCGCCCTGTGGAAAACCGATCGAAGGAATACGTTCGCTCATGCAGCCGCCCTCATGCACAGGTTCGCACGGGGTGGAGATGACCCCCGGCGAAGATCAGATCGTGCGCTTATTGTAATGACTCCCGGCAAGACGCGCCAACATGAGGGCGTGCTGAGTGATGACGCGATTTCTCATCTGAATACCATCTCACGCGCGTATGGTACATGTCAGGCATCGTGTTTCGCCGCAAACCACCATTGTGAGGAGAACGACAGTTATGCGTAGAGGGATTTTGCTGTTCGCTCTGTTCGTCGTGCTGCTGGCGTCATTCGCCGTCAGCGCTCAGGAGATGACATTTACCCCATCGGTCACGGTCGCTGATCAGTACGTGTTCGGCAACGTCGTGACCATCGATGAGGTGGTCGCCGCGCAGAACGGCTTCATGGTCATCCACGTGGACGACAATGGGCGTCCCGGACCGGTGATCGGCTTCGCCCCGGTGTTCACGGGCGTCAACAGCGCGGTGCGCGTGGCGATCGAGACCGCCAGCGCCACCCCGGTGCTGTACGCCATGCTGCATGATGACACGGGCACGCTCGGTCTGTACGAGTTCGGCACAGTGCAGGGGGCAGACCTGCCCGTGCGCGTGGACGGGGCACTCGTCTCGCCGCCGTTCAACGTCGCCATCATCGATGCGCATGACCAGTTCCTCGACATGGACAGCGTGACCATCGACAGCGTGACCATCGCTCAGGATGGGTTCCTGGTCGTCCACGCGGGCGATGCCAACCGCTTCGGCGCGGTGCTGGGCTTCACGCCGGTCAGCGCGGGCACGACGACCGATGTCACGGTGACAGTGGCGGCGGAAGGGCGCACGGACATCCTGTGGCCCATGCTGCACGTCGATACGGGCGTGGTCGGCGAATACGAGTTCGGGCGCGTGCAGGGCGCGGACGGTCCGGTCGTGATCGGCGGCGCAGTCGCCACCAGCCCGATCTGGACGGTTCCCAATATCCGGGCGCAGAGCCAGATCGTCATCACGGGCGACAACGTCCCGTCTGAAGCCCCGGCGACGATGGCGGATATGGTGATGGCTCCGTCGGTGTTCATCGACTCGGTGCTGTTCGATGCCAATGGCTTCGTCGTCATCCATATCGACGACGGCGGTCGCCCCGGTCCGGTGGCGGGCTGGGCGTGGTTCACCCCTGGCTACAACGAGGGCGTGGAAGTGCTGCTCGACATGGGCGTCGATCCCACCCCGGTGCTGTGGCCCATGCTGCACGCCGATACGGGCACGGTCGGCGAATATGAGTTCGGCAGCGTGCAAGGGGCAGACCTGCCCGTGCGCGTCGGCGATGCCATCGTCACCTTCCCGATCAACGCTGCGCCCGCGCTGGTGGTCAACGCTCAGGCGATCGGCGATGGTGATACGGTGGTCATCGCGGAAGCGCTGATCGACGCGCAGGGCTGGCTGGTCATCCACAGCGACTCGAATGGCGCGCCCGGTCCGGTCATCGGCGTGACGGCGCTCGCCCCTGGGCTGCACCGCAACGTCCGCGTGACGCTGAGCGATGTGCAGGCAGCGGGTGCGCGCGTCTTCCCGATGCTGCACTATGACACGGGCATGATCAACGAATATGAGTTCGGCATCGTGCAGGGCGCGGACGCCCCGGTGCGCGTGGGCGGCAATGTGGTGGTCGTACCGCTGACGATCACCAACTGATGCGGTGAGGGACATGGCGTGCATACTGTGCGCCATGCCCCTGCCAGAGTGGATACCTCAGGCCTCGCCGCCGTCCTCGCAAAAGGCAGGCGGATGAGGCTGCATCGCAGGTCACGCGCGGGCGCGCATGATGACGCTTTCCGCCAGCCCGATCCCTGCCAGCGTGGACAGCAGCGATGTACCCCCTGAACTGATGAAAGGCAGCGTCAGCCCGGTCACGGGCATTACCCCCAGATTCATGCCGATCGAGACGACCGTCTGAAAGAAGATGAACGCCGCGACCCCGTAACAGATCAGGCTGCCGAACGGGTCGAGGGCGATGCGCGCCCCGTAGAGCAGCCGCAGGATGACCACCCCGATCAGGATCATGGTGGTCATCGCGCCGACGAAGCCAAATTCCTCCGCGATGACGCTGTAGATGAAGTCGGTATGGCGCACGCGCAGAAAACGCCCGACATTCTGCGGTCCCTGTGTATAGCCTTTGCCCACCAGCCCGCCAGAACCGATGCTGATGTTGGCTTGCAGGATGTTGTAGTAGGCGTCGCGGTCTGCCTGCGGGAAGACGAACGAGACGATGCGCTGACGCTGATAGCCCGCCATGCCCGTCCACACCACAGGCAGCGCCAGGATGAAGGCGAAACCGAAGATGATGATGTGGCGCACCTTCAGCCCCGCTGCCCACATCATGACCAGCCAGATGACGGCGAACACCGCCGTGATCCCCAGATCAGGCTGGATGAAGATCAGCCCTGCCGGAATGCCCACATGAATGGCGGCGCGCGCCAGCGTGCTGAGCTGACCGATGCGCTCGTAATTGCGCGCCAGAAAACCCGCCAGCGTCACCACGATGATCAGCTTGGCGATCTCCGACGGCTGGATCGGGATGCCCAGGTTGAGCCAGCCGCGCGTCAGACCGCCATCGCCCTCCACGCCGAAGAAGAAGACCATCACCAGCAGGATGACCATCAGCCCGTACAGCCAGGGCGTCAGCCCGCTCAGGATGCGGTAATCGAGCGCGGCAAGGGCGAACATCACCACGAAGCTGATGATGGCATAGCGAATCTGGTTGGGCACACGGTTGATCAGTTCCGGATCGATCGCGCCGATGGTCGCGGAACGGATCATCAGCACCCCGAACACCGTCAGCGCGACGGCGATGATCAGCATCGTCCAATCGAAATGACGCCAGATGGAAGTGGATCGACTCACTGCACGTTTATCCTGAAATCCTGCACAACGCGCTCACCAGTATGGCACAAACAGCGCGCCTGTCCAGACTCTCCCCCGCTCACAGCCGACAGAACATGCAATACGTCACGCTGTGCGCGCGGGCACATAGCCATTCTCGATGAACCAGCGCGCCTGATCGTGCAGCGTTTCTTCCAGCGGGCGATACGTGACGCCCAGCTCGCGTTCCGCTTTGGCGGTGGAAGTGCGGAAGTCGTACTGGAACGCCCTCAGCGCGCGGCGCGTCACCATCGGCTCGCCGCCGGTCAGGTTCGCCGCCATTTCGCTGAAGAAGCCGACCGTCATCCCCACTGCGTGCGGCATGGTCATGTACGGGCGTCGTCCGATGAAATCGGTCAGGATGCGCGCGACCTGCGCCAGCGTGACGTAGCAGTTTCCGATCAGATACTGTTCGCCCACCCGCCCGCGCTCGACCGCGCGGATCATCCCCGCAGCCACATCGCGCGCATCGACCACCGTGACCCTGCCTTCCGGCACAGCGGGCACTTTGCCCGCCAGCAGATCGACCAGAAAACCGCCAAACCCGGTCGGACCGGTATCGCGCGGACCGAGGATCAGCGCGGGTTTGATCGTCACCACCGGGATGCCTTCATCGCGCACCAGCGCGGCGATCGCCTGATCGCCCAGCACCTTGCTGCGAAAATACAGATTCTCGTGCGAGAGCGCGTCGGGCGGGGTCGTCTCATCCGCCATGTTCCCCTGCGCCGGGCGTCCGATCGTGCCATTGCTGCTGGTATGGATGATGCGGCTCACGCCGCGATCCCGCGCTGCCCGAAACAGGGCGAGGGTGGCGTCGATATTGATGCGCTGAAGCGGCTGCCATTCGTCTCCGCCCCGACGGAAGTATTCGCTGAAATAAGCGGCGGTGTTGAACAGCACATCCACCCCCTCCAGCGCCGAACTGAAGGCGCTGATGTCCTCCAGATCGCCCTTCACCACTTCCAGCCGATCGGAGGTGGGCAGCACGCGCTGCGCTTTCTCCGGCGTGCGCGCCAGAGCGCGCACAGTGTGCCCTTCCGCAATCAGTGTATGAACCAGATTGCTGCCCAGCAGCCCTGTCGATCCTGTGACGAACGCGCGCATGGTTTCGATCCTCTCGTTTTTATGCTATCATCTTGAGCAGTCACTCAACTTTATGATATTGAGCATTTGCTCAAGTTTCAAGTTACAGCTTTCAAACAATCGCACGCTAAAACGGAGGCGTCAGGCGATGAGCGATGCAGGCAGCAGAACGCGCCGCCCCAGGCAGGCGCGCGGACAGGAACGGGTGGAGGCACTGCTGGATGCGGCGGCGGCACTGCTGGCGGAAGGCGGGGTGGAGGCGGTGACGACGAATGCCGTCGCCGCGCGTGCCGACGCGCATATCGGTTCGCTGTATCATTTCTTCCCCAACAAGCAGGCGATCCTCGACGCGCTCGCGGAACGGTATGTGGCGGAGATCACCATCCTGTGGGATGAGGTTTTCGATGAGGAACGGATGCGAACCATGCCCGCTGCGTACCTCATCGAGGGGGTGATCGAGCAGATGGCGGCGTTTGAACTGGCGCATCAGGGCTTTCAGGCGTTGTTCTATGGGGCGGGGGAAAGCGGAGCGACAGCATCAGCCCGCATCGGCGAGGAACTGATGCGGCGCGTCAGCCGGGGGCTGGCAGCGCGCTATGCCGACCATCACCCGGAACGGCTGTGGCTGGTGGCGGCGGTCATGGTCGGCGCGGTCAAGGCGATCCTGCCCGGCGCGCTGCCGGGGACGCACGCCGGGGCGGATGCGCTGCGCGCCGAACTGAAGCGGATGCTGATCGCCTATCTGGATACGCTGGGGTGACGGTGCGGGAGGATGTCCCCTCCCGCCCATTTTCGGATGATGACAGTCAGGGTCACCTCACCGACCGAGCAGCCGCCGCGCCGCTGCGGTCACCGCGTCCGCCGTCAGCCCGTATTCCTGATAGATGCGCTGGTAGGGCGCGCTCGCCCCGAATTTGTCCACGCCGATGACCACACCGTCCAAGCCCGTCCAGCGATGCCAGGTGAGCGTGACGCCCGCCTCGATCGCCACGCGCGCCCGCACATCCGGCGGCAGCACCGCATCGCGGTATGCCTGAGGCTGAGCCTCGAAGCGATCCCACGACGGCAGCGAGACCAGTCTGGCGCGCACGCCCTCCGCCGTCAGCGTCCTGTAGGCGGCGTGTGCGATGTGGACTTCGCTGCCCGACGCCAGCAGGATGACCTCCGGCGCGCCGTCGGCTGCATCCGCCAGCACATAGCCGCCGCGCGCCGTGCCCTCGAAGATGGCGTCCACCCCGCCTGGCAACCCGTCGCCGGTCAGCACGGGCAGATTCTGACGGGTGAAGATGAGCGCAGCAGGCTTGTCCGCCAGCATCGCCGCGCGCCAGGCAGCCGCCGTCTCGTTGGCATCCGCCGGGCGGTAGACCTGAAGATCAGGGATGAGGCGCAGGGCGCTGACGTGTTCGACAGGCTGGTGCGTCGGACCGTCTTCGCCCAAGCCGATGCTGTCGTGGGTGAAGATGTAGAGCGCGCGCACGCCCATCAGCGCGCCGAGGCGCATCGCCGGGCGCATGTAATCGCTGAATTGCAGGAAGGTGGCGGTGTAGGGCTTGATGATGCCGCCGTGCAGCGCCAGCCCGTTGGCGATGGCTCCCATCGCGTGTTCGCGCACGCCGAAACGGACGTTGCGCGCGGCGGGCTGGTTGTGCCCGGTATTCGGCTCGCCTTTGATGAGCGTGCGCGTGCTGCCTGCGAGGTCCGCATCGCCGCCGATGAAGGTGGGGATGTGTTTTGCGATGGCGTTCAGCACCTCGCCGTTCGCCACGCGCGTGGCGATCTCTTTGCCCGCGCCGTAACGCGGGATGTCGGCATCCCAGCCTGGCGGCAGTTCGCCGCGCAGCGCCCGCTCCAGCTCCGCCGCCAGTTCGGGAAAGGCAGCGCGGTAGGCGACCAGACGGTTGATCCAGGCGTTCTCCGCCGCTTCACCCTCGACGACCGCAGCGCGCAGGTGTTCGAGCGCCTCGCCAGGCACGAAGAACGGCTCATCCGGCAAGCCATAGTTGGCTTTGGTCAGGCGCACCTCATCCGCGCCCAGCGGCGCGCCGTGCGCCTCGCTCGTGCCCGCCTTGTGCGGGCTGCCGAAGCCGATGATGGTGCGAATCTCGATGATCGACGGCTGGTCGGTCACAGCTTTCGCCTCAGCGATCGCCGCGTCGATGGCGTCGATGTCGTTGCCGTCCTCAACGCGCAGCACATGCCAGCCATACGCCCGATAGCGCGCCAGCACATCTTCGGTGAAAGTCATGTCTGTGCCACCGTCGAGGGTGACGCTGTTGCTGTCGTACAGGTAGATGAGCTTGCCCAAGCCCCACAGCCCCGCCAGCGACGCCGCCTCCGCCGAGATACCCTCCATCAGGTCACCATCGCTGACCAGCGCGTAGGTGTAGTGGTCGAACAGGACATGCCCGTCACGGTTGTAACGCGCTGCGAGAAACGCCTCCGCCAGCGCCAGCCCGACCGCGTGCGCCGTCCCCTGCCCCAGCGGACCCGTCGTCACCTCGACGCCTGGGGTGAGGTGATATTCGGGATGTCCGGCGGTGATGCTGCCCCACTGCCGAAATGCTTTGAGGTCATCCAGCGACACATCGTACCCGGTCAGGTAGAGCAGGGCATACAGCAGCATCGAGCCGTGCCCGGCGCTGAGGACGAAACGATCACGGTTCGCCCAGTGCGGGTTGCGCGGGTTATGGCGCAGGTGGCGCGTCCACAGGGCATACGCCATCGGCGCAGCGCCCATCGGCAAGCCGGGATGCCCGCTGTTGGCGTGCTGGACGGCATCGATCGACAGGCTGCGGATGGTGTTGACGGACAGGGTGTGCAGGTCTGGTGTCACCGAAAGGCTCCTTTGGGTGAATTTTCACGATCCTGCGGGGGATTATAACACGCAAACCCCCTCACGCATGGCGTGAAGAGGTTTGGAGTGAGCGGCGGTTAGGGCGTGTCTGCTCCAAACCTCACCCCGGAAACCTGGCGGTTTCCTGCCCTAAACCTCACCCCGGAAACC
>CAZTLS010000046.1:0-30782 GCA_964614405.1 uncultured Pleurocapsa sp.
ACCCGCTCAACGACATGCGCGGCGATCAGATGGTGGTGCGCTTCGAGGTGGCGGGCAAACAGCTTCCCCCGCCGTCCGTGCCGCCCAAACCGACCTACGAAGCGCTGTGGAAGCGCGAACACATGGACGAGGAACGCCAGAAGATCGGCGAAAACCTCGACGCCGCGCGCGTGGTCGCCTCCGGGTTCGGCTACAAAGAGGTGTACGCCTCACTGCGCCACTCGACGGATGAGCTGTTCGCCCTGTACGGCATTCCGCTGCACCCCGCCGAAGCCGCCGCCATCGCCAAACTGCTGACGTGGACGCTGGCAGATCGCTCGGAGACCGACCCGTCGTTCCACTACGAAGACCTGCGCTGGTTTCAGGCGCTCGCCCAGACGCTGGCGCACGACCCGACGCTGGCGCGGCGCGAACCTGGCGAGATCGTCGGGCGCTACCTGTACGAGAGCCTGGTCTACGACGCGGTGCTGCTCGGCTTCAGCATCATCCGCCCGCGCGTGCGGGTCAACCTGGGCGACAAGGCAGAGCGCGCCGCCTATGCCAACAAGGTCATCCGCTGGCTGGCGGGGCACATCCCGCCCGACCTGACGTATGTCTACCTGCCGCTCGTCATGGGCGGTCTGACGGTCAACCATTTCATCACCGGGGCGGATGACAACCCCTGGGATGTGCTGCACGGCTTGCAGGAAGCCTATCGCGGGCGCATCCGCCTGGTCGATGCGCGCGCGCACGAAATTTTCGACCTGCTCGATCGCCTGCTCACTCTTCAGGAAGACGACCTGCGCCGCGCGCGCATCACCCCCTGACGACGCGCAAAGCCCCGGATTGCAGCGCACGACGGGAAGGGGCATAATACGGATGCGCCTGGAGACCGGCGCATCCGTCCTCGTCCATGAAAGCCGCTGCCCATGCAAAACGACCCTTCTTCGCGTCCGCGCCACCCGCTGGATCGCGATCCCGAACCGCCATCGGTCGCGCCGCCGCCCGCTGAAGATGCGGGTGCGCGCCGCGTCATGCTGCACATCCCGTCGGTGCGCCCCACCGTCACCTGGATCATCATCGCGGTCAACGTCCTCATCTTCCTGGTGCGCGCGCTCAGCCGTCAGGCAGATTTCGACCTGCTCGTGTGGGGCGCAAACCAGCCCTTCGCCGTGCTGGGCAGCGGCGAGGCATATCGCCTGTTCACCTCGATGTTCCTGCATTCCAGCATCTACACCCCGGCGGGCGGTTTCGCCCTGCAAAACGCCCTGCACCTGATCTTCAACATGTTCATCCTGTATATGGAAGGCACGCGCGCCGAACAGTTGTTCGGGCACACCCGCTTTCTGGCGATCTATCTGCTGGGCGGGCTGGCGGGGTCGGTACTGAGCGCGGTGTTCAACCTGCCCGTCGAGACGTATTCGCTGGGCGCATCGGGCGCGGTGTTCGCCGTGCTGGGAGGGCGCATGGTGTTTCTGTATCGCCATCGGCGGCTGTTCGGCGCGGGCGGGCGTGCCGAGATGGGGCGCGTCGGTCAGCTGCTCGCCATCAACCTGATCTTCGGCTTGATCACGGCGGCGTATGGCAGCGCGCTGGGGCGCATCGACAACTGGGCGCACCTCGGCGGCGCGATCGGCGGGGCGGTGCTGGCATGGCAGATCGCGCCGTTCTTCATCCTGCGGCGCGACCCGGCACGCCCGGAGGTGCTGGTCGCCGAAGACATCAACCCGCTGCGCGGGCGCTACCGCGACATCGTGCTGTTCATCGTGGCGCTCATGGCGATCCTGCTCATCGCCCGTCTCGGCTGGAACGCCTGACACACCGCCACCATTTAAACAAATCATCCCGATCGACTCATCTGGAGCCTTGATGTGATGCCGAAACGTGCCCTGCCTCTGCTCATCCTGATCCTGCTGCTGGCATCCGCCGTCAGCGCGCAGTTTCCGCGTCCCACTCCGGCAGGCGACCCGGTGAACGCGCTGCGTCAGGACGGGCTGCCGGGACGCGGCGATCCGCCCGTCATCGACCCGACCGCCGCCGCCCAGCGCTCGCGTGACCGTGCTGCCCTGCGTGCCGACCTCGCTGCCCGCGCCCGCACCTACCAGAGCAGCGCCAGCGGCGCGCTGACCGGGATGCAAAGCCTGCTGGCAGCCGGGGCAGCCGCAACCCAGCCCAGCATCGCCTACCTCACCTACAGCGAAGAGGCGGAAGCCGCCTGCGCCCTCGCCCCCTGGGAATGCGCCCGCTACGCCTGG
The DNA here is from genome assembly GCA_964614405.1 of uncultured Pleurocapsa sp. Lineage (GTDB taxonomy): Bacteria > Chloroflexota > Anaerolineae > Aggregatilineales > Phototrophicaceae > Flexifilum. The sequence goes on from CAZTLS010000046.1 coordinate 2,235, forward strand.
GATGCCGTCACGGGCACATACATCGACAATCGCGGCTTGAGCAGCGCACCCTTCGGCACAGCGCCGCTGGCGGATGTGCCCGCCGCCAGCCTGCCCGCCGTCACCAGCGGCGCGCCGTCGGCGGAAGGGTATCAGGCGATCGCCCTGTTCGCCGCCGAACACCTCGCCATGCGCGTCGAACCGCTCTACGCCGGGTCGTTCAGCGCCGACGTCAGCCGCGTGCTGGGCTATCTGCCGCTGGAGGTGCGCGCGCATCTGGCACAGGTGGCGGCATCCGGGGAGCAGGTGTACTGGGGATTGTGGCAGGGCGGCGCGGGCGGCGTCTTCTTCGCCGATTGCGCCCCGCCGCAGACCTGTCAGGTGGCGAACGCCTTCACGCCAACCAGCGCCGACAACGAAGCCGGGGCATACACCCTGTTCGTGCCGGATGCCATGCCTGCGACGCCGGAAGCGGCGCTCACCCTGCTGACGCGCGTCTACCCCGCGCTGATGGGCATGGGCTTCACCCAGGCGAGCGACATCAGCACGGGCTATGCCTTCACCAGCCGCTACATCACCGTGCTGCCTGACGGCGTGGGCGGACAGCTCACCGCCAGCACGCGCGCCTACCTGACCGGGGTGATGCAGATCAGCGGGCGCACCCTGACCTACGCGATCGCGGCGGGCGCGGCGCTGCCGCTTACGGTGACCGGGTAAAGGGTGAATTAAACATAGAACTGACCCGCAGCGCGCTCACGGCGCGTTCGGGTCGAACGGATACGCCGGGTCGAGCAGGCGGCGATCGCGCCGGATGCTGATCGTCAGGCTGTATGCGCCTTCACCGCCGCGCCGCGACTCGACGACCGCCGCGTACACCCCGCTGCGCGCGATCGGGTGGCTGGCGATGCGCGCGTCGAAAAAGTCGAGGTCGGCATCGGTGAAGCCGTGATCGTCGTTGTCGAAGAGCGCCAGCCCGTCAGAGGCGCGCAAAATAAGGCGCGGGTCAATCGCGCCGTCGATGCGGCGCGCGGTCAGCGTGACGTAATCGCCCGCCAGCGCATGGAAGAGGTGGACGACGGTGGGCTGATCCGCGCTTAGCCGCCCCTCGATGACCTGATCGCCGCCCGTCTCGACAGGGGCATGGCGCGCAGCCCGCCCCCAGGCGATCAGCACATCGCCCTCGGTGGTGCTGTAGCCGGAGATGTACAGGTGGTATTCACCGTCATGCGGCAGCACCACACGGTGCAGACGGGCGTCGCTTCGCCCCAGCGCCTGGTCAGACGAGCCGTGATCGTCGTTGGCGGCGATCAGCAGGGTATCGCGCCAGTAGAGGGCGACGCGCGGGTCGATCGTGCCGCTGCGCGCCTGTACAGTGACGGTGATCACCTCACCGCGCCGCGCCTCGAACGGGATGATGTGCGGGTTGCGCGGCTGGATGAAGGCGGTCTCGCGGGTCAGCACCGGGGGATGCGTCAGCAGCGCGCGCAGCAGGCGTTCGCGCTCCGGCGGCAGTTCGAGGGGATGAGCAGGTGAGGCAGGTGGTTCCTGTGCGGCGGACGGGCGAACCCATCCCCCGCACAGGCACAACAGCAGCGCCAGACAGAGCGCGCGGCGCATCGTCAGGCGGGGTCTTCGTGCTTCGCCCCGCCATTGCTGGAGGCGGGGGTGACCATCGCGCCGGGCTTCATCTGGTTGCTCAGGATGACGCCGAGCAGCGCTTCGACCATGCTGCCGCCGCCCGCGCCGCCACCGCTGACCAGCACATCAGGGATGATGCGGATGCCATTTTCGCCCACCTGCTGCATCAGTTGCAGCGCGGTGTAGCCCTGCGCGCCCATCGCCGCCGCGCCGAGCTGATGCGCCATCGCCTGTGCTTCACCGCGCATCCGGATCGAGTCGGCTTCACCGGAAGCGCGCAGCCGGATGGACTCGGCTTCACCACTCGCCTGTTTGATCGCCGCCTGTGCCAGCAGTTCAGCGATGTTGACGCCCTGCTCGCTCTTGACGACCTGTTCCTGAATGTTCGCCAGTTCCGTCTGGCGCACGAGCTGCTGACGCTGAATCTGGGCGCGTTCCTGCACCTCAAACGTCTTCTTCTGTTCTTCAGCGATCTTGCGGTCAGTGAGCGTACTCATCAGCTCAGGCGGCGGAATGATGTCGCCCAGCAGGGTGTCGATCGCCTCCACGTCATAGGCGCGGATGGCGCGGCTGACGTGCTGAGCAGCTTCAACCTGGCGTTCACTGCGCGCGCTCAGGAAGTCCAGCACGGTGTAGTTCTGAGCGGCGTTGCGGAAATAGTTGGCGACGATCGGCTCCAGCACGTGATCGACCAGATTCTGCATGTTACCCACGCGGCTGATCACGCGCGATGCCTCCAGCGCGCCGATGTGGATGACCTGTGAAATCTCCAGATTGAAGGCGAAGCCATCGCGGCTGCGGACGGTGATCGAGCGCAGACGGCTGTCATAGCCGTGCATCTCATTGCGGTCCGCCCAGTTGAGGACGATGTTGGTCGTCGGCACAAGTTCGACGCGCATCACGCGCGTATTGAGCGGATGTTTGCCTGGGTACATCGGTTGTGCCCACACGCCCTTGTGCCCGACGTTGACCAGATCGCCATATTTGAAGTCCGCCCCGCTGATGTCCTCATGCGCCTTGCCGACGAACGAGATGATGACGGCGACGTAGCCGATCGGCACTTCGGTCATCGGGACCTGTTCGACGCGCACGAACCAGGGGTTGAGGTTCCACGAGCCGCTGAGCAGCACCTGTTCCTGCAAGCCGCGCTGCCCACCGGCGTTCATGAACGCCTGCGCGTTCTGGAAATTGTCGTGCCCAGGCAGATAGAGCGCGGCGATCTCGCCCTCCGGGATCGGCTTGCCGTCCAGCGTGGTGACGATGCCCACCATGTCAGGACCGATCGAGTACACCTGAAGCTGATCGCGCGTCATGCCGTTCTCGTTGGCGTTGGCGGTGGTGATGACGTTGAACAAAGCGGTATTGATGCGGTACGTCCCGGCGGTCAGGATGGCGAGCTGACGCCCCTTTTCACCACCGTTGAGCAGGAATTTGCGGGCATCCTGAAAATTGTCGCAATCCACGACCTTGCCGAGGATGCGATCGGGCGGCACAGACGCCCCGTCAGCGGCGACGACCAGCGCGATCTCGCCCTGCGGCACGACCGTCACCGGGACGCGGATGATGTTGTACATCCATGACCAGTAGCCCAGATGCCAGCCTGGGGCGAGTGTATCCGCCTGATAACCCGGTTCACCTTCCAGCGCCACCAGCCGATCTTTGGGCAGCGTTTTGCCGGAGAAGCTGAAACGGCGCACCACGATTCCGACCTGGCGTTCACCCACGATCACCAGCCCGACAACCAGACCCGGCAGCAGCGCGACCAGCACCACGATCAGCGCGACCACGATAATTAACGGGATCAGACTACCGCCCATTCCTGCCTCCTGTCTGCACACACGCGCCCTGCCGCAGCGGGCGTCCATGAAATTCATTATATGCGTAAATGTCCCCCGTGCTGCTGCATCAGGGGATAAAAAACGGGCGCGCCGCCCATTTTCCCGGCGGCGCGCCCACCTCACCCCATCAACTGGGGGATTACATGCCAGGCAGAGCGGGCGTCTGCATCTGGGTGAAATTCGCCGGCGCTTCGATGCTCACCGGGGCATTCCAGCCATTGAAGTCGAAATCCATCGTCAGGTCGATGCGTGCGCCTTCGCCAACCAGCGCATCGAGCGGCAGGGCGAAGACGAACGCGCCACGCTCCACCAGGTTGGTGGCGGGGTTGACGCTCTGGTTGTAGGTCAGGCGGGCATCGGCGAACATCATGCCGAGCATCATGCCCATCTGCTGCTGCTGTTCAGCAGTCATCTCGCCACCGCCGCCGCCCAGCGCGCCACCGAGCAGACCCGCGATCGCCGGGCTGCCGAGAATGCCGGGGATGTCCACGCTGATGGCGAAGTCATCGCCCGTGCGCGCAACGCTGACGAACGCCGTCGGGTCGAAATCGCCCAAGCCCGCCATCGCATCGCCCATGCCTTCGGGCAGCAGACCGCTCAGGTCGCCGCTCATTACGTCATCCGGGTCGATGCCCGCGCCGCCCGCGAATGCACCAGCAGCGTCTTCGATCTCGCCGCCTTCCCACGTCTCGCCCCCGTCGAAGGTGACGTAGAACATGCCGCCGATGACGCGCACTTCCATGTTGATGTCCTGCGCGGTCGTGCCGTCGTTGAACGTCCCCAGCGAGGTCATGGCGAACGCACCGCTGGCGGTGTCGATCCAGGCGGAACCACGCACGTCCCACATCACATCAGCACCGACGCCCGCAAGGTTGAGGCTGCTGGTGTAGTCCATCTTCAGCGTGCTGAAGCTGGCAGTATTGGCAACCGCGCCCGTCCAGGTGGCGAAATCGCTCTGGCTGAGTCCGAAAGTGTCCTGCGCCATCGCCGCCGGGATAGCGACGAACAACGCTGCCAGCAGCAGCAGGGCGATACTGGCACGGAAGATGCGTTTCATGAATCTTTCTCCTGAGGTAAGGGTGAAAAACAGCGCGTGTGGATGTTTTTCACGCAACGCGCTCTGTAATTCACTATAAAGCCGATCGCCCTTCCATGTCAAACCATGTGCGATGAAGAATGGGTTAAAACCCTTTCAAAATGGGGTGATCGGGCATTGCAGGCAAAAAAAGACGAGCGCGCCGCCCATGTGGTCAAGCAGCGCGCCCGTTCCCTGCAAAGCGGGGAAATTACATGCTCAGGCTCAGTTCAGCATCGAGCGGCGCGAAGGTCGCCGGCGCTTCGATGCTGACGGGGGCATTGAAGCCGTTGAAGTCAAAATCCATCGTCAGCTCGATGACGGCATCTGCACCGAGCAGCGCGCCCAGCGGCAGGCGGAGGACCAGCGCGCCGCGCTCGATGCGCTGCGTGGCGGGGTTGACGGTCTGCGAGAGGAAGAAGCGCGAGTCGGAGAACATCGACTGCATCATCGTGCTGAGGTCGCCCATGCCGGGCACGTTGCCCATGCCGGGTACGTTGCCCATGCCAGGCACGTTGCCCATGCCGGGTACATTGCCCATGTCCGGCATCCCGGTCGCCTGCCCGCCGGGTTCACCCCCGCCGAGGATGGCGGCGATGTCCACATTGACGCCGAAGGTGTTACTCTCACGGGTGATGCGGACGAACGAAGGCAGCATCTCGCTCAGGTTGGGCACGAATTCGCCCAGATCGCCGCGCAGCAGCGCGCCGATGTCGCCCATCTCACCGCCGAGCAGCGAACCGAAGTCCGACTCAAAATCCTCGCCCAGCACTTCCTGCACGGGCGCGCCCTGCCAGGTCTCACCGCCGTCGAAGCTGACGTAGAGCATGTCGCCGACGATGCGCACTTCCATGTTGACATTCATCGTCTCGATGCCATCGCTGAACGTGCCGAGCGTGGTCATGCCGAACGCACCGCTCGTCCCATCGATCCGGGCAGTGCCGCGCACATCCCACGATACATCACCGCCCAAACCCGTCACCCGGAAGGTGCTGGTGTAGTCCATTCTGAGCGTGGTGAAATCCCCGGAGTTGGCATTGGCAGCCGTCCAGAGGTTGAAGTCGTCCTGGCTGAGACCGAACGTGTCCTGCGCCATCGCCGCCGGGATGACGACGAACAGCGCTGCCAGCAGCAGCAGAGCAATGCTGGCACGAGTGATGCTTTTCATGAAACAGACTCCTTAGATACCATACAAACAGCGTCGCATCGATGTTATGTAAAATGTGACGAGTCGCACTATAAATGAGTACTCACACATTTATCAAACAAGTAATCGTGAAAAGAATGTTAAGCACTTTTTCACAATCAGGGTGATCTGCGCTATAGTACGCACAAATGGTCGCATTTCCACATCTGGAGGGGATGACGCGATGGGCACATTTCGTGAAGCGGTGAAAGCGGTGCTGGACGACATGCTGACGCCGATTCCAGGCGTTCGGGCGAGCAGGGCGTTCGGCTATCCGGCGTACAAGGTCAACGGGCGCATCTTCGCTTTCGTGGGCGACAACGGCATGATCTTCAAGCTGTCGCCAGAGCGGGCAGCGGCGCTGCGCGAGGAACCGCCGTTCGCGCCGTTCAGGACGCACCCCAGCGGCAAGCCCTGGACAGGTTGGGTGAGCCTCGACCTGGAAGAGGCAGCGGACTATGAGGCGTTCTTCGATCTGCTGATGGAAAGCGTGATGTTCGTCGGCGAAAGCGCCTGACGAGAGAAGCGGCGCATCGGATGATCAGCCCGCCAGTAGGGGCGACCCGCTGGGTCGCCCACATATACCCCAGCGGGTCGCCCCTGCTTTCCCGATGAAAATCAGCTGCCCATTTTCGCCGGATCAATTGTGTTGCGCCGCGAGTCGATATACAATCGTCGCAAGCGTGCGGTCTATCACCAGTAAACCGTCGATCCTGTCTGTGTTATCGATCGAGTACAGGGGGCATCAATGCCGCTGCAAGGGAATTTGCGTGATTTCTCTACGACGCAGCTCCTCAACCTGATCAATCTGGCGGGCAAAACCGGCACGTTGGTCATGTATGACGGAGCGCGCCCCGGTGACGCCGGCGCTGGCGCGGGCAGGGAACGCGCCCGTGTCGCCTTCAAGGTGGGCAAACTGATCTCCGCCATGCTGGAAGGGCAAAGCGGCGATCTCATCTCCGTGCTGAACAAGGCGGGCAAGCTGACCAACGAGCAGGCGCGGATCATCCGCGAGCGCGCCAAACAGACCAGCGACAAGGCGCTGGCGCTGCTGCTGATCAACGCCAACTACGTCACCCAGCGGGATGTGGTCAAGAGCATCCAGCAGCACACGCTGGACGTGGTGTACAACCTGCTCACATGGCAGGAAGGACCGTTCCGCTTCGAGGATGACGTGCTGCCCGGCAGCGACCGCATCGTCGTGCCGATCGATCTGGAAAATGTCATCATCGAAGGGGCGCGCCAGATCAAGCAGATCGAGCAGCTCACCAGCCACATCCCCAACCTGGACATGGCGCTGCGCTTCCCGCCGAACCCCAAAGAGAAATTCAAGGGGGTGCATCTGAGCGTCGAGGAATGGAAGGTCGTCTCTTACGTCAGCCAGAAGAACACCATGCGCCAGATCGCCCGCACCAATAACATGTCGGACAACGAGATCAGGCGCATCGTGTATGGCTTGGAACAGGCGGGCCTGGTCGAGATCGTCCGCCCAGCCGCCGCGCCAGGCGCACCGCCCCCTCAGCAGAAGAAGCCCGCCCCGGTCGAAAAATCCACCGTCGAGCGGCTGGTGCGCTTCTTCCAGCAGAAGTAGCTATCCTGTCCTTCCATTCGCCATTTTCGTGAGCAGCCGCAGCGAGCAGAGCGAGCAAACCTTATGCAAACGCAAACAGTCAAGATGGTCATCACAGGTCCGTTCAGCGCCGGTAAAACGGAATTCATCCAGTCGGTCAGCGAGATCGATGTGGTCAAGACCGAACGCGGCATCAGCTCCGAAACCGAACGCCAGACGAAGGATTACACCACCGTTGCGATGGACTTCGGGCGCATCACCGTCGATGACGACCTGGTGCTTTACCTGTTCGGCACGCCGGGGCAGCGCCGCTTCGATTTCATGTGGGAGATTCTGGCGGAGGGGATGCTCGGCTTTGTGGTGATGGTGGACAGCACCAAGCCGGAGACGTTCCGCGAAGCCAAGAGCATTCTGGAGACGTTCAAGGCTTACGCCCCCACGCCTTACGTCGTCGCCGCCAACAAGCAGGACATGCCCGATGCCTGGAACGTCGATGACCTGCGCGTGGTGCTGCGCATCGAGGATCACATCAAGCTGCTGCCCTGCGTCGCCAGTGACAAGGAGAGCGTCAAGCGCGTGCTGCTGGAACTGCTCTACTCGATCCTGGAAGAAATGGAACGCGGCTAAACCGTGACGCCCCCAATGGACAGCCGATGGCAACGCTGACGACCGATCAGGGCATCGTCCATTACGAAGCGTATGGGCGGGGTCGCCCTGTCCTGCTGCTGCACGGCTGGCTCAATTCATGGGCGCTGTGGCGCGGGTCGATCGAATTTCTGGGCAAAGAATTTCGCACCTACGCCCTCGACTTTTTCGGGTTTGGCGATTCTGACGCCCGCGCGACCGATTTTTCGGTCGCCAATTTTGTCAGCATGGTCAACCAGTTCATGGAACGCATGGGCATCGTCAAAGCGCCGCTGATCGGGCATTCGATGGGCGGCACGGTCGCCCTCAGCGTCGCCATGCGCTACCCGGAAAAGGTGGTCAAGGTCGGCGTGGTCGGCTCGCCCATGCAGGGCAGTTCGCTCAGCCTGCTGCTCAAGATGGCGGCGTATCGCGGCTGGGCGGATGTGGCAGAAGCCTCGCCGATGGTCTACAACCTGTTTCAGCGCGGCTTCACCCCCTTTCTGCGGACGTATGCGCACTTTCTGGCGCGCGATGGCAAGGCGCTGGGCGAGATGCTCTCCGCAGATGCGGCGAAACTGGCGTTCGGACCGTTCTGGGAGAGCATCAACACGCTGCGCAATACCGACCTGACTCCGCACCTGCCTCAGGTGACCATGCCTGTGCTGGCGGTGTATGGCAAGCGCGATAACATCGTCGATCCGCGCCAGTACCGCATCATCCAGTCGCGCATCCCGCACAGCCGTCTGGAATGGTTCGAGCAATCCGGGCATTTCCCGATGCTGGATGAACCGGAGCGCTTTCACAGCACCCTGCGCGATTTTCTGCAGAACGGATGACGTGCGGCGTTACGCCTTCAGCCGATCCATATACTGCTTGCGGAATTTGGCGACTTTCGGCGCGACGACCACGCGGCAGTAGCCCTGCTGCGGGTTGCGCGCAAAATATTCCTGATGATAGTCCTCCGCCGGGTAGAAGGCGGTGGCGGGTGTCACCTCCGTGACGATGCGCCCAGGATACAACCCCTGTTCCGCCACCTCACGGATGATGCGCCCTGCCGCTTCGCGCTGGGCATCGCTGTGGGTGAAGATGACCGAGCGGTACTGCGTGCCCACGTCATTGCCCTGGCGGTTGAGCTGCGTCGGGTCGTGGACGGTGAAGAAGACGCGCAGGATATCGTCATAGCTGACGATGCTGTTGTCGAACTTCACCTGCACCACCTCGGCGTGCCCGGTCGCCCCGGTGCAGACCATCTCGTAAGACGGGTTGGGCAGCGCCCCGCCCATATAGCCGCTGACCACATCCGTCACGCCCTGAAGCTGATCATATACCGCCTCGACGCACCAGAAGCAGCCGCCGCCCAAAGTCGCCGTTTCGATCGCCATCGCTCATCTCTCTTTCGCTGAACATCCATCGTGTGGCACACCCTGTGTGCGCTGTTCACATCTCCACAGACGCGCGCGCCCCCCCATTTCGCACATGAAGCGCCCATGAAAAAACGCGGGTGACATTCATCACCCCGCACAGTACACCTTCATCGCCGCGCACTATCCTATACTGAGGATGACCGAACCGAAAAAATGGACTTTAAAGGAGTCAACCTGATGACAACCCAGACCGTGCGCCAGTGGATGACCCACCCCGTGATCACCATCGAGAGCGGCGCATCGCTCACCCATGCCCAGCGCATGATGCAGGAGTTTCGCATCCGTCACCTGCCCGTCGTCGATGAGGAAGGCGTGCTGATCGGCGTCCTGAGCAGCGGCGACATCCGCCGCGCCCGCCCATCCGACGCGCACCTGCTGAGCGTGTGGGAACTCAACTACCTGTGGGACAAACTGACCGTTCAGAGCGTGATGAGCCGTCACGTGATCACGATCAGCGCCGACGCTCCGCTGACCGACGCGGTGAACATCATGGTAGAGCGCCGCTTCAGCAGCCTGCCCGTGCTGGATGAGTACAAGCGGCTGGTCGGCATCCTGACCGAGATCGACCTGTTCCGCGCGCTGGAGAGCCTGCTCACCAGCGAGAGTGAAGCGACTACCCCATGACATTCCGCCCCGATCGGCATGACACATGAAACTGTCTGCCGATCGGATTGTGTGCCATACTTCGATCATGTTCTTTCTTTTCCGATAAGGTCACGCAGGAGTAACAGCAGATGAGCAGTGTCATCACCACACGTCGTGGGACGATCGTCCAGGACCCGCCTCTCGCCCGGTTTCTGTTCAGCGATACGCGCATGGCGGCGGTCTGGCTGGTCGTGCGGGTGCTGGTCGGCTGGTCGTGGCTAACCTCCGGCTGGGGCAAGCTGGGGCAGGAAAGCTGGATGCAGGGCGGCGCGGCGCTGCGCGGCTTCTGGGAGCGGGCAGCCGCCATCCCCGAAACGGGCAGACCCGTGATCACCTACGACTGGTATCGTTCGTTCATCCAGGGGCTGCTGGACTCCGAAGCGTACACCTGGTTCGCGCCGCTGATCGCCGTCGGCGAGACGCTGGTGGGCATCGCGCTCATCCTGGGCGCGTTCGTGGGCATCGCGGCGTTCTTCGGCGTGTTCATGAACTGGAATTTCATCATGGCGGGCACTGCCAGCACCAACGGGCTGCTGGGCGTGGCGGGGCTGCTGCTCATTCTGGCGTGGAAGATCGCCGGCTGGTACGGCGCGGATCGCTGGCTGCTGCGCTGGCTCGGCACGCCCTGGGGCAGCCGGGAGGACGGCGACCCGCCAGGCAGGTAGCGCCTCCGGTCTGTCGCACAATCCCCTGAAATGCGTTATCCTCACGCGGTGTCCGATTGAGCCGCGTGAGGATTTTTTCATGGTCATCGATGACGCTATTCGCGCCTTCCTGCAAAAACCGCTCATCGCCCGCCTGTCCACCATCGGCACAGACGGCTACCCGCACACCGTGCCGATCTGGTTCGCCCCGGATGGTGACAGCATCGTCTTCATCAGCGACCGCGATAACCGCAAGGTGCGAAACGCCCTCGCCAACCCCAAAGGCGCGGTGACGATCGGCGGCGACCGGGGCGACGGCGCGGGCTATCTGTTTCGCGGCACGCTGACCATCGAAGACGACCGCGACCATGCCGTCATGCACCAGATGGTCGATCGCTATGAACGCCCGGAAGCCGCCGCCGCGCTCAAAGATGCGTGGAAAGAGGATGACGTCGTCGTCATCCGCCTGACGCCGCACTCGGTGGTGCGCGTCTACTGACCGACCGGGGGCAGTCAGTCGCTGCGCCCGTGCTGCGTACCGCGATCGGCGGGCACGCGCGGGGCGTGCTGGTGCTAGAATAGTGCCAGTACGTTCAACACAGCGAGTGATGGAGTCTTCATGGCGCACGACGATCAGCCCACGCACGTCCCAGGCGAGGAAGGGGCGACCCAGCCCCCGCCCGCCGATATTCACGACCAGCCGACGCAGACGATGGACAGCGCCCCGCGCGAAACCCCGCCAGGCGCACCGCCCACCCTGCACGGCAGCGGCGGGCTTGACCCCAACCCCGATTTCACCCCCGAACGCCTGAAGCGCCTGGAGCGCCCGATCGGAACCGACCCCGACCCCGACGAGACGCCGGGCGCGTTCGAGGCGGGCTACACCGTCCCGCACATCATCCCCTTCGAGCATACGGTGGTGCATGTGCCGCCGCAGGGTGGGGGATTTGCCGCGCCACAGCCGTCGCCGTTCGCCCGTCCGGATCAGCCGACCATCCCGTCTCCGCCCGCGTGGGCGCAGACGACCCAGCCCAACCCGTATACGCCGTATGCCGCCACCACCATGCAGGTCGGCGCTGCGCCGCTGCCCCCGCGCCTTCCTGGGCGTCGGCGTCTGTTCGGCTGCACGCCGGGCTGCGTGATGGTGCTGGTCGGTCTGCTGGTCAGCTTCTGCGGCGGCACGCTGCTGCTCACGCTCATCCTGACGGCAACGCTGGGCGCGGAACTGGAAAACCGCCTCCAGCAGCAGATCGCCTCGGTCGATACCTACGAAGGCTTCCAGACGACCTACTTCTACGACCGCGATGAGCGCCTGCTGACCGAAACGTTCACCGAGGGACGGCGCACCAAAGTGTCGTACAGCGACCTGCCCGCCCATTTCATCCAGGCGACGATCGCCATCGAGGATGACACCTTCTTCATCAACCCAGGCTTCGAGTTCGAGGCGACCGCCCGCGCCTTCCTGCAATACGTCGGGCTGCGCGAAGGCAGCAGCGGCGGCAGCACGATCACCCAGCAGGTGGTGCGAAACATCCTGTTCGATCAGGAATACCGCACCGAGCGCAGCGTGACGCGCAAGGCGGAGGAGATCATCCTCGCCTGGCTGCTCTCGCAGCGCTACAGCAAAGAGCAGGTGCTTGAGCTGTACCTGAACGAAATTTTCTACGGCAATTTCGCCTATGGCGCGGAAGCCGCCGCCCAGACTTTCTTCAACAAGTCGATCCGCGATGTCACGCTGGGCGAGGCGGCGATGCTGGCGGGCTTGCCGCAGGCTCCGGCGGAACTCGACCCGCTCAACCCGGACCCGACGGTGCAGGCAGCCGTCAATGCCCGCTGGCGGCTGGTGCTGGATCGCATGGTGACGGAAGGCTACATCACCTCCGCCGAACGCGACGCCGCCCTCAGCGCCGGGCTGACCTTCTATCAGCCGCAGGTGACGCTCCTCGCGCCGCATTTCACGCTCTACGCGCAGCGCCAGTTCGACCAACTGCTGACCGAGCTGGGCTACAGCCCCGACGCCATCGCGCGCGGCGGCTTCCGGGTGTACACCACCGTCGATCTCGACATCCAGACGATGGCGGAAAACGCCGCCCGCCAGCAGATCGCAGCGCTGGCAGCGAACAATGCCGGCAATGCCGCCGTCGTCATCCTCAAGCCGATCACCGGCGAAGTGCTGGCGATGGTCGGCAGCATCGACTATCGCAGCGACGCCATCGACGGGCGCGTCAACGTGGCGCTGGCACAGCGGCAGCCGGGCAGCACGATCAAGGCGCTGACCTATGCCAGCGCCCTCGAACAGGGCATGACGCCGGGCAACATCATCTGGGACACCTCGGTCAACATCGCGGGCTATGAACCGCTCAACTACGACCGAACCTTTCACGGACCGGTGCGGATGCGCGGCGCGCTCGCCAATTCGTACAACATCCCGGCGGTGCAGACGCTGCGCCGCGTCGGTGTGCCGTCGCTGCTGGAGATCGCCGCGCGCTTCGGCGTCCGCAGCCTGGGCGATGACGCCAGCCGCTATGGGCTGTCGCTCACGCTGGGCGGCGGCGAGATCACGCTGCTGGAGCTGACGCGCGCCTACGGCGTGTTCGCCAACGGCGGGTCACTCGTGCCCACTCAGGCGATCCTGTGCGTGCTGGATAACCGCCGTCAGATCATCTATCAGTACGAGAACAGCTGCCCGCGCGGCACGCCGACCGAGCGCACCGTCAATCGCGGTGGGTTCGGGCGGCAGGTACTTGACCCGCGCATCGCCTTCCTGATCAGCGATTTTCTGGGCGACAACGCCGCCCGCACCCCGGCGATGGGCGCGAACAGCCCGCTGAACACCGGGGCGCTGCGCACCTCCGTCAAGACGGGCACGACCGACAACTTCAAGGACAACTGGACGGTCGGCTACACCCGCGCCGCCGTCGTCGGCGTGTGGGTGGGCAACAGCCGGGGCGAGCCGATGCGCAACGTCTCCGGCTTGACAGGCGCAGCGCCGATCTGGAACAGCGTCATGACCGCGCTGTACGCCAACCCGGATTTCCTTCAGGAGATGCAGGTCGATGGGGTACTGCCCCCGGAACGGCTCGATCAGCCGTCGGGCATGGCGCTGCGCCGCCTGTGCAACCTGAACGCGCTGCGCGAACCGGCGCAGGAATGCACCGCCAGCGTCAATGAGTGGTTCCTCGACGGACCCGCCGCCCTGCCTGATGGCGCGGGCAACCTCGTCTACCGCGATGCGCCATTCCCCACGCCGGAACAGCCGCCCGCGTCAGGTCCCTGGCTGCGCGAGGTCGAGCCGGACGTGTACCGTGTGCTGGTCAGCCCGCTTGAGCCATCCTTCGCGCAGAGCATCCAGTTCAATGTTCCGTTCGGGCAGCAGCCCCCACCGCCGCCGCTCTACTGTCAGGTTCCGATCGAGCTGACCGCCAGCGCCCCAGGCGCGCGCGAGCAGTTGTTCATCGCGCCGCCGCCCGTGCCCGATGACGCCGCCCGCGCCGAACGCTACGCGCGCGATCGCGGCATTGCCTTCCTGCCGACGATCGCCTGCACGCCAGAGCTGATCTCGGCGGTGGGCGCGCCGCTGGTGATCACCGCCTTCATCAGTTCGCCGTCGATCGGGCAGGTGGTGACAGGCAATATGCCGATCACCGGCACGGCGCAGTTCGCCCCTGGGCAGGCGCAGTACTACAAGATCGAGATCAGCGGCGGGCAGTTCGGCAGTGCATGGCTGACGCTGGGCGATGTGCATTACAACAGCGTGGTCAACGGGCAGCTTGAGTTTCTGCAGGCGGAAGGGCTTGCGCCAGGCACGTATTTCCTGCAACTGGTGGTGGTGGGCAACGACGGCAATTACGTCCAGCCGCCCTATCAGGTGTCGTTCGTCAAACAGTGAGGGAAGCATGACACAGCACAAAGGGGCGGATGATCACCGCCAGTACGCCGGGAACGCGCCCGTCCAGGTCGCCATCGTCACCGTCAGCGACTCGCGCACGCTGGAGACGGACACCAACCGCCACTATCTGGAGCGCCGCCTGACGGAGACGGGGCATATCGTCGCGGGGTATATGTTGATCCGCGATGAGCCGGATCAGGTGGCGGAAGCGCTCAACCATTTCGCGGCGCAGCCCGATGTGCGGCTGATCCTCTTCAACGGCGGCACGGGCATCAGCCCGCGCGACACCACGTATGATGTGATAAGCCGGATGCTGGAGAAGACGCTGCCGGGCTTTGGCGAACTGTTTCGGATGCTCAGCTACCAGCAGGTGGGCGCGGCGGCGATGCTCAGCCGCGCCACAGCGGGCGTGTATCGCCGCACGTTCATCGCCAGCGTGCCGGGCAGCCCGAACGCCGTCGAGGTGGCGTTCGAGAACCTGATCCTGCCGGAGATCAACCATCTCGCGTGGGAGATCGTGCGGAAATGAGACGGAGCGCGCGGGCATGACGCGATCACCGCTGGAGCGGCTGGTGGAGGCAGTGGCGAGACTGGGCATCGCCGCCTGCGCCGGGGGCGGGTTTCTGGCGCTGCGCGCGCTCGTCTGGGGGCAGGGGCATCTGCTGGAGCCGATGCTGCTGAGCGGGGCGGCAGCGGCGGCGATGATCGCAGCGGTGGGCGGCTTGGGCTATGTGCTGCTCGGTCGGCTGCTCACACGGGCGCTGTCGATCGACTGGATGAGCGCGCGCGTCGGGGCGTGCGTGGGCGCGGCGCTCTACGGGGTGTATCACGCCGTCGCGCCGCTGACGATGGCGGACATGCTGGCGTCTGCGGGGGTGCGGGCGCTTCAGGGCGCGCTGGACGGCGTGCTGATCGGCGGCGGGCTGGGCTTGGTGACGGCGTTCGTCAGCCGCCGCCGCCTGACGTTCGACCGCGCCGGGCTGCTGCGCTTCGGGCTGCTCTATCTGGTGCTGCTGCTCATCGCCGGGGTGATCGTGCTGGTCGATTCGTTCATCCGCCTGCCCGATGCAGCGTTCGTCGTACTGGCGATTCCGGCGGTGCTGGCGCTGCGGCTGGCGGTGCTGGCGCTCGACCGCCGTGCCGACGCGCTGGCGGGTTAGGCAGCAGGCAGGCGCACCGTCAGGCGTGCGCCTGCGCCTGGGGCGTTTTCAGCAGCGATCGTCCCGCCATGCGCGCCGACGATCGACCTGGCGATCGCCAGCCCCAGCCCCGTGCCGCCCCCTTCGTCATCGCGCGAGTCGTCGGCACGATAAAAACGCTCGAAGATGTGCGGCAGCGCCTCCGACGGAATGCCCACGCCGTCATCGGTCACGCGGATCGCCACACAGCCCGCCTCTTCCAGCCGTGCATCGACGCTGATGCACGCCCGCGCATAGCGCAGCGCATTGCTGATCAGATTGGCGCACACCTGCGTGATCCGCTCGCGATCGATATACACCTCAGGCAGCCCGTCTGGTGCGTACACCTCCAGAAGCACCCCGCGCGCCGCCGCCACATGCCCGAATGCCTCTCCCAGATCGCGCAGCAGTTCTGCCGGAGAGACCGGCGCGCGCGCCAGGCGCAGTTCACCCGCATCCGCCAGTGACAGGGTACGCAGATCATCGATCAGCCGACCCAACTGCCCCGCCTGCCCGTACAGCGTCTCGAAACGGGTGGGGGTGGGTTTGAGCGTGCCATCGCGCAAGCCTTCCAGCGTGCCGCTGATCACCGTCAGCGGGGTACGCAGTTCATGAGCGATGTCGGCGGTCATCTGACGGCGCAGCGACTCGGCGTGCGCCAGCCGATCGCTGAGCGTGTTGAAAGCGGACGCCAGCGCGCCTATCTCATCGCGCTGCTGCACCTCGACGCGCTGCGCCAGATCGCCAGCGCTCATGGCACGCACCGCCCCGGTCAGCGCGCGCACCGGGCGCAGCAGCGCCGCGCTCAGCACCAGCCCGACCAGCACGGATGTGCCCACCGCCGCCAGCGCGCCGATCAGGATGGCAGCGCGCGCGGCGGACAGATAGCCCTCATCGCGCGCATCGAGAGGGGGCGCGCCCCCGCCGATGAACCAGATCGTGCCGACCGTTTCGCCGTCGATGACGATCGGCTGCGAGTCGCTGACGGGCAGGCGCTCCGGGTCAAACGGCTGCCCGATGCGGGCGCGCTCGCCATCAGCGAACACCACCTGCCCGGCGTTGTCTGTGACGACCAATCCTGGGGCGAGCGGCGCGCGCATGATGAGCATCGACGGACGTTCGGGGACATCAGGATTGTTGATGAGCGCGCGCGCCAGCCCGACCAGCCCGCCTGTCTCAGCATAATAGCGGGCAGCCGCCTCCGCCAGACTCGCCTGTGCCCGCCCGATGAGCAGGCGATCGAAAGCGCTGAAGGTGACGCTGCTGACGAGGATGGCGATGACGGCGATCCCGGTCAGGCTGGTCATAGTAAGCGCAGCGATCCATTTGACGCGCAGCGGCAGAGCGCCGAAAAAGGCGCGCAGGCGAGTGAACATGATCAGCCGTCCACGCTGAAGCGATAGCCGATACCGAACACGGTCTCGATCCAGCGGGGCTGTGCCGGGTCAGGTTCGATCTTGGCGCGCAGATTGCGGATGTGGACATCGATGGTGCGCTCACTGCCTTCCAGCGAGTCACCCTTGAGCCGCTCCAGCAGGTCGAGGCGGTTGAACACCCGTCCGGGCGCGCGCATCAGACAGCGCAGCAGCGTGAATTCGGTCGGGGTGAGGTCGATGCGCCGTCCACCGACGATGACGATATGCCCGTCTTCATCGAGTTCGACCTCGCCGACGCGCAGCGGCAGGGCGTCAGGCGCTTTTTCGATGCGGCGCAGCACCGCGCGCACGCGGGCGATCAGTTCCGCCATGCCGAACGGTTTGGTGACGTAATCGTCCGCGCCCAGTTCCAGCCCGTACACCTTGTCAGTCTCCTCCAGTTTCGCCGTGAGCAGGATGACCGGGGTATCCTGCTCTTTGCGGAACACCTCCAGAAAGGCGAACCCGTCCATTTCGGGCATCATGATGTCGAGCAGCACCAGGTCAGGCTGGTTCTGGCGCGCCAGGGCGATCGCCTCGCGCCCGTTCGCCGCCAGGATGACGCCAAAGCCATGCTCATGCAGGTAATCGCGCAGCAGGGCGCGCACCGCAAATTTGTCATCGACGATGAGGATCGTTTTGCCATTCCGTGCTGCCATCATGATGTACCTCCCACACAATCATACAGGGCGAACGCATTCAGCCCGCTCAACACATCCTCTACCGGGGTGCAGGCGGAAGTGAGCCAGGCGCTGATCCCGGCATCGTTTCCCATCATGCCGCCCGCCGCGCGCAGCATGTTCGCCGGGCGCTGACTGTCAGACTGGGCAGCGCCGCCCCCCGCGCCTCCGATGATGTTCATCATCATGCCAGGCAGACCGCGCGTGTTCGTCCACAGCACATAGCGCAGTTCGCCCGCCGCCACCAGCGCCGCCAGATCGTCGGCATCCGCCACCGGGTCGCTTCCGCTGAAGCCGCCCGTGTACAGCACCGGGCGTCCGGTGGCGATGATGTACGGCGCGCCGACCATCGACGAACTGACCGCCATCAGATAGCGAGTCTCAGCCGTATTGTCCTCCAGATAGGTCAGCAGCGCATCGTCCACGCCCATCCCCATGCCCCCCATGCCTGGCGCGCCGCCGGGCAGCCCGCCGCCAGCGGGGAAGGTCGGCATGGTGTCGGATGCGGCTGCCCCGGCGGGCGGAGTTCCGACGGGCATCGCCCTGCCCGGAAAACCGCCGGAGTCCCCTGTACTGCCAAACGCGCTGGGCAGCATGGTGTTGGGGGTGCTGCTGGCGGTGGTGGCGATGCCCCAGGCGGTCGGGATGACGAACAGCGCCGCCGAAGCCAGAGCGATCGTCAGTGACGGACGGGCGCGCACCAGCGCGATGGCAAACGCGCCGATCGCCAGCAGCGCGGGCAGGGCAAGGACGGGCAGCCATGCCGACGCGCTGTCGCCCAGATAGCTCTGTGCCAGCCAGACCTGATAGCCGACTCCCGCGCCAGCCAGCCCCGCCGCCAGCAGCCCCGCCAGCCTGGGGCGCGCTGCTGCCCATCCCCCGATGACCGCCAGCCCCGCGCCCGTCAGCGCAGCGATCGGCGGGGTGAGCATGACCAGATAGTAGGCGTGGAAAAACTCTGCCCGGCTGAAGAAGATGACCGCCGTCAGCAGCCAGCCGCCCCACAGCACCGCGCCCTGATGACGCGGCAGCAGGGGCAGGCGGAGGCGCGCCCCGGCGATGACCAGGCACAGCGCGATCAGGCTGACGGGCAGCAGCCAGCCACTCTCATTGCCCAGCGCCCCGGTGAAAAGCCGGAAGACGCCTGGATCGCCGATCTCGCCGCCGAACATACCGCCGCCGCCAGTCGCGCCCCCCGTCTGAACACCTGCGCCGCCGGCGTTGTTCCCCAGCAGGCGGCTGATGCCGTTGTAGCCGAGGATCAGCTCCATCACACTGTTGGTGCTGCTGCTGCCGATGTACGGACGCTGGTCAGCGGGAATGGCATCGACGATGAGCGCCCACGACAGCGAAACCGCCAGCAGCACCGCGCCGCCGACCGCCAGATGCAGCAGTTTGCGTCTCCAGCCGACGCGCGCACCCAGCAGATAGAGCGCGAAAAAGGCGGGCACGGGCAGAAACGCCTGCAACATCTTGATATTGAAGCCGATGCCCACCAGCACCCCACCCGCGATCAGCCAGCCCAGCCGTCCGGTCTCCACCGCGCGCAGATATGCCCATGCCGCCAGCAGCAGGGTGAAGACCAGCGTCATGTCCATCGTGTTGTTGCGGGCAGTGGCGATGTCGATCGGGATGACCGCCATGACCGTCGCCGCGATCAGCCCCGCGCCGACGCCGAAATGCCGCCGCACCAGGACGAAGATGAGCGGCACACAGGCGATCGACGCCAGGATTTGTGGCAGGGCGACCGCCGCCCCGCTGACGCCGAACACGGCAGCAGAGAGGGTTTGCAGCCACAAGCCGACGGGCGGCTTGTCCACCGTCACCGCGCCGCCAGGCTCGGCAGCGGCGAAGAAGAAATTGGCGGGCGATTGCAGCATACTGGTCACCGCCGCCGTGTAGTAGAGATTGGCATCGCCGATGGCGCTCAGGTTGGCGAAGCGCAGCACGGCAGACACGGCGATCAGCAGGATGAGCGCGATCGGCACAGCGGCACGCATGAAAGGCAGCGTCCGCACAGAGGGTGCGGGCGCGCTGCCGGGCTGAAGCGCGAGAACGGGAGAATGAGCCATCGATCGATCCTTAGTACAACGTGAAATACGCCATGACGATAGCGGGCAGATATTCAGAAGTTGTTCAGATCGGGGAGCTGGCGTGGTCGATCCTGAGCCGTCAGGTATTTAATCTATCCGATCATTGTCCTGACACCTGTGATCATTGACGCCACAAGCATTACATTCGATATATCGCAAACTGCAACGAAATTCTAACCCAAATTAATCCAAAAACGCACGTGCGTTCTGTTCAAAACTCTGTTCAAAACTGTTCATAACTAATCATACACTCATTTTTCCTGTTCATAAGTAGAGTCGAGTCATTGTAATTTTAAGAGCGTTAAGAAGGGCATCTGTTCAAAACCTATAGCTGCCTGTTCAAAACTATGCCGAGTTTTGAACAGGCGCCTGTTCAAAACTTTTAGCACGCCTGTCCACTTTTATCCCAAAATTTGGATAAATGGGGGATATTTATGTTAAAAATTTGCGATGTTTTGGGATATGGGATTCCGAGTGGGAAAATGTGGGAAAAGTTTTGAACATTTGAACACCCCCTACTACTACTACTATTTTTTAGAAAACGACATCTGAACACACTGATTCTGACTCAACGACGCGCCGACACCTGCTCTGATGCAGCGTTTATGTTTTGACATATAATTGAGATGATGCTCTGAAATGCGAGTGCAAACCCGGTATGGCTCTCACCGATCCGCCACATGTGGACGAACTGAACAAACGCATCGCCATCCTGACCCGGATCACCGAGATCAGCGCGGCGCTCAATTCTCAGGTGCGGCTCAAGCCGCTGCTGGGGATGATCATGGACGCCAGCGTCGAGATCGTCGATGCAGAAGCGGCGTCTGTGCTGCTGTGGGACAGCAAGACGAACGAACTGCGCTTTGCCAGCACCACCAACGATGATGAAACGGATGCGCTGATCGGCATCGCTGTGCCGCTGGAGGGGAGCATCGCCGGCACAGTGCTGACGGAAAACCGCACCGTCATCGTCAATGATGTGCGCCGCGACAGACGGCATTACGGCGGCGTCGATAAAGCGACCGACTTTCAGACCCGCTCTGTGCTGGGCGTGCCGATGCGCGTCAAGAACCGGGTGATCGGCGTGCTGGAGGCGGTCAACAAGCATGTGCTGCCCTGGACGGCGGATGACGCCGCCAACCTCGCCATCCTCGCGGGGCAGGCTGCGGTGGCGCTGGAGAGCGCGCAGATGGTCGCCGCGCTGCAAAAAGCCAATGAGGAACTCAGCCGCCTGGACAAACTGAAGAGCGACTTCATCGCCATCGCGTCGCACGAGCTGCGTACCCCGCTGGCGAAAATTCTGGGCTATGGCTCATTTCTGCTGGAAGACCATGCTGACCCGACCGTGCGCGATTACGCCGGCAAGATCATGATCGGCGCGACGCAGCTCAACAGCCTGATCGATGATCTGGTCAACCTGCGCTACATCGACCAGAACGCCATCGACCTGACGGTCGCGCCGCTGGCGCTGGCGACGCTGCTCAACGGCGTGGTGCATGATGCGGTGGCGCTGGCAGATGCCAAAGATCAGCGGCTGCAATACGTCCCGCCCGCGCCGGAGGTCATGGTGCTGGTGGACAAGCCGCGTCTGGCGATGGCGGTCGCCAATATCCTCAAGAATGCGGTGCGCTTCACGCCCCGAAACGGGCGCATCCTGGTGCAGACCAAAGTCCAGCCTTCCCGTCAGGTGTGGATCATGGTCAGCGATACCGGCATCGGGCTGAAGAAAGAGGATCAGGAGCGCATCTTCGAGCGGTTTTACCAGGTCGCCAGCCACCTGACGCGCACTGAAGGCGGGCTGGGCGTCGGGCTGAGCATCGCCCGTGCCGTCATCGAAGCTCACGGGGGGCGGGTGTGGGCATCCAGCCCAGGTCTGAACGAAGGCACAACGATCACCATCGCACTGCCCCTGCACAAACAGACGCAACCTTTATCCTGATCGGCTCACTTCGAGGACACCCTCTTATGGCGATCAAATTCACCTGGCTTGGACATTCTGCTTTCCTGTTCGACGTAGACGGGCATTCCGTGCTGGCTGACCCATTCGTGACGGGCAACCCGCTCGCGCCGCTCCCCGTTGACTCGCTGACCCCGCAGCTCATCCTGTTGTCACACGCACACAGTGACCATCTGGGCGACACCGTGCCGATCGCCACGCGCACAGGCGCGCCCGTCGTGACCAATGTCGAGATCGGCGACTGGCTGGAAACGCAGGGCGTGGCAGGGGTGTATGGCATGAATCTGGGCGGGTCGGTCGATCTGGATGCTCTGACCGTCAAGCTGACGCTGGCGCTGCACAGTTCGTCGTTCCCGGATGGTCGGTATGGCGGTGTGCCGGTCGGGTTCATCCTCAGCGCCGCCGCCAGCGGGCAGCGCGCCTACTTTGCGGGCGATACCGCGCTGTTCTCGGATATGGCGCTGATCGGTGAAGAGCGCATCGATGTCGCATTCCTGCCCATCGGCGACTATTTCACGATGGGCATTGCCGACTCGGTGCGCTCGGTGCAGCTCATCCGTCCGCGCTTCGTCGTGCCGATGCACTACAACACCTTCCCGCTGCTGGTGCAGGATGTCAGTCATTGGGCGGCGCGCATCAGCAACGAGACGGACGCCACGCCGATCGTCCTCGATCCGGGCGGCACGTTCACCCTGCCGGATTAGCGCCCCTCACACCGCCAGCGCCGCATCGATGCTGGCGTGCAGTTCGGCGCTGGCATGGGCATCGGCGATGGCGCGCGCCCGCTCGACCAGCCATGCCGCCACATCCGGGGCGATGCCGCGCCAGGTGTAGTAGCGGGCTTCATCGCGCAGCAGGCAGAAGGTGTACAGGTCGGCGGTGGGCTGGGCGATGCGGGCGAGCTGGCTGAGCAGCCTGCTCTGATCTTCGTGGATGTGCTGGCTGAGGTTCATCCGCAGCATCAGGCACAGAGCGAGCGCATGGGTATATCGGCTGTGAATGTGCAGGATGAATTCCATCGCCAGGCGCGCGCTGTCGATGGCTTGCTGAACAAGCCCCGCCCCCAGCTGCGCCATGCCCAACGCCACCCGATGCTCGATGATCAGCGTGTCGCCATGCCCGTAGCTTCGCATGGTGGCGAGTTTTTCGCCGTAATGCTCAAGCAGCGGCAGCAGCAGTTTCAGCGCCTCATCCCAGCGAAAAAGCGGCAGCAGGCTGAGCGCCGCGTTGAGCGAGAGATCGCTGTGACGCGGCGACTCAGGCGGAAGCTGCTCAAGCAGGGCTTGCAACCAGTCTGCCGCCCCGGAATAATCAGCGCGATGCAGGCGCACCAGAGCGAGATTGGCTTCCATGCCGATAGCGCGCTCACTGCCCGCCGCACTGTAACAGGTCAGGGCGCGCCGATATTCCGCTTCCGCTTCGCCCAGCCGGAACTGCGTGAGCAGCAGCGCGGTGGCGCGCACACTGTGGGCACTGGCGCGCAGATAATGTTCATCGATGCGCTCTGCACTCGCCTGAAAATGATCCAACTGCCTGAACAGGTCATCCACATCAGGCACGTCACTGGCAATGACCGCCTCAAAGATGCGGTCGAGCTGCTGTTCAACGATGATCCCTCGAATGTCACGCGGGGCGTTCATGGATGGTCTCTCCGATTGCGGACACGTTGATCGATATATTAACGCATTATATTAATCCGGGCAATAGCAATCATGCGGAGGGAGGATGTGCCTGCCCCGAACCTCACCCCGGAAACCTGGTGGTTGAGCGCAGCGAAACGGGGTGAGGTCGGATCAGACCTGCCCTCACACCGCCAGCGCCGCATCGATGCTGGCGTGCAGTTCGGCGCTGGCATGGGCATCGGCGATGGCGCGCGCCCGCTCGACCAGCCATGCCGCCACATCCGGGGCGATGCCGCGCCAGGTGTAGTAGCGCGCTTCATCGCGCAGCAGGCAGAAGGTGTACAGGTCGGTGGTGGGCTGGGCGATGGCGTCGAGCTGGCTGAGCAGCGCGTCCGGCGTTTCAGCCACCTGCCCCTCGCACGCCAGGCGCAGCAGCAGGCAGAACGCCAGCCCGCGCGCGTAGTCCGTCTGCACGTGACGGGTGAACTCGACCGCCAGGCGCGCGCTGTCGATGGCGTCGGCGGTCAGCCCGGCGCCCAACTGCGCCATGCCCAGCGCGGCGCGCTGCTCAAGGATGTACGTGCCGTCGTGCAGATGCCCGCGCAGCATGGCGATCTTTTCGCCGTAGTCTTCCAGCGTGGGCAGCAGAATCTCCAGCGCCTCATCCCAGCGGAAGAGGGGCAGCAGCGCCAGCGCTGCGTTGAGCGAGACATCGCTGCGGCGCGGCGAGTCGGGCGGGACGCTGGCGATCAGCGCGTCGAACATCGCCACCGCGCCGTGATAATCGCCGCGCTGAAGGCGCAGCAGGGCGAGGTTGCTCTCCATGCCGATCGTCCGTTCGCTGCCGGCAGCGGCGTAATACGCCAGCGCGCAGTGGTAATCTTCCTCCGCCTCTGCCAGACGGAAGCGCGTGAGCAGGATCGTCCCGCGCACGCTGTGGACGCGCGCCCGCACATACACATCTTCCATCCGTTCGGCGTCCGCCTGATAGCCGCTCAGCCTGGCGAGCAGCGCATCGAGGTCGTATACCTCGCCGCCGAGGACGGACTGAAAGATGCGGTCGAGATGCTGATCGATGACGACTCCCCGAAAATCGCGCGGTGCAGCCATAATCTGTGTGATCTCCACTTCAAGACCGATGATCACTCAGATTAACGAATCGTTACGTCAATTACAATGACCGCTCTAACCCGCATTTCGCGCGTAAATGATGCGTAAACCGTCCAAAGTCAGTTCAGGGGCGATGCGGTCGAACAGGCGGGTGTGGGCGTTGAACAGGGCGGACAAGCCGCCAGTGGCGATCACCTGCACGTTCGGCTCGTTCATCTCGGCTTTGATGCGCGCCACCATCCCCTCCATCATGGCGATGTAGCCGATGAAGATGCCGGACTGCATGGCGTGGATGGTGTTCGTGCCGATCACCGAGGGTGGCGCGTGCAGATCGACCTTGTGCAGGCGGGCGGTATTGCTGACGAGCGCCTCCTGCGCCAGCACGATGCCAGGGGCGATCGCCCCGCCGCGATACGACCCGTCGCCCGCCACCACGTCGAAGGTGGTCGCCGTGCCGAAATCGATGACGATGGCGGGCGCGCCGTAGAGCGCCGCCACCGCTGCCGCGTTGATGATGCGATCCGCGCCCGCCTGTTCCGGCTGGTCGATGGCGATACGGACGCCGGTATCGGTGCGGTGGGTGACGACGAGCGGCTCGACTTCGATGTAGCGCTGCGCCAGCTCGACGAAGGCGGCGGTCAGGCGGGGGACGACGCTGCCGATCGCCACGCCGTCGATGTCGGCATAGGTGATGCCGTCGCCGCGCAGGAAATTGCCCAGCAGCACGGCGTACTCGTCGGGCATCTTGTCGGGCACGGTGCGGGCGCGCCACATGCTGCCCCATGCGCCGCCGTCATGGATGCCGAAATGGATGTTGGTATTGCCGATGTCGATGCACAGCAGTCGGGAGGTCATCGTAAAGGTACTTTCGGGGTGCGCTGGTTTTGCCATACGCGCTCCACTATAATTCAGGTGAGTCGGCTTTGCAAAGAGGATGAGCGCGCCACAGCAGGCGCGTTTGGGGATGCCCGATGACACTGAGCGTCAACCAGGCAGCACTGGACGACACGGGCGCGATCTGCGCGGCATTCTGCGCGCGCATCGCGGTTTGGCAGCGTTTCGGCGCGGATGGGCGGGTGGAAACCTTGCCCTATGCCGATCTGTGCGTGTATGACCGCTGGCTGCACGGCGGGGCGTGGCTGTCGATCGAGACGGCGGCGGTGTGGCTCAACCACCTGCTGGGCGGCGCGGGCATCGCGCGGGTGGCGCACGACGAAGACGGCGCGCTGGTCGGCTATGCGGAAGCGTATGTGAGCAGCGAACCCGATCCGTTCGGGCGGGCGCTGCACATCCATCACCTGCTGGCGGCGGACGAAAGCGTGACGCGCGCGCTGCTGGCGCAGCTCAGCCAGGATGCACGGGCGCACAAGTGTGCCCGCCTGACGGCGACGCGCATCGCCGGCGAGTCTGAGCTGGAGGCGGCGGCGGCGCTCAGCCCGATCGCCACGCTGCGCCGCTACACCCTGTCGGCGCGGCAGGGGCAGGTCTTCTACCGCGCGGTCGATCACCGCGATGCCGACGCCGGGCAGATCGCGGGCTGGGCGATGCCGATCGGCAGGGAGAGCAGCGCCCGCACCGCCTGGGAGATGCACTGGGGGCGGCATTTCGAGACCCTCCCGCAGCTTGCGGCGGCGCGCGGGCAGCGCCTGTCGCTGAGCGTGGCGGGGCAGGATGCGCTGGTGTACATGCAGCGCTATCTGTATGACCCGCGCGCGGCGGAGGTGGCGGTGTGGTCGCCCAAGCCGCTCACCCCACAGGTGGTGAGCGCGGTGCGCGACTGGGCACACCGCGAGGGCTACCGCACCCTGCGCGTGCTGGTGCATGACGACGACCGTCCGGCTTTGGGCGCTGACGCCGACCCGGACGGCTATTCTCAGCAAGCCTGCACCGTCACCCCCGCGCGCGGGGCGTGACCGCACACGAAAGGGCTGCACCCGATCATGCCGATCTACAAACCGACTCATGTCGAATACGCCATCGTCAACGGGCGGGTGAGCGTGGTGGGCGACGACGGCGCGCTCATCCCGGCGTACTGGTCGCACCCGGACATCGGCGGATCGTTCCCCGCCGTGTGTCTGGTGCATGACTGGAGCGGCGTCGGCGCGACGGAACGGCGCATGGCGCACCTGCTGGCGCAGCTGGGCTATTACGTCCTCATCCCAGACCTGTTTCACGGCGCGACGGCGTCTTCTCCGGCGGAGGCGATGGAGCTGGTGCGGCGCTATGGCGATCAGGCGTATGCCGCTGTCGATCGGGCGCTGCGCGTGCTGGAAAAGCACAACCGCACCAACAGCCGCGTCGGGGTGGTCGGGTTCGGCATGGGCGGCAGCCTGGCATACGAGGCGGCGATCGTCCGCCCTGAGCTGGAGGCGGCAGTCGCCTTCTACGGGCTGCCGCACCGCTACTTCGGCAGGTTTCACGAGGCGCACGCCCCCATCCTGGCGTTCTATGGCGACCGCGAACCGATCGTCAAGCCGGACGAGATCGAGCGCGTGCGGCAGGAGCTGATCGCCTCACCCCTGCCGCATGAGGTGGTGGTGCTGCACGGCGCGGCGCGTGACCTGTTCACGGACGGCGGACACACGGGCGACGACTCGCCCGGTGCGCGCGCCTGGGGGCACATGCTGGCGTTCCTCGACCGCTTCGTCCGTGTGGGCGCGCAGCCGCCGAGCGATCCGCCGCGCCGCGCCCGCAAGCCGCGCACGTCATGAGCAGCACCCCGCCCTGCCTGGTGCGTCGGCTGGGCGTCGTGCCGTTTGCCGATGCCTGGGCGCTGCAGAAAGCCCTCGCTCAGCCCGGCGAACCGGATCGGCTGCTGCTGCTCAGCCACCCGCACACCTTCACGCTCGGCACGAATGCCGACCCGGAGCATGTGGTGTGGGATGAG
This sequence comes from uncultured Pleurocapsa sp., assembly GCA_964614405.1. Taxonomy (GTDB): domain Bacteria; phylum Chloroflexota; class Anaerolineae; order Aggregatilineales; family Phototrophicaceae; genus Flexifilum. Next base: position 29,692 of record CAZTLS010000046.1, read on the forward strand.
GCGGAACGGGCGCGGCGCGGGGTCGAGGTCTTTCGCATCGACCGAGGCGGCGACGTGACGTATCACGGACCTGGGCAGTTGGTCGCCTACCCGATCGTGCATCTGGCGCGTGACGGGGGTGGGGTGCGGCTGGGCGCGGTGGACTATCTGCGGCGGCTGGAGACGGTCATCATCGCAGTGCTGGCGGAATACGGCGTGTCCGGCTTCCCGATCGCCGGGCTGACGGGTGTGTGGGTGGAGACGCCGCGCGGCGCGGAGAAGATCGCTGCGCTCGGCGTGCGCGTCACCGTCAAAGCGATCACCCAGCACGGTTTTGCTGTCAACCTGAACCCTGACCTCGACTATTTCGCGGGCATCATCCCGTGCGGCATCCGCGATCGCGGTGTGACGAGCCTGGCGCGGGTGGTTGGCGCGCCGATCGATGAGGTGTCGTTCGCCGAGCGGGTGGTGGCGGCGTTCGGCACGGCGTTTGGGCGGGCGATGATCGATGAGACGGCGAGCAGGGATGCAACGGATCGAACTGCTGTGCCGTAATGATCAAACGACGCTACAATGAGAGCATGATCCGACATCCACACACGGAAGGCTGACCCGCATGAGAAACGCCCCGGAGACCACGATCGGCACATGGCACGGCACGCGCGCTACGCTCGGCTTCTGGCTGCGCACCATCTTCACGCTGGGCATCTGGTATCTGACCGTTCACCGCTACAATTACATTACCCTGACCACCCGTCGGCTGACGCAGCGGCGCGGGAACATCTTCAACCGCAACGAGACGAGCGTTGACCTGGAGAAGATCAGCAACATCGTGGTCAACAAGGGCATGATGGGGTCGATCTTCAACTATGGCGATTTCATCGCGGAGACGGCGGGCACAGACCGCGCGGAGGTGCAGTTCATCGGCTTGCATGACGCGATCGGGCTGCGGGACACCATCTTCGACATCCGCGATGGCAAGCTGGATGAGGCGGGGGTCAAGCGTCGCTGACTGTCTCTGCGCCCCTCACCCAGTCCGCCGGATAATGAAAGCGGCTGCGGTGAGGTGGCGCACGGGAAGAAAAACGGGCGGTTTCGCAACTCGGCAAAAA
>CAZTLS010000047.1:0-30144 GCA_964614405.1 uncultured Pleurocapsa sp.
CGGGGCGATCGGCGTCGCCGCCGACGTGCTGGACGGCGACTCGCTGCGCCGTGCGGCGGATGTGGTGACGGCGGCGTGCGGGCGCGTGGACATCCTGGTCAACGCCGCCGGGGGCAACCGCCCCGAAGCGACCGCCATGCCCGGTGCGCGAACCTTCTTCGACCTCGACCCGGCGGCATTGCAGGCGGTGGTGGCGCTCAACCTGCACGGGACGATCCTACCGTCGCAGGTGTTCGGGGCGGGCATGGCAGCGGCGGGCAGCGGCGCGATCATCAACCTGTCCTCGATGGCGGCGTTCACCCCGCTCACGCGGGTGGTCGGCTATGCGGCGGCGAAGGCGGCGGTCAACAACTTCACGGCTTGGCTGGCGGTCTACATGGCGCGCGAACACAGCCCGGCGATCCGCGTCAACGCCATCGCACCCGGCTTCTTCCTGGGCGATCAGAACCGCTATCTGCTCATCGACGCCGCCAGCGGCGCGCTCACCCCGCGCGGCGAGCAGATCATCGCCCACACGCCGGTGGGACGCTTCGGCGAACCAGATGACCTGATCGGCGCGCTCATCTGGCTGGCGTCGGACGCGGCGCGCTTCGTGACCGGGATCGTCGTGCCGGTGGACGGCGGCTTCAGCGCCTACAGCGGCGTGTAGGGACAACGCCCAAATCGGTGAAGGCGGGTCAGCCGAGCGCGTAGACCGCGCTGTATGCCGACGCTGCGCCCGCCCAGGTGAAGCGCGCCGCCACCAGCGCCCGCCCCGCCGCGCCCATCGCCACCCGCCGTGCCGGTTCAGTCAGCAGAGCGCGTACCGCCTGACCGACCGCCTCGTCTTCAGGCGGGACGATCAGCGCCGCCCCTGCCTCCGCCGCCTCCGGCAGGTGGCATCCCGGTGAGAGGATCGCCGGGATGCCGCACGCCAGCGCCTCCAGCGCCGCCATCGACAGCCCCTCACCGACGGCGGGCAGCGCGAAGACATCTGCCGCCGCCAGCGCTTCCAGCCGCGCCGCCCCATCCAGATAGCCGGTGAGGATCACCCTGTCGGCGTCATCGCGGCTCGCCAGCAGCGCGTGCAGCCTGCCGAGCGCGCCTTCGTCTCCCCCGGCGATGACCAGCCGCGCCTCCGCCGGAGCGTGATTGAGGAAACCGCGCGCCAGCGTCAGCACGCCTTTGCGCGGGTGCAGCCGACCGAGAAACAGGCAGGTCGGCGCATCGCCGATACCCCAACGCGCGCGAAACCCCGCACCATCCGGCAGATGCGCGAACGCCTCGACATCGACGCCATTGGGGATGACGGTCACGCGCGGCGCGGGCACACCCCAGCGCGTCCAGGCAGCCCGAATCTCGTCCGCCTCGTGCGCCGTCAAGCCGACCGCTGTGCTGACGTGCCGCGCCAGCCGGGGCGAGATGAGCGCGTCCCAGACCGCCTTGAGCGCGGGTCGCCCGGTGTCAGGGGTGAGCGTGCCGTGCGGCGAGACGACGACGGGCACGCCCGCCCGCGCGACGACGGGCAGCGTGAGCAGCGCCTCGACAGTGCGCCATTCGTGCAGGTGGACGGCATCGACCCCAGGCAGCAGCCCGCGCAGCAGCCGCACCAGCCCAGGCGGGCTGGACAGGTTGAGCCGTCCGCGCGCCCACACCGACAGGTTGCGCGCCCGGATGATCCGCACGCCGCCGCGCATCTCGTCCGCCGGGGCATCGAGGCGGCGGGTCGGTGTATCGGCGTCGGTGGTCAGCACGGTGACGACGTGCCCGGCTCTCGCCAGAGCAGTGGTCAGCCCGTCCACCGCGCGCGCCACCCCGCCGAAAGCGAAGGCAGGGGCGGCGTATGGGGTGATGTGCAGCAGCTTCATGCGGGCTTAGCGGGGAGAGAAGCGGTAGCCGATCCCGCGCGAGGTGAGGATGTAGACGGGTTTGTCGGCATCGACCTCGATCTTCTGGCGCAAATAGTGGATATAGAGCTTGAGGCTTTCGGTAGCGTTGGCGTATTCGTCGCCCCACGCCTCAACGACCAGCTCCTCGCGCGGGACGATGCGCCCGGCATTGCGGACGAGTACGCCCAGCAGGTTGAACTCTTTGGGTGTGAGGTGCTTGACCTCGCTGCGGACGCGCACCTCGCGGTTCATGAAGTTGATGCGAAAATCGCCGTTGTCGAAGATGAGTTCCTCGGTCAGCGCCGGGCGGGGTGCGCGGCGCAGGTGGGCGCGGATGCGCGCCAGCAGCTCATCATGGTCGAACGGCTTGCTGATGTAGTCGTCCGCACCGATGTCCAGCCCGTGTACGACATCTTTGGTGCTTTCGAGGGCGGTGATGAAGATGATGGGGACGTCGGACATCTCGCGCAGGCGGCGGCACGCCTCCCAGCCGTCCATGTCCGGCATCATGACATCGAGCAGGACGAGATCGGGATGCTGGCGATAGGCACGGCGCAGACCCTCCGCCGCGCTGGTCGATTTGATCACCTCGAACCCCTTTGTCTCCAGCAGCATCGCCAGCAGATTCACTGTGGTGATCTCATCATCGATAATCAGGATTTTTTCGCTCATCCCACACCGCCGTTGGCGCTTCACAACCTTTGTTGCGATATTCAAACTCACTGTATCACGAAGTGAAAATGCGCGCAAGCAGGGTGAAAACAGGTAAAAAAAGGCTGTGACCGGCTTGTGCATTTTCACTGTTGCGCGATCACTTGTTTTTGGTTACGCTGTGTTTCTGGATGTGGAATGACAGCGCTGCATCACTCAAAAAACGTCACATCTTTTTGTCCACATTAGGTTTTACGAGGAAGACGATCCATGAAAATCCCGCTTTCCCGTTTCATCCTTTTCCCGGTCATCCTGCTGCTGCTGCTGACCTTCGCCACCGTCAGCGCCCAGGACGAATTCACCATCTCCAACGCCTATGCCGGCACAGAGATTCGCCTGATCGCCGCCAACCACCCCTGGAACAATGCCATCCAGCGCCTGATCCCGGAATTTGAGCGCGCCAGCGGCATCATCGTCCGCAGTGAGAGCTATTTTGAGGATCAGCTCTCCCAGCGCCTCCAGATCGGGCTGACGAGCGGAACCAGCCAGGCGGACGTGTTCATGTTCCGCCCGCTTCAGGAAGGGCTGCTCTTCCAGCAGAACGGCTGGGTGGCAGACCTGTCCGAGTTCGCCATGAACGATGCGGGCTGGAATTTCGACGACTTCCAGGCGGGTCCGCTGGGGACAGTGACGGCGGGTGAAGTACTGTTCGGCGTGCCGATCGTCACCGAGCGACAGGCGCTCTACTATCGCAAAGACCTGTTCGAGGCGGCAGGTATCCCCGTGCCCCAGACGCTTGAGGAACTGGAAGCCGCAGCCGCTGCCCTGACCGACCCCGCCAACAACGTGTACGGGATTGTGCTGCGCGGGCAGCGCAGCGCCGCTGTCACGCAGTTCAGCAGCTTCCTGTACAGCTTCGGCGGTCAGTTCATCGACTCCGAGGGCAACAGCGCCCTCGACACGCCGGAAGCGCTGGCGGCATATGAGTATTACGGCTCGCTGCTTCGCAACTACGGTCCCCCAGGCACGCTGAACATGAGCTGGCCCCAGGCGATCGCCATCTTCCAGCAGGGGCAGGCGGCGATGTACCTCGACGCCGACATCCTGTTCACCAACGTGGTCGATCGCAACGCCTCGCTGGTGGTGGACAGCGTGGGCTTCGCGCCCTTCCCCGAAGGACCTGCCGGGCGTCGCCCGTATGCCATCACGTCGTGGGCGCTGGGCATGAACGCCGCCAGCCCGAACCAGGAAGCCGCGTGGGAGTTCATGCGCTGGGCGACCAGCCCGGAGATCGTCCGCCGTCTTCAGGCAGAGAACGGGCAGTCGGGCGCACGTGCGTCGGTCTGGTCATCGCCGGACGGGTTGGGCGGCTTCCCGGCTGACCTGGCGGAAGCTATCCTGATCAACGCCGAGGTCGGCGTCGGTGCAGATCGACCGCTGGTCATCCGTGTGGGCGAAGCGCGTGACATCGTGGGCGCGCCGATCGTCGTCTCGATCGAAGGCGGTGACGTGGCGGCGGCGCTGGCTGAGGCGGACGCGGCGTTCCAGGCGTTCCTCGAAGCCGAACGCCAGTAGCGGCGACCCGGTGGGTCGCCCCTGGTGGGTTGCCCCTGGTTGGTCGCCCTGGTCACCCAACCCGATCTGTAGGGGCGACCCGGTGGGTCGCCCTGGTCACCCACCGGGTCGCTCATTCCATACATTCGTTGATCATGGAGCAATCGCCATGTCCGCCACGCTGTATTCCCCCGCCGCCGCGTCCCCGCCCCGACGGGCGAACCCACGCTGGCGGCGTCTCGCATTCATCCTGCCAGCGGTGCTGTTCATCGTCGTCATGATGGCGTTCCCGCTGGCGTACAACACCTGGCTCAGCTTTCACGAATGGACGGGCAGCGCCGTCCGCCCGCCTACCCCCGTCGGGGTGAGCAACTACACAGACCTGTTCACCAACGACAACCGCTTTTACGAGGCGGTTGGGCGCACGCTGGCGTTCACCATCGTCGCGGTGTCTATCGAACTGACGCTGGGATTGGCGATCGCCCTGCTGCTGCGCGGGGCGTTCCCTGGTCAGGCGTTCGTCAAGACGCTCATCCTGCTGCCGATGGTCGCCACGCCGGTGGCGGTCGGCATGGCATGGCTGCTCATCCTGGAACCGAATATCGGCATCATCAACGCCGCCATGCGGACTTTCGGCTTGCCCCGCCAGCCGTTTCTCGGCTCACAGGATCAGGCGCTGTGGGTGCTGGTGGGGGTGGACGTCTGGCAGTGGACGCCGATGATGGCGATGATCACGCTGGCGGGGTTGCTCTCGCTGCCCACTGACCCGTATGAGGCGGCGCTGGTGGACGGCGCGACCGGGATGCAGCGCTTCCTGTACATCACCCTGCCGCTGCTCGTGCCGACGCTGCTCACCGCGCTGCTGCTGCGCTCGATCGAGGCGCTCAAGACCTTCGACATCATCTACACCATGACGCGCGGCGGACCGGGGTTCGCCACCGAGACGCTCAACACGCTGGCGTATGTGCGCGCCTTCGAGCATTTCCGGCTGGGCAGGGCATCGGCGCTGCTGGTCGTCTTCTTCGCGCTCGTGCTGGGCGTCAGCGTGATCTTCCTGCAAATTCGCAGGACGGTGAGCATGAGGCAGGCAACATGAACGAGACGCGCCGCGAACCGACCGTCGTCAGTTATGTGCCGAGTGCCGAGGCGATCAGCGGGCGGAGGCGGGCGGAGGCAAACCGCCGCCTTGTCGAAGGGGTGCGCCTGCTGCTCATCCTGCTGGTGCTGGCGATCTTCACCTTCCCATTCATCTGGATGGCGCTGGCGTCGTTCCAGCGGCAGATCGACATCATCTCGCCCGCGCTGGCGTTCACGCCGACGACGATGAATTACGAGAACGTCGTCTCGCAGTACAATTTCCTGAGCTTCATGCTCAACAGCCTGATCGTCGCTGCGGCTTCGACGGCACTGTCGCTGCTGCTCGGTCTGCCCGCCGCCTATGCCATCGCCCGCTTCAACTACGACTGGCTGGGTGTGGTGCTGCTGGCGGCGCGCATCGTGCCTGGCATCACCTTCCTCGTGCCCTGGTACATCGTCTTCAGCCGTATCGGGCTGACGGGCACGTACACCGCGCTCATCCTCAGCCACATGCTCGTGTCGATGCCCTTCGTGGTGTGGGTGATGGTTCCCTTCTTCGAGGCGCTGCCCGCTGAGGTTGAGGAGTCGGCGCGCATCGACGGGGCGACGCTGCTGGGCACGTTCGTGCGGATCGTGATGCCGCTGTCATCCCCGGCGATCATCACCAGCGCCATCATGTCGTTCATCTTCTCGTGGAACAATTTCATGTTCTCGCTGGTGCTGTCTGGCGACGAGACGCGCACCATGCCCGTCGCCATCTTCAACTTCATCTCCTATGCCAGCGTGGACTGGGGCGGCTTGATGGCGGCAGCGGTGCTGATCACACTGCCTGTGCTGGTCATCACGCTGTTCATGCAGCGCTACATCGTCTCCGGGCTGACGGCAGGCGCGACCAAGGGGTGACGTTCAAAGACGACAGATGAACGCTATATCATGCCGCCGGATTTGCATCTCCGGCGGCGCGCCCTCACTCATATCGCGGGCTTCGCCGTGCGGAAATACGGCGCGGAACTTCTCCAGCACATCCATCCCGTAATGACGCAGATGACCATTATCATCGGGCTGAACAAACGTCACCGTGCGTTCGATCGGAAAATCGCCTGGGATGGTGAACACTGCCACACCGCCCGGCTTGAGGATGCGGGCACATTCAGCGATCGCCGCGCGGTCATCCGGGACGTGTTCCAGCACGTGATTGCACATCAGAAAGGCATAGCTGGAGTCGGGAAAACGAAGTGCCTGAATGTCTTCACCCGGATAATCAACATCCTGATTCTGGTAATCGGTGGTGTGCAAAGTGCGTTCGGGCAGCAGCGCCACCAGACGTTCCTGCATGATTCGCTCTGGTGCGAACAGCAGCAGCGCGCCAGTTGGCGGTCGAGATGAAGGCGCGTCCGCTCCAGCCGCAGCATGGGCAGACGGCATTCCCCCCGGCTCCGACGTAAAAATTGACCATATTGACGGCAGTAGCCCGCATCCGATTCCATCCGGCTGAACGCTGCCCGGACATGATCTCTTTCACTCCACGCATCCCTTCACGCGCCAGCCAGCGCGGTGTGGGGACTCCTCTGCCTACTGAACCGGGATTATCAGTCATTGATCGAGCGACACGCTGTACAGACATCGTTTTATATACAGCCTTTCGCAAATGAAGACATAGTTCAAGGTTTAGTTTATTTCTGATCCCTCAAAAGCGCATCTGTATCTGTTCACCGGAAGAAGTCTTCCAATGCGGCAGTGAAGACGGCGCGCGCTTCCGGGTGAGCCAGATAGCCGCCGTGCCCGCTGCGCGGCACGATGGCCAGCCGCGCCCCGCTGCGCGCCGCCATCGCCCGTCCGCCATCCAAGCCGGGTTCGGAGTCGCCGTAGAGCAGCAGGATGCGGCGGGGTGGGATGCGATCGATCGTGCCGATCGGGTCGAGCGCCGACCAGTCGATGCCCGTATTCGCCCGATAGGTCACCTCCGCCGCGAAGCGAAACAGCGGGGCGAGCAGACCGAGATTGGCAGGCACGCTGGCATCGATCTGCGCCGGAAAATTCTCGTAATTGCCCGATGCCGCCACCGCCGCAATGCGCGGATCGCGCGCCGCTGCCATCAGCACCGCCGCACCCGCCGATGAGAAGCCATATGCGCCGATGCGATCGGGGTCAACCGCATCGGCGCGCGTCAGCAGGTGATCGACCGCGCGCAGCACATCACCTGCCTCGTGCGCGCCCAGCGAATTGCCCACGCCAAGCGCGCAGGTGCGGCTGGTATAGGTCAGCACATGTGCCCCTATCTCGTGCAGCAGCGCGATCTCCCCCGAAGGTGTACCACGTCCGCCGTTCATGGTCGGCGCGACGATCACCGTCCAGCCGCTGGGCTGGCGCGCCGGGATGAAATACGCGGGCGTCTCGCCACCGTCGATCGGCAGCATGATCGACTCGGCGGGCATCCCCCTCATCGCCGGGTCGATCGATGCGCCGCATGACGGGAGGGTGAGCGCTGCCATGAACAAGCCGCCGAGCAGCGTCGGCAGCCCGATCAGCAGCCCGATCGCCGTGCCGCCGACGACTGCCAGCACGAACAGCGGACGCACCCGCCCCTTATTCAGCGGCGTGCTGCGCATCATCATCCTGAAGGAAAATCTCGTTCAGCGGCAGGGCGAAGCCCGGCAGCAGCGTGGGCAGTGACAGCACATCAGCGCGCGTGAGCAGGCGCACCGTTTCGCCTGGCGCGTAGACCTCAACCGTCTCGGTCAGCGGATGCACCACGCACACCGTCACCCCATGCGCGCGATAGAGCGCCACTTTCGCCGCCACTGCGCCCAGCGTATCGGTCGGCGAGGTGACCTCGAACGCCAGATCAGGTGGGACGGGGTTGAAATCCGCCTCAGGAAGGCGCGGCTGGCGCGCCCGACTGATATACGCCACATCCGGTACAAGCACATGCTCGCCGAGTCGATACCCGCCCTGCTCTCCGGTGATGTAACCGGATCGGGTTCGCCGAATGTAGGTCACAAGGGCAGCGCTGATCAGGGCGGCGATGAAAGATGGATAGGGCGTGCTGGGCATAGTGGTGACGATCTCCCCGTTGATCAGTTCCAAAGTCCGGTCGGCATATTCCGGCAGTGCGGCGATGCTGGCGTACTGCTCCGGCGTGATGCGCGCGGTCGTGGTCATAGCAATTTATCCTCTCTAGCCGACGCATACCGGGCGCAGACCCGTGCTGTCCGGCTCAAAACCGGGCGGCATGGCGACGCGCACACCCGTCGGTGGTTTGAAGAAAGTGTAGAAATGATGACGTTCGAGAATTTGCTGCCCGGCAACGCTGCGGACGAAGGTGAGAAATTCCTGCGCCAGCTCCAGCGTGCGCTCATCCGTGCTGCGCCCGCGCAGCACGTACAGGTAGAGCGGGCGGATCATCGGGGAATAGTACTCGTTGAGATCGACATTTTCGCGCAGCGGGTCGATGGCGCGCTCATCGCCTTGCAGCACGGGCAGCACGCGGATGTATTCTGCAGGCTGGGTTCGCATCCACGCCGTGCTGACCCAGTAGAGTGACCCAGGTGTGCTGAGCGCGCGGTCGAGGCAGACGTTGTTGGACGGGCAGGCAGTGTAATTGGTATTGGGCGGAAAATACTGGTCGTCGAAGATGTTCGGATCGACATAGCGTGCCACCCCTTGCAGCACGAAGTCGGTCGTACCGCTGCCGGGGCGCGCCAGCAGGCGGATCGGCTGATCTGCCCCACCCAACTGCCGCCATGAGCGCGTCGCGCCGACCAGCACCCCACGCACGCTGCGCGCGTTGACGGCGGCGAGGGTATTGGTGCTGTGTGTGACGAACGCCAGCACATCGTAGCCAATTTCAGCGGCACAGGTGAGCGCCACGCCGTTGCTCGTCAGCCCAACATACTGGGCATCGGTCATCGGCTCGCTCATCGCCAGCACGTGTACACATCCCCCGGCGATGGCATTCTCCACGCCGCGCACTGAACCGACCCCCTCGATCCGCACCCGCACCTGATGGCGTTCTTCAAAGGCGCGCGCCCAATCCTGCGCCATCTCGATGCCCTCGCCCAGAATGGTATTGCTGCCCACCACACACAATTCCGGGTAGGTGAGGCGCTGAAAGCGCTCGAATGTGTCGGCTGCCTGACCCAGGTCGGCAGCGACGCCGAGCAGTGAGCCGAGCAGCGATCCCAGAAAGACGATTAAGCCGATGCTGATGCGCGATCCGCCGCTGCTCTGGCGGGCTGCTTCCGGTCTGGTGGCGGGCTGGCGGGTGGGACGTTCCGTGCGACGATCGGTCATGAGCTGCCTTTCCTGTAACCGATACACAATCCCATGATAACGCAGATCATATGCGACACATCCACCCCGATAACGGGGGAATCACGTCACCCGCCCCGCACCAGCAGGGTCAGCGCCTCGACAAGGGCAGTACGCTGTGCCAGGCGTTCTGACGAATCAGCAATCAGGACAGTCGGCGCATCGTCTGGCGGATGCCCGTCGTCATCATAGTAGTCATCGAACCGTTCACGCATCAGGGTGAACCAGGCTTCGGCGGTGTAAAAATCACTGGTGTAGGGGATCAGGCGCGCCCCAACACGAATACCGATCGATGCGTCTGGCTCCAGACGCGACTCGCCCCATACGCCATACAGGGTGAGCGTCTTGTAGCCATAATAGCCTGGCGCGCGCCGCCAGATCAGTACACCTACCCACGCCCGTTCCCCGCTGCCACCGCTGTAGATGCCTGGACCGAAGCACGTCCCGCTGGGAAAATGGCGTCTGCATCGGTCGATCGCTTCCCAGGCGTTCAACCCATCCAGCACACGGGCGATCGCCTCCTGACTGGCGATAAGCGACGCGGCTGCCTGAGCGCGCTGCTGTGCCGCCAGGCGCGCCCGAAGCTGAGCGAGGGGATCGGCGCGTCGGGGCACAGCGATCAGCGATCGGCGCGGTACGCCTGAAAGAGCAGGACTCCCGCCGCGACCGCCGCATTGAGCGACTCGGCGTCCGCGCGCATGGGGATGTACACCCGCTGGCTGGCGAACGCAGCAGCTTCGGCGCTCGCCCCATCCGCTTCCCCACCGACGATGAGCGCCCAGGGCGCGCCCCAATCCACCGCGTCGTAGGCAACATCGCCGATCATGTCCGCCAGATAGACGTGTGTGGCGGCGCAGAAATGGGTGATCTGCGCCCACTTCCATTCGCGCCATGCGATGCGGAAATGCGCACCCATCGCCCCGCGCAGCACCTTGTCGTTGGTGGCATCGACACAACCGGGCGCAAACAGCACCACCTCGACGCTGCACGCGGCGGCAGTACGCAGGATGGTCCCGGCATTGCCAGGGTCGCGCACCCCATCCAGCACCAGCACGCGGCGCGGCGTCTCAGGCAGGGACAGAGACGGGGTAGGGAAGACGCCGATCACCCCCTGAGAATGATCGGTTGTGGCGATGGCGCGCATCACTTCGTCAGCAGTGGGCAGCAGCAGACGATCATCAATACGGCGCACATCCTGAAGGGCAGCGGGGTCGAAAGACGGGGTGTGCAGGATGAATTCCGGCTGTGCGCCGCTGATCAGCGCATCGCGGATCAGCCGGACACCTTCCAGAGCGATCGCTCCGGTCTTGCGGCGGGTTTTGGTCTCATTCAGCAGCGCGCGCGCCAGGCGCACACGCTCGTTGGCAGCACTGGTGATCATGGGTGAACAGGCTCAGTTTTGGTCACAGGAGAACAGTATAGCAAATGTTCGCCCTGCCTGTGGACGGCTGATTCACAGGCGCTCGATGCCGTCCACCCGCGATCAACGCTTCCCTATTCTTCTTCCTGCAACATCTCCAGGGTGGCGATGTCCTGATGCAGGCTGCGGAAGCGCAGCGCCACCCAACCTGCAAAGCCGAGCAGCATCAGCGTCACGACACCGATGCCCAGCAGCAGATACTCCGTCGTCTGAGGGGTAACCGCATTCTCAGGCATGGCTCACCCCTCCCCGACCACGCGCGCCCGCAGCGCATCGACACGCGCCACCAGTGCCTCCAGCCGGATGCGCCAGGCGATGAGCGCTGCCGGGATGAGAGCCCCCCAAACGATCAGGTTGACGATCAGCGCGGTGATCATGCTCGACGTCAGCCCGAAGCCGCCTTCGGCATTCTGCGGGCTGCTGCCGATCACCGCCGGATGGATCGTGTCTGGGCGGATGCGGATGATGATCAGCGTGATGATCACTGTCGTGAAGGCGAAAATGCCGTAGATCGAGGCAAAACGGCGGCGGGTATCCGGGTTATCGATCCCCTGGCGCAGCATCAGGTACGCCGCGTAGGTCAGGCACATGATCGCGTCGCTCACCAGACGCGGGTCCCACGTCCACCACGTGTTCCAGATCGGGCGCGCCCAGATCATTCCGGTCACCAGGTTGATCAGCGCCAGCAGCAGCCCGACTTCAACGCCTGCCAGCGCCAGCGCGTCCCAGCGCGGGTGGCGTCTGACCAGATAGCCGATGCCGCCCACGACCGTCGCGCCAAAGGCGACGAACGCCCCGAAGAACGATGCCATATGGATATAGAAGATTCGCTGGATGTCGCCCTGGCGCGCATCCTGCCCGGCGTACACAAAGCCGAAATACGCGCTTGCCACCAGTCCAAGCACGGTGATGACCGTCAGGATCGCCAGCCAGACCGGGGTGCGGTCGCGCGAGACCGTCCCTTCGGCGGGCGGATTGACCGACGGCGTGTGTGAGATGACGCTCATGCTGACTGCTGCTCCTGTAAACCCGACGTACAAAAATCTGTGTAAATCTGCATAAATCATAGCGTTTGTGCAGAAAAACGCAATCGTCAGAGTGGGTAGATATTGATCCCCAGCGCGGTGGCAATGGCGACCATAAGGGGAGCAATCGCCAGAGCGGGCAGGAAGTTCGCCACGCGCGGACGTTTGATCTCCAGCAGCACCAGCGACAGCCCCATCAGGATGATGCCGCCTGTTGCGGTCATTTCGGCGATCATCGCGTCACTCATCACACTGCCTGCGACCATCCCCAGCAGCGAAAACCCGCCCTGCACGAGGATGATCGGGACGATGCTGAAGCCGACGCCGATGCCCAGGCTGGAAGCGAATGCGATCGACCCGAAACCGTCGAGGATACTCTTGATGGCGATCTGCTGAAAGCCGAGCGGCTCACCCATGCCATCGAGGATCGACCCGGCGAACGCCAGCGGTCCGATGCAGTAGATCAGGCTGGCAGTGACGAAGCCGGTGATGAAGCGCGTCCGCCGGGCATCGGCGTCGCTGGCGGCAGCAGCATTCGATGAGGTGAAGCGCGCCTGCAACCAGCCGCCAAAGCGGTTGAGCGCGCCATCCAGATCGAGCAGTTCGCCGACGACCACGCCCGCTACCAGCGCCAGCACCGGGATAATGATGTTGCCGGTCGCACCGGCATTACTGATACCCAGGTAGAGTGTGGTGAGTCCCAGCGCGGTGATGACTGAACTTTGAATGCGCTCCGAGAGGCGCGCGCCGATGAGCAAACCGATCGCCGTGCCCAGCACGACGGTGAAGACGTTGAACAGCATCCCGGTCACGTTGCGGGAGACTCCTGAAAGTGCAGATGCAGAAACGACGGGCGCAGCGGTGATGAACCTTACTGCACCCTATCGTATCCCACACCCCGCCCGGCGTACAGCACCAGATCGCCCCGCAGCGGGGTGATATGTTTTCAGGGGCGGAATCCGCCTGTTGTCCCCGCGCCGAACGGGGGCAGCGTACTGCCCGTCGTGAAACCGCCAGGCGCAGCCTGCGCCTGCGGCGCGCCCCCTGCCGGGTCATATGCTTCCAGCAGCACGGGCTGTCCGCCGACGATCGCATACCAGAATGGCAGCCAGCCGATGCCGATCACCTCGACGGTGATATCCTTCTTGAAAGCCTGAATGCGGTATTCCTGCACATTGGTGGCAGCGCGCGCCCACTTGTCGTTCAGCCGCGCCACATCCGCCTGATACTCGTTGACCGTGCGCTCTTTCTCGTCCTCAAGCTGCTGCAAATCCAGCTCATATCCCTGAAGCTGCCCTTTCGAGCGCTCCTTGTACACCCCACTGCGGCTCATGCGCGAAAGGGTGTAGGCGGTCCGCCCATTCAGCAGGCTGAGGACAGCTTCGCCCGTCGTGAACAACTGCTCACGCTTGAGGTTGCTCAGTTCGCGCCGCTCTGCCTGCACGCGCTGAAGCAGGCGCTGTTCCTGCTGTTCCATGCGCGTGACGACCTTCTCGTATTTGGCGGTCAGGGCGTCCATTTCGGCATCGCGTCCTTCGCGCGCGCGCTGCTGCACCTGAGCGCGGAAGGCGGCGAAATCGCCGTCCGGGTCGCCGTACAGGTTGAGGTCGGGCGCAAACGGGATGATCATCTGTTTGGAGGCGTACACCAGATCGCTCACCTCACGGCGCAGGGCGGTGTAGCGGCGCGGGTCGAGCAGCGCGGCAGGCACATCGCCGAAGATCGCGCCGTCGGCAGGCATGGACGACAGCCGCGCGATGTCGAACGGCGCGACCTCGTACTGATCCCACTGGATGAAGCCCGCCCGATCGATCTCCGGGATCATCCAGGCAAACTGGCGGGTGGTGAAGAGCGAGGTACGCCGATCCTGATAGCGCGCCGCCACCTGTGCCAGCAGGAATGGACGGTAGCCCAGCGTTATGCCCTGCACATTGTTGGCAGTGGCGAAGCCCGTCCGCACCTCCCAGGCGCGCAGCGCGCGCGGACGGTCGATGGTGATCGGCAGGAAATATTCGGCGATGGCGCTGTTGACGGGCAGCCGCATCTCATTGTAACCGGGCGGCAGCGCCAGACCGCTCTGCGCGCGCACGGCAGGCGGGTTCTGGACGGGCTGCTGCGGCGGTGGCGTATAGGCGGGCGCGCCGGGCAGCGTCGCCGGAGGGGGTGGTGCGGCGAATACACCGGGCAGCGTCGCTGGAGGGGGTGGGAAACCGGCGGTCGGCGCGCCGGGCAGGGTCGAGGGCGGCGGTGGAGGGGCGCTGTGTGCGCCGAAATGCGGCAGGGAAGTGGTGGGCACGGTCGTGGGCGGTGGCGCGCTGACCGGTGCAGCGGGCGCACTCGCCCCGCCCAGGCGAGCATAGAAGGCAGCGCGCTGCTCCTGCATCAGCAGCCCGATCTGCTGCCGTGTGAGCGGACCGCGCAGATAACTCATCGCCCAGCGCGTGTGCATCATGACCGGACCGGTCTCATTATGCACGTTGTGGACCAGGAAAACGCGCGGCGGAATGTCCTGAATGATGCGGCTGACATCCTGAAGGTTGAGGCGTGAATTGGCTTCCGCCAGCGATGCCAGCCCTGCCATGACGCGCCGCTGATCGAACTCGCTTTGCAGCCGCCCGATGAACCACGTGCCCGCGTTGCTCAAGCCCTTGTAATCGAGGTCGGCGGGGTTCTGCGTCGCCAGGATCAGCCCCAAGCCGAAAGCGCGTGCCTGTTTGAGCAGGCGCAGCATCGGGTCCTTGGTGGGCGGGTTTTTCGGGTGCGGCGGGAAGTAGCCGAAAATTTCGTCGATGTACAGGATGGCGCGCAGGCTGGTCGTGCCGTTCTGCGAACGCATCCAGCCGAGGATATTCTCCAGCATCAGCGTCATGACGAACTGGCGCTCAGTGTCATTCAGGTGAGCGGTGTAGAAGATGGAGATGCGCGGGCGACCGTCACGCCCGTACAGCAGCGTCTGAATGTCCATCGGCACGCCGCTGATCCACGACTGGAAGGCGGGCGAGGCGACGATGTTGTTCAGCTCCATCGCCAGTTTGCCGCGCGCCCGTTCGCTGATGTATTCGTCGATCGGGAAAACGCCCAGCTTGTCGAAGGGCGGGCGCTGCACCTGAAGGATGATGTCTTCCAGTGTCAAATCCTGCCCGCGCGACCAGGCGAACTCGAAGATGTTGGCGATCAGCACATGTTCCTTGTCCTGCACAGGCTGAGCGTTGCGCCCGATCAGCGAGAGCAGCGCGGTGGTGATACCGTTCAGCCGTTCGCGGTTCGCCTCCAGATTGGCATTCCAGTCATTGCGCGGCGCGCGCAGCGAAGCGAGGATGCTCACCGGCATTCCTGCGTCTGAACCAGGCGTGTAGATGGTCATCTGCGCCGCCAGCTTGAGCCAGCGCATCCGATCCTGACTGATCCCCCAGCTCGCCAGCCCTTCCCGCCAGCGGTGCGCCACATCTGCCGCAAACTGCGGCACATCCAGCCCGGCGCGGCGCGCATCATCGATGTTCACCCAGGGTTCAAAATCGGCGGGGCGCAGCTCAGGGAAGTTGAGCAGCAGGTTGGTGATGTCCCCTTTCGGGTCGATGACGATCGCCGGGATGTTGTCCAGCGCCGCCTCTTCCAGCAGGCTGATGCACAAACCTGTCTTGCCGCTGCCCGTCATGCCGACGACGACAGCGTGCGTGGTCAGATGGCGCGAGTCGTAGTACATCACCTCGTCGGTCAGTTTACCCGCTGTCGGGTCATACTGGCGACCGAGGTAGAACGTGGTCGGCGCTTCAATGAACGGCATGGCGGCTCTCCTGTAAAAAATCGTCTTGTGTTCATCATTTTAGCACACGTATTCGTGTACCGCGTGCCCGGATAACCGGGGGATAAGCCCCACCTCAGGATGAGGTCTTCAACACCTCAATGATAACAAATTTATAACAATCAAAATCCGCATTTTATCCCCATACTACAATCGAGAATGATGAAGCCACACTCTGATCAAAAGCGCGCACGGAAGGTCTTTGCCTGTGCGCTGCCTTGCCAGATGCGGACGTGATTTCACGCGCATCTGACAAGCCCAGCCGAACCCATGTGACTTCACCTGCATCGTCTGTATCGTCTGTATCAATGAAAGAGGCATATCTATGGGGCAGTTTACAGGCAAAGTGGCATTGGTGATCGGGGGTACGCTGGGCATCGGCGAGGCAACCGCCATCGCCTTCGTGGAAGCGGGAGCGAAGGTGGTCATCGCCGGACGGCACGCGGAATACGGAGAGAAGGCGGTCGAGCTGATCACGGCGAGAGGCGGTGAGGGCGAAGTCTTCTATCATTATGTCGATCTTCTGGACAGCGCATCGATCAAAGCGGTGGTCGATTTCACTGTGGCGACTTTCGGACGGCTGGATTATCTCGTCCAGAGCGGCGGTCTGGAGGGCGCAGTCGCCAACACGGTCGAATGCACTGAGGAAAACTGGTTCGCGGTCATGAACACCAATGTGACCGGAACCTGGTACTGCATGAAGTATGCCATCCCGCACATGCTGAACAGCGGCGGCGGTTCGATCGTCAACATCGGGTCGATCATCGGCGTGATCGCCTTCCCAGGCTTGCCCGCCTACACCGCCAGCAAAGCCGCGCTCATCGGGCTGACCAAAACGACGGCGCTGGAATACGCCAAATCCAACATCCGCGTCAATCTCGTCGCCCCTGGTTCCATCCGCACACCGATGTTTGAGCGTTTTTCGGGCGGTTCGCCAGAAGCCGAAACCTACATGGCGACGTTCCACCCGATCGGGCGCATCGGCGAGCCGAACGAAGTCGCCAGTGCGGTACTGTGGCTGTGTTCAGACGGCGCATCATTCGTCACCGGGCATGTGCTGCCCGTAGCAGGCGGGTGGGAAGTCCCGTAAAGGGCACATTTTTTCAGCATGTGAGTCATCACTTCCAAATCACGCTTCTCAACCCCCTCAAACATGAAAGAGGGGGTTTTTTCTGCCAAAGCAATGGGCAGTGTGATGCGCGATCCCCATCGTCCCCAGAAGTTTGCCAGATCAGGCGCGTGGACGGTACAATCAGCCGTGTAGAGTATTTTTCCTGCTGCGGAAGGTGAACCGGCGTGGCGATGATCGGGGCGTTCTCCCTTGTCCTGGGCGCACACATCCCGTATGTGCGGATGCGCTACTATCGCGGTGAAGCATGGCTGCACGAGGCACTGCTCTTCAGCTACCTGCCTGTGCTGGAGATGCTGACCCGGCTTCAGCAGGACGGGATCGACGCCCGCCTTACGCTGTCTTTCTCGCCCGTGCTGCTGGAACAGCTTGCCGAGCCGGATATGCGTCCACGTTTCGACGCCTTCGTCGATGAACGCATCCGCGCCGCTGAAGACGACATTGCCCACTACAGCAGTGCCGAAGCCTTCAACGAGCATCTGCGCTATCTGGCAGCACTCCAGCGCGACTCGTTTCAGACTGCCCGTGATTTCTGGCACAGACAGGGCGAAGGCGGGCTGATCGGCGCGCTGCGCGCGCTGCACAGCGCGGGCAGGATCGAGATCGCCGCCAATGCCGCCACCCATGCCTACCTGCCTCTGCTGCCCGAAAGCGCCCTGCGTCCGCAGATCGCCACCGGAATCGCCGCATATCAGCGACATTTCGAGGTCATGCCGACCAGTTTCATGCTGCCCGAACATGCCTATCGCCCTGGCATCGAGCGGCTGCTGAGCGAATACGGGGTTCGCCTATTCTTCGTCGAGGGGCACGCTGTGCGCGGCGGCGATCCCAGCGGCGCGGCGACCGGCGAGGTCTTCGGCGGCTATGGCGCGGTCAAGCGTCAGTACGCCATCACCGACCGCTTCAGCGCCGACTTTCGCGCCTTCTCCACCCGCGACGCCTATCGCGTGGGGGATAGCGACGTGATCGCTCTGGCGCGCAGCCACAGTGCCAGCTATCAGGTGTGGGGCGAGGAACTGGGTTACCCAGGCGATTTCGACTACCGCGATTTTCATCGCAAGGCAGGGACCAGCCGCCTGCATTACTGGCGGGTGACCGGCAAACACGTCGGCGATGAGCAGAAAGACTACTACCACCCCGACTGGGCGGGCTACAAGATCGACCAGCACGCTGAACATTTCTCTCACATGGTGGGCGACCTGCTGCGGAATTTCCACACCAAACACAGCAGACAAGGCATCGTGATGAGCAGTTTCCCGATGGAATTGTTCGGCTGGCGCTGGTATGAGGGCGTTGCATGGCTGGAACGCACGCTGCGCGACCTCGCCGCCCACCCTGATTTTCGCGTCACCAGTGCGAGCGAGGCGGTCGCGCTCATCCCCCCTGCCCTCTCCCTCGACCTGTACGAAAGTTCGTGGGGCGCGGGCGGGCGGCATTTCAACTGGCGTAACCCGGACAATGCCTGGATGTGGGATGAGATCGCCCGCTGCACCGCCCGCATGGAGCCGCTGGCGGCACGCTTCAGCGGCACATCCGATCCCGATCTGGCGCTGACGCTGGCACAGGCAGCGCGCGAACTGCTGCTGCTGCAAAGCGGTGACTGGCAGCTTCTGATCGCCACTGGCGAGGCACGCATGTATGCCATGAGCCGCTTCGCCCAGCACGTTGAACGGTTTGATTATTTCGCGGCAGCACTGGAGGCAGGGCGCGCAGTCGCAGATGCGGCAGCGGAATTCTACGCCCGCGATCACGTCTTCCCAGACATCGATCCGCGCCTGTTTTACGCCTCGCGCTGACCGCGCACAGAGAGGATGAAAACAACTCGTGAACGTCCTGTTCATCACCACCGAAGCCGATCCGTTCGCCAAAGTAGGTGGGCTGGCGGATGTCGTCGGTTCGCTGCCCAAAGCGCTGCGCGGGCTGGGGATCGATGCCCGTGTGCTGATGCCCTTCTATGGCTTCATCGACCCGGCGCGTTTCGACATTCGCTATGCCTTCAGCTTCGACTACACCGATCGGCGCGGCACGATCCACATCGACATGTTCACCACTGAGCGCGACGGTGTGCCGTTCTATTTCATGCGTGCCCTGCCCTATTTCGGCGCGGAGGGCAAAGTCTATTCCGACTGGGATGGCGACATGCCCCGCTTCATCTTCTTCTGCATGGCAGCAATCGATGCGGTCGTGCATCTGAACGGGCGCACGGGCTTCATGCCCGATGTGCTGCACGTCAACGACTGGCACACCGGGGCGATCCCGTTCGTCATCGACACGCGCCGCCTGTATGATCCGCAGTGGCGGGGCGTCGGCACGCTGCTGTCGATTCACAATATGCAGTATCAGGGGGAATATGCCGGCGGCTGGATGTTCGAGTTCGGCGTGCCCGCCCGCGAACACCCAATGCTCAAAGCGATGGGTTTCACCGACAACATGCTCGGCATAGCGATCGCCTACAGCGACCTCATCACCACCGTCAGCCCGCGCTATGCCATCGAGATTCAGTATCCCTACATGGGCTTCCGCCTCGACCCATTGGTGCGAACACGCCTGCCCGACCTGTACGGCATCCTCAACGGCATGGACATCGATCAGTGGAATCCCGCGACCGATCCACTGCTCGTACAGCACTACGATGCCGACACCTTCCGCGAAAAACGTCCCCCGAACAAGGAACAGCTTCAGGCGGAGGTCGGGCTGCCCGTGCGCCAGGATGTGATGCTCGTCGGCATGGTGACGCGCCTAGTGGAACAGAAAGGACTCGACCTGGCGTTCCCGGCGATGCGTGCGCTGCTGGCGGATACTGATGTGCAGTTCATCGGGCTAGGTTCGGGTGAACCACATTTCAATGAGGAGCTTGCCGCGCTGGGGCGCGATTTTCCCGGTCGGGCGCGCACCTACGTCGGCTACAACGCTGCCGTCGCCCAGCGCATTTACGCCGGATGTGATGTCTTCCTCATGCCCAGCCATTTCGAGCCGTGCGGCGTCGGTCAGATGATCGCCATGCGCTATGGCGCGCTGCCGCTGGTGCGCGAGACGGGCGGATTGGCGGATACCGTCGCCAATTACGACAATGGGGATGGCGAAACAGGGACGGGATTCGTTTTTCAGTGGCAGCAGCCCGAAGCCGTGCTGGGTACGCTGCGCTGGGCGAACCAGACCTTTCACACCCGCCCTGACGCCTGGGCGCGGATGCAGGAACGGGCGATGCGAAAGGACTTCTCATGGGATACCAGCGCACGCGAATACATCCGCCTGTATGAGGAAGCACACCGCCGCCACGCCGGGGCATGAACACCTGGCACAGACACAGCAGTTGTGAAGACCGGTTATCGCATTTCAGACAAGGAGCGCACGATCCATCATGGCAAAAGTCAAAGCGGTCATCCTGGCGGGCGGTGAAGGCACACGCCTGCGTACCCTGACACAGAAACGCGCCAAACCCGCCGTCCCGTTTGCGGGCAAGTATCGCATCATCGACTTCACCCTGAGCAACTGCGTCAACTCCGACATCTTCGACGTGCTGATCCTGACGCAGTATCGTCCGCACAGCCTGAACGACCACATCGAACGCGGGCGTCCCTGGGACCTCGACCGTTCGTTCACGGGCGGTGTGCAGATTTTGCAGCCCTATCGCGGGCGTGACGACACCGACTGGTACGTCGGCACAGCGGACGCCGTG
Organism: uncultured Pleurocapsa sp.; assembly: GCA_964614405.1. Taxonomy (GTDB): domain Bacteria; phylum Chloroflexota; class Anaerolineae; order Aggregatilineales; family Phototrophicaceae; genus Flexifilum. The sequence continues at coordinate 20,517 of CAZTLS010000047.1, forward strand.
ACGCAGAATCTGAGCTTCGTCCGGCGTGGACGCCCGGAATACGTCCTCATCCTCAGCGGCGATCACATCTACGAGATGGATTACGACGTGCTGGTCGATTATCACGAGCGGCTGGGCGCGGACGCCACCATCTGCACGATCAACGTGCCCCTCGACGAAGCCAGCCGCTACGGCATCGTCGATGTCAACGAAGACCTGAGCATCCGGTCGTTCGTGGAAAAGCCCGCCAACCCCCCCGGCACACTCGCCAACATGGGGGTGTACCTGTTCAATTACAGCGTGCTGGAGAAGATGCTCATGGAAGACGACGCCATGAGCGACAAGGAAAGCAGCCACGATTTTGGCAAGGACATCCTGCCGCGCATGGTACAGCTCGGCATGAAAATGTATGCCTTCCCGTATGGCGGCTACTGGATCGATGTCGGCACGGTCGATGCTTACTGGGAAGCGCATATGGACCTGCTCGCCAGCCCGCCCTCGATCAATCTCAATGACCGCACGTGGATCATCCACACCAAATCGGAAGAGCGCCCGCCTGTGATGGTGCATAAAGGCGCACAGGTCATCGACAGCCTGCTGACGGACGGCACGGTCGTCATGCCAGGCGCGGTCGTCGAGCGGTCGGTGCTGTCGCCCGGCGTGTTCGTCGGTCCGGGCGCGGTCGTGCGCGAGTCAGTTATCCTCACAGACGCCTACATCGAAGCCAATGCTGTGGTCGAGCGCTGCATTCTGGACAAGATCGCGGTCATCGGCGCGGGCGCGCACGTCGGCAGCGGCGCGGGCATGGGCGACCTGCAAATCACCTGTGTGGGCAAGAACACCCACGTGCCGCCAGGCTTCACCATCGGCGCGGGTTCCGTGCTGGGGACAGACCTGCGCGCGGCGGATTTTGCCGAATACACCAGCAAAGTCCTGCCGCCCAATTCACGCATCAACTATACCGGCAAATAACGGCTGCACGGCTGTGGGGCATGGGCATCATGCCCCTTCAGTACTCCATGACCTGAGTACGCTACATGCTTCTGATAATCCGTGTATGATGAGTGCGGGATTAAACCGTTTTCAGAGCGCCTTTCACGGGGTTCATCATGCACGCCAGCAGACGCCAGTTTTTCGCGTTGTTCGCTCCAGCGCGCACCCAGCGCGCATCCGCCAGTTTTGACCCTGACCTGCATCTGCTCAACCGCATCAGCTATGGCGCACGCCCGGATGATCTGGCGCGCATCCGCTCGATCGGCGCATCCGCTTATCTCGAAGAGCAGCTTGCGCCAGAGGGAATCGACGACTCGGCGCTGGAGACCCGTCTGCGCCAGACCGTGCCGATCCTGTTCATGAACCGTGAGGAAGTTCACGCCCTGGGCTTCGATGGGCGTGTCGAGCGGGCACTGCGCGATGGCTTTCTGCTGCGTGCCATCCACAGCCGTCGTCAGTTGTACGAGCGCATGGTCGAGTTCTGGATGGATCACTTCAACATCCCAGCGGAAGGTTATGCCCACGACCTGATCGCCTTTCAGCGCGATGTCGTCCGCCGCCACGCGCTGGGCAAATTCCGCGATCTCGTCTTCGGCACAGCGCGCAGCCCAGCCATGCTCTACTACCTCGACAACAACTCCAGCAGCGCCGAACACCCCAATGAAAACTACGCCCGCGAACTGCTGGAGCTGCACACGCTGGGCGTGGACGGCGGATACAGCGAACGCGATGTGCAGGAAGCCGCGCGCGCTCTGACCGGCTGGCGCGTGCATGATGGCATCCCGGATGGCTTCTTCTTCGACCACGACATGCACGATTTTGACCCCAAACAGGTGTTGGGGCGATCGCTGCCCGGCGGACGCGGCATCGAGGATGGGCTGCACGTGCTGGACATCGCGGTGCATCACACGGCGACGCCCCGCTTCATCTGCCACAAACTGTGTGTGCGCTTCGTCTCCGACTCGCCGCCCGCCGACCTGGTGGAGAGCGCAGCGCAGGTGTGGGAGGCGCACGACGGCGCGATCGTCCCGGTACTGCGCCATATCCTGACCAGCGGCGCCTTCCGCGACTCCGCCGGGATGAAGCTGCGCCGTCCGCTGGAGTTCTTCGTCGCCGCTTCCCGCGCAACCGGCGCGGTCTATCGCGCCTGGTGGCATTTGACTGAGACGCTCAATGCCCTCGGTCAGCCGCCGTTCGGCTGGGGTCCGCCGAATGGCTACCCCGACGTGGCAGGGGCATGGCTGGCTTCCGGGCTGATGCTGGAACGCTGGAACACCGCCATCGCCATGACGCACACCGCCTACAGCGAACAGAGCAGCGGCATCGACACGCAGATTCGCCAGCGCGTCGGGACGCCGGAGACGGTCGGCGCGCTGATCGACCGCACTGCCGAGCAGGTGTTCGGTGCGCCGCTGCCGGGCGAAGCACGCGCCCCGTTTCTGGCATTCATGGAGGCGGACGCCGACACCCCGCTCACGCCGATGATCATGGCGGACAAGTTCGGGATGCTGTACGGGCTGATGCTGGCATCGCCCCATTTCCAGTGGCACTGATTTTGACGCTGCACGAGGGAGGATGAACATGGCTTTACCGCACCGCAACTGTATCGCCTGCCGCGTCAAACAGTGTCGCGCACGGGCGATCGAGCAGATCAAAGCGCTTCACCTGCGCGCCGCGCGCACGAACAAGCCCGCGCCGCGCCCGCCCAAACCAGAACCGGAATCGGAGATGCACCCGTCGCGGCGGACATTCCTCAAAGGGCTGGCAGGCGCAGCCGCCGTCGGGGTGAGCCGGGCGCTCTTCCCGGCATGGATGCCCCGGCTGGCGTTCCGTCCGCCAGAGGCGCGCCTGAACGGAGCGCCTGGCGATGTGCTGGTCGTCGTCTTCCTGCGCGGCGGCATCGACGGCTTGAGCGCCATCGTACCGCACGGCGAGGGGGCGCTCTACTACGACAAGCGCCGCACTCAGGGCGTGAGCGCGCCGATCGACCTCGACGGCTTCTTCGGGCTGCATCCATCGCTGGAGCCGCTGCTGGAGGTGTATCAGCAGCGCGATCTGGCGGTCGTCCACGCCACCGGCTCGACCGACCCGTCGCGGTCCCATTTCGACGCCATGCAGTTCATGGAGTATGGCACGCCCGGCAACAAGAACACGCCCAACGGCTGGATCGGACGACATCTGGAGGCGGCAGCATGGGCGAACGAGTCGCCGTTCCGGGCAGTGGGGATGGGCGCGATGGTTCCATCGTCCCTGCGTGGACGGGTGACGCCGCTGGCACTGCGCTCGATCGCGGATTTTCATCTGCGCGGGCGTGTCGATCAGCTCGGCGCGGCGGAAGCGGCACTCGCGTCGCTGTACGGCACGGCAGCCCCGGCAGACATCATGGGCGCACAGGCGCGGCTGGTGTTCGAGACGATCGAGATGCTCGATGCGCTCAATGCAGAGACGTATACCCCGGCACAGGGCGCGTTCTACCCCAACGACGATGAAGGCTTCGGCATGGGTCTGCGGCAGATCGCGCAGCTCATCAAAGCCGATGTCGGCTTGGAAGTGGCGACTATCGACCTGGGCGGATGGGACACGCACGAAAATCAGGGGACGAACGGTGGCTACTTCAGCGCCCGGCTCAATGCGCTGGCAGGGGGATTGGCGGCGTTCTACAGTGACCTGCGCGATCACATGGGTCGGATCACGCTGGTGACGATGAGCGAGTTCGGTCGGCGGGCGACGGAGAACGCCAGCGGCGGCACAGATCACGGGCATGGCAACTTCATGCTGCTGATGGGCGGCGGCGTGGCGGGCGGGCGCGTGGTGACGGAGTGGCCCACGCTGCACCCGGATCGCCTGAACGACGGTGACCTGGCGATCACCATCGACTACCGCGATGTGCTGAGCGAGGTGCTGCGCGGGCGCGTGGGCGCGTCAGCACTCGATCATATCTTCCCCGGCTTCAGTCCCAACCCGCGCGGACTGGTCATCCCCCGTGCCTGACATGACCAAAAGAGGAGAGCGAGCCATGAAACGCCTTTTGATTATCCCCCTGCTGGCTGCCCTGCTGCTGGCGTTTAGTTCGGCATGGGCGCAGAGCGAAGAAGAAGTCCGAGATGCGCTGATCGCCATCGTCGCCTCACAGCCGCCGTTTCGGGAGTGGCTGGCGAACTACCCGAACTGGATCGGTCAGGGCAACGACGACGACGGTGATGGGGTGTGGTATATCGATTTTCACAGCGAGAACTGGGAGGAATGGCTGGGCTGGGCGGGCATCGACCGCGCCACGCTGACGATCACCGAGTCGTTCATCCCCGCCCCGCTCAGCGACGCCGAGTATGCCGAGCAGCTTGCCGCAGCTCAGGCGTATGTCGTGACCGACCGCGAGGTGCTGGCATGGCTGGACGACCGCCCGGAACGCTGGACTATGTGGGAGTATTTCAACCGCTGGGAGCGCTACTGGGAGCTGAATTACTATTACGGCGTGCGCGCCGTCGAAGTGCGGGTGAAGTTTGACGAGGACGGTCAGCCCTACATCGACAGTATCCACGACAAAAATGCTCTGGAGGAACAGGCGGCGCAGGACGCAGCGCGCGACCGAGCGATCGAGCTGGCATACAGCGCCGACGGGATCTGGTCGGCACTGGATGGGGTGGATGACTGGACGACGTATGTCGAATGGCAGTATGACTCGGTATGGAGCGTGAGCTTCGTGGTGGGCACACGCGCGCGGGTGTACACACTGGTCGATCTCGACGCGGAAAAAGTACTGGATATGCAGGTGCGCTGAGAGAAAAGCACGCCCGATCCCACCCTTGACCGCTCAGGGCGGGCGTGCTATATTTTCTCGCACATTCCACAGTAGCTCAATGGCAGAGCAATCGGCTGTTAACCGATGGGTTCCAGGTTCGAGCCCTGGCTGTGGAGACAAACTGGGCGTGATTCGAACATTGCTCAGGGGAAACGGTGAGGGACGCACCCTCACCGTTTTTTGTTGCCTTGCGCCCGCGCTTCACCGTTTTTGCTGCGCTGATGTTCGCGCGTCGGATGTCGTCTACCAGTGCATTGAGATAGGCGAACGGTGAACGCAACTCCAGTGTAACCTGTCCGTCATCATCCACGATGACCCTTTCAACAACCTGCCACAGCAGTTCTTTCTGGTCGCTACGCTGCAAACCATTATACAGCGTTCCAATTTTTGCGATCATTTGCAGCGCCATGTCCAGGTTATCAATGTGAACCTGATGTGTAACTACTCAGAGGTAGTGTAGCGCAAAATAGAATGACGGGGTAAAAAAGGGGGATGAACAAGGAACGGGAACAATTGACAACTGGATAAAGAGCAGCTCATCGACATCATCCTGGAACTGCGAGGGATGGTGGTGAAGCTGGCGACGCGCGTGGAGCAACTCGAGGGGCAGCTTGCCAAACACAGTGGCAACAGCAGCAAACCGCCGAGCAGTGATGGACTGAAGAAAAAGCCCGCGCCAAAAAGCCAGCGTGAAACAGGCAAACGAGAGAGCGGCGGGCAACCTGGACACAAGGGCGAGGGGCTGAAAGCGGTGGAAAAACCAGACGAAGTGGTCCTCCACAGGCTGGAAAGCTGCCCGCATTGTCAGCATGACCTGAATGCAGTTGCGGTAGAGGCAGTCAGCAGCCGACAGGTGTTCGAGCTGCCGCCGCTGCGCCTGCACGTGACCGAACATCAGGCGGAAAGCAAGCAGTGTCCGGGCTGCCGTCGGAGCGTGAGGGCAGCGTTTCCGCCCGATGTGCAGCAACCAACGCAGTACGGGTCCCGGTTCAAGGGGCTGCTGGTGTATCTGCATGGGTACCAGTTGGTTCCGCTGCGGCGGATACGGGAACTGGTGTGGGACTGGTTCGGGCAGCGGGTGAGCGAAGGTACGGTCATGCACGCGCTGAAGCAGGCAGTGGATGCGGTGCAGGGGTCGCTGGAAGTGGTTGAGCGCGGACTGGTCGGTGCGGCTGTCGCGCACGCGGACGAGACTGGGATGCGGGTCGAGGGCAAGCTGCACTGGGTGCATGTGCTGTCTACCCCAACGCTGACGCGCTATGGCGTCCACCGGAAACGCGGACAGGAGGCACTCAACGCGCTCAACCTGGTGCCGCGCTTTGCAGGCGAACTGGTGCATGACGGTTGGAGCAGTTATGCCGCCTACAGCCAATGTGGTCACGCTCTGTGTGGTGCACATCTGCTGCGCGAACTGACCTTCCTGCATGAACAGCACCAGCAGTCCTGGGCGGCGGACATGCACGCCCTACTGCTGAAGATGAAAGCCGCGGTCGAGGCGGCGCGTCAAGCCGCTCTGCTTGCGCTTGACCCGGCACGCATCCAGACCTTGACCGCCGCCTACCATGCCCTGCTGCGTGCTGGCTTTGCCGCCAATCTGCCCCGCCTACCGCTCCCGGCAAGCGGCGCGTCGCTCAAAGTCCGGCACGTCAGATGCTCATTCGCCTTGACCGCGACCAGCACGCCGTCCTGCGCTTCCTGCACGACTTCGCTGTTCCCTTCGACAACAACCTGGCGGAACGCGACCTGCGCATGATGAAGGTGAGAGAGAAAATCTCAGGCTGCTTTCGCACCTTCGACGGCGCGCGCCTCTTCTGCGACCTGCGCAGCTATTTGTCCACCGCCCGCAAGCACGGTGTCTCGATGTTTACCGCACTCACTCATGCCCTCGATGGCGTTCCTTTTCTCCCCTACATCCCTATCCCCTGAGTAGTTACAAAATAAAATCGACCTGACACGCGGTGAACGCGAGTGGATCAGCCCGCGCGTCTTCAGCTTCTACGAACTGGAAGGCGATCCGATCCTGCAAGCGCTCGCCTACACACAGGTGCTATCCGCAATTCGACGTGACAGCCTGATCGACGAGCAGCCGCGCATCATCGCGGTCGATGAGGTCTACCGCCTGATGCGGCATCCGTCGCTGCTCGATTTCCTGATCGAGGCGGCGAAAACATTCCGCACGCGAAGAAAAAAGGCGCTCATGGTCGATCAGTTGAGAGCGAATTCAAGGCAAGTTGTGTCACATCTGTGCTAAAAGCCAACTGCTCCGCCTGATATTCGGCAGTGTCACGCCAACGCGCGTTGCGGTTATACGGTTTTTTCCCCGTGTAGTTCTCTGGATAGCGCCCATTCCCGAATTTGTAGGCGTAGCGTTCTTGCAGCGAACGCCAGGTGTAGTCAGGAAAAGCACGCAGGATTTCCCACTGGTCTACCCCGGTTTCAATCATCTCCCGCAGCTTCGCCAGATCGTCCTCATCCCAGAAATAACCCGTGCTTTTGTGGGTCGTGCTGCGTTCCGAGGTGCTGCCATCGCGCCAGTGGACGGTGATGTGCTTCGTGTGCCGCGTTACTTTGCTGATCTTGATATAACGGGCGAACTGCTCAAATAAATCGCGCTTTTCTTCACGCGGTACATCGTTCCAGCGCTGGATGATGAGTTCCAGCACCGGACGGGCTTCGATGAGCGAACGCGATTGGTGTTCATTGGACTGGATACGGGTGAGTTCGGAATGTAAGCCTTCCAACTCATGTTCAGCCGCTTCGTAACGTGCCTGCGCTCGCGCTACCATCTCCGGGTGGGTCAGGTGTCCCAGACTGGTGATGATGTTGTCTTTGGTCTGCTCCGCCTGCCGGATGGCTGCCTGCACCCGCCGCACCTCTGCCTGATCGACATTCTCCAGACTCGCCAGCGCTGCCTGCCAGAGTGCCTCATCAATCGTGGTCGCGTGCAGCCGCTCCAGCAGCATCTCATCCACCAGCCCATCCACAATCGAGGCTTTGATGTTCCAGACATTCGAGCGGTAGGGATATTCTGCCAGTTGGTACTTGTAGTGTTTCGCTTCCGTCGCCCATGAACACGTCAGCCGCCGGTGGGGATACCCTGGCAGGTCATCGGTGTAAGCGAGGTAGGCATAAGTGGGTTTCGGTTCTTCCCGTTCATCTTTGGCGTGGCGTACCCAGGGACGATACGGCACATACTGCGGGTTTGGCTCGCCGTAGAAATCGACAGGCGAGAGGCGGTTGTAGGCATACATGAACAGGTCGAGTGGGATAATGCCCTCATGGTTGTTGAACTGGACAATCGCGCCTTTGTGAATCCAATGCCCGATGTAGGCGACATTCACCAGCATATTTCGCAGCCCATCCTGCGAGGGTGTCAATCCGCCCGTGAACGGCGAACGCCGCTCCAGATGATCCGTCACCTGAAAGCCTTCCGGCACCGCTCCTTTGGGGATGTCAGGCAGGTAGGGTCCGTTCCGGTCAATGAATTTCCAGGTCGCGCTGAAATTGCCGTCGTTTTCGCGGAACAACTCAAAATAGCGCAGCATCACATCGGCGTACAGGTCAAACCGTTTGTACTTGCGGTAGTCCGGGTTCAACGCGCCGTTGGGTAAATGGCTGCGCCCATCCATCATGAAGCCGGGCAGGATTTTGCGTCCCGTCCACATGCCGCTGGCATTCCGGCGGTGACGAGCGGCGACCAGTCTGCCGCGTATCTGGTATTGCAGATAATCCGCTGCCCGCTGCGCTTCCTCGCGGAACATCTTCATGTGCGACGAACCCATAATTGGATGCGCGAAGTCGTAAATCATCATCGGGGTCATGACCTGCACATTATTCCGTTTGCAGGCATCAATGAAGATGTTGGTTTCAATCATCGTCACATCACGGAAGAAGCGGTCAACATCCTGTGCCGCGACCAGTCCAATCTGTCCCGTTTCGATCAGGTCATACAGGGTGGACATACCTTTGCGCTCACGGATTTTCTTCGTTCCGCTCACCCCTGCGTCCATATCAATCATGAATACATTCTCGCGCACCCAGCCCTGTCGCAGCAGATGTTCAATCATATCCACCGTTTGCAGGGTGGTCGAGATGTTACCAATCTGCCCCTCAGATGACTGGCGATAGTACACCGCCGCAGGTCGTCCAACCGGGAGTGGCTGGAGTTTATACGGATCAATCGGCTGTTCAGGGCGTTTCAGTGTTCTGGGCATCGCTCATCCTCCTTCCAATGAAAAACGCCCTGCTCCCGCGAAAGTGATACGGCAAGAGCAAGGCGCATATTGTACAATGCTTCCTAGCCCTGCGATGTGTCACTAGCACTCGCGGGGTCAGCCAGATCGGGGTGGTGGTACACTTCGGTCTGGCGCAACAACGAATTACTCTCAGTGTACTCACTTTCGCCCAGCCGCGCAACAATGCGCAGCATCGAACGATACACCGACAGCAGATTGATGCCATCGGATTCAGTATGCAGTTGTTCATCTGACAGGCGCTCAGGCTTCAACGGCTGCCTCCTGCACGATCTGACTTTTGTGGTATCTCACAGCCTCTAAAATGAAGTGCCGCGCCATATAGGAGTCGGGCAGCTTAAGTTGCTTCGCCAGTGCCTCGATCTCAGCGCGTTCCCGATCCGTCAGCCGCATCGCAAAGATTCTTTTACGTGTCACCTGCCGAACCGGTAGGGTAGGGATTGTTGATTTCTGCATCCGTCGCGCTCCTCCGTTTTACGTATGGTTTGAGCGTATCACACTGACCCTGTGCGAACCCCGCATTTTTCCAGTTTCGGGTTAGCAATCTTGCTAAGGTGTCTGAAATATTTCGGTTCTCCGCCAGAATCAAAAGCTGACCGCTCAG
>CAZTLS010000048.1:0-14125 GCA_964614405.1 uncultured Pleurocapsa sp.
TGGGGGCTGCTGCCCTTCGGCGCGGCGGTCGGCGCGGTGCTGCTGGTCATCGCGCTCGGTCAGGTGTGGCTGGCGGACCGCCTGCTGGTATGGAGCGCGGTGTACGCGCGCAGCGTGGGGTAGTGCCTAGCGCGTCATCGCGCCGCGCACGGTATCCAGCAGCACATCGGCGCGCATCTGCCCCAGCGTGTAGCACGGACCGCCGAGGCGATCCGCCAGCTTTGCCGCCAACCCCTGATCGAACGCCTGATGCTCCATGTTGATGGTCACGGTTTTGATCTGTTCAGCGCGGAACAGGTCAGCGATGCGGTGTGCCTCTTCCTGCGGAGGCAGGTTGCCCAGCGAGACGTTGCCCGCGCCGTCGGTCAGCAGGATGACCAGCGGCACGATGTCGGGATGGGCGAGTTTTTCGCGGCGGACGCATTCGTAGCTCAGCATCAGCCCGGCAGAGAGGGGCGTCTTGCCGCCGACGGGGATCGAGGTGAGCGCCTGTTTCGCCAGCAGCACCGAATTGGTGGGCGGCAGGATCATCTGCGCGCGGTCTTTCTGGAACACGATCAGCCCGACGCGATCGCGCCGCTGGTAGGCGTCCGTCAGCAGCGACATGATCGCGCCTTTGGTGGCAGTCATGCGCTCGCTCACCGCCATGCTCCACGAGGCATCGACGGCGAACAGGATCAGGTTGGCGGTGCGGCGGACGCGCACCTTGCGGTGCAGGTCATCGCGGCGCAGGGCGTATGCCATGCCGGTCGCCTGCTTGATCGCCTCGCGCGCTTTCTGATGCAGCGCAGCAGCGCGCAGTGTGGCGTCGAAGGCGATGTCGGTGGGGCGTTCCCGTCCGATACGGCGCGCCTTGACGTAACGCCCGCGCTTACGGTCGGTGCGGGTGCGGCTGCGCCGACCCGACTGGCGGCGGGTCATGTCATCGAGGGTGGTTTGCAGCTTGCGCGGAGCGAACTCTTTGCCCGTCTCGGTCTTCTTACCCCCTTCCCACCAGTATGAGTCGCGGTTGTCGAACACATTCTGGGGGGAGGGGTCGGTCTGACCGAGATCGGGCGTGTGGTCATCGCTCAGTGTGGCTGTGGAGGGACTTTTTTTTTCACCGCTTCCTGTTCGCCTTCAGCGGCGCGCTGTTCGGCTTCGTCGCCTTCACCCCATTCCGACTGCACCTGCTGCATCCGGTTATCGACCTCCGCCATGCTCATCTGGGCGTCGGCGAACGGACCGCGCTTGAGGCGGTGGGGGATCGCCAGCTCGAACGCCAGGCGGATGTCTTCGGGCAGCACGGCGTCCCGCCCGTGAAAGGCGGCGTGGGCGCGGGCGGTTTTCAGGATGACCAGATCGGCACGATGCCCATCGATCTTCAGCGCGCTGGTCAGCGTGGCGATCATGTACAGATCGCGCCGGGTGTAGGTCACCGTGTCCACGAGGGCGCGGGCGGCGGCGATGCGCGCGCTGAGCTTCTCTTCTTCCGGCTGCCATGCCTCGCGGAAGGCTTCCGGGTCGGTCTCATAGGCGATATGCCGCTCCACGATGATCATGCGGTCTTTGGCGTCGGTGATGCCATGTACCTCGACGGAGAGGGCGAAACGGTCGAGAAGCTGCGGGCGCAGATCGCCTTCTTCGGGGTTCATCGTGCCGACGAGGATGAAGCGGGCGGGGTGGGCGAAGCTGATCCCTTCGCGCTCGACCACGTTGACGCCCATCGCCGCCGAGTCGAGCAGCAGATCGACGACGTGATCGTCCAGCAGGTTGACCTCATCGACGTACAGGATGCCGCGATTGGCGTTCGCCAGCACGCCTGGGTCGAATTTCTTTTCGCCCGCCTGGATCGCCCGTTCGATGTCCAGCGTGCCGACCACGCGGTCTTCGGTGGCGCTGACGGGCAGATCGACGAAGGCGATGCGCCGCATCTCGGTGGGGGGAGGTGTGCCGTTGCTGTAGCGGGCTTTGGCAAAGTCGGACCAGGTGGCGGGCTGCGCCGGGTCGTCGCTGAAGGGAGAGCCGGCGATGACGGCGATCTCCGGCAGCAGCGCCGCCAGCGCACGGGCGGCGGTCGATTTGCCTGTCCCGCGTTCGCCGCGAATCAGCACGCCGCCGATACGCATGTCGATCGCATTGAGGATGAGCGCGGTCTTCATGGCATCCTGACCGACGATCGCGGTGAAGGGATAGATCGGGGGGCGTCTGGACATGGAGTGACCTTTTGGTATTGACACGAATGGAAATGATACAGCGCACAGGCTGTCATGCAGAAGTGTATCACGGACGCGGGGGGTTTTCTATCGATATGGCGAACCATCCGCAGCATGACGGCATGACCTGTCGTAAAGCGGATTATGCCGCGCGCACTTGACGCGCCTGATCTATACTGGATGGGGCAACACATCGACGCAGTATGAACAGGGACGAAGGCATGGTGGAACACATCCTGATCGTGGACGATGGGCGCGAAAACCGCGAATTCATCGCAGAATACGTCCTCAAACCGCACGGTTATGGCGCGCTCATGGCGCGTGACGGGCGTGAAGGGCTGGAGATGGCACAGCGCCATAAGCCCGACCTGATCCTGCTCGACCTGCAAATGCCGCGCATGAACGGCGTCGAGATGCTGCGCGCCATGAACGAACAGGGCATCGACATCCCGGTGGTGCTGATGACCTTCTACGGCTCGGAAGAGATCGCCGTCGAGGTGTATCGGCTGGGCGTCAAGGATTACGTCAAGAAGCCCTTCACCACCGAAGAGATGCTCATGGCGATCGAACGCAGCCTCGGCGACAGCCGTCTGCGCCGCGAAAAACAGATCATGAACGATCGCCTGCTTGCCGCCAACCTCCAGCTTCAGCGCAGCCTGAATGAGCTGAACATCCTGTACAGCATCGGCAAGAGCGTCACCAGCCTGACCGACATGGATCAACTGCTGCCGCGCATCGTTGAGGCTGCGGTGCGCGTGGCTGAGGCGGAAGAGGGGGCGCTCTATCTGCTCGATGGATCGACGCTGGTCTGTCGGGCGCGGCGCGGGCGGGGCGGGCGCGCCACTGCCGACAATACGCCCGCCAACGATTCGTTCGCCATGCGCGCCGCCAGCGATCGCAAACCGCTGGCGACCGCGCTCACTTCCGGCGGGTCGTCGGCTGCTGCGCCGCTCATCTTCAATGATGCCGTGATCGGCGTGCTGGAAGTGACCAATACCAGCCCCGGCGCGGCGCAGTTCACCGAGCATCACTGCGCGCTGCTCAGCACCCTGTCTGACTACGGCGCGATCGCCATCGAAAATTCGCGCAATTACGAACGCCTGCGCCAGACCAAAGAGCAGGAAAAATCGCGCATCGTGGACAGCTTCGGGCGCTTCGTCTCGCCTGGCGTGGTGCAGCAGGTCGTCGCCCAGCCGGAGTCGGTGCGCCCAGGTGGAGAGAGCCGCATCGTCACCATCCTGTTCGCCGACATGCGCGGGTATACGCACTATGCCGAGACGTTTCCCCCGGCAGCAGTGCTGGAAACGCTCAACCGCTATCTCAGCATGGCAGGGGAGGCGATCCTGGCGCATGGCGGGACGATCGACAAATATCTGGGCGATGGGCTGATGGCGATCTTCAACGCCCCTGGCGACCAGCCGGATCACGTGCTGGCGGCGGTGCGTGCCGGGATGATCCTTCAGGAAGCGATCGCCCGCATGAGCGAGGAACGCGGCGACGGGGTGGCGTTTGGCGTGGGCATCAGCACAGGTGAGGCGATCGTCGGTTATCTGGGCGGCGAACATGCGCTGAACTACACAGCCATCGGTGATGTGGTCAATGTCGCGCGTCGGCTCACCGAGGCGGCGCGCTCCGGGCAGACGCTGGTCGATGAAAGCGTGGTGACTGCCCTGCACAGGCGGGTGAGTGCGAAGGCGCTGGGCGAGCTGAAGATACGCGGACGGTCGCAGCCCGTGCGCGCATACGAGATCGAGGAGATTCATGGCGGGTGAAACACGCAAGGGAACGCTGCGCGCTGCCATTCTGCGGCGCGTCGCGCTGGTCATCGGGGCGGTCGTGCTGACGCTCGTGCTGCTTGAAGTGGGGGTGCGCGTCATCCCGCTGTATCCGGCGACGTTCGCCGTCGCCGATCCGGTGCTGGGCTGGCGTTTCCAGCCCAATGCCGAAGGGGTGTGGTTCAATGCCCTGTGTCCGCGCGAATTCATCAATACCGTGCGGATGAATTCGCGCGCCCTGCACGATGTCGAACCCCCGCAAGTGCCTGCGGATCGTCAGCTGCTGGTGGTGGGCGACTCGCTGGTGGCGTCGCTGGAAGTGCCGGCTGAGCAGACCTTCTTCCGCCTGATGCAGCCCGCGCTCAGCCAGACCACGCCAACGGACGTGTTCGGTGCGGGGCACACCGGGTTCAGCACCGGGCAGGAATGGCTGTATATGCAGGAATACATCGCCCAGTACGGCGCGCCGGATGCGGTGCTGCTGCTCTTCACCCCGCACAATGACTTCAACGACAACCATCCCGTCTTCGCCGGGATGCTCATCGACTGGGTGTACACCCGCCCGTACTATCAGCTTGATGAGGATGGCACGTTGATCAGCCGTCCGGCGCAGCCCGTCCCGATGCCGCTCACGCATCGACTGCTGCTGGAATGGTCGGCGTTGTATCGGCTGCTTTCAGCGCGGGCGCGTTCGTTTCAGCCGCCCATCGACCTGACGGGGGAAGAGTTCGCTCAGGCGCGTGCCGACACATGGCGCGTGACCTTTGCCCTGCTCGACGCCTTCAACCGCACGCTGAGCGAACGCGGCATCGCCTTCGGTGTGGCGATTGATCAGTCGATCCTGCGGATCGACGAGCGCAGCCTGGTGCATGAGCGGCTGCTGGAGGGGCTGGCAGAGCGCGGCATCCCGGCGATCAGCCTGCTCGATCCGTTCCAGGCGGCGGAGGAGGCTGGCGTGGGGGTGCGTTATTCGTGCGACACGCATTGGACGCCGGCAGGACACCGCCTCGCCGCTGACGTGCTGACCCCGTTTGCGGAGTCGCTGCTGGCGGGGCGGTGACCCACCTGGGCGCCGCTACGCCCCTTCGGGCAGGGCGGCGCGTTCTTTCTGAGCGATCAGTTCGGCATACAGCGCCACGACCTCATCCATCATGGCGTCCCACGACTGGGTTTCGGCGAAGGCGCGGGCAGCGCGTCCCATCTCGGTGATGCGCGCGCGGCTGGCGGCGATCTGGCGCACGCCGGCGATCATGCCGTCGATGTCGCCAGACTCAAAGGTGTAGCCCGTGACGCCTTCCTGCACCACGTCCGGGATGCCGCCGACGCGCGATGCTACTACGGGCAGCCCCGCCGCCATCGCCTCGACCACGACCAAGCCGAAGGTCTCCATCGCGCTGGGGAAGACGAACAGGTCGGCACTGGCGTAGGCTTCGGAGAGAGCTTCGCCTTTCATGTAGCCCATGAAGCGCGTCGGTGTGCCCGCGAAAAACGCTTCCATTTCGGCGCGGGCGGGTCCGTCACCGATGATCGCCAGGCGCGTGCCGGGCACAGCTTCCAGCACAGCGCGCAGATGGTCGATCTGCTTCTCGCTGCTGATGCGCCCGACGTAGAGCATGAGCGTGTCTTCCATGTGCCCGTCGCTCATGGCATGGCGCATGTCCGCCGAACGGTAGCGCGGGTGGAACTTTTCTGCATCGACCCCGCGCCCCCACAAGCCGACATCGCGCACGCCGATGCGCTCCATGTCGCGCTTGATCTGCCTGCTGGGGGCAAGCGAGGCGTCGGCAGCGTTGAAGACCTTGCGCGTCAGCACGTCGGTCACGGGCTCCATGAAGCCAAGGTTGAAGTGGCGCACCAGCCGCGCCAGGTCGAGATGGAAGGACGCCACGACGGGTACACCCAGATGGCGCGCCATGACCATGCCGGGAATGCCGATCAGCACCGGGTGGATGAAATGGGCGATGTCTGGCTTGAATGCCTTGAGCTGATGATAGGTGGAGAGGGTGGGGGGTCCGACGGTCAGTTCGGGGTAAAGCGGGAAGCGTACCCCAGGCACGCCGATGATCGGGGTGCTGCGGTAGCGCTCCACGCCCATCTTGGGGGCGACGATGACGGTTTCGACGCCGCGCTTCTCCAGATGATCCAGCAGCAGACAGATCACCGTGACGATGCCGTCGATCTTGGGCAGGAAGGTTTCTGTGAACAGAGCAACTTTCATAGGCGTGTTTGGGTTCAGGGGGTACAATCAGGATCAGGTTTGCACGATCACATACAACACCGCTGCTGCAAAAGCGTTGTGCAGAATGTGACTCTGTTTTGTTTGCTCTGTCATTGTAGCATTGTAACGCATCGGACTGCACTGAAAGGAGAACGCGGCGGGCAGCTCATTCACACGCCGCCGCACGCGCCCATGACGACGACCCCCACCAGCGATGTCCTCGTTCGCATCGACGATCGCCTGCGCCTGATGTCTGCGGTGCTGTCGCTCACCCGCTACGCTGAAGAAGAACGCGCGCGGCGTGGGCAGGGGACGCATCCGCATTCGCGCCATACCCGCAAGGCGCTGCTCGACCATGCCGATCACCCGGCGGTGCGCGCCCTGCAAACCCTGCTCGATCGGGGTGCGCCGCTGGAAGCGATCTTCACGCTCGCGCTCACGCTGCGCCTCGATGACACCCCCATCGACAAACCGCCCAGTTGGATGCCGCCCAACTGGGATGCAGACCTGCGCGATTTCTATCGCCTGCCCGATCTGCGTAAACTGTGGCTCATGGAGGGCGAGTCGTGGCTGAGCGCTGAAGATCAGGCGGTGCGCGCACTGGCGTCACGTCAGTTCAAGCCGTTCCTGAGCGCGTTCGTGGGCGATTTCCCTGAGACGCTCGTCCTCGCCCCGAACATCTCGTATCCGACGGAACGGGAGATGGCACTGCGCGCCAATGGCGAGATCGTCTGCTTCGTGCCGCCGCGCACCGCATGGGGCGAAAGCCCGCCCTGGCCCTTCGATGAGGACCCGGCGCACGTCTACCGTGCGGTCATCGCCACCGCCGGGCAGATGCTCATGCTCGCCTTTCTGCGAACCCACGCTGCCAGCATCTCGCTGGAAGGGCAGAAGCCGTTGCCCCTCACCGATGAATTCATGGGCAAAAACCCGACGTGGGCGGAACAGTTCACCTATCTGTTCGTCACCAGCGCCGTCGCCATCTTCCTGGAGGATCACGTCAGCCGCAAGGAAGCGGAGGCGTATGTGCTGATGGAGCGCCGCGTGACCGGGCTGGAGGTGCTGCCCGCCGCCATCACCGTCTACCGCCGCTACCTGCGCGAAGTCAGCGAGGGCAAGTATCCGCACATTCTCGACTTCATCCCGCTCTTTTCGCGTCAGCTGCGCGTGGCGCACCGGGTGAGCAAGCTGTGAGGCTGGGTCATGGCTCGCCTGTGCCAGACAGATACACATGGCGCAGGTGATCGCGTTGCAGGATACGCAGATTGCGGAACAGCAATCAGCAGATTGTGGAAGACGTGACAGGGTGACGGGGTATAATCGCCCATAACCTGCGCCAGACCGACTGTCTGATGAGACGAGTGCTGATGAAAGTGTCTGTGAAACGCCTGCTGGGGCAACTGGCTTTTCGGTTGTTTGTCAGCCATGTGGTCGTCGCTGTTCTCACAGGGGCAGGTGTGACGATGTTCCTGTTATGGCTCACCCGTGATACGGGACAGAAGCCCACCATCGAGGTATATCGATCGGTTGCGGTGGACTATACACGCATGTGGCTCACTGGCGTGCCGGATGGTCAGCCAACCGACAGGCGGATCGATCCGATGATCGGCTGGACTCTTATCCTTTCCCCGGAAGAACAGGTGCGCTGGAGCCGGGGGGAAACAGACTGCCGTGCAGGTATGGCTGTGACAGCGTGCGTGGACGTCGCCCAGCTGCCGCCTGATGATACCTTTTTTGAGCAGGATGGCGAGCAGTGGGCATTTGTGCGTGTGCCATTGGCGAATGGCGATCAGGTGTGGATGCGGCGCGGACCGGTCATCGCTGAGCCGATCCTGATTTACGGCGATGTCCATATCGCTGGGTATACGGCGATGCTCACGTTTGAAGTGTTGTCACGGGCGCTGGTGGCGCTGCCGATCGCGCTGCTGCTGGCATGGATGATCACCCGTCCACAGGTGAAGCGGCTGTACGCCATCACACAGATGAGCCGTCGCTATGCCGATGGCGATCTGAGCGCCCGCATTCAGGATACACGCGATGACGAGGTGGGGCGGCTGGCGCTGCAATTCGATGCGATGGCAGATGCCCTGGCGCAGAACATCGAAGTTCTGCAATCTCTGGCACAGAGCAATGCCGACCTTGCTTTGCAGGCAGAGCAGGCTGCGATCAGAGCAGAGCGCCACCGCATTTCGCGCGATTTGCATGATGCCATCGCACAGCGCTTATTCAGCCTCTCTGTCAGCACAAAAGCCCTGCCCAGCCTGATCAGCCAGAATATTGAGCGTGGTGTTCAGCAGGCGCAGGTCATCGCCGATATTGCCGAGCAAACGCTGCTCGATCTGCGGGCGTTACTTGTCGAGCTTCGCCCATCTTCGCTTTTGCAGCAGGGCTTAGCCGACTCGCTTCGACGGATGTTTCAGCAGTGGGAAAGCCTTCAGCGCGTCAGAGTGGACGCGGCGTTGATGTTCACCGGACGGCATCTTCCCGCCCCGATCGAAGATGCGGTCTATCAGATCGTGCAGGAAGCCCTGAGCAACATCGCTCAACATGCGACAGCATCACTGGTCGAGATTTCCCTGGTCGAGGGCAAAAATCAGCTCACGCTGAGCATCAGCGACAATGGGCAGGGCTTTGATCCCCAGTTTCAGCCACACAAGTCGCATTTCGGACTGGTCAGTATGCGCGAACGCAGCGCGATGTTCGGCGGGACATTCAGCGTGGAGAGCATGGCGGGCAGGGGAACCACATTGCAGGTTATCCTGCCGCTGGTGGAAGCAGCCGGAGAAGGCAGATGAAGATCAGGGTGCTGATCGTCGATGATCATACGATCGTGAGGCAGGGGCTGCGGCTGCTGATGGAGGCGCAAACAGATATTGAAGTCGTGGGTGAAGCCGCTGGCTGTAGGGAAGCGCTCATCGCCATGCAGGATGTGCAACCGGATGTCGTTCTCCTCGATCTGATCATGCCTGGCATGAGCGGGCTGGATATGCTGCGTGAACTTCAGAAGCGCAGTTCAACGAGTCGCGTTCTCGTTCTGACATCATCACTGGACGACCATATCGTCAGACAGGTACTTCAGGCGGGCGCGCAGGGGTATCTGCTCAAGACCAGCCGCGCCGGGGAGATGCTCGACGCCATCCGTCAGACGGCACAGGGTATCTCGGCGCTGGACTCCGCTGTCACACGCATTCTGCAGCAGCATCTCACCGGCAAAGACCCGCTCGACCTGCTGACCGCGCGCGAACGCGAAGTCTTCGATCTCCTCGCACATGGCATGAATAACCCCCAAATCGCAGAGAAACTGGTCATCAGCGAGGCGACCGTGCGCACTCATGTGACCAGCGTCCTCGACAAACTTCGGCTGCGCGATCGCACACAGGTGATGGTGTTCGCGCTGAAACGTGGGCTGGTCACCCCGCAGGATTTGCCCTGAAACGCCGGAACAGAGCAGAAATGCTGAGATCTCCACAAACTGCTGAGTTGCCCTTCACAGCCTGTTGATTTTCGTTGACACACCTCCCATCAGCTTCTAGAGTGTGTCTGCAAATGATCCGACCGCACCCTGTTGCGCTGCGCTCAACCGCTTCTCTCCATCGGCGAGGGGCAGGAAACCGTCAGGTTTCCGGGGTGAGGTTGCAGACATGCCCTGAATTGGTTACTGCTGTGGCTTTCGGGTTTCTGACTCTGGTGCTGTTTATCAGTATCACTGCTGCCCCCACGCGGAGGAGATGGGAAAAGCGGAATGCAGGTTAAGAGTGACGGTCGTCAAACACGCAAACACATCTGTTCGGACGTGGAGGGCTTCTCATGATCGCTACGCTGCGCCAGCGTGATTTTTCGCTGCTGTGGACTGCGGGTCTGATTTCGATGATGGGCAACTGGATACTGGGCATCGCGCTGTCGGTACTGGTATACAGCATGACTGGTTCGGTTCTGGCGGTTGGCGGCAACCTGCTGGCAACGACGCTGCCCAGCCTGCTGTTCGGTTCACTGGCTGGTGTATTTGTCGATCGCTGGGAACGCCGTCGCACGCTGGTTATGACCAATCTGCTGCTGGCGCTGACGCTGCTGCCCCTGCTGCTGGTACATTCTGCGGATGGGTTGTGGCTGATCTATGTCGTCAGCTTCGCGCAATCTACCCTGTCACAGTTTCTGCACCCGGCGGAAAATGCGTTCCTGCCGCTGCTCTCTGACCCAAAATACCTCACATCTGCCAATGCGCTCAATGCCCTTAACAACAACCTCGCGCGGCTGATCGGTCCGGCAGTCGGCGGGCTGATCGTGGCGCAGTTTGGCGCGGGCGGAGCGATCATCGTGGACATTGTCAGCTTCCTGATCGCCGCCGGGTTGATCGGGCTCATTCGCACTACATCTCACCCAGGCAAAACCACAGCGACCATGCCCCATGCTTCGCTCAGCAGGATTGGGCATGAGTGGCTGGAAGGTGTCCGGCTGATCTGGCGTGAGAAGACGCTGCGGGTGCTGTTTCTCTCCACCCCGCTGATCAGCGTGGGCGAGAGCGTCATGTCTGTGCTGTATGTGCCGTTCGTCACCGATGTGCTGCGGGGCAGCAGTGCAGATGTCGGTGGGCTGATGTCTGCACAGGCAGTGGGAGGCGTCATCGGCGGGGTCATCATCACGTCGGTCTCGGCTCGAATCAGGGCGTTTCGACTGCTCGGTATCAGTGCGATCAGCTTCGGCTTGCTCGATCTCGCCCTTTTCAACTACACCACGTTTCTTCCTGGCAGCAGTATTCTGCTCGGCTATGTGTTCATTCTGCTGGTTGGACCATTTTCTGTCGCTCTGGGTGCGGGCTACAACACGCTGATCCAGTCCGCCACTGACGATGCATATCGGGGGCGGGTGTTCGCCACACTCGGTCTGACCGGGGCATTGTCGGCATTGCCCGGCATCGGTATTGCGGTGCTGTTTGGGGAATATGCGGGCATTGTGCCCGTGATCAACATTCAGGGATATGTCTACATTCTGATGGGGCTGATTGTGCTGATCGTGCTGCGAAGCGCGCAGTCACGGCGAGACGTGCCAGTGAACACGCCTGTCATGCTGCACAATGAATGATCTTCATGCTGTCTTTCTGCGTCTGCAGAGCAAAGCTGCTGAAATGAGCGGTGTTATTCTAAGGTCTGATCCTGCCTCACCCCGTTTCGCTGCGCTCAACCGCCCCTCCATCGGAAAGGGGCAGGAAACCGTCAGGTTTCCGGGGTGAGGTTGGGGTAAACAGACGCCAGAAACGAATTTGCAGACACACCCTGATCCCGCCTGACCTGATCGATCAGTGACCAAACAGCATGGAGAGTACATCTGGAAAATCGATTTGGCGGCTGTCTGGCTTAGCAGCCCAGAATCGTGCTGTTTCGCTTCGCCTCTCTTCAACAGAGAGGCGAAGGGGGCTGGTTTGCTGATGCTGCCTGCTACGGCTGCTGCGGGAAATTGTCCACGTAACGGCGCGGATTACCCCGGACTACCTCGGACCACGCCAGCGGCGTGCCCATCATAATTTGATGACGGCGGCTGGTCTCGGTGAAATAGTCCACATCGAGATAGATCGCAGGATCGAATGGCGACATGGTCAGATCATCCCGGTTGCCAACGAACACATAGGCATCTGCCTGCGCGATCATGGATGGGAGCGCCGGCGCGGGTGGGATAAGCAGCGGGGGCGCATCGCCATCAAGGGGCTGCATGTTCGGCGCGCCCATCATCTGATCTCCCTGCTGGGTTGTGCCCGGCGTGATGAAAATGGGGGCGGGAAATTTGGTACAGGAGATTTGCCCGATCCATGTGCCGCCCACGTAGGCGAGCGTGGGGTGTTGCCAACCTGTCATGCGGGCTTCGATTTGAGCATTGCACGCCTCTTCAACAAAGCCGGTATGCACTACTGCCACAAATGTTACCCCAGGATAGGCACGCTCGACGATCTGCTGCATGACACCTGTCTGTGGCGGAAGTGCGATGGGTGCATCTGATGCGGGATGCGCCGGAAGAACGGGCATCGGCAGCGGATCAGATCGGTCAAGGTGCGGCGCACCGATGATGACCAGCGCTTTCAAGCCTTTGTCCAGTACCTCGCGGATGACGATTTCAGCAAAATGGCTTTCACGTGAGAGTTGATGAGGCAGTACGTCATCAGCGGTCACAACGCTGCTCCAATCGATCGGGGGATCGCCCAGCAGGACGCGAATGCGTTCGCTCTCCGGCAGAGTCTGGTTGATGGCGCGCAGGGTCGCATACAACTGCACGTACATCACCTCAGTGCCTCCGGGAATACGTCCAACCGCATCATTCCAGACCTGGCGCAGTTCCTGAACGGGAATGTCTTCGCCATTCATGTAACGGTCAACCAATCCCTGATAGCGCGCATTGCCGTATTCCAGAACGACCGCATCCACCACATCAGGGAAGCGTGGATCGCGCAGCAGCGCCTGATACAGGTCACCGAGTTCCGCAATACCATGCTGCTCACCAATGGCGACGATGGCGTGTGTCTCAAATGCTGCAAGCAGCCCATCCACAGCGTTGACCACCTGCGGCTCAGTCTGTACAGGGGATGGCTGATCCTGCGCTGACACCCGGCTGCCCATCAGCAGGATGGCGATCAGAAAAGAAAAAACATGTTTCATGGATTCCTCCCTGAATGAACAAGCTTCGACAGCATAATTTTTCAGGTGTGGAACAGATCATCGTGAGCTTCATTGTGCGGAAATCATTTCCACACAATGTGGAGAAACTGACCGTTCGGTTCGATTAAAGTGGGATCAACTGGCTGTGAAATCGTCTGCTGAAAACGGAAGATGCTTGTCAACTCAGGAGGAATGATGACGTGGACAGCGTTGTTATCGTATGTTCACGGAAACCTGCCAGCATTGGAGCGGGTGATCGCCGAGTGATGGCAAAGGATAGGGTGAACTGGGATCCGTTTTCGGCGGAAGTTATGCAAATCGTCCGGGAAAATCGATGGACGATCGTCCGGGGGAACAATCAATACTTCTGCATCAGGATGAGCTTCTGCTGAGTCAGATATGCTGCCAGACATCCGAAGACGAAACGAACTCAGTCAAATACAAGCACGGAAAAAAATGGAATTCCTGTATGGGAGACAACATTCAGACTCGCGGAGCTGGCGATCAGGATAGGCTGGAGGAATACTTTGTCACTGCAACTGAGGAATTTCCCCATCTTTCAGCCGCCGCTCACCGATGTGCGCTATGCTGATCCCCGATCGTCTGGCGCACATCGGAGCCGAATCATGAGACCCGTCAACCCCCTGTTCAGCCTCGCGGCACAGGTCGCCGTCGAACTGCCCAGCCGCCGCACCTCGTATGACTCGCTGGCGAACGCCCTGCACGCCAGCGGCGAAAAGCTTTCGGCACGCTGGGACGCCAAAGCCGACAGTCCGCGCGCCCGCGCCGTCGTCAGCCACATCATCGGCATCGAACGCTGGGCGCAGCGCCGCCTGCGTGTGGCGCTGGGCGAACCGTTCCGCGATGAGGAATACGACGCCTACCGCCCGTCGCGTGAGACCTCATGGAGCGACCTGAAGGCGCAGTTCCGCGAAACCCGTGCCGAAAGTGTGGCGCTGGCGCGTCAGCTCGCCGCCCAGCCAGAATATGCGGGCAAAATCCATCATAACGACTGGGGCGCGCTCACGCCGCGCGGCTGGCTGCGCTACATGCTCATGCACGCCGACGCCGAAGCCTACAAAGTGCTGTGATATGACCCCGCCCGTTGAGCCGACCAAGCCCGATCCGCCGCGCGATGCGCCGCCGCCCGCGCCCGTCCCGCTGGACAACTACACCCTCTCGACGGTGTGCCCGGCGTGCGGCGAAGAGACGTATCGCCTGGCGTGCAAGGTGCGCTGCCCGCGCTGCGGCTTCATGTGGGATTGCAGCGAGTTGTGAAGCATCAGTCTCCCATCT
>CAZTLS010000048.1:14135-28888 GCA_964614405.1 uncultured Pleurocapsa sp.
CCCTCACGCGACCCAGCGCCAGGTGACGAAGCGCACGGTGAAGAGCAGCGCCAGCGCCGCGCTCGCCCCGTAGACCAGCATCACGCGCCAGGGACGGTCTGCCCAGCGCGCCAGTGCAGGGTAGAACGGATACAGCACGGCGGCAAAGCGCGGCATCCCGATGAGCGTGCCGCTGGCGATAGGCAGCAGCAGCGCTCCCAGCGCATACACGCCCTCACCCCGGCGCAGACCGCGTTCGCGGATGATGAGCGTCAGCGCCAGCCCCAGCGCCGCCACTGTGACGATCAGGTCGAGCCAGCTCACGTCCCAGCCGAACCATGACACCGGCACGCCGCTGAAATAGACCGCGAAGGCGTCGATGGGCGTGCCGGCTGTGCGGTTCCACGTCAGTTCATACGTCCTGAAATACGCCAGCGGTTCCCCGGCGATGACTCCCATGCTCAGGATGTACGCCGCGAAGACCGCCATTGGCAGCAGCGCCACCGCTGCGCTTCCCCAGCGAGCTGCACCGCGCGCCTCCAGCGCCCAGCCCCACAGCAGCAGCGCCGCCAGCGCCATGCCCACCGACCGGGTGAGCGCGGCGATCAGCACCAGCAGCAGCGCCCAGCCCGCCCGTCCCCGCTCCAGACACGCCGCTGCGCCCAGCGAGAACAGCAGGAAGAGCGACTCGGTGTACACGCCGGACAGGAACACCCCGATCGGCGACGCCAGCAGCAGGAGCGCTGTCCGCCATGCCACAGCGCGCCCATGACGCACATCCGCCAGCCAGAAGAGCAGGAAGAGCGACCCCAGCAGCGCCCCGTTGGAGATGATCAGCCCGCCGATGGTGGTACACGTACTCCAGTAGGGTGAGAGCGCGCACCCTTCCGGCGTCAGCCCGGAGACGGCGCGCACCAGCAGCGGATAAACGGGCATGAACGCCATATCGTCGGACGGGCGGCGCGCATTCAGCCAGTCGTAGCCTTCGGTGGCGATCGTGGTGTAGAAGCCCGCATCCCAGCGATACCACATGTCCAGCGCCGCGCCGCCATCGCGCAGGTGGGTGAACTGATCGCCCGTGTTGATCGGCTGGATGGACGGCGCAGCCAGCCCGACCGCGATCAGCAGTGCGCGTGAGAGGGCGAACAGCCCGATCAGCAGGGCGATGGTGCGCGGGGTGAAACGATTCAGCATAGGTCGGCTCCTTGAGGGGATGCGTAGGGTGGGCGTAGGGGAAGCGTCAGGCAGGATTGTGCGAGATTCACAGATTTTTCACACATTTGCAACATACATCCCCTGTGATCCTGAACAGACTGCGCTATAGTCGTAATCATCGGTACAATCGCTGAAAAAACAATGCAGTTCTCCGCCCACTGTTCAGATTTGGAGAGGGTCAGCACAACCTCATGGATAATTTACTGCTCGCTGTCGTCGTTTTCGGCATCGCCTATCTGCTCGGTTCCATCCCGACCGCCTACATCATCGGCAGGCTGCAAGGGGTAGACATCTTCAGTGTGGGCAGCGGCAACATGGGCGCGACCAACATGATTCGGGCGACGGGTAAGGTGTGGCAGGGCGCGGTGGTGTGGTTTCTGGACAGCGCCAAAAGTGTGGCTGCGGTGCTGATCGGGATGCGCCTGATGTGGGATGCCCCTGCACTGGCGACCGTCATCACGTCGGTGGCGGCGATGGTCGGGCACAACTGGTCGGTGCTGGTGCTGTTCATCACGGGCAAGCTGCGCGGCGGCAAGGGCGCGGCGGCGGCGTTCGGCACGATGCTGATCGTTGCGCCGTTTCAGGTGATCATCGGGATGCTGCTGGCGTTTCTGGTCATCCTGACCACGACGCGCTTCGTCTCGCTGGGCGTGCTGGTCATGTTCGGCTTCGGCGTCGGCTGGGTGGGTGTGCTGATCGCTCAGGGCATCGTGCCGCCGGAATACATCATCTACCTGCTGGCGGTGTACGCGCTGCTGCTCTATCGCTTCCGCGAGAACATCCGCCAGCTCATCGCCGGGACGGAGCGGCGCTTCGGCGATCATCGCAAGCAGCAGTGATCCGGCGGCGATCCGGCGTGCTATAATCATCGCGCTTGCCTGAACACCGCGCGCCACAGCGCGCCCGTGCCATGAGGATGTGATGTCTATGCGCCGACTCGCCTGGCTGATCGCCACCTGCCTGCTGATCGCCGGTTTGACCCCCGCCCGCGCCCAGGATGCCAACCTGCTGCGCGACGGCGGTATGGAAGGGACGTTCACCCAGCGTGGACGCGCCGATCTGAATCTCCCCGCCGACTGGATGATCCAGATCGCGGAACTGCCTCGTTCTGAAGTATGGATGAACCAGCCCCCGGTCGGCTTTCCGCACAACGGACCCGACCCGTCCCCTCAGTTGGGTGGGCGGGCGGTCAATCTGGGCAGAAATTCCGGCACTTTCACCGCCGCCCTCTACCAGCAGGTCGCTGTGCCTTCCGGCGCGGTCGTCACCGCCAGCGCCTATGCCTTTCTGCGGACATGCGATATTCCGCTGGGCGCGGGAAGCTGCCGCTCCAATGCCGACTCCGGCGCATTCACCCGTATCGGCATCGACCCGAACGGCGGTACAGACGCCTTCAGCCCCGCTGTGGTGTGGTCTGCCAATCTGCTGCCCCACGAATACTGGGGTCAGATGACCGTCAGCACCACCGCCGTCGCTGAGATTGTGACTCTTTTCCTGTATGTGACTCAGGCATTTCCGCGCCAGATCAACCAGGTCTACTGGGACTCGGCATTTCTTGCCGCCGGCGCTGCCGGAGCAGTGCTGCCCACCGCCGCACTGGAGGTCGGCTTCGTCGCGCCGCAGGGCGAACGACCGGATGGGTCGATTGTACATGTGGTGCAGAGCGGCGACACGATCGACTCGATCGCTGTCGCCTATCGGCTGACGCGCGATCAACTGCTGGCGGTCAACCCAGGCATGTCCCGCACGCGCTTTCTGCAGATCGGGCAGGAAGTGATCATCCGCCCGCCCCAGCCTACCCCCGTGCCGACCGATACGCCGCAGCCGACTGCCACGTTCACCTTCACTCCCGTGCCGACCGATACACCCGCGCCGACCAGCACCCCTCTCCCGACCCTCACCTTCACCCCTGTGCCAACCGACACGCCGCCGCCCACACCCACCCCCACCAGCCAGCCGACCGCTGTCGAGTCGGTCGCTGCGCCGGAGGGCGCGCCGCTGGAGGTTGCGTCGCTGCCCACCGCCGAGTCGCCGGAGATGCTGCTGGCGGAACCTCCGCCTGGGATGGAAGCCGGCGGCGCGCTCATGCTGCCCGTCGCCGCTGTCGATGAAGCGCCGGTCGTCGAAGCGCAGGACGGCGTGGTCTTCCCGATCGACCCGCTGGACGAGCGCGCCTCGATCTGCATCGTGATGTTCAACGACGCCAATTTCAACCGTCTGCGCGATGGCGATGAACGCCTTGCCCCAGGCGGGCGGGTGACGCTGACGCTGAACGGCACAGTGCTGGTGACGCACATCACCAACGACCTCGACCCGACCTGCTACGACGATCTGCCTTCGGGCGTGTACACCGCCGAAGCGGAAGCGCCGGACAGTTTCGGCTTGACCAGCCCGGCGCGCCTGCGCGTGACCACGACGGGCGGCGCACAGATTCGTCTGGCATTCGGGGCAGCGCCAGGCGTGGTGCAGGTGACCGCCATCCCGCCGGATGTCACCCCATCCGCCATCCGGCTGCGCTCGGATGAGCCGGAAGCGCCTCCCACACGCCGCATCGGGCTGTTTGTGCTGGGCGGGGCAGCGGCGGTCTTCGTCATGGGCATGATCCTGGCGCTGCTGCTGCGCTGGTTCAACCGATGATGCGCCCCATCGCCCTGCTCATCACCGCTCTGCTCATCACCGTGCCCGCCGCCGCTCAGAACGGCGGGCAGGTATGGGTGCGCGGTTTTCTGGACAGCGATGTCGATGGCGCGCGCGGGGCGGGTGAAGCCTTTCTCGCGCGTGGGCTGACGGTCGAGCTGCTGCGCGATGGGGTGGTCATCGGCAGCGCGCTGCTGGACGAGTCGGAATTTGCCGATCAGGGATTGATCAGTTTTCGCGGGCTGCCCGCCGGGACGTACGGCGTGCGCGCCTACAGCGCGCTGGGCGATCTCACGGGGGAGTCGAGCGCTGTACTGACGGTCGGCGGGGGCGGACTGCCCCCGATCGTCGAGTTCGGGGTCGCGCCTGCCCCGGTCAGCGCGCCGTCAGGGACGATCGGGCTGCTGGGGGGCTTCACCCCGCGCGACCCGGAGACGGCGCGGCTGGCGCTCTCAGCGCTGGGCGGCTTGGTAGTCATGGGCGTGGTCGGGGCGATCGGGTTCGCGCTCTGGCTCATCCTGCGCGCGGGCGCGCCGCGCGAGGTGAGCGTCACTGGGACGACCCGCCAGGTGACGGCAGCTGTCCCTCAGGTCGAGGCAGATCACGACGCCGACGATGAGGCGACCGACGCCAGCGCCCGCTCATAGGCGGCGAAGGTCTCCAGAGCCGTTTTGCGCCAGCTAAAGCGGGTGGCACGACCGAGCGCGCGCGAGACGAGCGTGTTTCGCAGCGGGTCCTGCCCCAGCAGCGCCAGCATCGCGCCGCCCATCGCGCGGGCGTCGCCAGGCTTGACCAGAAATGCCCCGTCCTCGACCAGTTCCTGCATGACCGCGATGTCACTGGCGAGGACGGGCGTGCCGCACGCCATCGCCTCCAGCACAGGCAAGCCGAACCCTTCATATTCGCTGGGGAACACGAATGCCGACGCCATGCGGATGACGCCCGGCTTGTCCGCCTCGTCCACCGCGCCGATCCACTGGACGCGATCAGCGATCCCCAGTTCGCCCGCCAGCGCGCGCAGGTCGGGGAAGAGCGGTTCGCGGTAAGCGGGTTCACGCCCGGCGATGACCAGCGTCACGCCTTCCCCCTCCGCTTTGGCGACGTAGGCGAAGGCGCGCAGCGCCACATCCAGCCGTTTGCGCCGATCGAATCCGAATCCGGTCAGCAGGTAGGTCTCTGGCAGGGCATAGCGGGCGCGCACCGCCGCGTCCCCCTCCGCGCCCAGCCTGGGATGAAAGCGCTCGTCGGCAGCCAGCGGCGTCACATCGATCATGTCCGCAGGGATGCCCAGATGCGCCACGATGTCCGCCTTCGCCGCCTCGCTGATGGTGATCACCCGTGCTGCGCCTGGCGCAGCCGCGCGCTCCAGCGCGGTGTAGAGGCGCGCGCCGAACCCGGCGGCGTATTCCGGCATGATGACCGGGATGGCGTCAAGGATGCTCACCACGATCGGGACAGGGCTGCTGAGCGGTGACCCCCAGTAGGGGATGTGCGCCAGGTCTGCCCCGGCGCGCCCCGCCAGCATCGGGAAGATGCGCTGTTCAAACCAGACTTTCGCCAGCGCGCCGCGTCCTGTGCGCGCGCCGACCACTGCCACGCCGTCCGGGGCATCAGCGGCGGCGTCGTCCGGGACGATCAGCGTCAGGCGCGCCTCCGGTCGAGCGCGGCGCAGCGCGGGCAGCAGATGACGGATCACCTGTCCGCTGCCCGTGTGCGGGTGATCCCAGAACCAGCCGTTGAGGGCGATGTGCATTCGTGTGTTCATCCTCGCTTGCAAGGGGACACCCCCTCAAACCATCGGCTGAGGGGGTGTGGGGTGGTCGATCAGTTCTGGAAGATGGTCGGCGTGGGCGGCTGCACGCTCAGCCCGCCCATCGGGACGAAGCCCGGCGTGAAGGTCGGCGCAATTTGCGCGCCCACGCCGCCGTCAAACGGGATCGGCGTGGGGAAGGGCAGCGCCGTCACGTTCGGGTCGAGCGTCGGGATGCTGATGGTAGGCAGCGGCACGGTGGGCGTCGGCGTGGGCAGGTTATTCAGCCCGACGCTGATGATGCGCTGGGCGAAGCCGCCCGTCGTGGATTGGGCGATCAGCCGCAGGCGATACGCGCCGTTGCTGTAGCGGGTGGTATCCCAGATGCCGATGCTGCCGCCGGGCTGCTGTGCGCCGAACGGACCTGCAATCACTTCCCAGCGATCCGGCGCGGTGGACGGGGCGACCTCCAGGCGGAAAGACTGGAAGCCAGGACCGGTCACGATCACCTGCACATCGACCTGCCCGGTGAGCGCCTGCCCCTCGCTGATGTTGGTGAAGCGCACCTGCGGCGTGACGGTACTCTGATCGCACTGGGCGGTGGGCGGGGCGTTGAGCTGGGCGGGCAAGCCGATCGACTGGGCGTATGCCCGTCCCTCAGGCGTGTTCAGCCAGGCGACCGCCGACGGGTCGCTGATGTTGGCGAATGTGCCGTTGATCGTGTTATCCGGGCAGAACTGGTTGGCGCGCAGCCCGGACCAGCTGTCGATCGAGATTTCCTGCACGAACGACTGCGTGGCGGGTTCGGGCGGGGCGCTGGCGATGAAGAATTCCGTCCGCACGCTGCGGCAGCCGGGCGTGACGTTGTTCGGGTCGTACACTGTGCCCGTCTCGACGCACACCTGCTGCTGCACGATGCCCTGCGGGGCGTTGAACCCGGCAGGGTTCGTCCCCGCCAGCCCCGCCGACATGACGGCGTTCCAGATCGGCGCGGCGGCGAGACCGCTGGTGTTCACCGTCGGGGCGTTGTCATGCCGCCCGATCCACACGCCGGTGACCAGCGTGCGGCTGAAGCCCATCGTCCACAGGTCGCGGTTGTCGTTGGTCGTGCCCGTCTTCGCGCCGACGCGCCCGTCGAAACCGTTGATCACCAGCGGGCTGTTCGCGCCGAATGCCGGGGTACGCGCGGCGTTGTCGCTCAGGATGTTTTGCAGCAGGAAGGCGACCTGAGGCTGGATCACCTGAACCGGGGCGGGGCGTTCGGGCAGGGTGAGCGCCTGCCCTTCACTGGTCGTGATCCCGGTGATGGCGTACT
Source organism: uncultured Pleurocapsa sp. (assembly GCA_964614405.1). Taxonomy (GTDB): domain Bacteria; phylum Chloroflexota; class Anaerolineae; order Aggregatilineales; family Phototrophicaceae; genus Flexifilum. The sequence continues at coordinate 21,032 of CAZTLS010000048.1, forward strand.
GCTGGGCGCGCAGCCCGTTGTTGGCGATGGTAGCGTACATCGCCATCATGTCGTACAGGCGCACGTCATTTGCGCCCAGCGCGCTCGGCAAGCCGAACGTCGCATCGGGCAGGAAGCGGATGCCCATGCGTTCCGCCGTCTCGCGGAAGCGATCCGTCCCGGTGAACGCCAGCGCCTTGACCGCCGGGACGTTGTAGCTGTTGGCGAGGGCGGAGCGCAGCGCCACCGGACCGCGGAAGCGGCGGTCGAAGTTGATCGGGCTGTAGGGCGGGTTGTCAAACGTGGTCGGCACATCCCACAGGATGCTCGCTGCCGTCAGATAGGCACGCCCGTCTACCCGATCCACGCCTTCCAGCGCGGCGGCGTAGACGGCGGGTTTGATGGCAGAGCCTGGCTGCTGGTAGGTGAAGACGTTGTTCACCTGCCCGTCGATCGTCTCGTCGTTGAAATTCGGGCTGCCGACCATCGCCAGGATCGCCCCGTCTACGGGGTTGCTGACCATGATCGCGCCGGTATTGATGCCATTCACCGCCAGCCCGTTGATCCCCTGCTGAAGAGCGCTGATCGCCGCATCCTGCAAACGCGGGACGAGGGTGGTGCGGATGACGAAACCGCGCCGGAACATCTCGCTCGTGCCGAAGCTCAGCTCGATCTGCTGCTGGATGTAGTTGACGAAATGCGGATAGCGAATCTGCACCTGGCGCGGCAGGTACTGCGCCGTCTCGACACGTGCCTTTTGCAGCACCACCTGCGGCGAGGTCACCTGCGCCTGGGTGACGCAGAACGGCTGGTTGTCATACGGCGCGTGCTGGAATTGCAGGCATCCAACCTGCGCCTGCTTGTTCAGCACCTCGTTCATCCGCACGAACGCCGCCTGGCGGTTGATCACCGGGTCGAAACGCGCCGGAGCCTGGATCAGCCCGGCGATCATCGCCGACTGCGCCAGATTGAGTTCCTGCGCCGGGATGCGGAAGTAGAACTGCGCTGCCGCCTCGATGCCATACGACTGATTGCCGAAGAAAATTTCATTCATGTACAGCTCAAGGATGAAATTCTTGTCGTAGCGGCGGGCGATCTCGGCGGCGATGACGATCTCGCGCAGCTTGCGGTCTGCCGTCAGCGAGGCATCCTGAAGGACCAGATTGCGCGCGATCTGCTGGGTGATCGTACTCGCGCCGGACTCGATCTCGCCCGCCGTCAGATTTTGCAGGAAGGCGCGGGCGATGGCGAATACGTCGAAGCCGGGGTCCTGAAAGAAGCGTTCGTTCTCCACCGAGACGATGGCGTGGATGATCTCCGGCGACATGCGGCTGAGCGGGATGCGCGTGCGCGCGCCGCCCTGCGTGCTGGTCAGCTCGGCGATCAGGCTGCCGTCGGCTGCCAGGATGCGCGCCGTCTGGAACTGCGGCTGATAATTCTCCAGCGCGGCGATCGCTGCCCGGTACGGGTCGGCGATATTGTTGTAGGCGCTGACGGCGGCGACCACCACCAGCGTACCGACGAGGAAGAGCGCACCGACGATGACCGCCGCCGCGATGACGATCGTGCGGGCGGTGTTCTGGCGCTGGCGCTGCACCGCATCCTCGAACAGCGCCGACTCGATCGCCGCCGCATCCGCGCCGCCCTGGTTGGCGGGCGCGATGACGGGGGACGCCACTGCCGGGCTGGGGACCGTCTGATTGAACGTGCCCATCGGCACGGTCGGGTCGGTATAGGTGGGGGAGGGGATGGTCGCGCCGAAATCGACCGGGCGGGCGGGCACGGTCGCCTGATCAGTCTCCAGGAAGATGCCGCCTGTGCCTGGGATGGTCGCTTCGGGGTCGCTGACGGGCACGCGCGCCGGAATCCAGGCGTCGCCGATCGTCTGGGTGGGGACGGTCGCACCGGCGTCCAGCCCGGCGGGACGGCTGAGCGCCGCTTCCTTGTCCAGCACGGGCGGGTTGGCGGGCAGCCACTGGTCATTTTCGTATTTGTACCAGCGGTCACTTTCCGTACCGAGCATCCAGTAGACCCGGTCGTCGTCCAGCACCATCGAGGCGCGCAAGCCCTGCTCGAACGCCTCGCGGGTGATTTGTCCGCCCTGATACATGCGGCGCAGATCGGCGATGCGTGCTTCGGCGTCGTGATAGCGTTGAGCGAGGGCGCGTTCTTCGGGCGTCAGAGCAGGGGCTGCCGGGGCAGCGGGAGCGGATGCGCCGCCCTGAAGGGCGGCAAGCTGCTGGCGGGCGTATTCCGCCGGGTCAGCGACGCCCATTTCACCAGTCGGGGCGATCGGCGGGTTGCTGTCGGTGGGGGTGATGGTGGCTGTGCCGCCCTCGAACGGGTCATCGGCGATGCCCTGCCCGGTCTGCTGCTGGAGCAGCTCCATCTGACGGCGGGCATAGCTGACCGGGTCGCTGGGGTCAAACGCGGCGGGGTCAAACGCAGCGGAGGCTGACGCGGAAGAGGGAGCGCTGGTCGCGGCGTCCGCGAGGGTCGCCAGGGCGATCAGCTCACTCATACTGAAGCTCTCGCTGGGCGCACCGCTGTCTTCTTCCTCGTCATCGAGGGCGATGAGCGCGTCTGAGGCGGCTTCCAGTGCCGGGGCGGGCTGTTCACCCTCTTCGGCAGGGGGGATGACCTGAACAGGGGTGCTGTCGTCGAAGGGCAGCAGATCGACCGCTTCGGCGATCGGCGCGGCAGGCGGGGGATCGGTTGAGAGGGCGGCACGGATGGCATCCTCGTCTGCCGGGGGCGTGTAGGTCGTCTGCTCCGGCTTAGGCAGATGCCAGCCGCCGCGCGTGCGCGGCTGCGCGTCGAACGCGCTCAGCGGGACATCGCGCCAGGTGCGCGTCTCCTCGGTCACCGGTGCGGGGGCAGGGCGGTCGGGCGAGGGAGTACGTGGGTCAGGCGTGCGCCAACCGGAGCGGCGAACCGCACCTCCTGGCGTGCTGTCATTCGGGCGGTCGGACATTGCCGTTTTCCTTCATCCGTGCGTGCAAACGTGCCAGAAATTACGCAAGGTCAATTCTACCCCATTCAGGGGACATGCTGCCTGTGTTTTTCGACGAGTTTCTGCGCGAGGGTCAGTGCGCCCTGGTAGGTATTCTCGAAGTACATATCGACGCGAAAGACCAGACCATACGTCCGCATGAGCAGCTTCATGGCGGGGTTTGCGCCCAGCACCACATAGCCCAGCAGCTTGACCTCTTTGTTCTGTTCGGTGACGGAGCGGAGTTTATCGACGTTCATGTCATCGCTGCTGGGCGGACCGGACGAGGCGCGCGCCTGAGTCATGTCCATAATCAGCACCCATTCCTCATCACCCGCCTCTTTAAGCAGGCGCATCCCTTCTGCGCGTGACTGTGCCATCTCCGACATGTTGCTTTGCCCCACTGTTTTGGCGTACAGCACGCCAGATGCAACCCGCGATGTTTCGATCGGCATACACCCTGCTCTTTTCGTCGTCAGCTGGACTGGGGGGGTTTGGGGGTGATGAACGGATCGAACGTGCCGGGCAGTGTATCGTCATCGGGCAGGTTCAGCCGCTCCAGCTCATTGGTGCTGCGGGTGTCTTTGAAGACCACCGTATCGTCCAGTGTCAGATCGAGGGCAGCGAGATCGAGGGCGGCGCGCTCGTTCATGCCGAGGTCTGACACGATGACCACGACGCTGACGTTATCTTCACCCCCACGTGAATTGGTCAGGTCGATGAGTCGCTGACAGGCGCGCGCCGGGTCGTTCTCTTCACTGACGATGGCGGCGATCTCGTGCGCCTTGACGTGGTGGGTCAGCCCGTCGGAACACAGCACGACGCGATCGCCAAAGCGCAGGCGCAGGTCGTACAGGTCGATGTCCAGCTCTTCGTTCTGCCCCAGCGCGCGGTAGAGGACATTCCGCATCGGGTGTTCCTCCGCCTGTTCCTGGGTGAGATGCCCGGCGGCGACCAGTGCCTCGACGAAACTGTGATCGGCGGTGATCTGGGTGATGCGGCGGGTGCGGGCATCGACGGCGTAGGCGCGGCTGTCGCCAACATGCGCGACCAGCGCCCGGTTAGGGCGGACGAACGCCACCGTCATCGTTGTGCCCATGCCGCGCAGCGACGGCTCGTCGTGGGCGCGGTTGAGGATGTTGCTGTTGGCGCGGCGGATCGACTCGACCATCAGGGCGACGATCTGCTCATCGCTCTTGCCGTCCAGCGCCGGGTCTGCGCCGGAAGCTCCGCCCATGATCGTCTGGATAGCGTCAACGGCGATCTGGCTCGCCTGTTCGCCCGCTGCCGCGCCTCCCATGCCATCAGCGACGACGGCGACGACGAACCGATCGTGCGTCCACAGTTGAACGTTGTCTTCGTTGTTCTCTCGCACCTGACCGACGCTGGTGCCGGATGCGCTGCGGAGACGTCCCATGTGATCCGAACCGCCCATCAACCTGTTTCTCCCGGAGCCGTCCACCCAGTCTGTCCATGATTGTATAACGGGATGGATTCTAAGCAAACCAGCGTCTCGCTGCCGAGGCGCGGGTGACGTGCTGTACCATGTGTATCTGCTAATGAGTATAGCGTCAAATTGCGCTTTTCGTGCTTTACAGAAATTTTTCACAGTGTGGCGACATGTTCATGAGCGCGTCACCCCACCCCCAGCTGCGCCGCCAGCCGACCGGGTACGACGCGGGCGATCTCTGCTCGCGTGAACCCGCCCAGCGCGATCACTGTGCCCGCATACACTGCGCACGCCGCGATCAGCGTCAGCGCGGGCTGCGCGGCATACCCACTCAGTAGCACTGCCAGCATCAGCCCGCCCGCCATCAGCGGCACGCGCACCACGCCCCACCAGTCGATGCCGACGCCGTTCAGACCGCGCCGCAGCAGCAGCGCGAAGCCGATGCACAGCACGCCCTCGCTCAGGATGGTGGTCACCGCTGCCGCCTGATACCCGTACTGCGGGATGAACATCAGGTTGCCGACGATGTTGAAGATGACCGCCGCCAGAAACGCCCACGTCACCCGCCGCTGTAAATCGAGCGCGATCAGCGCGTACTGGCTCAGGCTGTTCAGCCAGCCGATCGGGATGCTCAGGATCATGATCTGCGTGGCGATCGCCCCGTCGGGCAGGTATGCCGACCCGCCCAGGAAGCCCGCCCAGAAATAGGCTGTCGTGTTGAAGAGCAGCGCGATCGGCACGGCGAGCGTGAAGAGCAGGCGCAGCGCCAGCGTCACCTCGCGCCGCAGCCGTTCGCGGTCATCGCGCGCGCCCGCCACCATCCGCGCCAGCAGCGCCTGGGTGAAGAACGCCGGGATGACGTTGAGCGCCGTCAGCCACTTGTACGCCACGCTGTACTGACCGACCACCGCCGCGCCGCGCAGCACTTCCAGGATGACCACATCGATCTGAAAGAAGATGGTCGCCAGAAAATGGTTGAAGAGCAGCGGCGCGCTCCCGCGCATGATCGCCAGCCCGCCGCGCATCGATGGGCGATCGGCAGGGGCGACCGCTCCGCGCAGCATGTCGCGCCCGGCGGCGTACAGGATGATCAGCGCCACGATGTTGGTGACGATGCTCACTGCCGCCAGACCGACAAAGCCCATCCCCGCCAGCAGCACCGCCAACCCCAGCGTCACCTTGATGATCGTCGAGATGGTCGCCACCGCTGCCGGCGTCTCCGCCCGCTCGAAGGCGTAAAAGAGCGCCGTCAGCCCGGTACTCAGGCTGTTGGGCAGCAAGCCGACGTACAGCAGGGCGATTGCCAGCACCACTTCTCCGGTCAGCGGCGGGTCGCTGATGCCCGCGCGCGCTGCCAGCAGCGCGATCAGCAGTGGGATGCCGACCGCCACCAGCATCCCCCGGATGGCGCTGGTCGTGGTGAACAGCGCCCGCGCCCGCGATCGATCGCGCGCCACTTCGCGCGTCAGATACAGGTTCAGCCCGAAATTGCTGAAGATGTCGAACCACACGAACACCACCCCGGCGTAGAAATACCACCCGGCGTCGGTCGGACCGAGCAGGCGCAGCATCACCAGCGCGAACGCCATATCCACACCGCGATTGAACAGGTTGAGCAGGATCGGCGCGATGCTGTTGCGCGCCAGCCGCGCCGTGCCGCCTTCGCCCAGCCGTCCGAACACCCTGCCCCACCCCCACACGCCGACCAGCAGCGCGGCGATCCCGATGCCGATGGCGCTGGCGAACAGCCCGATCTGGAACGACGCCGGGCTGTACACCAGCCGCACGATCGTCCCGGACGGGCTGGCGGGCACGGGCACGCCGATCAGCGACCCCGCCACCTGATCGAGCATGAGCGTGCGCTCATCACGCTCCGTCCCGTCCGCCGGGCGGATGAAGGCGCGCCAACCCGCATCGAACGACTCGCTGATCACCAGCCATGCGGTGGACGAGTCGATCGGCGGCAGGGCGTACTCGCGTTCGCGCGCCCCGTCACGGATGATCTCGACCGGACGGATGGCGTCTCGCTCGATGACGGGCACGCTGTCGCCGTGCGCGGTCAGGAAGGCGCGCGGGTAGGCGGGCAGGGCGTGAATGCGGACGGACGAGTCAGCATAGAGCGGTTCCGGGTCGGCGGGGGTGCGAGCGATCAGCGACGGGTCGGCGTCGGCGTGGACGATCAGGTAGCGCGTGTTCAGCAGCGCCAGCCGCTCCCAATCGACCGCATCCAGTCCATACGGGAAGAGCGGGGAGACGCGGTTGAACTGAAGCTGATCCTGTGGGTGGATGGCGCGCATCATGTTCACGTAATGCGCCGGGATGATGCTCTCGTAGCCGCGCACGTCGTCCAGCCCGTAGCGCTGGGTCAGGTTGGCGTTGAACAGGGCGGGCTTGCCGGGTTCGTCCAGCGTGATATAGCGTCCGCGCGGCTGATCGCGCAGCCAGGCGATCGACGGCGGGGTGACTTCCAGCCATGCCGGGTCTGCGGACGGGTTGAAATCGCCCGTCGCGGCGATCAGGTCGGCGGCGATGACCAGCACAGCCAGCAGCGCCGCCCCGCGCCAGCGCCGCGCCAGCGCATGGAGCGCCAGCCCGGAGGCGATCAGCACCACGCCCAGCACGGCGAGGTTCCATGCCTGCACGCTGGCGAACATCGCCGGGTCGCTGAAGGCATCGCGCGCCTTCGCCAGCGAGTCGATGAGCCTGGCGATCGTCCCCTCCAGCCGATCGAAGCCGAGGCGCAGCGCCAGCACCCCGATCAGCGTCAGCGCGCCCGCCCCGATCACGACCGCACCCAGTCGGCGGAGCGCAGCCGGCGGACGGGTGAGCAGCCCGTGCGCGCCCAGACCCGCCAGCGCAGCGATCGCCAGTGTGAAGGGGAATACCCAGCGAAAGGGGGAGTGAAGCTGGTCGATGCCCGGAAAGGCATAGTACAGCACGGCGTAGGTTGGCGCGCCGAACATGAACGACAGGCTGATCGCCGCCAGCGCGATCAGCAGAGCGCGGTAGGGCGGCGCGGATGAGTCGCGCCGACGCAGCGCATCCCACACGGCGATCGCCGCCAGCAGCAGCGGCAGGATGCCGACGTACAGCGCGCCCTCGACGTAATTCTTCATCCCCCATTCGGTGTGGGTGATGCGCGCACCATCGGCATTGACGTGCGGCGTATCGATCAGCGAGACGGTCTCCAGCGCGAAAATATCGAAATACTCGTGCTGTGCCGGGCTGCCATAGAAGTTGGGCAGGACGAACTGGACGACATCGCGCGGCGGGTGGGCATAGCCCAGCACCTGCTCGAAGGGCGCGCCCGCTGCCCGGAAGCTGCCTCCCGCTGCCTCGACCAGCGGGGCGAACTGCACCGCGCCGATGCTCCCCCCAAGCGCGACCATGCCGAGCAGCGCCGCCGCGCTGACCAGTGCGGCGCGCGCGCCCGTCC
>CAZTLS010000049.1:0-27978 GCA_964614405.1 uncultured Pleurocapsa sp.
GTCCCTATGGCGACAACCGCGCGCCTGGGCAGTCCGCCGGGCGCGGGGCAGCCAGCGGCGATGCGGCGCGCGGCGAATACGCCGGCGGGGGCGAAAACCGCTCCAAACGCCGCCGCCGCCGCCAGCGTTCGCGGACGGCTGAACCGACCCTGTAACAGATGAAGAAAGCGCGCCCACACGGGCGCGCTTTTTTGTCCCCTGCCTGACTTCACACCTCACCCCGTTTCGCGGCGCTCAACCGCCCCTCTGCATCGGAGAAGGGCAGGAAACCGCCAGGTTGCCGGGGTGAGGTTCCGGGGAGCCTGAAGCAGACATGCGCCTGAACGTCGTCCAGCCCCCCCTGATCCGCGTATTTGACAACCGCCTTTTCACCGTGTTATATTGCATACGTATTCAATTTTTCCCTTCTGCGTCAAGGAACATTCTTTTATGACCACCCCTCACCCCACTTATACCCCTGAGGACATGGCGAAACGGGTCGTGCGCTTTGACGACCTGAAGGGCATGGGCATCCCGCTGATGTTCATCGACAGCATCCTGCCCGGTCACTGGCGCATGAACTACGCCGTCATCGGCGACACCGCCAGCGAGAACCCCGATTTTGCGGGCAAGCGCGCCATCACCGACCCGCACAAGTTCCAGATCGGCATGGGCTTCGCCCCGCCAGGCAACGGACCTGCCTGGCACACGCACGATTACGTCGAGATGTTCTTCATCCTTGAGGGGCAGTGGCGCTTTGTGTGGGGTTACAACCCTGATCCCGATCAGCCGGACGGCGAATTCATCCTGAACAAGTGGGACATGATCTCGCTGCCCCCTGGGGTGTGGCGGCGTTTCGAGGTGGCGGGCGAGGGCATCGGCTGGTTCTTCGCCGTGCTGGACGCGCATCAGGTCTTCGAGGGCAAAGACCCGATCTGGCCCCCCCGCATCATCAGCCTGGCGGAGGCAGCGGGCTTCCGCGCCGACGAGCAGGGTAAGATGGTCAAGCCGGACGACTATGCCGCGCGCGAAGCCGCGCATCACCAGACGCTGCTCGACAGCTTCCGCCAGCACACCGGCATCGACCTGGCTGATTTTCGCCCTGACTGATCCGCTGAAGGCAGACCGACCATGAAACAGAGCATCGACCGCATCCTGACCACCCACGTGGGCAGCCTGCCCCGCCCGCAGCCCGTCGTCGATCAGTTGTTCGCGCAGGATCGCGGCGAGTCCTACGATCCCGCCGCTTTCGACGCCGTGATGACCGAAGCCGTCGCTCAGGCTGCCGCGCGGCAGGTTGAGGCGGGCATCGACATCATCAGCGACGGCGAGATGAGCAAGATCAGCTACGCCACCTACATCCGCCACCGCCTGACCGGGTTCGAGATCGGCGATGCGCCGCGCGCCACCCCGCGCGACCTCGACGAGTTCCCCGCCTACCGCGACCGGATCGCGGGCGAGGGCGGCACGCCGAAATATCACCGCCCGATCGTGCGCGGTCCGATCGCCATCAAAGACCTGACGCCGCTGCACAAAGACATCGCCAATCTGAAAGCGGCAGCCGCAGCAGCCGGCGCGGACGAGGCGTTCATGAACGCCGCCTCACCAGGCGTGATCAGCGTGTTTCAGCCCAACCAGTACTACACGACCGACGAGGCATACCTCGCCGCACTCGCCGATGTGATGCAGGTCGAATACGAGGCGATCACCCGCGCCGGGCTGATCCTCCAGGTCGATTGCCCCGATCTGGCGATGGGACGGCACATCCGCTTCCGGGATGCAGATCTGGCGACCTTCCGCCGTGCCGCGTCGATGCAGGTCGAGGCGCTCAACCACGCCCTGCGGAACGTCCCGGCGGATCGCGTGCGGATGCATCTGTGCTGGGGCAACTACGAAGGTCCGCATCACCACGATGTGGATTTGGCGGACATCCTCGACATCGTGCTGAGCGCCAAGCCAGGCGCGATCCAGTTCGAGGCGGCGAACCCCCGTCACCAGCACGAGTGGGAGGTGTGGCAGGAAGCGCGCATCCCCGATGACAAGATTCTCATCCCAGGCGTGCTGGACTCGACCAGCAACTTCATCGAACACCCCAGGCTGATCGCTCAGCGGATCGAACGCTTCGCCCACATCGTCGGGCGCGAGCGCGTCATGGCGGGCACGGACTGCGGCTTCGGCACGTTCGCCGGCTTCGGCAAGGTGCATCCCGACATCGCCTACGCCAAGCTGCGTTCGCTGGCGGAAGGCGCGCGCCTCGCCTCGGAGCGGCTGTGGGCATGACGGGTACGGTGGTGTGGCTGCCTGGGACGCTGTGCGACGTGCGCCTGTTCGCGCCGCTCTTCCCCCTGCTCGGTGACGGGTGGGCGCATCACGTGCCCGATGTGGCGGCGCACGACAGCGTGTCCGCCGTCGCCCGCGCCGTGCTGGACGCCGCACCGCCCCGTTTTTCGCTGGCGGGCTTGTCCTATGGCGGCATCATCGCCTTCGAGGTGCTGCGTCAGGCGGCGGAGCGCATCGAGCGGCTGGCGCTGCTGCACACCACGCCCCTGCCGCCCAGCGACGCCATGCGCGCCCGCCTCGCCCTGTACGCGGACATGGCGCGGGCGGGCGATTTTCGCGCCATCACCACCGATCACCTCAAAGATACCCTGCTGCACCCCGAACACCGCCACCACCCGGCGCTGCGCCGGGTCGTGCTGGAGATGGCGCTGGCGGTCGGCGCGGCGGGCTTCCTCAATCAGGTGTGCGCGCAGCTCGGCAGACCGGACAGCACGCCCGATCTGCCCCGCATCGCCGTCTCGACGCTGGTGCTGACCGGGGCGCAGGACACCGTGTGCCCGCCCGATCTGCACGCGCGCATGGCGGCGGCGATCCCGCGCGCCCACCTGATCATCCTCGACGAATGCGGGCATCTCAGCCCGCTTGAGCAGACGACGGCGGCGGCGGATGCGCTGCGCGCCTGGCTGCACGACTGGAGTGACGCGGCATGAAGGCGAACCCGCTTCGGGCGATCTGGGCGCGCGGCGGCGTGGCGCTCAACGGCTGGCTGCACATCCCCAACACGTGGTCGGCTGAGGTCATGGCGCACGCCGGGTGGGACAGCCTGACGGTCGATCTTCAGCACGGGCTGCACAATTTCGAGACGGTTGTCGGCATGTTTCAGGCGATCAGCACCACGCCGACCGTCCCGCTGGCGCGCGCCACCTGGAACGAACCTGGGCTGCTCATGCGCCTGCTCGACGCCGGGGCATACGGGATCATCTGCCCGATGATCGACACCCGCGCCCAGTGTGAGGCGTTCGTCGGCGCGTGCCGCTATCCGCCCGCTGGCTGGCGCAGCCTCGGTCCGACGCGCGCCCGCGTGGTCATGGGCGCGGATTACGCCGACCACGCCGATCGGGAGATCGTCACCTTCGCCATGATCGAGACGCAGACGGCGCTCGACCACCTCGACGCTATCGCCAGCGTGCCAGGCTTGGACGGGCTGTTCGTCGGCACGGGCGATCTGCGCCTGTCGCTGCTGGGCGCGCCTGGGGCGGAGGGCGCGCATCCGGTCATCGACGCGGCGCTCGATGCGGTGGTGGCGGCGTGCGCCCGACACAATCGAATCCCTGGCGTGTTCACCGCCACGCCGGAATACGCGGGAGCGCTCATCGCGCGCGGCTACCGCTTCGTCACCGTCAGGACGGACACCCACCTGCTGAGCGAGGCGGCGTCCGGGCTGGTGCGCGCGGTGCGCGGGGCATCGACATGAAAAAAACGAAGACGTTCATCGAACAGAGACAGAGACAGGGAGTGCATGAAGATGGCTGTGACATATCTCAAGCGGGGCAAGTCGATCGACGAGAAGGCGCAGGCGGACGAGAAGGTGCAGCAGACGGTGCGCGGCATCCTGGCGGATGTGCGCGAACGCGGCGATGAGGCGGTACGGGCGCTGTCGGCGCAGTTCGACGGCTGGTCGCCGGAGTCGTTCCGCCTGAGCGCCGAGGAGATCGCGGCGATCGTGGCATCGCTGCCTGCGCAGGTGATCGACGATCTGCATTTCGCGCAGGCGCAGATTCGCCGTTTCGCCGAAGCGCAGCGCGCCGCGCTCGTGGACATCGAGGTCGAGACGCTGCCCGGCGTCATCCTGGGGCACAAAAATATCCCGGTCAACAGCGTCGGCTGCTACGTCCCTGGCGGGCGCTACCCGATGGTCGCCTCGGCGCACATGAGCGTGCTGACGGCGAAGGTGGCGGGTGTGAAGCGGGTCATCGCCTGCACCCCGCCGATCAACGGTGTGCTGCCCGCCGCCACCATCGCCGCGATGCATCTCGGCGGCGCGGATGAGATTTACATCCTCGGCGGCGTGCAGGCGATGGCGGCGATGGCGTATGGCGCGGTCGGCATCGAACCGGTGGACATGATCGTCGGTCCTGGCAACGCCTACGTCGCCGAGGCGAAACGCCAGTTGTTCGGCTTGGTCGGCATCGACCTGCTGGCGGGTCCGACCGAGATTCTGGTCATCGCCGACGACACTGCCGACGTCGAGATGTGCGCCACCGACCTGCTGGGGCAGGCGGAACACGGACCGACCTCCCCGGCGGTGCTGCTGACCAGCAGCCGCGCGCTCGCCGAGTCGATCGAGGCGGAGATCGCGCGTCAGCTCCAGACGCTGCCCACCGCAGACCTGGCGGGCGTGGCATGGCGCGATTACGGCGAGATCATCCTGGTGGACACGGAAGACGAGCTGATCGCGGTCGCCGACGAGATCGCCAGCGAACACGTCGAAGTGCTAACGCGCGACCCGCAGGTCTTCCTCGACCGGATGACCAACTACGGCGCGCTCTTCCTCGGACCGGAGACGAACGTCGCCTATGGTGACAAGGTGATCGGCACGAACCACACCCTGCCGACGAAGAAGGCGGCGCGTTACACGGGCGGTCTGTGGGTGGGCAAGTTCATCAAAACGGTCACCTACCAGCGCGTGACGACTCCCGAAGCCAGTGTTATGATCGGGGAATATGGCAGCCGCCTGTGCGCAATCGAAGGCTTCATGGGGCACAAAGAGCAGTGCGATCTGCGCGTGCGCCGCTATGGAGAGCGCGTCGGGCAGACGTGACGGGCGGGGCGGCGTGCTGCCGTGACGCATGTTCAGATCATCAGACAGGCAGGGCATGATGGCAGAACGCATGGCGGCGCGCGTCTCCTCGATCGAGGTGGCGCGCCTGGCGGGGGTATCGCAATCGACCGTCTCGCGCGTGTTCAGCGCCGACGGACCGAATGTCGCTGAGAAGACGCGCCAGCGCGTGCTGAACGCAGCGGCGGCGCTGGGCTATCAGCCGAATGCCATCGCCCGCATGATGAGCAAAGGGCGCTCGGACATCATCGGCATCGTCGTCGCCAACATCGCCAACCTGTTCTACCCGTTCGTGCTGGACAAATTTCTCACCCGCCTTCAGGAGATCGGGCGGCATGTGCTGCTGTTCACCGTGCCGCCCGATCAGGAGATGGATGACATCCTGCCGCTGGTGCTGCAATACCAGGTCGATGCGTTGATCATCACCTCCGCCACGCTGTCCTCGGCGATGGCGCAGGAATGTTCGCGCCGGGGCACGCCGGTGATCCTGTTCAACCGCCATGTGGACGCCGAAGGTGTCAGCACGATCAGCACCGACAACCTGAACGGCGGACGGCGGGTGGCGGACCTGCTGCTCGACACCGGGCATACGCGCATCGCCTACGTCGCGGGGACGCCGCACACCTCGACCAACAGCGACCGCGAACGCGGCTTCACCGCCAGGCTGGGCGAACGCGGACACGCTCTCGCGGTGCGCCTGCAGGGGAATTTCACCTATGACTCGGCGTTCACCGTCGTGCGCGATCTGCTCTTCAGCACCGCGCCGAACGCCCGACCGGATGCGCTCTTCTGCGCCAACGACAGCATGGCGCTCGGCGCGATCGACGCCGCCAAATCGCTCGGCATCCGCATCCCGGATGACCTGAGCGTGATCGGCTTCGACAACATCCCGATGGCGGGCTGGAATGCCTATGACCTGACGACCATCGCTCAGGATGTGGACGCGATGATCGCCCTGACGATCGAGACGATGGTGGCGCGCATCGCCGACCCCGACACGCCGACCGGGCTGCACACCATCCCCGGCAGGCTGTGCGTGCGCGGCTCGGTGCGCGGGCTGACCCGTGATGAGGAGTGAAGACATGCACGAAGGACTGACGCTGAACGGCAAAGTCGCCGTCGTGACGGGCGGCGCGGGCGGCATCGGCAGCGCCATCTGTCGGCGGCTGGCAGCGGCGGGCGCACATGTCGTCATCACCTGGCGCAGCAGCGCCGACGCCGCCGAAAAGCTGGCGGCTGACCTCCCCGGTGGCGGGCACATCGCCCTGCACGCCCCGGTCGATGACAGCGCCGCACAGACGCGCCTTGCTGAGACGCTGGCGGCGCGCTTCGGCACGGTCGATATTCTGGTCAACAACGCGGGCATCACCCGCCCCGTGCCGCACCACGACCTTGACGCGCTCGACGATGCGCTCATCGACGACATCTTCCGCACCAACTGGCGCGGGGCGTTCGCCAGCATCCGCGCGCTCAGAACGCTGCTGCTGGCGGGAGACGGCGGCTTGGTCGTCAACATCTCGTCGATCGCCGCGCGCACCGGGGTGGGCAGCAACGTCGCCTACTGCGCCAGCAAAGCGGCGATGGACAGCATGACCCGCTCGCTGGCGCGCGCGCTCGCCCCGCGCATCCGCGTGGTGTCGGTCGCGCCGGGGTGGGTGGAGGGGGAATACGCGCTGCGGATGCCCCCGGAAGTGCTGGACGAACAGCGGGCGAAGACGCCGCTGAAGCGCATCGCCCGCGCCGAAGATGTGGCGGAGGCGGTGTACGCCGTCGCCGTACACCTCACCTTCACCACCGGGGACATCATCGCTGTGGATGGGGGGCGTCCGCTGCTTTGACCAGCCAGTCGGCGACCGGGGCGGCGCGCATTGAGCGCGGGCGCACCTGATGCCGCAGCCGCCCGAACACGTCCACCCCCATCTGGAGCAGGATGTGCGGGATATCCATCGGAATCCAGTTCTCGACGATCGTGTGGTCATCGCAGCGGTAGAAGTCCATCACGCGCATGGCGATGCGCTTGCCCGTCGGCGGAATGCCCAGAAATTCACCGCCCGTGTGCGTCGCCTGCAAATAGCCCCATCCTCCGGTGACGGCGTAATGCCCGTCGCCGATGCGGATGAAATGCCCGATCTCCGTGCCGCCGCGATCCGGGAAGGCGCACAGGAACGGAATCTGATGGTGTTCCTCAAAGCCCGCCAGACCGCGCGTCGTGCCGATGCCCCCCGGTCCGTACCACATGAAATGCGGATGCCAGTGATCGACCATGTGCATCTCGTCCAGCACGGCGCGGGTGGGCGGCTGACGGTTGTAGCGCCCCAGCCCGGCGTGCATCGCCAGCACGCGCTCGATGCTGCGCTGTGACACGGCGTCATCCTGTGGGGTGAAGATCAAGCCGTCATGTGTGGCAGGGGGCAGCCAGCGCATCTCCGTGCCCAGGCTGGGGGCGATCGGGCTGTAGCCCGCCTGCCGCATCAGATCGATGAAGTCGATGAACTGGTAGCTGGCGGTGATTTTGCCGTCGTGCAGGCTGTGCGCCTCGGCAAAGCGCACCGCCACCACGCCGCCCGTCGCCGGGATGCCCAGCCAGTCCTCCTCGAATGTGCCGACGTAATGCCCCAGGCAGGCGACCCATGCGCTCTGGCGGTAGCAGCCGCCCGCGATGATGTCGTCACACCGCTCCATGTCGGGCAGGGCGCGGCGCATCGGCAGCCACAGCCGTTCTGCCAGCGCCTCGACGCGAGTCTCGTTGAGCGGATGCACAATATTCACCTGTGCTTCGGGGTGAAAGCCATCGCGCACCACGTCCGTCAGTTCGCCTGGCGGGGCATTGGTGAGCGCCTGAGTGATGCTGAAGATGCGACGCTTGCTGGCAAGGTTGAACGACTGGTCGATCGGGCTGAACTGATAGGCGGACGGGTTGGTCTGGCTCATTTCTGCAATCCCTGCGTCGAGGCATGGCGACGCGCAAACGTGAATTCCCGCATTCGGGCGAACACATCAATCTTCAACTGATCATACACATCCAGCAAATCGACAAGCACCCAATTTTCGCGGATGAGTCCCGCTTCACAGCGCCAGAAGTCGAGACTCCGCAGGGTAATCGCCTGATTCGCCGGGGCGATGCCCAGCCAGCCGCCGCCCGTCACCGTCGCGCGCATTCCGGGAAAGGCGGTGAAACCGACGTAGGCGTCGTCGGCGAAGAACGCCCCGACGTTCGGGATGCCGCCCCGGTCGGGCAGGGCGTTCAGGAAGGGAATCTGATGCCAGTTGCGAAAGCCGCTGATCCGCCGCATCGCCCCGATCCCCGCCGGACCGTACCAGTTCATCTTCGGATGCCAGAAGCGCGGCAGCTCCATCGCCTCCACGCCGTGCGGCGATCGACTCAGCCCGGTCAGCATGTCGCCGACCAGTTTCAGGCTGGCGGCGGACTCGGCGTCATCGCGCGCGCCCTGACGGATGCCGTCGCTGGTGGCGGGGGGCGGGGTGAAACCGGTCACGCCCAGGCTGGGCGTCATCGCCCATGCGCCCGCCTGCATCATCAGTTCGGGGATGTCCCACAACGCCTGCATCTCGACGATGCGCCCGTCTTCGGCGATGCGGAAGAACTCGTGAAAGCGCATGTACGCCAGATGCTGCGTCGGCGGGATGTC
Source organism: uncultured Pleurocapsa sp. (assembly GCA_964614405.1). Lineage (GTDB taxonomy): Bacteria > Chloroflexota > Anaerolineae > Aggregatilineales > Phototrophicaceae > Flexifilum. Next base: position 8,749 of record CAZTLS010000049.1, read on the forward strand.
CAGCCAGGGCGACTCGAACACGCCCATGTAATGCCCCGCACAGCCGACCCACACCGCGTCGCCCTGCACGCCCGCCATGCTGATGAACGGGCGGCGCTCCAGATCGGGCAGGGCGCGCAGCAGCGGCGCATATGCCGACTCGAACAGCGCCGCCGCCCCTTCCAGCCTGCGGAAGGGAAAAGGCAGGTGAATGGGCGCATCCGGCGCGAACAGCGCGTCGAGCTGCGCGGGCAGCGCCGCCGCCTCGATGTCGTACAGGGCGCGATGCAGGCGCGCGGCGGTGGCGCGGGCGGTCTCGATGGCGGTGGTCATGCGGGGGTTCCTTGTTTGCGTGGGGCGGGGCGGTCAGCCCTTGACCGCCCCGCCCGCCAGACCTTTGATCAGGTTGCGCTGGAAGAAGATGATGATGAACACGATCGGAATGGTGATCGACACCGCGCTGGCGTTGGAGAGCGGCAACAGGCGGATGTCTTCACCGCTGGTGAAGCGCGAAATGCCGACGGGCAGCGTCCACAGCGTCGAGGTCAGCAGGCGCGCCAGCAGAAACTCGTTGTACGCCAGCAGCAGGGTGAACAACGCGGTGGTGATGATGCCGGGCCACGAGATCGGCAGGATGACGCGCCAGAACGCCGAAAAGCGCGTGCAGCCGTCGATCATCGCCGCCTCTTCCAGCTCATGCGGAATCTCCATAAAGAAGCTGCGCAGCATCCAGATGGTGAACGGCTGATTGATCGCCACCAGCGTGATGATCAGCAGCAGATAGGTGTCGTACAAGCCGGAAAGCTGGGCGAAGTAGTAGTAGGGCAGGATGAATGCCAGACGGGGCAGCGCGCGGAACGCCAGCGCCCCGAACAGCAGCACCACCCCGGCAAAGCCGCGATAGCGCGCCAGCGCATACCCCGCCAGACAGCCGATGCTGATCGAGATGGCGACCGTGCCCACCGTGACCACAATGCTGTTCAGGAAGAAATTGTAAAATTCGGCGAACGGCACGATGTTGGGCAGGAACAGGATGGTGAACACCGCGATCACGATCAGCGTGAACCACACCGACGACTGCGCCACGCCGAGCCGCAGCGCACCATACCCGGCGGCGATCATCACCACCAGCCCGATGCCCAGCATCAGCGCAATCGGCGTGAAGTCGTAGCTGCTGCCCCTAAACCAGAGCGACTGGTAATTCGCGCCCGTCACGTTGAACACCTGATCCTGCGGCACATTCGCCGTCACCCACAGGAAGCCGCCCACCACGATCAGCAGCGCCGCGCCCAAGCCGACGTAATGCGCCGGGCGGGTGGCGTCCATTTCGCGGCGGCGCATCCCCCAGAAGAGGATCAGGATGATCACGGCGAGGACGACCGCGATCAGCAGGCTGTTCTCCACCAGCACGTTCGGCATGTAGCGCGGCTGGCGGGCGGTGGCGTCGCGCGTGACCTGGAACGAGGTGATGATCGCCATGACGAACGGCGTCACGCTGATCAGCACCCACACCAGCAGCGCCAGATGGACAAATGCCCGGACGAGAGGACTCTTGGCACGCTGCATCAGCTTTTTCCCATCTGCTGGCGGTAGGTCATGACGAGGAACGGGATCAGGATGACGAAGATGCCGATGACCGTCAGCACGCTCATGGCGTTCGCCCGTCCCAGGTTCTGAAACTGCACCGCCACCTGATAGTTGTAGTACATCAGCGACTGCACATCGCTGTAGATCGGGTTCTGCTTCGTCAGCACGAAGATGCTGTCGAACACCCGGTACCCGTCCATGATCGAGATCAGCGCGATGAAGATGAACAGGCTGCCCAGATGCGGCAGCACGACGTAGCGCAGGCGCTGCACCCAGTTCGCCCCGTCCACCAGCGCCGCCTCCAGCGGCTCTTCGGGCACGGTTTGCAGCCCGGCGAACAGCGTCACGACGGCGAACGGCGCGGTATACCAGATGGCGTGCAGGAAGACCAGCACCATGATGTTCGACGGCGAGAAGAAGTTGAAGCGGATGCCGAACACCTCGTCCAGCACGTAGGGGACGATGCCGTAGCGGTCGAACACCTGACGGAAGACCAGCGTGCCGACGACCGGTGTGACGATGAACGGCAGCAGCGTCGCCGCCAGATACAGCCCGCGCAGGTTGACCACCTGATCGAGCAGCAGCGCCACCCCCAGCCCCAAGCCGATCTGCACCGGCACGGTGATGATGATGTAGATCAGGGTGAAGCGCAGCGCGTTCCAGAAGCCAGGGTCATTGAGCATGAAAGTGTAATTTTCCAGCCCCACCCAGACGGGCGAAGTGACGTTGCTGAAGGTGATGTAGTGCATCCCCAGCCAGATCGCCGCCACCAGCGGGATGATCATCAGCGTCACCATCGCCACCACGCTGGGCGCGACGAAGGCGTAAAAAGTTCTTTTGGGCATCGGCAGGTCACTTTCGCCAGCAGTTCAGTCACAAAAAATGGGCGTTGTGGGGCTGCCCACAGGACGGATTATTCAGGGCATGTATACCATTCGTGCGACTTCACCTCACCCCGTTTCGCTGCGCTCAGCCGCCCCTCTCCAGGGGAGAGGGGCATTTCCGGGGTGAGGTCAGAAGATTACTGAATGAAGCCGCGCGCGGTCGCCTCGGTGATGTACACCTCCGCTGCCCCGTCGAGCGCTGCCTGCGCCGTCAGTTCGCCCGTGATCACGCGCGGCAGGAACTGACCGAGTGCCGTCGCCGCCACCGCGCGCGCCGGGTTGGTGATCGTCTCGCCGCCTTCAGCGATCGTCTGGAGCGCTGCCGTCGAGTAGCGCGGCGCGCCTTCCTGAGCGCTGGCGCGCGGAACCAGACCGAACTGCGTCGCCTCTGCCTGCGACGCGGCGTCCGCCGCCTGCATGATGATCTGGAAGAGCAGGTCTTTATCCGCAGCGCTGGCAGCCGGGATCGCCAGGTAGTCCGCCCAGGCGATGCCGCCGCGCTTCGTGCCGTCGCTGTTCGGGTAGAGAGCGGGCGCGAACTCGATCAGCCCGACCACATCCGACTGTTCCGGGTTGTCCATCATCGCCGCGCGGCTCGCCCACATGTGCCCCATAGCGATGCTGCCGTTGGCGATGCCCGCCTGCAGATCGTCGGTGGAGAGCAGCAGCCCGTCCTGACCGAGGCAGGCATTGACCACATCGACCAGCAGGTCAACCGCCGCCACGCCCGCTTCGCTGTTGAAGGTGGGCATGTTGTTCTCGTCCAGCAGTTGACCGCCATACGCCAGGAACAGGTTTTCCCATTCGAGCTGCCACGCCCAGCCCGCCGAAAGCACCATGCCGAAGGCGAAATCGATGTCCAGCGCGTCGGTATCCATCGCCTCGCACGCCGCGATCACGTCCTCGTAGGTCTGCGGCGGTTCGATGCCGGCGGCTTCGAGCAGGGCGGTGTTGTAGTAGAAGAACTGCGTATTGACGACGATCGGCATCCCGTAGATGTTCCCATCCTGCGTCACCGCGGCGTACACCGAGGCGTCGATGTCCGTCGTCAGCCCGAACTGTTCATCGTACTGGGCGATCAGGTCGTTCAGCGGCAGCAGCCAGCCCTGGCGCGCCACTTCGTTGATGAAGTTGTTGCTGCCGTGAATGATGTCATACGGCGAGGCGCCCGTGCTGGAGGCGGCGAGGCGCATCTGTGCCTGCGCGTCGGCACTCGCCAGAAGCTGCGTGTTCACCGTCAGGTTGCTCACTTCGCTGCACGCCGCCAGTTCCGCCGCGTAGAAATCGAGGATCGGGAACGTCCAGCCGATCATCGTCACCTGCGTGGGGGAGGCAGGCGCGGCGACGTCACACGCTCCGGCGTCCTGTGCATACGCTGTCACGCCCATCAGCATGACCAGCACCACCAGCGCCAAACGAACCAGTAACTTCTTCATGTCTTTTCCCTCTCCAATGACAAAAATGGCACACTTTGACTGCGCTGACCGCACCCGCACGGGCGGTTGCACCCCACCCTGCGGGCTATAAACGCCCGATCAGCCGGGCGCGTATAGCTGTCTGAACAGGGCGAACTCGTCGAACACGGTGGACTCGGCGGTGATCTGCCCATCGCGCACCGTGTGGTGCGTCATGCCCATCACCCGGATGCGCCTGCCCGTCGGTTCGCCGTACACGCCGGGACCGGTGTGCGTGCCCTGCATCGTCCAGCGGCTGGCGGCGCGCCACGTCCCGTCGTCTGCCTGCACCGCGCACACGTGATCGACCGTCAGCAGCAGGTCGGGGAACGGCGAGAGCAGCGACAGGATGTACGCCTTGTACGCCCCGCGCCCGTAGATCATCCGCCCGGATGCGCCCTCACAGGTGAGCGTGTCGCTGAAGCAGGCGTCCACCCGGTTGAGCAGCCGCCAGTTCCACACCTCATGCCACATCCGGCGGATGAAGTCGTCGATGTCGAACGTCTCCGGCGGCGGAGGCAGGCGTCGCGGCGGATGCTGCCCTTCGGTGCGTTCGATCTCGCCCGGTGGCACGCCTGGGACGCCGCGTCGGGCATCGCGTTCGGCGAAACGCTTCGCCAGTTCGCGCGGGTCATAGCCGAGCTGCATCAGCAGCAGCAGCTCATCGCGCACCAGCCATTCCTCGACGATCATGTTCTCGCGCACGATGCAGTCGGCGATCGCCCGGTAGCGCACCGGGCGATGGGTGGGCGCGCCATACACGGTGTAGCCGCTGTTGCGCCCCTCATGGGTGATGCGGTGCGATGAGTAGTAGACGTCGCCGGGCGAATGCTTCCAGATCACCTCGTCGCCGTACAGCCGCCGATCCGGGAACGCCGCCAGCGCCTGCACCGTCCCGGCGATAATCGCCTCGCGCCCGTAAATGTCGCCGCTGCTGGTGTGAACGACGGCATTGTGCAGGTAGTAGTCGTAGATCAGCCCGATCGCTTTCTCTTCCCAGATGCGATGGGTGATGCGCAGGATGTAATCGACAATATCGGTGAATTCCGGGTCGAAGCCGCGCATCGCGGGCGGGGTGAGAGCGGCGTCTGGCTGGGCGCGCAGGTGGCGGATGTCGCCCTTGCCCGCCACAGTCAGGGCGCTGGGGGGAGAATCCTGGCGATCCGGGTCATCGAGATGAGACATGGGAGCTGCTCCGCCGTTCATGAATGCGTATGCAAAATCACTTTCCGGCACTATAACTCAGAAAACGTCACGATGCAAGCGATCTGTTTGCACAAAGGGTGCATGGTGTTGCTTGTCAGGGTTGGGCAAACCCCGCATGAACGGGGTGTGCGTTGAACGCCGGAACAGGGCATCTGTGCTATGATTCTCCTGCTAAAGTGCATCAGGCGCATCATCAGGAGAGAAACACATGTCCCGCCGTGTAGAGATCATCAGTCGCAGCGTCATCTTCAAAAAATTCATCTTCACCATTGAGGAAGCGACTCTGCGTCACGAGCGGCACGATGGGAGCATGTCGCAGCCGATGACCCGCCTCAATCTGGAGCGCGGCGACGCCATCGCCGCCATCCTGCACGACCCGGCGACCGATACCGTACTGCTGACCGAGCAGTTTCGCTTTCCGACGCTCGACCGGAGCGGCGGCTGGCTGACCGAGATCGCAGCGGGCATGATCGACGCGGGCGAAACCCCCGAAGACGCCGTCCGACGCGAGATCGAGGAAGAGACGGGCTACCGCGTCACGAAGCTCACCCCACTCCAGACCTTCTACCTGTCGCCAGGCGGCAGTTCAGAGCGCATCCACCTCTTCTACGCCGCCATCACCCGTGCCGACCGCGCCGGGGTGGGCGGCGGGCTGGCGAGTGAGGGCGAAGACATCCGCGAGGTGGCGCTGCCCCTGGCGGAGGCATTCGCCCTGCTGGACAGCGGCGCGTTCGCTGACGCCAAGACGATCATCGCCCTGCAATCGATGCGTCTGGGGCGTCACCTGGCATGACGGGCGCGCACATGGCGTTTCGCACGCGGGCGGTGTACCATTGCGCGTTACGAAGCAGTCGAAAATTGGCGTGACAAAAAGTTTGGAGCAGAAACAGATCATGGTCGAAACACTGAAGCAGTACATCGGCGGCGCGTGGGTCGAGTCGTCCGCCACGCAGACCACCCCGGTGATCAACCCGGCGACATGCGAAGTGATCGCCCAAGTGCCAGACGGCGGGCGCGAGGATGTCGATCGCGCGGCGAAGGCGGCACTGGCGGCGTTCGACGAATGGCGCAGCACCCCCGTCCTCAGCCGCGCCCAGTACATGTTCCGCCTCAAAGACCTGCTCGAATCGCGCTTTGAAGACCTGGCGGAGACGATCGTCAAAGAAAATGGCAAGACGCGCGATGAGGCGCGCGGCGAAGTGCGGCGCGGCATCGAAAGCGTCGATTTCGCCGCCTCCGTGCCGTCGATCATGCGCGGCTACAAGGTCGAGGACATCAGCAGCGGCATCGACGAGACGGCGGAACGCCAGCCGCTCGGCGTGTTCGCCGCCATCACCCCGTTCAACTTCCCGATGATGGTTCCGATGTGGTTCCTGCCCACCGCCATCACCACCGGAAACACCTACATCGTCAAGCCGTCTCCGCAGACGCCGCTCAGTATGCAGCTGGTGTATGAACTGCTGGACGAACTCGACCTGCCGGAGGGCGTGGTCAACCTGGTGCATGGCGGTAAGGAAGCGGCGATGGCGGTCATGGAACACCCGGACATCGTGGGCGTGTCGTTCGTCGGTTCCACCCCGGTCGCCAAAATCGTGTATGAGACGTGCGCCAAACACGGCAAGCGTGTGCAGGCGCAGGGTGGGGCGAAGAACTATATCGCCGTCATGCCCGATGCCGACATGGGCGCGTCGGTCGCCAACATCATGGGGTCGGCGTTCGGGTGTGCCGGGCAGCGCTGCCTCGCCGGGTCGGTGGTGGTGGCGGTCGGCGAAGCGTATGAGCCGCTCAAGGCGGAGCTGGTGCGGCGCGCGGGTGCGCTGCGCGTCGGCTATGGGCTGGACGAAGCCACGCAGATGGGCACGGTGATCAGCGCCGCCGCGCGCGAGCGCATCGAGGCGATGATCGCTCAGGCAGAGCAGGACGGCGCGCAGCCCGTGCTGGACGGGCGCGGCAGGCGTGTGGACGGCTTCGAGGACGGCAGCTTCGTCGGACCGACCATCCTCGACGGCGTGCAGCGTGACATGACGATCGCCAAAGAAGAGGTGTTCGGTCCGGTGCTGGCGATCATGCACGCGGCGGACTTCGATGAGGCGGTCGAGATCATCAACGAGAGCAAATACGGCAACGCCGCCAGCCTGTTCACCAGCACGGGCAAATACGCGCGCGATTTCAAATATCGCGTCAAGGCGGGCAACATCGGCATCAACGTCGGCGTGGCGGCGGCGACCGCCTCTTTCCCCTTCGGCGGGCAGAAAGAGTCGTTCTTCGGCGACCTGCACGGGCAGGGCTTGGACTCGATCGAGTTCTTCACCGACAAGAAAATCCTGATCGAGCGCTGGTTCTGAAACCGGAAAAGACCGACATGGCTGAACTGAACAATTTCGGCGCCATCTTCACCTGGGCGATCGCCCTGGAGAGCAGGCTCAGCGCCTACTACACCGCCGCCGGGCAGCCCGCCAAAGCCGCCGAAGCCGACAAGCGTCGTACCGCGCTGGAACGGGTGCGGCGTGAAAACGTCACCGAGATCAAGCTGGAGCCGATCGAGGGGCTGCACGAGGCGGATTTTCCGTTCGACTTCGATGACACCTCCAGCGACGGGCAGGCGCGCAACGCCGACAGCGCCGCGCGCTTCTACGAGTCCGCCGCGCCGAAGATCAACGTGCGTGAGGCGCAGCGCGCTCTCGAACGCGCGGCAAAGGCGCATCGAGGCGGGTGATTGCCGGCTGCACCTTCAACCTCACCCCGCAAACCTGACGGTTTCCTGCCCGAACCTCACCCCGGAAACCTGCGGTTTCCTGCCCCCAACCTCACCCCGGAAACCTGGCGGTTTCCTGCCCCTCTCCGATGGAGAGGGGCGGTTGAGCGCAGCGAAACGGGGTGAGGTCAGCGCAGAGCGCAGGTATCGCCTGGCACGATAAAGGTGTACAGCCGTCCTTCATCCGTCAGCCCGCTGATCTGAATTTCATCGGTCGTCAGCGCGAACAGGCTGTTGCTCAGCCCCTCGACGATCAGCTGATTGCCCCCGGTCGTGCGCGCTCGCTCCAGCGCGGTCTTCACCTGCTGTTCGGTGGCGCGTGCCGCCAGCGTCCCCTGACCGCGCGCGTCGATGTCCCACAGCTCTACCCCGCCGCGCCGCGTGCAGAACGCGGCGACCGGCGCGGCATTCTGATCCAAGCCCGCGTTCAGCCGACCATCCCCCACGAACACCTGGATCGACGCACATGCATCGGCATCGCCCGTCAGCTCGCGGTCGAAGGTGACCAGCCGCATCCCGGCGCGGTTGAGGGTGATCAGCGCGCGGGCGGGCGCGTCGCCGGTCAGGGTGATCGTGCGCGTCTCGTTCAGGGCGAAGGTCGCCTCGGCGGACAGCACGATGCGCCCGTTATTGACGGTATCCAGCACGCGCAGGCGGGCGGTGCGCTCTTCCGGCACATTGTTGACCAGCGTGGCGGTCAGCGTCACGGTGCAGACGCCATCAGCGGCGGCGGCGGGCTGCGGGGCGGCGGCGAACGCAAATGCGCCGAGCAGCAGCAGGGCGATCAACAGTCGTTGCATCATGGCAGGTTCATCCTTTCATTCTTCATTGCGATGATGTTCACTCCAGTATTCGGCACTGGGGTGAAATGTGGATGAGACCCGCTGATGTTCGTATGATGGACGTATGCCTTGCGTAGGTCAGCCGTTGAGTTTGGCTTCGATCAGCCGGACGATCTCGGCGCGGTGCTTCGCTCTGGCGAAATCGAGCGGCGTCTGCCCGTCGTGGTTGCGAATCGTCAGGTTCGCCCCGGCGTCGATCAGCATCCGCGCCACGTCGATATTGTTCTGCCAGATGGCGTCGTGCAGCGCGGTGTAGCCGTTGTAGGGACCCTGCTGGTCGATGGCGATGCCCGCCTGCACCAGCAGCGTCGCTGTCTCCAGCCGCCCGGCATAGCTGGCAGCGTGCAGCGCCGTCGCCTTCATGCCTGGGTCGGTCGCGGTCAGGTCAGCTCCGGCGGCGAGCAGCGCCCGCACCACCTCACCCTGCCCCAGATACGCCGCCATGACGAGCGGGTAATCGCCCCCGGCGCTGGGCTGATTGACATTTTCGCCGGACTGGATCAGGCTCAGGGCGCGGGCGGTATCGCCCGCTTCGATCGCGCGCATCAGGGCGGTCATCAGGGTGTGCCTCCTGTGAGATAGGACATGACAGCCTGCATTGTAGCATCGACCCGTTCACGATGCTGGGCGGCGCATGAGCAGATAGACGCCCACACCCACCAGCAGCCCCCAGAACGGCGCGCCGATCCCCAGCAGGGCGAAATCGCCAGCGGTACACAGGAACGCCACCAGCGCGCCATCGCGCGCGGCGGGCTGCGCCATCGCCCCTGCCAGCGACGAGGCGATCACCCCGCTGAGCGACAAGCCCGCCACCGTCGAGACGAACGCCGCCGGAAACCCGGTGAAGAGATCGACCACCGCCGCGCCCAGCAGCCCGAACAGCACATGCCACAGCCCGCCCGCCACCGCCGCCGCGTAGCGCCTGTCGGGGTCGGGGTGGGCATCCGGCGCAACCACGACGGCGGCGGAGAGCGCGCCGAGCGTGTTGCCGTGCCCGCCGAACAGCGCCAGCAGCATCGACGCCGCCCCGCTGACCGTCAGGATGCGGTTGATCGGCGCATCGTAGCCGTTGGCGATCAGCACCGCCTGCCCAGGCGCGTACTGGCTGCTGAGCGCCAGCACGAACAGCGGCATGGCGATGGCGAAGATGGCGTCGAGCGTGAAGACGGGCGCGTAGAGCTGTGGCAGCGTGAAGGTGAGCGCCAGCGGCGGGAAGCTGAGCCTGCCCTGAAGCGCGGCGATGACCAAGCCGACGCCGATCGCGCCGAGCGCGGGCGCGCTGAAACTGAGCCGCTTGAGGACGAAGAAGGCGATGATCATCGGGACGATCAGCCAGACGTTGCCTGGCGCATCGTCGAGCGCGTTGAAGATGTTCAGCCCGAAACGCAGCAGCACCCCCCCCAGCACCGCCATGATGACCGGCTGCGGGATGAGGCGCATCACCCGCCCGAACGCCCCGCTCAGCCCCAGCAGCGCCGTTGCCCCGGCGCACACGATGTACGCACCTACGGCTTCGTTGATCGTGTAGTTGGGCAGGCTGACGAGCAGCAGCGCCACGCCCGCCGTCGAATACTGCGCCGTCATCGGGATGCGCCATGCCAGCGACTGCACGATGCACAACACCCCGTTGCCCACCACCACCGCCCATACCCATGAGGCGGTCTGTTCGCTGGTGAAGCCGGCGTTCTGCGCGGCAGCGAGCAGCAGCAGCAGCGGACCGGTGAAATTGATCAGCACGAAGATGAAACCCGCTGTGACGCTGGCGAGCGTCAACCCGCGCGGCAGATCGCGCAGGTTGCGCCAGAAATGCGTGAACGGAGTCGGCGTGATGAGCGGACGAGATGAGTCGGTCATGGTGGAGGTCTTTTGGTCCGTTGTGAAGGTGGAGAAAGGATGCATCGCTGTGTACGGACAGCGGCATAGGGCGTATCATAACATCATTGATGCAGTCCAAAACACACGCGGACCGATCCAGAAGGCAGGTATTCCATGATGGAGAAGCGGCGCTTCAGCCACGTGCAGGTGATCGCCAATCCCGCCGCCGGGGGGGATGAACCGTTCCCGGCGATCCTGAACACCGTATTTCGCAGGCATGGGGTGCGCTGGGATATGCGCCTGACGCATCAGTTTGGCGATGGGGCGCGGCTGGCGCGTGAGGCGGTCGCTGCCGGGGCGGACTGCGTGGTGGCGTATGGCGGCGACGGCACGGTCATGGATGTGGCGGCGGGGCTGCTGGACAGCGGCGTGCCGATGGGTATCCTGCCAGGCGGGACGGGCAATGCCGTCGCCGGGGCGATCGGCGTGCCGCTCAGCACCGAAGCCGCCGCCGAGCTGATCGCCGGGGGAAACTGGACGGTGCGCCCGTTCGACGCGGGCGAGGCGAACGGACACCCGTTCGTGCTGCGCGCCGATGTGGGGGTGCTGGCGGACTCGCTGCGGGTCGATCGGGAGGCGAAAGACCAGTTCGGGGCACTGGCATACGCCGCTGCGCTGCTGCGCGGGATCGTCATCCCGCGCGATGTGCCCTACACCCTGACGGTGGACGGCGAGCGCCTCACAGTCAGTGGGGCGGGCTTTATGGTGGTCAATTTCGACAACATCGGCACGATCAACCGACCGATCGCGCATGGGGTGCGCGCGGATGACGGGCTGCTCGATGTGCTGATCTTCCGCAATGACGCCATCTCGCTGATGCAGACCGTCGCCAGTCTGTTCGATCTGGCGGACTACACCGCCCTGTTCGGGCGCTACAGCGGGCGCGTGATCGAGATCGATGCGCCGACGCCGCAGGCATGGATTCTCGACGGCGATACCGAGGGCGGCGGCGTCACCCCGGTCACGTTTCGTGCCCGCCAGGGGGCGCTGCGCCTGGTCGTGCCCGCCGACCCCGCCGAGGACGACGGCGTGCCGCTGAGCGCGGTCACCCCGCCCGCCCCGTGATCCGTCAGCGATGTGAAATTTCGTACACAATGCACAATGTGTGGTCTATTGACCTGAATCAAAAAGCGCGTTAAATTGGAAACGTTTCCAATTGATGATCGCGCGTGATCATCAGGAAGCAAATTGTTTTGAAGTGTGTTTTTTGAGGAGCAGGTCATGGTCATCAAACGATTGTTTCGGGCGGCAGCTGCCGCGCTCGCCTCACTCAGCCTGGTACTGGCAGCCCAGGCACAGGACGTCACCACCATCAATTTCTTCCACACCATCCCGCCGGACACGGAAGCCTTCATCGTCAGCGAGCTGATGCCCGCTTACGAGGCGGCGAACCCGGAATGCCGGATCGCCTTCCGCAATCTGGGCATCGAGGGCGGTGACAGCACCGCGCTCATCAACGCCGCCGTCGCCGCGCGTGATGCCAATTCGCCCAGCCTCGTCTGGCTGGCGTCGTCGGCAGCGGGCAACTATGTCCGCGCCGGGGTGCTGGCGGATGTGCAGGGTTTCTTCGACGCCCGCCCGGAACTGCTGGACAACCTGATCGACTCGCTGGTCACGCTCTCCACCTATGAAGGGGCGATCCGCAGCGTGCCGATGACCACCAACAACGTGGCGATGTACATCAACGTCAGCGCGTTCGAGGCGGCGGGCGTGCCCGTGCCCAGCCAGAACCCGGAAGAGACGTGGACGTGGGACGAGTTCCGCGCGGCGGCGAAGGCGATCAACGATCACGGACAGACGCGCGGCTTCCTCTTCTCCGACGGCGGCGGCTGGGCGGCATGGCTGGCGACCGGCTGGCTGGCGCAGGCGGGCACGTTCTACATCAGCCCCGATTACGAGATCGGCTTCAACTCGCCGGAAGCGATCCGCACCTACGAATTCCTGCGTTCGGTCATCGCCGACGGCTCGACGGTGTTCAGCGAACCCGGTCGCGGCTGGGACCCGGCTCCCTGGCTGGCGGGGCGCGTCGCCATGACCATCAACGGACCCTGGAACCTGTCGGCGCTCATGGCGGTGCAGGATTTCGAGTGGACGGTCGTGCCGCTGCCGCGCGGTGAGAACATCGCTGCGCCGCTCGGTGGCAACCAGTTGTTCGTGTTCGATGTGAGCGAGGCGGCGAACGCCTGCGCCTTCAAATTCGTCGAGTACATGCTCACCGACGAGTTCCAGGTTCCGTTTACCATCCGCGACGGCTCGCTGCCGGTGACGGAAAGCGCCAGCAGCAGCCCCGAATATCTGGAATTCGCCGCCAACACCCCGGCGCTGGCGGGCTGGGCGAACCAGACCCCGTATGGCGTGGCGCGCCCCGCCATGCCCGGCTTCGATGCGGTCGGCGATGGTCCGTATGGGCGCGCCTGGGCTGCCATCTTCGTCGAAGGGGCGGACATTCAGTCCACGATGGACGCCGCTGCCGCTGAAGCGGCGCTGCTGCTGGACGAAGCCCGCTAACATCTCCACCCATACCCGGCGGGGCGATCGCAGCGATCGCCCTGCACCCTCCACACCGGGCACGGTGAGTCCGCGCCCGCCCACCCCACACAAAAAACAGTTTCGCTCATCACAAGGGGTCTGCCATGAAACGCACACTCGGCACGACGCTGACGGGGTATGGCTTCGTCCTTCCTGCCACCTTCTTTCTGGCTGTGTTCGTCATCTTCCCGGTGCTGTTCAACATCTATATGAGCTTTCACCGCTGGGACATCATGACGCCGCCCGTCTTCCGGGGCACGCGCAACTATGAATTTCTTTTCAACGACCCGAATTTCTGGCAGGCGGTGACCAACACGGTCGTGTTCGTCCTGCTCGCCGTGCCCGCCCAGATGATCCTGGGGCTGATCGCCGCCATCCTGCTCAACGAGGCGATCGTCGGGCGCACGTGGCTGCGGAGCATCATCTTTTCGCCGATGGTCGTCTCGATGGCGGCGGCGGGCATCATGTTCCGCTGGCTCTTCAACGGATCGGAGGCTGCGCCCGGCTTCGTGGCAACGTCGCTGACGGCGCTCGGCTTCGATTATCCCAACTGGCAGCTGGAGCGCGGTCCCTGGGCGATGCTCTTCATCGTGCTGATGAACACGTGGAAGAGCGCCGGCTACTGCATGATCATCTACATTGCCGGCTTGCAGACCATCCCGCGCGACCTGTACGAGGCGGCATCGGTGGACGGGGTGAACAGCATGTGGGACAAATTCCGCTACATCACGTGGCCCCTGCTCTCTTCGACGACCGCCATCCTGCTGGTGACGACCACCATCTTCAGCTTCCGCGCCTTCGACCCGATGTACATCATGACCAATGGCGGTCCGGCAGGGACGACCACCACGATCATCTTCTACATCTTCCAGAAGTTCCAGCAGTTCTCCGGCATCGCTGCCGCCGCCGCCACTTTCCTGCTCGTCGGCGTGCTGATGCTGACGGCGGTGCAGCTCTGGCTGACGCGCCGCCAGGAACGCCTGATCTACGGGTAAAGCGAAAGGAAAAAACATCATGACCCTGACTCGCAGTCAGAAGGCGGTCGCCTTCGTCATCATGTTCATCGCCGCGATGCTGTTCCTCTTCCCGTACATCTGGATGGTCGGCACATCGCTCAAGAGCAATCTGGAAGCCAGCACGCAGTCGCAGGTGCTTTTTCCGGCAGTGCTGCGCTTTGAGAATTACCCGCAGACGATCGCCTTCATGGATTTCGGGCGGCAGTTGTTCAACAGCGTGGTGGTGGCGCTGGGCGTGACGGTCGGTCAGCTTCTGCTGGCTGCCCCGGCGGGCTATGCCTTCGCGCGCATCGATTTTCGCGGGCGCAACTGGCTGCTGCTGATCATGCTGGCGATGCTGATCATCCCGTTCGAGGCGCTGTTCGTGCCGATCTACGTCATGATCACCCGGCTGGGCTGGGTGAACAGCTACTGGGCGCTGATCATCCCCAGCATCGCCAACCCGTTTGCGGTGTACGTCTTCCGTCAGTTCTTCGTCACCCTGCCTGCTGATCTGGAAGAGGCGGCGCGCGTGGACGGGGCGAACCAGGTGACGATCTTCTGGCGCATCATGCTGCCGCTGGCGCAGCCCGCCATCGTCACCATCGCCGTGCTGACCTTCCTCGCCGAATGGGGCGCGCTGCTCAAGCCGCTCATCTTCACCACCAGTAACGACATGCGTACCCTTCAGGTGGGGCTGAACTTCCTGAATGTGGGCGCGATGGTGAGCGAGCCGCGCGTCGCCTGGCTGATGGCGGGCACGACGCTGGTCGTCCTCATCCCGATGATCGTGTTCATCTTCGGGCAGCGCTATTTCGTCGAAAGCATCGCCCGCACGGGCATCAAATGATCGTCGTCCCGCCCGGTATGTCGGGCGGGGGCGGTGCAACTCTCCTGATGACAGGTGCGTACACATCGGCGTTACCCTTTTCTTCAGGAGAGTTTTTCCATGCGTTTTGTGATGGTATGCCTTGCTGCTTTGCTGTTGGTGCTGCCTGCCGCCGCACAGGACGATCCGACGCTGACGGATGTCCTGCAAGCCTATGCGGAGGAGATGTTCACCGAAGGCAGCCCGGCGGCGATCGCCGTGCAGGTGAGCTTTGCCGACGAGACGTTCAGCGCCGCGATCGGCACGGCGGACGGGACGCGCCAGGCGCGCACTGACGACGGTTTCCGCATCGCCAGCATGAGCAAGACCTTCGTCGCCGCCACCGCGCTGCTGATGGCGCAGGACGGGCTGCTGGCGCTGGATGACCCGGCGCGCGACTATCTGCCCGATGAAGTGATCGGGAACATCGCCAACCTGCAAGGCGAAGACGGCGCGACGCTGCGCCACCTGCTGGCGATGCAGAGCGGCATCGATGACTATCTGGGCACATCGGGGTTCTGGGAGCAGGTGATGGCTGACCCCGCCTTTGCGTGGACAGCCCCCGTCGCGCTGGAATACGCCTACGGGCTGGAGCCGCTGTTCGCGCCAGGGGAAGCCAGCAGCTATTCCAACACCAACTACCTGCTGATCCAGCTTGCGATGGAGCAGGCGGGCGGCGCACCGCTGCACAGCCTGATCCGCAGTTACATCCTCGACCCGCTCAGCCTCACCCGCACCTACACTCAGGCGTTCGAGAATCCGCCCACCGGGGCGACGCTGGTCACGCCGTATTTCGACATCGACCAGGACGGCGCGCTCGATGACGCCAGCGGCATCAACGACGGGTTCGGCTTGGGCGATGGCGGTCTGGTGTCCACCGTCGGCGACATGACGACCTTCTACCGCGCCCTGCTCATCGACCGGACGCTGCTGCCGGAGGATGCCCTCGCCGAAATGCTGGCGTTCACCGAGATGGAAGACGCCCCAGGTATCAGCTATGGGCTGGGGCTGACGCGCTACCCGCTCGACCGGGGCGAGGCGCTCGGTCATGGCGGCGGGGTGATCGGCTTCCTGTCGGTCACGCTGTGGATACCCGATGAAGAGGCGCTGGTCGTGGTGCTGTGCGCCACCGAGGAATGCTCCCCGGAAGTGCTGGTTGACAATGCGCTGGCGGCACTGCTGGAAGAATAGCCCCGCGTTCTGACCGACCGCTCAGACGGGGACCGAGCGACACAGTTGCGCACATGTGCCGGATCGCGCACAATGGAAGGCACGTGTGCCCTGCCTGAGGAGTCGGCATGTCCAACGATCGTTTTTACCCCGAACACCGCCACCTGCTGGCGCTGACCACCATCCGCCGCAGCCGCCTGCTGCCCGACGCCGCAGGCGGCACTGTTGAGGTCTCACGCGGGCAGCGCGTCTCGCTGCTCGATGTGGTGGCGCGCGGGGAAGCGCCTGCCCCTTTCACGCTGATCGATGTGGCGCGCGCGCTGCGCCTCAACCCGGACTCATCCGCGCTGATGCGCGCCATGCAGGTGGAGGAAGGCGAGTCGGTCGATGCCGAAACGGTCATCGCCAGACGGGGACGGCGGCGCGTGCTGGCGGGGTTCGAGGGTGTGGTGGTGGCGATCGGGCGCGGCGGGCAGGTGGTGCTGCGCGCGCACGCCCCATCGCTCGATTTGCAGGCGGGGCTGAACGGTACGGTGATCGATGTGCGCGTCGGGCGCGGCGTGGTCGTCGAGGGATACGGCGCGGTGCTTCAGGGCGTGTGGGGCAACGGCAGACGCGCCATCGGCGTGGTGCGCGCTGAACCCGCCCAGGGCATCGAGAGCCTGCACGGAGAGAGCAGCGCCTTCGGAGCCGACCTGCGCGGGGCGATCCTGCTTTCGCGGCGCACGCCGCGCGCACTGACGCTGGAGATCGCCGCCGATCAGGGGATCGCCGGGCTGGTCGTGCCGTCGCTGCCGCCCGGTCTGCGCGCTGCCGCCCTCGACGCCCCGTTCGCGCTCATGTTGGTGGAGGGGTTCGGCGAGATTCGGCTGAACGTGGCAGCAGGGCAGTTCTTCGAGTACGTCGAAGGGCGGCAGGGGTCACTCGATGCGGTGACGCCCGCCGCGCTGGAGGCGCGCCGCCCCGAACTGCTGGTCAACGTGCCGTTCGACCCCAACGATCGCCCAGGCGCGCCCGACCTCAGCATCACGCTGCGCCCAGGCATGGATGTGCGCGTGCTGCGCGGTGAAGGCGCATCGTCGATCGGCACGATCACCCATTTGCCAAAAACCCCGATCCTCATGGACAATGGACTGCGTGTGCCATGCGCGGTCGTCACCCTGACCACAGGTGAGCAGATCACAGCGCCACTGGCGAATATCGAGCATGTTGGGGCATAATCAGCCCTGGGTCACTTACCAGCCGCTACCGACACAGGGGGCAGCATGAGCAACCGCAGAGACGATTTCAGTTTTGACGACAGCGATGATTTCTTCAACGACGACAGCGATCCCTTTGGCGACATCGACAGCGATTCCGATGTCGGCAGGGGGCTTGGCGACAGTTTCGATGAGGACATGCCTGATCGCAGCGCCTTTGAAGAAGAACGCACGGAGCGGGGAACCAGCCCGACGTTCATCATCCTGGCGGTGCTGCTCATCTTCATGTTCATGATCGGGCTGGGCGCGATCCTGCTGCTCGCCACCCGCGACACCGGACCGACCCCGTTCGACCAGACCAGCACCGCGATCGCTCTGACCAATGCCCAGGTTGTGGCGTTCCTCGCGCAGACCCAGACGCAGGATGTGAGCAACCTTCAGCTCACCCAGACGGCGCTGGCGGCTTCGCCCACCCCCTCGCCGACGGCGACGCCCAGTGATACGCCAACGCCGACCGACACACCCCCGCGCCCGACGATCACGCCGACTTTCACGCCTGATCTCACGCTGGCATTCCTGCAAACCCTCGTCGCCCAGCAGACGGCGGACGCCGCCGCCACCGCCAACGTCACCCTGCCGCCCCCGGCGACGGCGACGCCATTCATCGATGCGGGCGGTGACCTGCGCCAGCGCTTCGCCACCGAAGTGGCGTTCTCCACGCTGGTCGCAGGCGGGCGGCAGAGCGAACTGGCGACGCAGCAGGCGCTCGCCACTCAGGGCGCGATCGACCTGCAAGGTGCAGCCGCTGAACTGCGCGCCACCGTCGAGGCAGAGCGTCAGGTCGCCCAGCTTGCCATCGAAGACATCAACGCCAGGCTGGACGCCGCTGCCCGCGAACGCGATGAACTGGCGCTGGCGCTGACCGCTGTGGCGCTGGAGAACAGCCAGACGCGCGCCGCGCTGGAAGCGCCGTTCGCCGCCGCGACTCAGGTCGCTGCTGTCACGCAAGCCGCCGCCGCCACGCTCGTCAGCGACCTGGCTGCCCAGTTCGGTGACCCGGCGCTGGCACAGCCCGGCGGTATCGCCACCGCGCTGGCACAGGCGACTCAGGCTGCCGTCTCCACCCAGTTCTTCTTCGAGCAGGCGGCGACCGCTGGCGCAGACATCGTGACGCCCGCAGTGCTGGCGACGCAGGTCAGCACCGCCACGCGCGCCGCACTGGATGTGCAGGCGAACGTCGGCACGCAGGTGGCGATCGCCACGCAGAACGCCTTCGACGCACCGCGCCAGTTCGCCACACAGGGCGCGATCGCCACGCAGGTCGCCATCGCCACGCGCAACGCGCTGATCGAGCTGGCGCTCTTCTCCAGCCCCACGCCAGGACCGACGCAGGAAGTCACGCCGACGGTCAACGTGCTGGAGTCGTTCAACCTGACGGCGACGGCGATCGCCGGGCAGTTCCTGACGGCGACGGCGCAGGTGTTCACGCCGGATGCGGTCACGCTGCCGCCGCCCACGCCTGGCGCGACGGGCGAACTTCAGATTTTGCCCTCGCCGACGCGCCTGCCCGACAGCGGTATCTTTGACGACGTGATCAGCGGCACAGGCGGCGGCACGACCGGGCTGGTGCTGATCGTGATCGGCTTGATCGGCGTGCTGTTCACCGCCCGCGCGCTGCGCGCCGCCAACCGCCGCGCCCTCGACGCCGCGCGCGATGACGCGCCCCCCCACCAGTAACAGCTGACCCGCCCTCTGACGCATGACAAAAGCCCCTCTCGATCGAGAGGGTCTTTTCTTGTATGTCTACTCCAACCTCACCCAGGAAACCTGCGGTTTCCTGCCCTAACCTCACCCCGGAAACCTGACGGTTTCCTGCCCCTCTCCATC
>CAZTLS010000050.1:0-27592 GCA_964614405.1 uncultured Pleurocapsa sp.
AGACATCCGCCGCCAGCCCACCAGCGGCGCTGATGGTGCAGCCGACGCAGGCAGCGCTGGCCAGCCCGACCGCCGCACCCACCCAGACCGCGATCCCAACCCTGACCGTGCTGCCGGCGGAGAGCGCCGCCCCTGAAGCCACGACCGCGCTGCCGGCAGCACTCGACCTCGGCCCAGCGCTGATCGTCGGCGGTCTGCTGCTCTTGGCGATCGCCGTTGTCACAACCGTGCTGCGCAGGCGTTTCTGATGCGCGTCGCCCACTTCTGCCCGGTCTGCGGCGCGCCGACGCGGCTGATCGAACGGTTCGGCCGGCAACGCCCGGTCTGCACCGCCTGCGATACGACCGTCTTTTTCGAGCCGAAAGTCGCCGTCGTCGTGCTCATCACCCAGAGCGAGCGCGTGCTCTTGGTGCAGCGCGCGCACGATCCGGCCAAAGGGTCGTGGGCACTGCCGGCTGGGTTTGTCGATCTCGATGAGGCACCCGCCGACGCCGCACAGCGCGAGGTCGCCGAGGAGACCGGTTTGGAGGTCGAGATCACCGCCCTGCTCGATGTCCTGCACCGGCCTGACCCGAACGGCCTGGCCGATATCGTGATCGCCTACCGGGCGCACGTCACCGGCGGGGAGCTGCGCGCGGGCGATGACGCCGCCGACGCCGCCTGGTTTCCCAAGACGGCGCTGCCGCCGCTCGGCTTTCGCACGAGCCAGCTCCTGCTCGCCCGCTGGCTGGCGGAATGAGGCTCAGCCGTCGCGCTTGACGGCGATGCCGACCTGATTGACCCCAAGTGCGAGCGGCATGAACGTCGTCTGCGTCACAACTTGGAGGAAAGCCGGAAAGCCGAAGATGGCGAACTGCAGCGGCTTGGGGATGAGCGGCAGATACGGCACATCCCACAAGCCGTCGCCAAAATGCCGGATCAGCGTCAGCCCATGCGCGGCGCACCAGGCGCGCCACTGCGCCGGCGGATGCACGTTGATGTGCGTTTGGTCTTTGCCGATCGCGTCCGTCGCGCGGTCTTTGAAGCGGCGCAGCAGATACTCCGGATGCGGGGTGGCGAACAAGAAGATGCCGCCCGGACGCAGCAGCGCGCTCACCTGGCGGATGACGTCGGCGGGGTCGCGCAGGTGCTCGACCAGATGGAGCGCCACGACCGCCGAAAACGCCCCGCGTTCGAAGCGGCTCAGATCATCGGCGCTCATCTGGTAGGTCTCGGCGCGCGGGGCGGCGGCGCGAGTCCGTTCGATGCTGTAATCGATCAAGTCGATGCCGATGCACGAGAAATCGTCCTGCAGCAGCCCCAACAGATCGCCCAACCCGCAGCCCAGTTCGAGCAGCTTGCCGCCCGCTGGCGCATGACGCCGGATCAAGGCCGCGTAATAGCGGCGGGCGAACCAATACATCGAGAAACGTCCCAGCGGACGATCGGCGTAATTCCACTTGTCGAAATATTCGCGTGTGTAGTGGTCGTTCGGGGCGCTCTCGGTCACCGGATCATCACCCTCTCGCCCGGTGCCGTCGTCAGGTCGAAGACATCGAACGTCAGATCGCTTAAGTGCAGTACGCCGTAGGTGTGCGAGGTGGCGCGGGTCGTGTCGAAGGTGTAGATCGAACCCGAATTGATGACACAGCCCTGTTCGACGCGGGCATAAAACGGCAGGTGGGTGTGACCGGTGATCATGACATTGGTGTGGAGCGATTTGAGCATCATGTTGAGCAAAGTATCCGAGATGTGATCGCGGTACAGCCCCCACAGGTTGTTGCCCGGCTTGCCGTGACACATGTAGACGGCGCTGCCCGCCCACTCGGCGCGCCACTCCAATGGCAGATCGCGTAAAAATGCCCGATTTTCAGGCGTCAGCCCGGAACCCGTCTCATCGTGATTGCCGCGCACAGTCGGAATGCCGCGTTCGCGGATAGCAGTGACCACCTGATCAGGCTGCGGTCCGCGCCCGATCAGATCGCCTGCACATACGATGGTATCGACCTTGTGGGTGTGGTCGAGACGGTCTAGCGCTGTCACTAATGCCTGGAAATCGCCGTGAATGTCTGAAATGATGCCAACATTCATCCTGCGTTCCTAACGGATGGTCGAAAGTAGCATCATTATAGCAAAAATCGGGGCAGGCATGGGGCGGGAAATGAAGCTCAATACCTGCTCTCCCCACGCCATCTACAGACGGGCGCGGGGAGAGGCAGGACAGTCACATGGGGTTATTTACCCAGGCGCTTCTTCACCTCAGCGGTGATCGCCGGGACGATCTGGTACAGATCGCCCACCAGCCCGTAACGCGCCATCTTGAAGATCGGCGCATCACCATCCTTGTTGATCGCCACGATGATCCGGCTGGTACGCATCCCCGCCTGATGCTGGATCGCGCCGCTGATGCCGCACGCGATGTACACGTCCGGCGAGACGGTCTTTCCCGTCTGACCGACCTGATGGGCATACGGGATGTAGCCCGCATCCACCGCCGCGCGGCTCGCGCCGACTGCTGCGCCCAGCGCATCCGCCAGCGGCTGCAACACGTGCGCGAACCCATCCTGCGCCTTCCACACCGCCGCATCCGCTGCATCGGCTGGCGCATCCTTCGGGTTATTCGCCATGCCACGCCCACCGGAGACGATGATCGCTGCGTCGTTCAGGTTGACCGTGCCCGCCTCCGAGTGGAACGCCGTCACCTTGCTGGCGATGGCGTCCTCGCTCAGCACCGGGTCGAGGGTCGTCACTGGTGCAGACGCACTTTCGTTCGGTTCCTGTGCCTTGAACGCGCGGGCGCGCACGGTGATGAACACCGTCTCTGCGCCCGTGACGGTGGTGTCGCTCAGCACCTTGCCCGCATAGGCAGCGCGCTCAGCGGTGACTGCGCCGTCCGCGCCGATGTGCAGCGTCAGCACATCCGCCAGGATCGGGCTGTCGGTATCAGCAGCCGACGCCGCCAGCAGTTCACGTCCCCGGCTGGTGGCGGCGGCGACGACCGCGCGCGCTCCATGCGCCTGGACCACCGAGGTGAGCAGCGCGGCATACGGTTCAAGGCGATAATCGCGCACAGTCGCATCACTGCACACCAGCACACTGTCCGCACCGTAACGGGCAGCATCCGCCGCTGCGCTGGCGCTCTCGCCGATCACCAGCGCAGTGACAGGCAGGTTGTGCGCGGCTGCCAGCACGCGCGCAGCCGCGATCGCCTCCCAGCTTCCGACGATCGGCTGACCGTTGTTGATCTCGACAAAGGCGATGATCGCGCTCACAGCACCTTCTCCTCAATCAGACGATCGACCAGTTTGGCAGCCTGCTCTTCCGGCGTCCCGTCGATCAGCTCGAAACGGGTATCGCGCGGGGGCAGGTTCTTGTAGGCAGCGATGCGCGCGCGGGCGGGCGGAGCGCTGATGCCCAGATCGCCCAGCGACCACACCGGAATCACCGCCTTCGACGCCTTGCGGATGCCGATGAACGACGGGTAGCGCGGCTCATTGATGTCCTTCAGCACGCTGATCACAGCGGGCAGGCTGCTGGTGATCGTCTGTTTGCCATCCTCCAGCGCCCGCTCGACAGTGATCGTCTTCGCGGCGTAGTCGATAGCGACGATCTTCGAGACGTAGCTCAGCAGCGTCCAGCCCAGCTTGCGCGCCGTCGCCGCGATGTGCGCGTCCGTACCGACATCAACGCTCTCTCTGCCGAAGATGACCAGATCGACACCGCCCACCTTGTTCACCGCAGCGGCAGCGGCTGTGGCGTAGGCGATGGCGTCCGTCGGGTCGAGTGCCGGATCATCGACCCGCGCCGCCTCATCGAGACCCATCGCCAGGCTGTGCTTGAGGGCGTCGTTGTGCAGTTCACCACCCAGCGCGATGACGACCGCCTTGCCACCGCCGTTTTTCGCCTGCACGATGCCTTCTTCGAGGGCATATTCATCCCAGGGATTGACGACCAGCGCCGCATCCCCCCAGGCGACGCCACCGTCGGCGGTCGCCTCCACTTTCGCCGCCGTGTCCGGCGTACTGCGCGTAAAGACCACGATGGTCAAGGGAAACCTCCTGCAACAAATAAAAAGGGGTGTACTATCTCACATGCTGAGGATTGTAACGCATGGCACAAGGGCTGAAAAGGGATTAATCGAATCGGGGTTAGATTAAATCCGGCACGAGAGTTTTCCCGTGCCGGAGGCAGGTCAGATCAGTTCGACAGACAGGTCTGTATTGCCATTCGGCGGCGTTCAGCACCTTTTCACGCGCGTCTGAGGGGGCATTGCTCATCCGGTTGCACCCTGTGTCAGGAACCACAAGTGCTTATTGCAGTCGATCGCGCAGCGAAGGGCATAAAAAGGCAGGGCTTGACTTGCAGCCCGCCCTGCCTCCCTCTCCACTCGGTCAGTCGATCGTGCGCCGCCCCTCGCTCGCCATGTAGTTGAGCAGCAGCGCGGCAATCGCCCCTGGAACCCACCCGGCAAGCGTGAGGGCGAACACGATCAGGATCGTACCGCATCCCCGGTCAAGCACTGCCAGCGGCGGCAGCAGAATGCACAACAGCGCGCGTCCACACCCCATGATTTTCGGGTTCTCCTTCCATGAGACCAGATCGTATCATCTTTCGTACATCATTACGGTGAGATCGCGCGAAAGTTGCGCGCCTTCCGCCGAGGGCTTGTGACATGTGCATCACACAGGAGAGAGGCTATGCTCGTCACCACCACCAATACCGTTGAAGGACAGCGCATCACCCGTTATCTGGGCATCGTGAGCGGCGAGACGATCATGGGCGCGAACATCGTGCGCGACTTCATGGCGTCGATCACCGACATTGTGGGCGGGCGCTCGACCGCGTATGAGCAGTCGCTCGTCGAAGCGAAGCGCATCGCCATTCAGGAGATGATCGATGAGGCGCAGCGCATGGGCGCGAACGCCGTCATCGGCGTCGATCTCGATTTCGAGACGGTCGGTCAGGGCAGCATGATGATGGTCAGCGCCAGCGGCACGGCGGTCGTGCTGGAATAACCGCATCCCGGATTGGGGCGATCGCTGGATCGCCCCAGTGGCTCATTGTCTGGCGCGCTCTTTGGCGATCTGAATGCGAATGTCGTCGCACACATCCTTGCTCAGCGGGTAGGAAGCAGCGACGGGCAGGCTGATCAGCAGGATCAGCGCCGGGAGCAGGCTGACGAAGACGCGCAGCACCAGCAGCACCGAGTCCGGCTGCGTCACCACACCGCCCACCTCTTCCGGGTTGACGTATCCCGCCACATCCAGCATCAGGCTGGAAAATGCCAGCCCCAGCGACAAGCCGATCTTTTGCAGGAAGACGAAGATGCTGTAATACGCTCCTTCGCGCCGCTGCCCGGTACGCAGCTCGTCATACTCGATGACATCAGGCAGCATACTCCAGGGCAGCAGATAGGCGACCGAGACGCCCAGCCCGGCAAAAAATGCCACGAAATAGAGGGGCGTGATCGTCCCCGCCGGGATGAAGAAGACCGACGCCATCGTCACCAGCCAGATGACCGCGCCGATCAGGTAGGTGCGCTTTTTGCCCACCCGTGCGCTCACTGCCGACCAGGGCGCAAGCGCCAGAAACGCCGTCACCTGAAGGATGAGGACGAGGAGGGTGAACGATTCTTCCCCGTTCACCCAGTAGCGCACGTAGAGCAGCAGATTGGTCTGCACGAACTGCACCGTCAGCCACGAGAGCAGGTAGATAGCGGTGACGATCAGGAACGGGCGATTGGAAAAGGTGACGCGCAGCCCCGCGATGAAGCCCAGCGGCTCCACATCTTCACGGGTGGGCTGTTCGCGCGTGAAGGCGAACACCGTCAGCGCAGACAGGGTGATGAACACCGCCCACACCCCGGCGCTCAGCGCGTAGCCCGCGCGCACATCCCCCATCAGGCTGACGAGAACCGGATGCAGCCCGACGGCAGCGACGCCGCCCAGAATGGAAAAACCGAACCGGTACGCCGTCAGGCGGGTGCGTTCGTGGTAATCTCCCGTCAGTTCGGGCGTGAGCGCCGTGTAAGGGATGTTGACAGCGGTGAAGGCGGTCTTGAGCAGCAGCGCCGCAATCAGGTAGTAGATGAACAGCCCGGTTTCATCCAGCGGCGGCACAAGCCACTGCATGATGAAGGCAGCGCCGAACGGCAGCGCTCCGAAGAGCAGCCAGGGACGCCGCCGTCCCCAGCGGCTGCGCGTGCGATCGCTCATATTGCCGACGATCGGGTCGGTGATGGCGTCCCACAGGGTGGAGAGCAGGAAGATCACGCCGACGATGCCTGGGCGCAGACCTGCCACGTCCAGCAGAAAGGCATTCAGGAAAAAGCCGGTGATGGCGGCGGTGATGGCGGAACCCAGATCGCCCGCACCGTAAGCCAGCTTCGTCCGCACGGGCAGGGTGTTCGCCGAAGGGAGTGTCGTCATGAGCGGTCACTTTCAATCAGGAAATAGTATTTGAACTTTGATCATGACGCACATCGGACGATCGTGCAACCGGGGAAAATTTGCGGCTGCGATTTATTTGCGTTATACATTCCGACTCGTTGTCATCTGAGGTTCTTTTCGGGGAAAGACCATATCATCATGACCAACCAGGACAGTGGCGACGATGTGATCCGGCTCGTCCCGCCTGCCAATCCCGCCATCGAACACACTTTCATCTCCTACTCGCGCCGCGACACCGATCTGGTCAAACGCCTGATCGCAGACCTGACCGCGCGTGGGGTGCGGGTGTGGATCGACACGCGCGGGCTGAAGCCAGGTACACGCAACTGGGAACATTCGCTGCGCGAAGCGGTGCGGAACAGCTACGCCGTGCTGCTCATCGCCAGCCAGGAGTCTCGCATCTCCAATTACGTGCAGGCGGAGATGGCGGTCGCCGAGATGTACAAGCGCCCGATCTTCCCGCTGTGGGCGTCGGGCGAGGAGTGGATCGACTCCATTCCGCTGGAATTTGTGCGAACGCAGTACATCGACCTGCGCGGTGAAGAGGCATATCAGGCAGGCATGGCGGAGATCGCCGAAATCCTGCTGGAGATGCAGGGGGCAGACCGACCGACGGACGTGATCGCCCCGGTGGTCATCAAGCCGGATACGCGATCCAAACCGCGCCCGCTGCTGACGCGCCGCAACCCATACAAGGGTCTGCGCCCGTTCAGCCGCGATGACGCCAGCGATTTTTTCGGGCGCGGCACATTGATCGAGCTGCTCACCAAAGACATCGATGCAGCGCTCAATGTGCCGCAGCATGTGCCGCCGGAACGGATGCTGGCGGTGGTGGGACCGAGCGGCAGTGGCAAATCGAGCGTGGTCATGGCGGGATTGCTGCCCCACCTGCAGGGCGGGGCGCTGTCAGGCAGCGACAAATGGGTGTACCTGCCGCCGATCATCCCAGGTCGTCGTCCGCTGGAGAGTATGGCGGCGGTGCTGGCAAACGCTACCCACGACTCGTTCGACCAGATGCTCGAAGACCTGGAAAGCCCGCGCCGCCTGCACCGCATCGCCACCATGCTGGCGGGCGGCGGGGCGGGACAGGTGGTCGTGTTCATCGACCAGTTCGAGGAAGTGTTCACCCAGGCGGAAAACGAGGATGAACGCCGCCAGTTCATCGATCTGGTGGTCAATGCCGCGACCGAGCCGCGCGGCGCAGCGCTCATCATCCTCACCATGCGCGCCGACTTCTACGACCGCCCGATGAACTACCCTGCTCTCGGCAAGCTGCTGGAGAAACGCAGCCGTTCCGTCCTGCCGATGAACCTGCACAACCTGCGCGATGTCATCGAAAAGCCGGCTGAACTGCCCGATGTGCAGGTGCGTTTTGAGGAAGGCTTGGTCGGCGACCTGCTCTTCGAGGTGCGCGATCAGGCTGGGGCGCTGCCCCTGCTGCAATTCACCCTGGCGCAGTTGTTCGACAAGCGCAGCGATGACCTGCTCACGCTGGAATCCTATCGGGAACTGGGCGGGGTGCGCGGTGCGCTCAAGGCGCACGCCGAATCGGTCTATCACAGCCTGCCTAGCGACCGCCACCGCGCGCTCAGCCGGGCGCTCTTCATGCGCCTGATCGAACCAGGTCTGACGGAGCAGGACACCACCCGCCGCCGCGCCAATCGGGATGAACTCCGGCTGGATGACGCCGAACAGACGCGCATCCTGAACGAGACCGCCTCCATTTTCGTCAACGCCCGCCTGCTGGTCACCTCTACGGCGGATGATGTTGAGACGATCGAGGTCAGCCACGAGGCGCTCATCCGCGAATGGGAGCGGCTGGCAGGTTGGCTGGGCGCAGCGCGTGATGACATTCGCCTGCAGAAGAAGGTGAGCGCCGATGTGGGCGAATGGATTCGCCAGGGGCGCAGCCATGATCTGCTCTATCGCGGGCGGGTGCTGCGCGAAGCCCTCGACTGGGCGGAGAACAACTTCCCCAGCGCCGACGAGAGCGAGTTTCTGCGCGCCAGTGCCGATGAGGAACGCGCAATCGAAGCGCGTGAGCTTCAGCGCATCGCCGACCTGCGGCTCGCAGAAGAAAAAGCGACACACGCTCAGGAAGTGGCGCGCCAGGAATCCGAACGCAGTGAACGCACCGCCCGCCGTGCCAATCGCCTGCGCGCCATCGCCGGGGCGGTTGGTTTTCTGGCAGCGCTCATCGTCGTAGCGGCGTTCATGACGGCGCTCACCGCCAGCAATCAGGTCAATGACGCCAACGCTACACTCACCCCGATCGTCGGAACGCTCGTTTCGGCGGAGGAACAGGTGGCGGGCGTGCGTCCGACCCTGGCACAGGCGGAGACGCAGATCGCCGGAGTCGAACCGACGCTTGCCCGTGCCGAAACGCAGATCGCCGGCGTTGAACCGACGCTGGCGCGCGCCGAAACCCAGATCGCGGAGGTGCAGCCCACCCTCGCCGCAGCACAGGGGCGCATCGTGCAGGCGGAAGCGCAGATCGCCACCGCCACCTTTGAACAGGGCAACGCGCTGCGCGATGCCGCCCTCGCTCAGGCAGAAGTGGCGCGTTCGCTCAACCTGGCTGCCGGGGCACAAACTCAGGCCGCTGCCGCCGAACAGACCCTCGCGCCGATCCCGTCCACCCTCACCCCGATCGCTGCCACACTGGGCGCAGCAGAAGCGCAGGTCGCAGGGGTACAGCCCACACTCGACTCGGCATCGACTCAGGTGGCAGGGGTACAGCCCACGCTGGCGGCAGCGAACACCCAGGTGGCGGGTGTCGAGCCGACGCTGGCGGCAGCCGAAGCACAGCTTGCCGGGGTACAGCCCACCCTTGACTCGGCATCGACTCAGGTAGCGGGCGTCGAGCCGACGCTGGCAGCAGCGAACACTCAGGTAGCGGGCGTCGAGCCGACACTCGCCCAGGCGCAGGCTCTCGTCTCCGCCGCCAACGCCGCGCTGACGCCCATCCCGGTCACCCTGACCTTCTCAGCGGGGCAGATCGCCCAGGCGCAGGCGGACATCGCCCGCGCCAACGAAGAAGCGGCGCTTTCGGCGCAGCAGGCGACTCAGGCGAATCTGCTGGTGCAGGATGCACGCCAGCAGGTCGCAGAAGCCAACGCCACGCTCACCCCACTTCCCCTCACGCTGACGCCCGCCCAGCGCACGCTGGAAGCGGCGAATGCCTTTGCAGCCACCGCCCAGCAGGATGTGATTCTGTTCGGGCAGACGCTGACGCCCATCCCGGCGACGCTGGCGTTTTCCGCCGAACAGATCGCCCAGGCGCAGCGCGACATCGCCCGCGCCAATGAAGAAGCGATCATCGCCGCACAGCAGGCGACCGCCGCTGGCGAAGCTGTGATTCAGGCGAACATCGCCGCCGAGGAAGCCCGTCAGCAGGTGTTCGCCGCCAATGCCACCCTCACCCCGCTCCCCCTGACGCTGACCCCGGCTCAGCGCACGCTGGTGGCAGCCAATGCCTTTGCAGCCACCGCCCAGCAGGATGTGATCCTGTTCGGGCAGACGCTCACGCCCATCCCGGCGACGCTGGCGTTTTCCGCCGAACAGATCGCCGAAGCGCAGGCGGGAATCGAACGGGCGAACGCCGCCGCAGCGATCGCCGCACAGCAGGCGACCGCCGCTGGCGAAGCCGTCATTCAGGCGAACTTCGCTGCTGAAGAAGCGCGCCAGCAGGTCGCGGCAGCCAACGCCACGCTCGCCCCTATCCCGCTCACCCTGACGCCCGTGCCGCAGACGCTCACCCCGATCGGCGCAACGCTGGCGGCAGCGGAAACAGTCGTTGCCGGGGTTGCGCCCACGCTCAACAGCGCGGCGACTCAGGTAGCAGGCGTACAGCCGACGCTCAACCGCGCCGGGACGCAGATCGCCGGCGTCGAACCGACGCTCAACCGTGCGGGGACACAGGTGGCGGAAGTCGCACCAACGCTGACGGGCGTGGCGGTCGAGATCGCTTTGCAGCAGGAGATCGCCGATGCCCTGCGGATCGCCGCCGCCGCCGAACAAATTCTCGGCGCGGGCAACCCCGACCTCAGCCTGACGCTGGGGCTGCGCGCCTATGAACTCAACCCGGCGCTGCCTCAGGTGCAGCGCGTGCTGAACGCGCTGCGCCCCTTCACCCCACGCTATGTCACCTCGGTCGATGCGGCGGGCGGGCGCTTCAGCACGCTGATCACCCCCCAAAGCATTTCGTATGCCGCCTTCAGCCCGGACGGGCGGGCGATCGCCATCCCCGAAGGTCGGGAACAGGTAGTCGTGCGTGACCTGACCAGCCGCCGTATCCTGTTCAACTTCAATGTGGGCGGACGCGCATCGATCGTCCGCTACAGCCCGGACGGGCGCTGGCTGGCGATCGGTACATCGCGCGGCGGGGTAGTCTTCGAGGCGGCGACCGGCTTCGAGCGGATGCGCCTGAACACCAGCCGGGCGGTGACGGCGCTGGCGTTCAGCGCCGACGGGCGCTACCTGGCAGTGGGCAAACAGTTGGGCGGCGGTGAAGTGTGGGATGTGGAAGCGCGCGAACGCTACATGGAGATCAACGTCGGCTCAACGGGCACAGCGCTGGCGGCGATCCGGGATGTCGGCTTCAGCGAAAATGCGTCACAGGCTTACCTGTACGACGGCGCACAGATGGGCATTGCCGACATGGTGCGGCGCAATGCCCGCTTCACTCAGGTGGGCAACATTCGCGGTGTCAGCCCAGACCTGCGCTATGGCGTGGTCGGCGGGCAGGGTGATGCCTTCGTCACCCTGTGGAATCCGATCAGCTATCAGCGCGAGCGCGAATTCCGGCTGGGTGCGTTCAACGTCGATTATCTGGAGACGATCGCCTTCAGCCGCGATCGCCGTTTCGTCATGGTGCATCTGGAGACACGCAACTATACCGACAGCACGCGCAACATCTACACCGTCACCGGGCGGCGTGTCGAGTTCTGGCAGATCGCCGATGGCAGCCGCATCGCCGTGATGCGAACGCCGCAGCTTTCGCCGCGCGTGTGGGATGTGACCGCGATGGCGATCAGCGATGACGGACGCTACGGCATCACGGGCGGGTTTTACGGCGCGGTCTCGGCGGCGTCGGTCTGGGATTTGGCGACCGGGGAGGAACTGCGCCGTTTTGAAGGGCACACCAGCCCGATCCTGGCAGCAGGCTTCAGTCCTAACGCCGGGTCGGTCTATACCCTGTCTCAGGACAGCGTGCGCGTCTGGGATCTGGGCGACCCCCGTTCGCTGGCACAGGGACGGCTGATCCTGCCCGCCCGCGAGATCGCTGACATCGGCTTCAGCCCGGATCAGAGCGAGATGTTCATCGCCTACGACAACATCGCTATGGGGCGCTGGTCACTCGCCACCCAGCGTCAGGACGGCAACCGCCGCTTCTCCACCGGGGCACAGGTGGCGCTGGCGTTCAGCCCGGTGCAGCCGCGCGCGCTGGTGGCGTCGGTCGAAAGCCTGACGCTGTGGAATCTGGACACGCCCAATGAATTCATCTATCGCATCCCGGATGTGAGTACAGGCAGCATCCAGGGCATCCGCTTCAGCGAAAATGGCAGTTTCGCCTACTGGCTGAGCAGCGGTCGTGTGACGCGCTGGGACATCACCGGGCGTCAGGGCACGACCGTCTCCGGCGTGAGCAACGCGCGCTTCTTCGCCATTGAAGGGCTGAACGAGACGGTGCTGACGGCATCCGATACGCGCATGAATCTGATCGACATCATCACCCGCAGCACCGTGCAGGAATATCGCGGCTTCACCGGGCGCATTCGCGCCATCGACATGACCAGTGGTGGCGATTTCGCCGCCGCTGGCGTCGCTGAGCCGGAAAACGCCGTCATGATCTGGAACACGCGCACCGGGACAAGACGTTTTGACCTGCGCGCCCACACCGCCCCGGTTTCGGCACTGGCGTTCAGCCCGGACGGTCGGCTGCTGGTGAGCGGATCGCAGGATACCACGCTCATCCTGTGGGATGTGGAGACCGGGCAGGTGTTGCAGACGTTCCGGGGGCACAGCACGACTATTCAGCAGATCGTGTTTGCCCCGGATGGACGCACCTTCGCCACCACCTCTGAAAACCCGGATGATGGCATCCTGTTCTGGCGCGCCGAGACGGGCGATGAAACGGTGGACTGGTTCTACGCCAACCGCAATGTAACCGAGCTGACGTGCGAACAGCGCGAACAGTTCAATGTGCGTCCGCGCTGTGTGGCAGGTGTCGCACCGACCCTCACTCCATCGCGCACGCCTGTCCCCACTGCCGGACCGACCGCCACCTCTACCCCGCGCCCGACGCCGACGATCACCCCGACGCCGTTCCCGCGCGCTACCGTGATCACCACCGAAAATATCCGCATCCGACGCGGCTATGAAGGCGAGGCATTCACTTTCGTCATCGGCAGCGCTGCCCCGCGCGAGATCGTCACCGTGCTGGAGATTCGCCGTGACATCGGCTGGGTACGCATCCGCAATGCCAGAGGGCAGGAAGGCTGGACGCGGCTCGACTTCATCCGCATCAATAACTGACCGGTTTTCTGTTCATCACGCCCCTCAGTCTGCATCCCACAGGCTGAGGGGGAAGACAAACGTGCGCTATAATTGCCGCTGGCGTTTGTCTGACAGGAAACCCGAAACACATGAAAATCCCCGTTGTGATGCTGTGCGGGCTGCTGCTGCTGGGAGCGTGCGATCAGGAACCGCCGCCGCCGCCGCCCACCTGGGCGATCAGCGCGCCCACCCTGCAAGCCAGCCCGGTCGTGCTGCCTCTGCTGCCCACCTCCCCCGCCTTTGAAGACGAGTTCAGCCCCATCCGCCTGACCGCCGCCGCCCTCCCGCGTGACTCGGCGCT
The DNA here is from genome assembly GCA_964614405.1 of uncultured Pleurocapsa sp. Taxonomy (GTDB): domain Bacteria; phylum Chloroflexota; class Anaerolineae; order Aggregatilineales; family Phototrophicaceae; genus Flexifilum. The sequence continues at coordinate 13,288 of CAZTLS010000050.1, forward strand.
GCCGCCCGCCCTCGACGACGCGCGTGCGCCCGGCGTGCTGGCGAATGCCATCACCATCACCCTGCCCAGCGGTGCGCTGCATCCTGGGCGGCTCTACCCTGCTGTCAACACTGCCGGAACCCTCCTCACGCCCGGCGCGCTGCTGCTGGCGGACGATCCGGCGCTGTGGGGGGAACTGCCGGCACGCCTGCGCGAACTGGGCGTCACCGTCATCGTGACGGCGCTCCCTCCCGCTGCGACCTTCGATGATTTCAACACGCTGCTCATCTCGCTGGGCGAAGCCAGCGATCCCGGACATCTCGCGGTTGCCGGGATCGGCACGGCAGCGGACGGGGCGGCAGCAGGATGTGCCGCCGCTCTGCAATGCGATGCGCTGCTCAGCATCGGCGCATCGGGCAATGCGGTGGCGGCGTTCGCCCCGCGCCTCGCCCCACGCCCGGTGCGTGAGGAAAACAGCCTGTCACTGCCGCTGGACGCCACCGCCGTCAATGCGCTGGCGGACTGGCTGCTGGCGGGTCTGGGGTGAGCAGGGTGTTCATCCCCCCGGCGCGACTTTGGGAACCTGAGCGTCGATACGGTCGTAGAAGATGTCGCGTCGATCTTCATAATCCCACAGCAGATGCACCACGCCCATTTCGTCCACGACAATGACGACCTGCTGTCCGACGGTGATCGGCGTGGCACGCACAGGCATTGACCAGCCGCCATTCTGCTGCTGTCGGGTGTAGAACAGTTCGCTTTCGCTGCGAAATACCACATGCGCCAGCCCGTCAGCATCGACCGCGATCTGCGGCAGTTGACCGGGCTGGCTGGTATTCGCCAGCAGGCTTTGCATCGCCCCACAGCCTCCGTCCTCGATCCAGCGCAGATACTCGATCGCGTCGCTGCCTTCGCCCGCTGTGTGGTACACCACATGCACCCCGCCGCGCGCGTCCACCGCCACCTGAGGATTCGATGCACTGCGGTTACCTGTTACATCGTTAAGCGACTCAGGCTGCGACCAGGTCGCCCCGCCGTCGGTCGAAAAGCGATGTTCGATACTGAACGGTCTGCCCAGCCGATTGTAGAACAGATGCAGCCGCCCTGCCGAGTCGGTGACCAGTTTGGGCAGGATCGCCAATTCTTCATCCGAAAGCAGGATTTGCTCGCTGCCCAAACCAAACAGGATGGTACGGCTGCCCAAACCGATCGCCATCCGCAGTGTACCATCGGCGTCGTAGGTATAGGCAGCATCCGAAGCGTTCATGGTCGCCCGCATCATCGTCACCTCCCCCCAGCCTCCGGCGTTCAGACAGCGCTGATAGAGCGCGCGCGGGGTACGGCTAAGCTGCCCGTCGATCATCACACACAGCGTGCCGTCCGGCTGGCGCACGAGAGTCTGATTGTAATGGAACATCAGATTGAATTCCGGCGTCAGATTGGTGGAGGCAGACCACACCCCACCAGGTGAACGGGAACGGTGGAACAGATTGTAAACGGCGGGGCTGCTTTGGTCGGTCGTATCCTGCCAGACGACGTGCAGTGTCCCGTCTGCATCTGCCAGTGCTGCCGGGCGTCGCGTGAATGCAGACCCGGACTGGCTGATGTTGAACGGCAGCGGTCCCTCAGTTTCCTGTGCCCTGACCGGCAAAACAGCCAGCAGCAGGATGAACAGCAGAACTCGATACAGTATGCCGTGCATGATGCATTCCCTCTTTTTCTCACTCGGACGAGTCATGTCGGCTGGGGTTGTCCCCCATGAAGCGCGACATGAACTGATTCATTTCGGCAAACGAAGTGAAGTAGCAGCGCAGCCCTGTCTGCACCTGCTCGACCATGCCGCGCCACTGGCCGCGCTCAGCGATGTCAGATTCGTACCAGAAACGGACGATAAAATTGTGCTTGTCCGGTTCATCAGTTTTGCCACCCATCTTCAGCGCCTCACCGCGCGTTCGCCTTGCGCTCAGTGAACAAGCGTTTGACCCCCTCGTCGGTGGTGAAGATGAAGATGACGAAAGCTGTGATCACGATGCTGATCAGTTGCAGTACGTCGAACCCGCTGGTCAGCAGCAGCAGCGAGACGACGACATCCAGCGCGCCGATGATGATGAACCCCGTGCGCGCCCAGCCCGCACGCCGAAACAGCCCGATGCTGACGATAATCAGCGCAATCCCGGTCGCCAGCGACAGGATCGCCACGCCGCCCGCCAGCGTACCCGCACCAAATAAGGCGCTGAGCGCAGCGCCCAGCTCGGCATCAGCCTGAGCATCGACACCCCGCCCCATGCGCGTTCCTGCGTCTGCTGCCATGCCGCCGAGGAATGCCAGCCCGCCCACTGCCGCCATCAGCGGCGCGAAGCATAAACCGAACATGCCGACGATCAGCGCGTAAATAGCGGCGATACGCACGAATTGTTCGCGCCCGATGCTTTCAAGGATCGAATTTGCCAGATTTTTCAGTGACTCCATGTGCTTTCACCTCCAACAGGCGGATCAGATAGCGATACCATCAGGGTAAAAGAGGTGGAGTCCCAAAAGAGTCCCAGGCGAATCTGGAGTTCGTCCACAGTCCAGCATGGGCGATCAGCGTGGGAAGGCGTCTGTGATGGCGCGGTTGAAGGGGAGAGCGAGATATGCTTCCTGCTGAGCGGGTGAAAGCTGCGCCAGTTGGTGCTGCAACAGGACATGGGCTTCATGGGTCAGACGGTCTGCCATGTCCATATCACCCAGATCCTGGCACAGGCGTGCCAGCAGCCACAGCACACGCTGAAAATGATAGGTAGCGTGATCGGCTTCGCCCAGCCGCGCCAGACATTCCGCCAGCAGGTGGGCGGAGGCGGTACGCTCCCCGGTTCCCAGGTAGGCACTGGTGAGTTCAACCAGGTCTTCCAGCAGAGAGGTATGCTGACCGCCGAATTGCCGGCGCAGCGCGATCGCCTCTTCCAGATGGGCGATCGCTTCGAGATAGCGTCCGCCTTCGCGGGCGATCACGCCCAGGCTGCTGAGCGCATTGGCACGAAAAGCGGGGCTGCCCATCGCGTCCGCCAGCGTCAGGGCGCGCTCCGCGTGGCGCTGCGCCACCGCCAGTGCCCCCGTCCACAGCGAGAGGATACTCAGGTTGTGGGCACAGGTGTACAAGGCACGCTTGTCTCCGGCACGGCTGACGATGGGCTGAACCTGCTCAAAATCACGTCGGGCGGCACGCACCTGCCCCAGCGCTGCCCGAAAAATACCCCGGTTGATATGCAGTGCGGTCTTCAGCGCCGGGCTGCCGAAACGTGCCGCCAGCCCCGCCGCCTGATTGTAATGCCCTTCCGCCAGCAGAAAACTGGACAGACGCGCATGATTCATCGCCAGGTAGAAATGTGCCAGCATGAGCGCCTGCGGGTCGTGGTACTGATCCGCCCCTTCGCGCAGCGCCTCGAAAAATTCAAGGCTGACCGCCCAGCGCTGCGCGACGAAGGCGTGCGTCCCAGCATGTTTCAGATGATGCAGGCGCGCTGCGATGTGAGCCGGATCGTCCGTCTGCATGGTGGAGATGTGAGCAAGTGCTGTGTCGAAATCACCGCGATGCAGAGCGATCTCAGTCAGCGCAGCACGGCAGCGCAGCAGGGCATCGGGTTCATCGATCGCCTGAAAACGTGTCAGTGCGTCAGTGCATTTGCGCTCAGCAGTGTCGTAGTCGCTGGTGTGCAGCGCGTACAGACCACGCGCCAGCGCCAGCTCTGCCGCCCAGCGGTATGCAGTGACCGCCTGCGCCACATGCGCCAGCCCCTCGACGGCTGCGCGCAGCCCGGCTGTATCGCCGGCCGTGTGCATCAGGCGGACACGTCGCAGCCATACTTCGCACATCAGGTCAGGATCATGCGCGGCGATCTGTGCCAGCGCGTCGATGCTGTGTAACTGGGCTGTTCGATCTGCCTCGATCGACTCGATCCCTTCGCGCAGTGCCAGCAGGTCAAACCGGAGATGCGGGTCATCGGTCAGCGTCAGCGCTTTGGCGATGTGTCTCAAAGCTTCCTGATGCGCGTACACGCGCTGATCGCGCTGCGCTGCCCTGAGGTAGAAATGCGCTGCCTCACCATGCAGCCCCCCAAATTCGCAATGCCGCGCTATATGCAGCAGCACGCCTTCGTGCGCTTCACCGTAAATCTCGCGCATCACCTGAGCTGCACGGCGATGCCGCCGCTGGCGATCAATATCGTCCAGCAGCCCATAGAGTGTCTGATGAATGAGCGTATGGCTGAAGCCATAATCGAACCCACTTTGCCCGGACGCCTCACGGATGATGCCTCGATCGAGCAGTTCATGCAGCGCATCGAACACCTCAGCCTCCGCCCAACCGCTCACCTCGCACAGCAGTTCGAGGTCGAACAGCGCACCGATGACCGCCGCGACTTCCGCCAGAGCGCGGGCGTTCGCACCCAGATGCGCCAGTCGTTCGGTGATGACTGTCTCCAGCGCAGGCGGGATCGGCTGCAAATCGGACAGGCGCAGATGCCAACCATCCTCACGCTGTGTCAACCAGCCCGCCTCCAGCGCATGACGCAGCAGTTCGTGCAGGAACAGTGGGTTACCCTCGCTGAGGCGAAGAAAGACCGCCACCATATCATCTGCTTGTGCGATCTCACCGAGGCGGCTGCTTAGGAATGCGCGCACCGCGTCAGCGTCCAGCGGCATGATCGTCATGAGCGTGGCGAAGCGTTCGCGGCGCAGGCGGCGCAGCATATCGCGCAGGGGATGGCTGCGCGGCGCATCTTCCGGTCGATAAGTGACGACGACCAGCAGCGGGCGATGCAGTGCCGCGCGCACCAGATGATCAAGCATCGCCACCGTGTACGCCGAAGCCCAGTGCAGGTCTTCCAGGACCAGCAGCACCGGGCGCGTCTGGCTCAGGGCGATGAAACAGGCAGCAAAGCCATCAAACAATGCCTGACGGTTTGCGGGCTGCGCGACAGCGGAAAACTCTGCCAGATCAGGGCGCAGATGATGCAGTTCAGCCATGAACGGCAGCAGCGGCGCAAGTACGCGCCCATCCTCGATTGCGCTGACGACAGCGGGCAGCGCACCGCTCAGTGCTTCGATGAATGCCTGCTGCGGGACAGACTCAGCAAATGACGTCCCGCCCACCAGCACCCAGGCTGACTGCCCAGCCGCAATGTGCCTCAGCGCCTCAGACAGACGGGTCTTACCGATGCCTGCCCCGCCGCCGATCAGCACGACATGTCCACGCCCTGCCCCTACCCGATCCCACAGGGCGCGCAGCCCCGCCAGTTCCGCCGCGCGACCGACAAAGGGGATGTCCGTGTTGGGTGATGGGCGAGTGCGCGCCACAGATCGCGCATCATCAGACACAAAATCGGCAGCGCGCGCCCGGTTGACGCGGATGTCGTGGAACAGGGCGAGGGTCTGTTCCATCGGCTCGACGCCCAGCTCACGACGCAGCCGCACCGCAAAATCCTGATACGTCGCCAGCGCCCCGGCGCGGTCACCGGTGGCGTAGAGCAGGCGCATGAGCTGACGAATACTGGTCTCGCGCAATGGATCACTGCTGGTGAGCCGCTGGGCGTAATTGAGCGCCTGAGGATAGTCCCGGCTGAGAATGTGCAGATCGGTCAGTCGGCTGAGGGCACGCAGGTAGCGCTCGCGGTCGCGCTCGCGTTCGTGCAGCAGCCAGTCGGCATATACTTCCTGAAGCAGGTCGCCCGTGTACAGGTTTACAGCATCCACGAGCGTGGCGTCGTCATCCGCCCAGCTGCGAAACACGGTGACATCCACCCATGCCGGTGCATCGGGATGCCAGCGGATGGTTTTGGTATCCGCCAGCAGCCAGCCTGCGTCGGGGTCGATCGCGCTCAGCGCGGTACGCAGGTGATGCAGGTGGCGGCGACAGTTGGTCTGGGCAGTTTTCTCATCCACATCCGCCCAGAGTGTGAAAGCGATCGCCTGTCTAGGCAGCGATTCATGGGGGTAGAGCAGCAGATATGCCCACAGTTCCAAAGTTTTGGGGCGCAGCGACAGACGCAGCGGCTGATCGCCGTGCGCTGCGCTGAACTGACCGAACAGAGTGATCCTAAGCATCCCTCCCTTTTCCCGGCAAACCAGTGCTGCACATCTTTCACCAGCAGAGTGCAGCAGGCGGGCGATAGCCGCTGCAGATTGCTTGCATTGAAAACAGGATTGACATATTATCTTCTTTGTGGATACGTCGCAACAGTACGCCAATCCACGCCTGCCATCCTGGATGCCATCCATGTGGAGGTGAAGCTCAAAAAAAGTAATTCAACGTACAGCCTGTGTAATCGATTCACCACAGACAGCAGAATGGTTTTAATCGGTCAGTCCAGCGTCGTTTAGATTTCCATTTCTTGCAAAGAGGATTCTCCATGCGTGTACATCATGGTCGTCTCTCGCGTCTGATGTCATTGAGTCTGCTGATCGTGCTGCTGTTCGCCGTCGGGGCGCTGCACGTGACAGCACAGGAACAGACTTTTTTCGGCAAGACCGCTCAGGAACTTTTCCCTATCCCCGGTGTGGCAGCCAATGAACAGGAACAGCAGCTGGCGTTTCAGGCACTGCTGAACGCCAACCTGCCTGACGGACGCGCCTTCGGTGAAGGCAGGACGCTTACCTTCGGCGTGCTGGGTCAGGGGTCGCGCGGTGGCATCAGCGGCACGATCTACTTCTGGCGCAACGCCTTTGAAGCGGCAACCGGCGCGCGTCTGGAAATTGTCGAAATCCCGTACAACGAACTCGGCACGACCATCCCCGCCGACTTCCTGACCGGGCAGTACACCTATGATGTGTTCATCGGTGCAGCCTGGCAGTATGGCGACTGGATCAGCAACGGCTGGATTCAGCCCATCGACCGTTTCTTCGGCGATGCGCGCTTCCCCGCCTGGGACATCAACGACGTCGCCCCGGCATTCGCCGCCCTGATGCAGTGGGAAGGCGAGACCTATGGCACGACCAATGACGGTGACGCCCAGCTCTTCTACTATCGCCATGATGTACTGAACGACCCCGAATGGCAGGCGCAGTTCGAGGCGGAAATGGGCTACCCGCTTCCCAACCCGCCCACGACCTGGCAGCAGCTTCTGGCGGTCACCACCTTCTTCAACGGCAAGGACTGGAACCGTGACGGTGACCCGGACGACGGCATCAGCCTGCACCTCGCGCCGGGCGGTCAGGGACACTTCCACTACGCGACGCTGGCAGCATCGTTCGCCGTGACCCCGGCGGATGGCGATGACCCGCGCACTGTCACCCGTTTCGACAACGTGTTCTGGTTCGACCCGGAGACGATGGAGCCGCTCATCAACCAGCCTGGGCACGTGCGCGCGCTCGAATTCCTCAAAGAACTGGCGGCGACCGGGCAGCGCGCCCAGTTCGGCTGGCAGCTCGGTGAGGCGTGGGACAACTTCCTGGGCGGCAACGCCATCGCCACCTTCTCGTGGGGCGATGTGGGCTCGCTCTCGCAGGATACCAGCCGCTCGCGCATCAAGGGTAACCTCGGCGCAAGCGCCATCCTGTGTTCTGAAGAATGGTATGACCGCGAGGCGGGTCAGTTCGTGACCGACTCGGAGAACCCCAACTGCGTCGGCAATACGACCGGCGGCTCATGGCATCCCACCATGTCGGCGTTCACCGATGATCCCGAACTGGCGTACTACATCATGGCGATGCTGGCGAACCCCTCGATCAACTTCTACAACGCCACGACCGGCTGGCAGGGCATCGACCCCAGCAGCGCCTACCAGTTGTATCCGCCGCGCGGCACAGCCAGCCCGGATGATTACGCGGCGGTCGGCTTCGATGCGGGCGATATGGAACGCTACATCAACGCCTACGGCTCGAACGTATTCGACAAGCCGATCTACCTGACCTACCTGCGCATCCCAGGCACGCTGGAATACATCCAGGAGACGCTGGACATCCGCCTGAGCGAAGCGATGACCGACCAGCTCAGCCCGCAGGCGGCGCTCGACGCCACCGCGCGCGACTGGAACCGCGTCACGGATGATCTGGGGCGTGACGAACAGCTCGCCATCTATCAGGCAGCTATCGGCTACAATCCGTAATTCGATATACGATCAGGCTGGGCTGCCCAATGATTCGGGGCAGCCCAGCCCGTTTTATCGGTAAAATTACAATCGACTGGCAAAGGCGGATGAAAGCAAAACATTTTTTTCTCATGCCAGGGGTCATCTGGGTGCTGCTCTTCACCCTGTTTCCGCTCATCTACTCGCTCTACCTGAGTACGACCAACTTTCGGCTGGGGCGCGACCCGCAGTTCGTCGGGCTGGCGAACTATGCCCGCATCCTCAACCTTGACGGCGGCGGCGGCGATGAGAAAGCCGCCAGCACTGCTGCTTTCAGCCTCATCCTCGTCCTCAGCAGCACCTCCCTCACGCTGGTGTTCGGGACGGCGGTCGCCTGGGTGTTCAACCACGATCTGCCGCTGCTACGCCAGATGCGCGCCATCCTGACCATGCCGCTGTTCGCCGCGCCCGTAGCGGTCGGCTTTTTAGGGATCATCATCTTCAACGAAGCCAACGGACCGATCAACAACATCCTGCAAGGGCTGGGCTTGGGCAGGGTGAACTGGATCACCGATCCGCTTGCAGCACGCGCTGCCGTCATGCTCACCGACGTGTGGCAGTGGACGCCGTTCGTGTTCATCATCGTGCTGGCTGCCATGCAGTCGATCCCGGATGATCTGTACGAGTCCGCCAGGCTGGACACGAAAAACAGCTGGAGCCTGTTCCAGCACATCACCCTGCCGCTGATCGCCCCGGCACTGGGGACGGTCGCTCTGCTGCGCCTGGTCGAGACGATCAAAATCCTCGACATCCCCGTCACGCTCACGCGCGGCGGACCGGGATCGATCACGCAGACGTACAACTTTTACATCTATGAGACAGGGCTGCGCGGATCATTCCAACTCGGCACGGCGTCGGCGCTGTCATGGCTGGTGGTCATCGTGGCGCTGGTCATCTCCAGCATCTATTTCTGGCGCGTGCGCGCCCGCTTTGAGTGAAAAGAGAGAGAAACTGTGTCCGCACCCACCCAAAGCCGTCCGCTTTCCCCCACAGCCGACAGCGCTGCCAGCCGCCGCGCCAGCCCAGGGCGTTTTGACATCGGACGGGCGGTGCTGATCACCCTTGCACTGCTCATCACCGCGTTGGCGCTCGCTCCGTTTCTGTTTGCGCTCACCACGTCGTTCAAAAGCCAGATCGACTCGATCGACGGCACAGTCATCCCGTTCCTGCAATATCAGCCGACACTGCTCAACTGGCAGCAGGAATTCGTCAGCGGCGGGGCAGAGACCTTCAAGGCACTGCGTAACAGCGCGCTGATCGCGATCGGGGCGTGCCTGCTCGCCACGACGCTGGGTACGCTGGCGGGGTATGGGCTGGCGCGCTTCAAATATGGCATCGGCAATCGCAACCTGGTGTCATGGTTCCTGTCGCAGCGCTTCCTGCCGCCGATCGCCACTGTCATCCCATTCGTGCTGCTCTTCCGCGATCTGCGCCTGATCGACACGCTGCCGGGCATGATCATCATCAACACGACCTTCACCCTGCCCTTTGCCGTGCTGATCATGCGCGACTACTTTGCTGATTTTCCGGCGGAGCTGCGCGAGGCAGGGCTGGTGGACGGCGCGAGCGAGTTCGGGGTGTTCACGCGCATCGTGCTGCCGCTGGCGACTCCGGCTCTGGTCGCCTCCGCCATCATCTGCTTCGCCTTTTCCTGGAACGAATACCTGTTCGCCAGCGTGCTGACCAACCGCGAATGGAAGCCTTACCCGATGCTGGTCGCCGGGTCAGACTCGGTGCGCGGGATCATGTTCAACTTCGTCTCCACCCGCATGATCATCGCGGTGGCGCTGCCCGTCATCCTCTCGCTGCTGGTGCAGCGGTTCATCGTGCGCGGGCTGACGTTCGGCGCGGTCAAGGGCTGACGCACACACAGGTCAGGCTGTTCTACACATCCAGCCCAACCTGGACGCGCAGCCGCCAGGCAGTGTACAGGGCGTGAAAGAACGCCCTGAACTGCGTCATGCAGGCGTCATCCGCATCATCAGGCTGCATCTGAAATGGGAAATCGCGCGCGATCGTCTCGGCGTCGAGCGCACCGTGCATGATCTGGACGATGCGATCCGCCTCCACATCGCGCGGGATCGCCCCGAAGAGCAGCAGCAGCATCCCGGCGTGCGCGGGCTGGATCGCCCCGGTCAGGAAGAGCATCTCGAACACCTGATTGCCCGTGAAGACGAACTCGACCAGGTCACGCCCAGGCAGGCGCTGTTCCTCGAAATACGTCGGGTCGGCGCGCAGCGGGGCGACCGACGCGCCGTCGTACCCCAGTTCGAGCGCGCCCTGACGCAGCAGCAGCCAGACGAGCGGCTCTTCGATCCCCGGCAGCCGATCGAGCAGCCAGCGCTCCGCCCGCGCGCTGATCGGGTAGTGGATCAACCCGTAACAGCCATATGGCGCACGCGATGGATTGGCAGGGCAGACGGTGCAGAAACTGGCGTAAACATCCAGATCGCGCGCCGAGTCCAGCATCTCCTGGATGTTCACCACGCGCGTCTCTTCTTCGCCGCCCGCGCTGATGCGGGTCATCTCGAATTCCATCAGCGCAGGCGGACGATCGTCGCCGCCTTCGCGGTAGAGGGCGATCACGGTATGGGCGCGGTCGCGCGCCTTCAGCCGATCGATCATCCCTTCGGTCGTCAGGTGATGCTTCGGCACACAGTCGTAGCCGATCACGTAGTCGATCGCCATGTGGGTCGTCCTCCTCAGTCATCAGGTGTAATCGCGCAGATACAGGAAATCGTGCCCGATCGTCCGGCGGCTGAGCTTGGCGATGTTCGGCATGGTGCGCTTGTAATGGTTGACCTTGACGCGCTGCCACACCTTCTCTACGAAAACACGATCGAACCCCTCTTCGACCGCCTCGTCCACCGTGTAGCGCTCATCGACCAGCAGGTAGAGCAGCCGGTCTACCTCAGCGTAGGTGAAACCGAGTTCGCCTTCGTCCGTCTGCCCTTCCCACAGATCGGCGCTGGGCGGTTTGGTCTGCACGCTGTGCGGCACATCGAGCGCAGCGGCAAGCTGGCGCACCTGCGTCTTGTACAGGTCGCCGATCGGCTGAAGCGCCACGCCGGAGTCGCCGTAGACCGTGCTGTAGCCAAGCAGCATCTCCGTCTTGTTACTCGTGCCCATCACCAAGCCGCCGAACGCGGCGCTCTGATCGTAGAGGATGGTCATCCGCAGGCGCGCCATGATGTTGCCCCGGCGGGTAGGGGTCATATCCGGGAACTGGGCGAAGAGCGCATCCGCCATCGGGGTGATCTCGACGGTGAGCGCCTGAATGCCCAGCGCGGTGATCACCTGTTCAGCGTCGTCCAGGCTGTCCTGAGCGGAAGTGCGGTATGGCATACGCACCGCCAGCACGTTCTCCGCGCCCAGCGCTTCGGCGCTCAGATAAGCGGAGAGCGCCGAGTCGATGCCGCCGCTCAAGCCGATGACCGCGCGCTTCATCCGCGCCTTGCCGATCGCATCGGCGATGAAGCCGGTCAGCATCTTACGGGCGATCGCCGTGTTGATCGCCAGCCGCTTATCCAGATGATCGGTCATGATCCCGCTCCATACTGTGCCCTGAGGATTCGGTCGAGTTCGCGCGATACCATGTCCGGGCGCTCATCGCGCAGCAGGGGCAGGCGGGCGCGCGTGCGATGCACCTGATTGAGGTCGATGGTGCAGGTGAGCAGCGTCTCATCGAAATACGTCCCGCTCAGCAGAAATTCGCCATCGGGATCGACGACCGACGAGCCGCCCCAGAAATTCTTGCCATCCTCATAACCGACGCGGTTGCAGTGGACGACGAAATTGGTGAACATGCTACCGTATGCCTGGTTGACCAGTTCCACCCAGCGCGAGCCGCTCAGCCGATCGCCGCTGTCCAGCCCCCGGCTGGGGCTGGCGCTCTGAAACAGCAGCATGTCCGCGCCGTCCATCCACAGCAGGTACGCCGGGGAGACGTGCCAGAAATCTTCGCAGATGAGCATTCCGATGCGCCCGAAGCGCGTGTCAAAGGCGCGGGCGTGTTCGCCCTGATCGAAATAGCGGCTTTCGTCGAACATGCCGTAAGTGGGCAGGTAGACCTTGTGATGCACATGCACCAGCGCCCCGCCAGACAGGTAGGCAGCAGCGGTGTAGTAACGCTGGCGCGCATCCTGATGTACGAAGCCGACCATCAGGTCGAGCTGGCGACTGGCGTCGAGCAGGGCGGCGAACACCGGATCATCGGGCGTGGTGCGGATCGCCACCTCTGGCACGAGGTCCTGCACCTGATAACCCGTGAGCGAGAGTTCGGGAAAGATGAGCAGATCGACGCCCGCGTCGGCAGCGCGTGCGGCGTAATCGAGATGAACGGCGAGGTTGGCGCGCACATCCGCCAGTTTAGGGGCGATCTGCGCCAGACCGAGGGTGATCCGCATGATGGGGGGAATCCTTCCGCCTGAACAGGGGGGACGAGTTGCCCTCCATGATAGCACATTCAGACGCGCCTGTGCCTGGCAGCCCCATCACGCGCTGAACAGGATAAAGCGCAGCCCGATGATCAGCAGGAAGAAGCCGTACAACTGCTTGACGCGATCGGCGGGCAAACGCAGCGTCAGCCGTGCGCCACCGAATGCCCCGAACACCAGACCGACCGCGATGAACGCCGCCGTACCCAGGTCGAAAGCGTTGTTCTGCGCGTAGGTCAGCACGGCGGGCAGACTGACCGGCAGCAGCAGCGACCCCAGCGAGGTAGCGATCGCCGTCTTCTGACGCATCCGCAGCAGCACGACCAGCGCGGGCACGATGACGATCCCGCCCCCGATGCCGAACAGCCCGCTCAGCACGCCTGCGCCAAAGCCGATCGCCACCAGCAGCAGCGGGTTGAGTGCGCGTTCATCCTCGACCGGGGCGGGCGGGCGTTCATGCCCGCGCAGCGCGCCGAACAACCTGCGCGGTTCGATGAAGCGCCACGACAGGATGATCAGGAAGACGCCATAACTCAGGCGCAGCGTGTTGACCGGGATGCCGAACGCCAGCGTCGCGCTCAGCCATGAGCCGAACAGCAGCCCAACAGCGACGGGCAGCGCAATCCGTATCTTCAGTTCGCCCGCCCGCCAGTAGGCGATGACCGCCAGGATGCCCACAGGCATGAGCAGCGCGCCCAGCGAAATGCCCACTGCCTGCTGCAACCCGAAGCCGAAAAAGCTGGTCAGCAGCGGCACGATGACCACCCCGCCGCCGATCCCGAACAAGCCGGATAACACCCCTGCGAACAAGCCGAGCAGGAGCAGGGCAAACCACAATTCTGGCATGAAAGCGTCTCTTCCTGGGAGATGGGAATATCTGATGCACACTTCATTCTAGCGCAGATCAGCTATCCTGTCCGCGCCCCGCCACCGCATCCCCGCCGCCATGTCGCAAAATTGCCAGTTGGGGTTACAATTCCTCACAGAAGCGATCGCGCACGGAGAGGTGAGGGGTCATGGCTGAACGCAGAATGGCTGTCCTGGCGGGGATGATGTGTCTGCTGCTGCTGGGGGTGATCGGGCTGGCGGGTCGAGGCGCACCTGCTGCCGCGCAATCGCTGCCCACACAGACACCCGTGCTGCCCACCGCCACCCCGTTCCTGACGCCCACGCCCACCCTGCCCGTGCTGGTCGTCACGCCGGAGTCTGGCTGCGCTGCGCCGCTCACGCTCACCGTCGGCGGGCAGGTCATCGTCACAGGCGGGCTGAACGTGCGCTCTGCGCCGTCGGTGTCCGGCGCGCTGGTCGGCTACATCCCGGAAGAGAAGCTGATGCGGCTGATCGGCGGACCGGAATGCGCAAACGGCTACAACTGGTGGCGCGTCTCCGGCTTCGGCGAACCGGGCTGGATCATCGAAGGACGCCCCGGGCGCTATTTCATCGAACAGTACATCGACCCGAACACCGTCAACTGCTTCCCCACCCAGCCAGGCATCGCCGTCGGCGAGCCGGTCGTGGCGGTCACGGGGAGCCGGGTGCGCGAAGAAGCCGACCCAGGCGCGCGGGTGATCACGGTTGCCCCGCCGCGCACCGTCATGGCGGTCATCGACGGACCGCGCTGCCGCGATGGGCTGGTGTGGTGGCGTGTGCAGACGCGCTTCGAGGCGACCAGCGTCCTCATCGAAGGCTGGGTGGGCGAGGGCTACCCTGGCGATCGCTGGATCGCCCCGCTGATGCGCGGCGCGACGCCTCAGCCATGCGTCCGCCCGCTGAGCTGGCGTGTCGGCA
>CAZTLS010000051.1:0-27333 GCA_964614405.1 uncultured Pleurocapsa sp.
GAGCGGCAATACGGGACATGATCGATCATGCCCCCTCTGCATTGTAGCAGACTATCGCGCGGGCGCGGGGCGGGGCGGCTCTGACACCGCCGGGACAGGCAGATTTTCGGGATAGGGCAGGTCGATGGTTAGGCATGTCCCGCCATACGGCGGCGTCTCCAGGGTGAATGTGCCCCCCCAGCCAGCCACACTGTCAGCGATGCGCGCCAGACCTGTCCCCCCATGCAGGTTGCGGGCAGCGTTCCATCTGCCGTCATCATGCACCATCAGGCGAATCCGGTTCGTGCGCTCATGATACGCCAGGCAGACGACAGCACGCTTCGCCCCGGCATGGTGCACAATGTTGTTCAGCGCTTCCGTCACCCACTGCACGATGTCGTGTTCCTGCCAGGGCGAAAGATGTAGACGGCAGTCGAGGTGAGCGCTGTCGATGTCGATGCCGAAGCGTTCCTGGTATTCCGCGCAGCGCTTCGGGATATCGGTGAGTGATTGTATGAATGTACCCTGATGAATGTGGCGTATCGTGCGCGTGGTGCGGTCGATGTCGTTCAGCAGGGTGTCGATCGCCGGTTGAAAAGGGGCAGCATCCGGGTGCTGGCGCATCTGGAGCAGATCGCTTGCCCAGCCCCAGAAACGGGTAAGCGTCTCATTGTGCAGCCACATGCGAATGCGATTGATCTCTTCCCGCTGCTGAATGTGGTCGAGGTGCTGGGCGATCTGCTGGGCGACCTGTCTGAGCGCCAGCAGGTCTTCAGCGAAAAAGGCGTCGGCATCGTGCGGGAGGCTGATGACCAGAAACCCGATCAGGCGATCCCTGCGCTTCAGAGGGAGAATGCCTTCAACAACTGGACTCGAACACAGGCTGTGCAGCACATCGGGCAGTGCGAGATCGGGCGGCTTGACGGAGATGTAGTCTTCGCTGCACATCAGCCGTTCGTCCATCTGGTGCAGCCGGATCGATCGCAGACGGGGAGCCTGCGGGTGTTCACGCTCGACACGCTGATGGAAACGTCCCTCGACGGGCATGGCGAGCCACAGCGCGGCATAGTCGATTCTGAAATCGATGCACAACTCGTCGATCAGCGCGTCGTAGGTGAGCGAATCGCTGCGCCGCAGGCGGTCAGCAAACTGGCTGAGCGATTGCAGGCTGAAACGGTCGCGCGCGAAAAAACGCGCGGCGCGCCGCACGATGCGCGGGTAGAACAGGATCACGCTGAAGGTGACCAGCAGGATGAAAAATGTGGGCAGGAAGAGCGCTGGCGTGTACAGACTGTTGCGGTCGTCAAACATCGCTGCCATGTACATGCTGTTGAGCAGGCTGGAGACCAGCGCCACACCGATCAGCAGCAGCACCCCGGTGAACACCGGGCTGTCCTGGCGGAAGGTCTTGTGATGCACGATGGCGGATGTGGCGAAGAGCGGGATGAACAGCAGCAGGAAGCGCAGGTCGAACGTGCCGATGAACGGCGGAATCGTTTCTCCGAACAGCCGGCTGATCAGCGTGAGCAGCACGGGCGGCATCCCCAGAATCAGCCCTGCCAGCAGCGCGATGCCCGCCCGCACCTGAGCGCGTACTGCCGGAGATGCGTCACGCCTGCCCCACCACAGGGTGATGAACAGGCACAGGACGCTCACCAGCACCGCCGCACCGAACAGGAAGAGCAGCCCCAGCGTGATCTCCGCCATGCGCATGGCAGAGGTGGTGATGCGGGCGATGCCATACGCGCCATGCAGCAGGGCGGCGTTCAGCCAAAGCAGCACCGTCAGGGCAGACCATGTGCCCGCAAGCACGATCAGCGCCGCGCGCACGCGCACCCGCCTGGCTGGGATGAACAGGCACGCCATCCCCACCATCGCCAGGCTGGTCAGCGCGGTGAACATCTGGCTGATCGTGATCAGCACCTGCACCAGCACATCTTCCATCCAGAAGAGCGACGGACGGTCGATGCCGAACACCACCGCTGAACACATCACGCCCCAGAACAGCGCCCGCCGCATCGCCGAGTCCGTCCTGGCGGTGTGCAGCAGCAGGGCGATGAACAGTTTGACCAGCATGATGATCAGCGTCGGGATGCGCAGATCGAGAAAGTGCTGCCAGTCGAACAGGATGATCGGCGAACGGGTGAGCGTGCGCCCACGATACGGATCGTGGGCGATCTCGGCGCTCACCTGCCGCTGCCACAGCAGTTGGCTGATGGCAGGCAGCATCAGCAGCGACGCACCGTGCAGCGCCTGAATTTCAATGTCCGGGGGCAGCAGATTCTGGCGGGCGACATACCACCAGACGGGGGTGGTGACACTGTATTCAAACTGCCGTTCGCGCCAGTCGTAATCGATCAGAAAACCTGGGAAGGGACGCCCCACATCCGACCCCAGCCTGACGCTGCTGATCAGGGTGAGCAGCACAAGCAGCAGCAGCGCGAAACGTTCGACATACCGCAGCCAGCGGCGCGCATGAGCAGACAGTTCGTCGCTCATCGGTCGTTATTCCGGCACGAGGAATGCGTCATTTTCATGGCTGGTTTGCAGATTGTGCAACTGCCAGATCAGGTAAGCGTATTTCTGTTTCTGCGTGCTGCCTCGCAGTTCCGTCCCGCTGAAAAAGTTACTGTAAACCTCTTTCATGTGCGTCTCGACCGTGTTCACGCTCACACTGCGCTTCCTGGCGGCTTCGTCCTGACTGGTGGTGGTGGCGCACGCCTTCCACGTCGCATACTGTTTATCGGTCAGCGCACGGATGCGCTCGTAGCCCTGAACGATCAGCGCGCGTTCGGGTTCCTCCAGCGCCGCCAGCAGTGCCTTCCCTGCCGGGCTGAAATCGGGCGCAGGCGGGATGTCGCTGCTGAAATAATTTTTCCCGTTCAGGGTGATCGTCAGGGCGGCGTTCAATGCCGACTCGTCAGGCGTGTTCGTCCCCTTCAGCAGGTATCCGACCGCGCCCTGCCCAGGCCGTTCGGCGATCAACTGCTCAACCTGGCGGCGGCAGTCGTTGTAGCCGGAGAAGAACACGATGGCGATCTTCGGATGAATCCGGATCAGTTGGCGCGCCAGTTGAAAGCCCAGCCAGCGCCGCTCGTGACTCGCCCGCAAGTCGGACAACTGCTCTGGAATGTCAATGTCCAGCACGGCGGCGTCGAAATGGCGGGTCCGCGCCTTCTGTACAGCCTCTTTGCTCGTCGCGGCAGTGGTGACCTCGAACCCCTCCAGCATTCTGGGGATGGACGTGCGATAGAGGTGATGATCCTCGACATACAATACAGATCGCGGTTCAGGCTGTCTGGCGGTCATGATTGTTTTCTTCATACACCTTGTACACAAGATACAGAATTTTGTGCAACATTTCAGATTATATGGCGACTCAGTAATCTATTGAAATTAAATTTTTCCAACCTTCGGATTTTCACGAAGTGTTTTTCACGGATTTCCGTGAGCCTGTTCACTGTTTTTACGCGATGATTAAGGCATGGCGAGAATCGTTTCGCCAGCGCGCGGGTATTTGGGGATCATTGTGGGGTGGCGGGTGGTGTTGATGGGCATAACATCACCCGCCATTGTGTTTATATGCATGAAACGCCTGCAGGATCACTTACCCCGCCCGTGCAGGTGCGGGCGGTTCAGCAGATTCAGAGACAGGCTGGGCATAGGGCAGGTCGATGGTCAGGCAGGTTCCGCCGTAATGCGGGTTAGCCAGGGTGAACGTCCCCCTCCAAACAGCCACCCCATCGGCGATCGCCTGTAATCCGCTGCCGCTGGCGTCTGGCACTGCACCTGTGCCGTTGTCCTGCACCACCAGCCGTACCATGCGCAGGTCTGGCTGATACGCCAGGGTGAGGGTGATGCGGGTCGCCTTGGAATGGCGGGCAGCGTTGTTCAGCGCCTCCGTCGCCGATTGCACGATGTCCGCCTGCACCTGATCCGGCAGATGCAGCGTGTCATTGATGTGGTGTTCGATCTTCAGGTGCGGGTAGCGTTCGTCAAACTGATCCACTTTCGCCGCCAGGTCTTTCAGACGTTCTCTGCTCAGTCGCGCGCTTTGAATGTCGCGCAGGATGTGCAGCGAGTCGTCCAGATCGCTGAGCCAGGTCGCCTGCTGATCGATCAGGCGCTGCGGGGTCGCGCGCTGCATCTCGCGTCGGATCGTGCTGATGCGTGCCATGATCTCATTGTGCAGCAGCACATTGGTACGGGCGATGTGAGCTTCGTGGCGGCTGCGAAGCAGGTGCTGAGTCAGCTCCCGCGCGACGTGGCTGAAGGCGCGCATGTCATCTTCGTACAGCACGTCCATATCCTGACAGCGGCTGACGATGAGGAAACCGAGCAGCGTGAACGTGAGCAGCAGCCCCGCCACCGAGAAGAACTGTGTGCGGCTGTAAAACGTCATGCTGATCACATCCAGCGCGCGCGCCAGATCGTCTTCAAGCCAGAAGAGCGACGGCTGATCGATGCCGAAGCCGAACGCCGCGCACACCACGCAGAAGAAGAGGCTGTTCCGCTGCGGACTGACGAATGAGGTGGTATGCAGCAGCAGCGCGATGGCGATGATCAGCGTCGGCGCGCGCAGGTCGATGAACTGATCGACGCTGAACAGGACGAGCGGCACACGCGCCGACAGCCTTTCCCCGGTGTCGTCATACTCGATCAACACCTGATCCTCGCCGCGTGCCCACACTTCGGCGAACACCTGGGGCGCGTCGCTGTAGGGATGCCCGTTGACGGTGTACAGTTCCTCCAGCGGCGGGATCAGGTCCCAGCGCCGGGTCAGCCACCACGACGGCGTGGCTTCGGAGAAGAAGTATTCCCCGATGATGACGTTGTGATAGGTGATCATGCCATCGAACGGACGCCCGACATCGGCGAACAGCCGCAGCGTGCTGATGACAATGACCAGCGCCGCCCCGATCAGCAGCGCCCGCTGCGCCAGCCTGAGTGCGTCCGTCCTGGTGTCAGTGATGCGGGTCATCAAACCGATCCACGATGCCCTCTTCCAGCGCATACAGAGTCCACACCCGCGCGGCAAGGTGGGCTTTGTGCATCGTGGCGGGCAGGTTCAGTCCATCGAACAGCTTCCTGTAGATGGCATCCGCCCTGTCACGGGCATTCTTCTCGGTCAGGCTGAGCGTCGGCGCCGCGCGGCGGATGTCGCCGGTGCGCCCAAGCTGTTCGAGAAACCGCTCCTGCTCCGTCGTCAGACTGAGAAGGCTGAAGTAGCCTTCGGTGATGATCTTGCTAGCTTTCTCATCCATCGTGTTCAGAAATCGCTGGCTGATCGGGCGAAATTCGTAATCGGGGACGCGCTTGTCGATCCAGCGATTGCCCCGCGACACCTCGTGTAACGCCGCGCTGATCATCGCCACATCCGCCCCTTTGAGGATGTATCCCGTCCCAGGCAGGATGACGCTCTTCCGCGCGCGGCACTCACTCAGGCGTTCCGTGCGCTTCTGCACCAGTTTGTCCACTGCATTGAAGCAGTCATCGAAGTTCGAGTAGAAGAGCAGGGCGAGGTCTGGATACTGCTCGTCCAGCTTTTCGCCGAGCCTGATGCCATGCTACTGATAGGCGTTGACGCCCGTTTCATGAGGATCGCTGTACGGGATCTGAATGTCGATTAGTGCGATGTGCAGGGTGTGCTTTGCTGACAGCGTTAGTGCTTCCTCAACGGTCGTGGCGGTGTGGATGGCATACCCTCCCCGCTCTTTCAGGTCACGCACCAGGGTGTCACGGTAGCGCACATCGTCATCGACATATAACAGGGTCTGTTTCGTCATCATTGATTCTATGAGTCCGTTTTTTTTCATGCACACGATAAATCGCATTATATGACAAATGAACCATTTACAAACGAAAAAAAAGGGGGGGGAATATTCCCCCCAGGCGCGAGTCAGAGTGTGCGATGATGGAATACGGTGCAGCGTGGTCTGCACTGCGAGAGGTATCGGAAGCAGCGGATGTGGGGTAGGTAACGGGGGCGGCTGATGTGGGGCAGGCGGGAGGTGTTGTGCCTATCAACACCTCCCGCCTCATTTATACAGACCGCCGACTTACGCGGGCATCTCCGGGTTGCCGGGGTTGAAATGCTTGAGCAGCACCAGCGGCTCGGTCGTGCTGCGATTGGTGATGCTGACGCCGGCACGGGCTGCATCGGCGGTGACGAAGAATTCATCCTCGGTCATCTGCCCGTAACGGATCATCGTCGGCGCGGAGACGGTGTGCGCCCCGAACATGCCGTAGCCCTGAATGCAGATCGCGCCATACGCTGCCGGGTCTTTGACGGTCACCGTGCGTCCGGGATGCACCGTCAGGCTTTTGGCGCTGAACCACTCGCTGCCGTAGGTGATCCATTTCTCTTCGTAGCCTTCGGCGGCGGTCTCCGGCGCGGCAGGGATGGGCGCGCGGAAGAAGCGATCGACGAAATCCGGCGCGGTGTTCGCGTCCCAGTCGAGCAGGCTGAGCATGTAGTCGTAGTCATAGGCGCGCTCTGGCGGCATGTGTTTGGTCAGCAGCCCGCGATCGACCACGTAGTAATCGCCGATGAGCGACTGCCACATGCTGAAGACATCGCTGGCGCGCTGCGGCTCATACGTACACAGCGTGCCTGGCGCGTGCAGCACGCCTGGCGGCACATACCAGCCGGTATCGACCTGAAGGCGGTGCGCCTTGCTCAGCGTCAGAATCCTGTTGTCGCCCTTCTCGAAATTCTTCAGGCATTCGACGACCTGTTCGGGGGTTGTGCCTGGGTTCAGCCCGAAGAAGGTGTAGGGGAAGGTGTCGAGGGCGAAATTGTACTGCGCCGGGTAGTAATACGCTTCCGGTTTGCCGATCAAGCCCACCTCGGCGGCTTTCTCGTCGCTCTGGTGCAGGTGATGCGGCAGCGGGTACATATTGTCGAAGAACTTGCTGTACATCACCCAGCCGCCATAGCGTTCCATCACATCCTGACCGAGGAACGCCGCGCCCATCTCGTCGATGGCTTCCAGCAGCGTCACCTTCAGCTTGTCGCTGACGTAGATGTAGCTCAAGCCTTCGTCATGCGGCGTCCCCGGTCCGTTGTCGGCTCTGGTGGTGCTGGCAAACCAGCGTTCGTCGATGCCGCCGCGCGCCCCGCCCAGCGCATACAGGTCATCCGGGTGCAGGCGCAGCCGCCGCCCAGGGACGCAGAACGAGCGCGGGACCCACGCGGGCATCAGCCGGACGATCCCGCCGCCGCTCTCCAGCGCCTGCGTGATCAGTGAAGCGTTCATGACTTCCCTTTCTGTGAAGGTGAAATTTGTGTGCTGCCTGTGCAGCAGGGGTATGTCTGCAGAAACTGCCTTGCGTCTGTCCGCTTCCACCTCACCCCGGGAACCTGCGGTTTCCCGCCCCTCTCCGATGGAGAGGGGCAGTTGAGCGCAGCGAAACGGGGTGAGGTCAGCCCCGGTGCAGATACATGCAACCGGGCGATCGTTAGCCGCCCATGACCTCGCTGATGCGCTCTGCCGACTCGGCATTGGTCGCATCCAGCACCACCGGCGTCAGCAGCACCGGGTTGGGGACGCTGTACTCGCAGCCGCGCGCCTCCAGCACGGCGATCCGCAGCGCGGTGCGAATCTGCCCACCTGGGAACTGCTCGACCGTGCCGTCCATGCCGCCGTTGAGAATGCTCTCGATGGCTTCCGGCAGCGCATCGAAGCCGACGATCTTCACCGCATCGCCCAAGCCGAGGGCGTTGACGGCTTCCAGCGCGCCCAGCGCCATATCATCGTTGGCGGCGATGATGACATCCGGCGGCGAATCCAAGCCCGCCAAACCCGCCTCGGTGACGCGCAAGCCTTCGTCACGGCGGAAGTTTGCCGTCTGCTCGAACACGATCTGGTACGAGTCGCCAGCGGCGGCGATCGTCTCGAAGAAGCCCGCCTTGCGGTCGATGGCAGGACCGGAGCCTGGCTGCCCTTCCAGGTAGAAGATGCGCGCGCCATCCGGGTAATTGGCGATCACCCATTCCGCCTGTGCCCGCCCGCCCAGCACGTTGTCCGCGCCGACGTGGTTGAGGATGCCGGGCACGCCCTCGACACGGCGATCGACCGTGACCACGATCAGCCCGGCGTCCACCGCCTGCTGAAGCGCGGGAGCCATCGCCGCCACGTCGAGCGGGCTGATCACCAGCGCCTGCGCGCCCTGCACGATGGCAGCTTCGACGTCAGCGGTCTGCTTCGGCACGCTGCTCTGCCCGTCCGTCTCGACGTAGGTGATGCCCCCGATGGCAGCGGCTTCATCGCGCCCCTGCGACTGCATGTGGACGAAGAAGGGGAACGCCAGGTCGGGCATCGAGCCGAACACGGTCAGGGCGGGTTCCGCCGGGCACGCCGCGATCTCGTCCGCCAGCATCGCCGCGCCGCCCATGTCTTCACCCATCATGCCTTCCATGCCTGGCACTTCGCCGATGCGCTCTGCCTGCATCAGGTTGGTGGCATCGATGACTTCCGGGATGAGCAGGATCAGACGACCTTCCGGCTGCACACCGTTGAGCGCGAAATCGACCACGATGTTGAGCGCGGTGCGCCCCTGTTCGCCTGGGTACTGCTCGACGGTGGCGTCCATGCCGCCGTTGGCGATGCTCTCCAGCGCTTCCGGCAGCGCATCGAAGCCGACGATTTTGACCGCATCGCCCAAGCCGAGGGCGTTGACGGCTTCCAGCGCGCCCAGCGCCATGTCGTCATTGGCGGCGACGATGACATCCGGCGGCGTCTCCAACCCCGCCAAGCCCGCCTCGGTGACGCGCAAGCCTTCGTCACGGCGGAAGTTCGCCGTCTGCTCGAACACGATCTGATACTGTTCGCCCGCTGCACGCATGACCTCGAAGAAGCCCGCCTTGCGGTCGATGGCGGGACCGGAACCGGGCTGCCCTTCCAGATAGAAGACGCGCGCGCCGTTCGGGTAATTGGCGATCACCCATTCCGCCTGTGCCCGCCCACCACCGACGTTGTCCGCGCCGACGTGCGCCAGAATGCCGGGCACGCCTTCGACGCGGCGGTCTACTGTGACGACGGGCACACCCGCCTCAACCGCCGCCTGAAGCGCGGGAGCCATCGCCGCCACGTCCAGCGGGCTGATCACGATGCCGACGACACCCTGCACGATCGCCACTTCCACGTCGGCGGTCTGTTTGGGCACGCTGCTCTGCCCGTCCGTCTCCAGCAGGCTGACGCCCAGCGCTGCCGCTTCATCGCGGATCTGCGCCTGCATGTGGACGAAGAACGGGAACGCCAGATCAGGCATCGAACTGAGGATGACGGGCTGGCTTTGCGACGCGACCGGGATCGCCAGCGCCAGCAGCGCCGCGATCGCCAACAGCATGAACACACGTAACCGATTGCTCATCATTCAAATTCTCCTTGCGCTCAAAAAATGCCTTTTCACCTGCCTGTGCTGCTCAGCGGCGCTGACGCGATTTGATGAACTGATCGAACGCGACCGCCAGGATGATGATCACCCCGATCACCACCTGCTGGACATACGACGACACATTCATCAGCACCAGCCCGTTGTTCAGAACCCCGATCAGCACTGAGCCGACGACCGTGCCGAGGACGCTGCCCCGCCCGCCGAACAGACTCGTGCCGCCGATCACGACCGAGGCGATCACCGTCAGCTCATATCCCGCGCCCGCCACTGCCTCGGACGAGTTCAGACGCGAGGACAGGACGAACCCGCCCAGCCCCGCGAAAAAACCCACAATGACATACACACTCAGCACCAGCCGCCGCACCGGAAGCCCCGACAGGCGCGCCGCCTCCGGGTTGCCGCCAACGGCGTAGATGTGCCGCCCATATCGCGTGTAGCGCAGGATGATGTGCGCCAGCACCGCGAAGATCAGGAAGATGATGACCGGGACAGGCACATCGCCCAGTTCGGCGATACGCCCCTGCCCCCAGAAATTATAGCTGGCGTCGAAGGTGCTGATCGGTCCGCCGTTGGAATATTGCAGTGCCAGCCCGCGCCACACCGACAGCCCACCCAGCGTGACCACGAACGCCGGCACGCCCAGCCTGGTGATCGCCAGCCCCTGCAGGAACCCACCCGCCACGCCGATCAGCATGGCGATACCCGCCGCGATCGCCACACTCCCCGCCAGCCCGGAGGCGTCCAGCCCGAACAGCCGCGTGAAGAACGACCCACCCTTGTAGATGTCGGCGCACACCAGCCCCGCCAGCGCCAGCAGTGACCCGACCGACAGGTCGATGCCCGCCGTCAGGATGACGAACGTCATGCCGATGGCGATCAGCCCGGTGATCGACACCTGGCGCAGGATGTTCCACAGGTTGAGCGGCAGCAGAAAGCGCGGGTTGAGCGAGGCGAACACCACGATCAGCACCAGCAGGAAGATGAACGGCGCGAACTGACCGAGCAGACGCACCGGGTCGATGCGGCGCGCCGATCGATCGGCGGATGACGATGAAACAGGGGAAAGCAGACTCATACGGGTTCCTCCGGGGTGGTGCGCGCGCCCGCCAGCGCCATCGCGCTCATCAGGCGTTCCTCGGTCGCTTCGGTGTAGGTAAATTCGCCCGTCAGCCGCCCCTCGCGGATCGTCAGGATGCGGTCGCTCATGCTCAGGATTTCCGGCAGTTCGGACGAGATCATGATGATGGCGATGCCCTGGCTGGCGAGTTCGTCCAGCAGGGTATGCACCTCGGCTTTGGCGGCGATGTCGATGCCGCGCGTCGGTTCATCCACGATCAGCAGGCGCGGCTGCATCGCCAGCCAGCGGGCGATCACCACTTTCTGCTGGTTGCCCCCGCTCAGATTGTTGACCGTCTGCTCGCCGTCAGACATACGGATGTTGAGCGCGGCGCGGTAGCGCTCGACCATCTTCCGTTCCGCCCCCCGATCGACGAACCAGACCAGCCGCGTCAGCCGCCCAAGCGCCGCCATCGACAGATTTTCGCGCGTCGCCAGCGCCAGAAAGAGCGCCTGCTGCTTGCGATCTTCCGGCACAAGCCCGATGCCCAGGCGGATCGCATCGTGCGGGGAGCGGATGCGGACGGGCTGCCCGTCGAAGAACACCTGTCCGCGCGCCAGTTTGTCCGCGCCGAACAACGCCCGCGCCATCTCGGTCCGCCCCGCGCCCACCAATCCGGCGATACCGAGGATTTCGCCGCGATGCACGCTCAGGTGGATGCCGTGCAGGGCGGTCTTGTTCGGGTTGTTCGGGTCGGCGCGGGTGTGCAGGTCTTCGGCGCGCAGTACGACCTCATTCGTCACATAACGGCGGCTGCGGGTGAACAGATCATCGGCGCTGCGCCCGACCATCATCTGAATGATGTCGTCCAGCTTCACATCGCTCACGCGCGCGCTGCCGGCGTTCTTCCCGTCACGCAGCACGGTGATCGCGTCGCACACGCGCATCACCTCTTCCAGATGGTGGGTGATGAAGATGATGCTGATCCCCTGGCGTTTCAGGTCACGGCAGATGTCGAGGAGCTGGCGTACCTCGCTCTCGCTCAGGGCGCTCGTCGGCTCATCCATCACGATCAGCCTGGACTGCATCGACAGCGCGCGCGCGATCTCCACCATCTGCTGTTCCGCCACGCTCAGCGCGCTGACCGGGGTCATCGGGTCGAGGCGGATGCCGAGGCGGTCGATCAGCGCGGCGGTCTGGCGGCGCAGCGCACTCCAGCTCATCAGCCCGCCCGCGCCGGGTTCGCGCCCGATGAAGACGTTTTCGGCGATCGTCAGGTGCGGGACGAGGGTGAACTCCTGATAGATGGTGACGATGCCCGTCTGCTGGGCATGATGCGGCGAAGTCAGGCGCAGCGGCACACCATCGAAGACGATGCGCCCCTCGTCAGGGACATACACCCCGGCGAGGATTTTCATCAGGGTTGATTTGCCCGCGCCATTTTCGCCCAGCAGCCCGTGAATCTCGCCGCGCCCGACGACGAGCGAAACGTCATCCAGCGCGCGCACGCCTGGAAAGCGCTTGCTGATGCCCTGCATGTGCAGCAGCGGAGCGTCGTTCATCAGGACTCCTTTCGCGGCGGGGCGGTGCTTTCCCGCACGACCAGTTCCGGCATGAGCGTGATATGGGGGTCGGCGTCGTGTTCGTCGATCAGCGCCAGCAGCAGAGTGATTCCGGCGTTCGCCAGCGGTTCGAGCGGCTGGCGCACAGTGGTCAGCGCCGGGGTCAGGTAGGCGCACAGCGGCACATCGTCCACGCCGATGATCGAGAGGTCATCCGGCACGCGGATGCCCCGTTCGGCGAGCGCGCGCATCGCCCCGGCTGCCATCATGTCGTTGGAGGCGAACAGGGCAGTGGGCAGGGTTTCGCCCGCATCCAGCAGGCGGGCGATGGCGGCATAGCCGCCGTGCAGGTCGAAATCGTCCCCGGTCGGGATCAGGCGTCCGCGCCCGGCGGTGTATTCCTGAAAAGCGATGGCGCGCGCCTCGACGACGGAAATATCGCGCGGGGCGACGATCAGCGCGATGTCGGTGTGCCCCAGCCCATGCAGATGTTCGACCGCCAGCCTGGTGATGGCGCGGTTATCGACACAACACCACGCCCCGCCATAGTTCGGCGGGATGCGATCGAGCGCGACGACGGGCATCGGCAGGGTGGCGAGCAGCGCTTCGGTGCGCGCCGCCGGGGTGCTTTGCACCATCAGCAGCCCGTCCACCCAGCGCGCCGTCACCTGAGCGATCGCTTCCGCCTCGCGTTCGGGCAGATTGTGCGTGCTGAAGATCAACACGCTGTAGCCGCGCGCCCGCGCCGCCTTCTCGATCGTCTCGACCATGATCGAAAAATAGGCGCTGGAGAGGTCTGGCACGATCAGCCCGATCGCCTGAGTGCGCCCGGTCCGCAGCCCCTGAGCGATCGAGTGCGGGGCATAGCCCAGCGCGGTGATCGCCTCTTCCACGCGCGTCCGCGTTTCGCTGGAGATGTACTGCCAGCCGCGTACCACATTCGACACGGTGGTGACGGATACACCCGCGCGTTCAGCCACATCGCGCAAGGTCACTCTGCGAGTCATTTTTAGTCGTCCACATGAAAAAATAAAATCACAAGTCCTATTTGTAACGTTTCACAGCAGATCAACCATACCGTGAAATGAGCATTTCGTCAAGCAGTTGACATCAGGTGGGGCGAGCTGCTGCTTAGCGCCGCCCCACACGATCGACCGAAAAATCGAGCGCCAGCACGTAGCTGTCGTCGATCAGCAGCAGTTTGGGCAGGGTAGACCTTCCGGCGGCGTCATGCGTTTTGAACGCGGTGTCTTCGCTCATCGAGACGCCGACGCCGTGATGCGTCAGCACTGCCGACACCCGTTCCGCGAGCGGTTTGGGCATCGTCCCCAGCAGACCGAACCCGCTCTCCAGCAGGGTGAAGAGCGGCACGGTGCGGTTGAAATCCTCCACCTGATCGACCAGATGCCGCCAGTTGAGGAAGACGCTGATGTATGCCTGCGACAAATCCAGCACCAGCGCGTTGATGTCCGCCGCGCGCCCGTCGAAATGCACCGCCACGCGCGGGGTGTTGGTGTGGTAGAGCAGCGGATGATCCGTACCCTCGATCACCCGCAGCGCCGCGCTGATGCCCAGCGCCAGCCGATGCTCGACCACGCCCAGACAGCGCACGACGTATGCCCCGCGCGGGCGCAGCCCATGTGCCTGCTCGTCGTAGATCGCCGTCTCGACGAAGAGCTGAAGCTCGTCCGGCGTCCCGCCCATCTGCGCCAGCAGCAGCACCACTGCCGCGCCTGGCTGCGCCATGTCGTCGAACAGCGCGGCGTATGCGTCGTTCATGCCCGCCGTCCGTGCCGCAGCAGCATCTCCAGCACGTTCTGGTGCGGATGTTCCGCCGTCCGCGCTGCCGCCAGTTCCGCATCCACATCGTAGGGCACGGCACGCAGATCGACGTGCGCGTCACCCGCGTCGAACACGATCATCGCCCACTGCGCCATGCCGGGCTGCTGGAAGCTCAAGCCGACGCTGCCGTCATTGACCACCCGCCAGCCGCCGATCGACAGCCGCCTGTCCATGTTCTGGTGGATGTGCCCACCGATGCCCATGCGCCCTTCGCGGTCGAGGAAGTAGTCGGCGGCTTCCGAGTCCGGGGTATCGGGCAGCAGCAGCGATTCGTCATCGCCGGGGACGGCATGATAGCCGATGACGTAGCCGTAGTGCGGCGCATCGACGCCCACCTCTTTGGGCAGCTTCGCCAGAAAATCGTACTCCTCGAAGGTGAAGGTGGAGAGCGTCCAGGCGATGATCTCGCTCGTCACCCTGTACTGCATGACGGCTTTGGCGAATGCCTCAGCGTCCTGGGCGGGTTCGCGCAGCACCGACCCGGAACCGTTGACCAGATAGCGATCGGTATTGCCACTGATGACGCGCACGCGCATCGATGGGGGCGTGCCGTCTTCGGCGGGCTTGGCGGCGTCGATCAGCCCGCGCACGCGGCGCACGCATTCGGCAGGGCGCGCGCCCATCAGCGCCAGATCGCCCAGAATCCACAGTTCATCCGCGCCGCCAACGGACTCCAGATCGTTCAGCACCGTCTCCAGCGCGGTCAGGTTACCGTGTATGTCGGACAGGACAGCCAGTTTCATCAGCAGTTTACCTTTCACAAGGGGAGTAGGGGCGACCCGGTGGGTCGCCCTGGCTGAGCGTCTGTCTGCAAATGATCCGACCTCACCCCGTTTCGCTGCGCTCAACCGCCCCTCTCCATCGGAGAGGGGCAGGAAACCGCCGGTTTCCGGGGTGAGGTTTGGGCAGACAGACGCCAAAAACGGGTTTGCAGACACACTCTGGGCATGTGGGCGACCCACCGGGTCATATGGGCGACCCACCGGGTCGCCCCTACTATAACACGGATTCGGCGTGTATCGATGGCGCGCGACTATCGCAGCCGTTCTGCGGAGAGCAGCAGCCCGGTATACGGCGCGCGGTAAAGCCGATAGCGCGCGCCTTCCTCGAAGGCGTTGAACACCTGGCGCGGCACGGCGAGGCGCTGCCCGGCGATGTCCAGCATGTACACGCGCACCCGGCGGTTGATGCGGATGGTGTGGCGCAGTTCACCCTCCAGCATCTCAACGCGCCCGTCACGCACATCGCGCCGCGTCCGCAGCCACGTGTTCGCCGCCACGCCGACGATGGCGGCGTTGACCAGCGTCAGCCCCGCGCCGATGACGTTCAGCACGGGCGAGTCGTTCTCGCCGCCGAAAAAGAGAAAGACCGTCGCCAGCATCCCGATCACGATCAGCGCGCCAATCAGCGGGGTACGCGCCCGCCGCCATTCACGCAGCAGGCGCGCCGCCTGCCCGTCCGTCAGCCGCCCATCGCGGTTGGCGTTCAACTCGTCCGACGAAAAGGTCAGCGCCTCAGCCAGGCTGGGGCGCGCCACCTCAGATGCAGCAGTCATCGCTCATCATCCTCAATTGATGCAGATTTTTATGAAGCTGGCGCTGGCGGTGCGCTTCGGGTGACGCCAGGGACCTGCAACACGGCGCGGAAGACGCCTTCTCCATCCTGATAGAGCGCGTTCGCGCCCAGCGCGCGCATATGCCGCCACAGTTCCGCCACGCCCGCCCCGCTCACCCAGCCAGGCGCATCGGTGTATGCCGCCAGCGCGATGCCCGTGCGCGCGCTGTCCCAGATCACCAGCGGGTACTGGCTGGCGTATTCGGCACGCTGGACATGCAGCCAGCCCGCCTGTGGCACAACCAGCACGGGCGATGTGCCCAGCGCGCGGCACGCTGACTGCACGCGCTCGAAGTAGCGCACATCCCAGCCGCTCAGATCGTCGGCACGGTGGATCACGTCATTGACGGCGATGGTGATGCGCCCGATGGCAGGGACGGCTTCGCCAGCGGCAGCGAGGGTCGGCTGGCGTTCCTGATAGGTGTACAGCCGTTCGTCCACCGTCATGCGAGCGATGAAGCCGCGAATGGCGTCATCGCTCACCCGCGCTTCCAGCACCAGCGCATCGGAGTTGGAGTCGTCTTCCCACACCAGGCGATTGTCGCCGTAGATGGTGCAGCCAGGCACATCGCCCAGCGCAGCAAACGGCGACAGTCCGCCGACCACCTCGGTGCGAAAGACGACGTATGCCGGGTCGCGCGTCCACACGATCATCCCCTCGCTGACGGTCGCCGTCTGCACAGGTTGGGGCGGCGCAGAACGACACGCCGCCAGGAGCGCCGCGCACATCAGGATGAGCAGGAGGGCAAAGCGGTGAGACATCGGGACATCCCTTCCCGCAGTGGGGCAGATGGGCGAACAGTACAGCGCCATTGTATCACCAGGCACGGGGCGCGGCACGTCGTGAAATCTGAACAAACGACGCGCACGCGCGTCACCCCGCCCCGTACACCGCCTCCAGCGCCCGCCCCGCCATCTGGCTCCACATGAAATAGTTGTGCCCGCCGTTGTATTCGTGGTAGGTCACATCGTATCCCCGTTCGACCAGCAGCGCGTGCATGGCGCGGTTGCCCTCCAGCAGCCATTCCAGCGTGCCCACATCCTGCCAGATGCGAAGCGGGGCGGCGGGTTGCAGCCGGATCAGGTCATCGATGAGCATGGTCTGGCGCGTCGGGTCGATGAAGAACGCCCCGGACTGGCTGATGACATGCCCGAACACCATCGGCGCGCGCAGCCCGGTGTAAAGCGCCATCAGCCCGCCCATCGACGCGCCCATCACGCCGTGACAGCCAGGCGCGTCCGCCGCATCGAGCAGGCGCAGATGCTCCGCCGCGAACGGCAGCAGCGTCCGCACGGCGAAACCGACGGTGGACTCGCTCATGGCGTATTCCGAGAAGCGCCCTGCCCCGGCGTTGTCGATCATCGCCAGCGCGATTGGGCGGATGCGCCCCGCCGCGATCAGGTTGTCCACGATGATGTTGAGCGCGGCGCGTTGCAGATAATCCGCCCCATCCCACACCACCACCAGCGGCACAGGCTCGCTGACCGGAGGCTGATACAGCGCCACCGACCGATGCGCCCCGCTGAGCAGCATCCCGGCGTCGAGGGTGTGTTCGCTCATCGTCCCGCGCGGCAGGCGGGTATCGCGCACTGTGAGCGGCGATGGGGTGAAGCCCGGCATGGCGAACTGCTGATTGACCGCCTTCAGCCCGTTCCAGATCACGCGCGGATTGAACGGGTCGGCGACGCGCTCATCGACCTCGCGCGGGGCGTCTGGCGTGCGGTAGCGGTGGACGAAGCTGTACTCGACATAGGCGTCGGCGGGCAGGGTGACGCGCGCCGTCCACACGCCTGGCGAGTCTTCGGTCAGCGGCATCGGCGACGCTGACCAGTCGGTGAAGTCACCGATGAGCAGGGGTGGGTCGCCCTCGCCCGCCCAGACGAAGATGGCGGTATCGCCGTCGATGATCGGCGTCCCGGTGCGGCGGGCACGTTCGAGCAGAGTCTCGGTCATGGGGAATGTCAGTCCTTTCGGGGTCAGGGGCGATAGCGATCCGGCATGGGCAGGCGCTCCACCCGCTCCACGCTGAAGCCGCGTTTGAGATAATTGTCCAGCGCCGACGGCGCATCGAGATTGTTGGTGTTGACGATCACCCGTTCGATCGGCGCGTCGAAGGCGCGCGCCACGCCGAACGAGAGCAGATGCCTGCCCAGCCCCATGCCGATGAAGCCGGGGCGCAAACCGAGGTAGGCGATTTTGCCCGTCTCGCCGCGCACCTCGACCTCGACGTAGCCGGCGGGTACGCCCGCCAGGTGCAGCACGTAGACCGCGTTCGCCGGGTCGCTGAGGATGGCAGCCAGTTCCTTATCGGGCATGATCAGCCGATCACGCCAGCGCCAGGCGTCGCCGACCGTCCCGTACAGAAAACGGTAATACGGCACATCGACCCGCCCCAGCCGGACGATGGTCAGATCAGCGCGTTCGATGTACGCCGGGCGAAACGCTGCGCGCGCCATGACGAGATGGGTGATCACCAGCTCATCGGGGAAAGGATTGTGCAGGGTGGACGAGTTGGTCATAGGTCGCCCTCATACAGATCGGCTATAATGCCCGCAATTGCCGATCGAAAAAACGAGTTTGAGTCGAAGGACAGATCATGGATTTCGCGCTGACTGAAGAACACCTCCAGGCACAGAAGATGGTGCGCGATTTCGCCGCCAGAGAAGTCATCCCGGTCATCGGGGAGTGGGACCGCAAACAGCAGTTGAATCCCGCCTTTCTGCCGCGCATGGCGGAACTGGGCATCCTCGGCATCTCCATCCCGGTGCGCTATGGCGGTCAGGGCTTTGATTATATCACCCTGGGCTTGGTATGCGAGGAACTGGAGCGCGCCGATACCACGCTGCGCGTCATCATGTCGGTGCATCACGGGCTGAACAGCATGTCGCTGCTGCAATGGGGCACGGAAGAGCAGAAGCAGCGCTTCCTCGTGCCACAGGCGCGCGGCGAGCAATACGCCGCCTTCTGCCTGACGGAGCCTGGCGCGGGCAGCGATGTCATCGGCATGGCGTCCACCGCCCGCCGCGTCGGAGACAGGTACATCCTCAACGGCGAGAAGATGTGGATCAGCCTGGCGACGAAGGCGCACAACTTCCTCGTCATCGCCAAGACCGACCCGGAAGCGGGGCATCGCGGGATGACGGCGTTCATCGTCGAGCGCGACATGCCCGGCGTGACGACGGGCGATATTCACGGCAAGCTGGGCGTGCGCGCCGGATCGACGGGCTGGGTGTCGATGCAGGATGTCGAAGTGCCGCTCGCCAATCGGCTGGGTGAAGAAGGCGAAGGCTTCAAGATCGCTATGGCGTCACTGGACAACGGGCGCTACACCGTCGCGGCGGGCGCGGTCGGTCTGATCCGCGCCTGCCTGGAGGACAGCATCAAATACGCGCTGGAGCGTAAGACGGGCGGCAAGCCGATCGCCGAACACCAGCTCATCAAGCAGAAGATCGCCCTGATGCAGCAGTGGTACGATGCGGGCAGCCTGCTGGTGCAGCGCGTCGGCTGGATGAAGAACAAGGGCATCCGCAACACGCGCGAGGTGAGCATGGCGAAGTGGTACGCCACCGACATGAGCGTGCAGGCAGCGCTGGAGGCGGTGCAGATTCACGGCTCATACGGCTTCAGCGACGAATACCCGGTCGAGCGGTATCTGCGCAACAGCAAGGGCGCGGTCATCTACGAAGGCACGAGCGAGATTCACACCCTGATGCAGGCGGATTACGCCCTCGGCTTCCGGGAGGATCGTCCGCTGCGCTGCGAACTGCCGCCTTATGATGTCGAGTTCTTCCAGGGCGAGCCGGAAGCCGCCGCCGCCGGGGACTGAGCAGCGTGCGGATCGTCCTGCTGGGCGACAGCCTGACGTGGGGCGGCTACGGCGGAAATTACGTCGAGCCGCTCCGTCGTCTGCTGCCCGAACACGAGTTCATCAACGCCGGGGTGGGCGGCAACACCGTCGTCAACCTGCTGCGCCGCGTCGAGCGGGATGTCATCGCGCATCAGCCTGATGCGGCGCTCATCCTGGTCGGCGGCAACGACGCTGTGTCGTACAGCCAGCCGAAAACCAGGTCGTATTACCGTCAGGGGCAGGATATCCCGGAGACGTTCGTCTCGCCGGAGATGTTCGAGGCGGGCTACCGCGACCTGCTCACCGCGCTGAGCGGCGCGCACATCCTGCCCTGGGTCGGGCTGGAGCCGAACGAGTACAATCCGACCACCGTCGCCGCGCTGCGCCAGTACAACGCCATCGCCGCGCGGGTGGCGCACAGCTTCAGCGCACCCGTCCTCGACCTGATGGACGTGCTGCCGCCGATCGACGTGCCCGACCGCCCTGATCTGGACATCGGTTTCATCCTGACGATCGGGCAGCGTGAGAAGCGCGGCTGGGACGATTACGCGGACGCGCGCGCCGCCGGAGGCTATACCTGGTCGTTCGACGGGCTGCACCCTACCCCGGAAGGGGCGGGGCGCATCGCCGAGGCGATCGCCGCCTTCATCCGCCAGCAGACCTGATCCGCGCGCTCACGGGTGCGCGTGCAGAAAATCCTCGACCATCGGACGGGTGGGCAGCGCCGGGATCGCCCCTTTGCGGGTGGTGGTGATCGCGCCGACGGCGTTGGCGAAGCGCGTCATCCGCGCGATTGCCTCCCGCGTCAGCCCGTCCAGCCCACCGTGTTCGAGCAAGCCGACCAGCATCCCGGCGACGAAACCATCGCCCGCCCCGGTGGTATCGACCGGCTCGACGGCGAAACCAGGCACGTGCACCGCTTCGCCATCGCGCGGATACACGATCGCCCCGCCCGCGCCATACGTCACCGCGACCAGACGGGTGGCGTCGCGCCACAGCGGGGCGGGATCGTCTCCCCCGGTCAGGAAGCGCACTTCGTCATCGCTGATCTTGACGAAATGGGCGTATTCCAGCCCGCTCAGCAGCCCGGCACGGGCGGCGTCGGCGTCCGACCACAGCGAGAGGCGCAGATTGGGGTCATACGAGATGATCGCCCCGCGCGCAGCGGCGTGTCGCACTGCCGCCAGCGTCGCCGATCGGCTGGGTTCGCCGATCAGGGTGATCGATCCGTAGTGGAAGATGCGAGCCTCATCCAGCACCCCGGTATGCACGTCGTCCGGCGTCATCAGCATGTCAGCGCTGGGGTGACGGTAGAAGACGAACGAGCGCTCTCCATTCGCCGCCAGCGAGACGAACGCCAGCATCGTCCGCGCGGCGGTCGAAAAGCGCACGCCGCGCGTGTCCACGCCCAGATCGCGCAGCACCTTTTCGAGCTGATGCCCGAACGGGTCATCGCCCACCTGCCCCAGGAAGGCGGCGGGCGCGCCCAGCCTGGCGACGGCAGCGGCGACGTTGGCGGGTGCGCCGCCCGGCGCGGCGATGAAGCCGGACGCCTCGCCCACTGTCACGCCGCTCTCCAGCGCGACGAAATCGATCAGCAGTTCTCCAAGTGATGCAATGGTCATGATCGCCCCAGACTCCTTGAGAAGGGAAAATGCGAGATCAGCGATGCCCCATTGTAGCCGGGAATGACGCGGATCACCCGCCCTGACGATCATGAAAATAAAAACACCCCCGATGGACGATCCACCGGGGGTGTGTGACTGACCGGCAATGACGGGTTAGTTGCCGACCGTCACCGAAACCGCAGCGACCGACGGATTGCCCGGCGTGCCGATGGCGGCGATGAAGACGTTCTCGCCCGCGCGCAGCGTGGTGTTCGGCAGGTCGAGCAGCACCGCGCCGTTGAGCGACGAGCGCACCTGGATGTTGTACGTGCCCGCGCCGACATCGCGCACATCGAAGCCGTCATTGTCGCCCGAAGCCGCCGTGCCAGGATAGCGCAGTGCACCGACGAGAAGCTGCCCGTTGACCAGCACATCGACCGGACCGGCGTTCTCGATGGCGTGGAAGATGCTCACGCGCACGCGGTTCTGCTGAAGCGGGCTGTAATCTTCGCGCAGCACGTTGAAGCGGATGCTGTTGCGCGCGCGCGTGCCCGTCACCGCGAAGGTGACTGCATCGCCCTGGCGGATAGCTGCCTTGACCGCACGATCAGGCGGGTTGGTCCCAGCAGGCACGACCAGGAAGTCGAACACGCCGGGGCGGACATTCGTGAACTCGCTGATGGTGGGATAGCGCACGTTGGAGAGCGCCAGACGACCGTTGATGTACACATCGACCGCGCCTGCATCAACCGACAGATGCGCCACGCGCAGCGTTGCGCCCTGCGGGGCGAGAGCAGCCGCCTGCGCCTCAGTCAGCAGCACGCCGTCGATCACGAAGACGACGCCATTGCCCGCCGGGTTGTCGATGTCCGTGACGGTGATGCCGTTCACGGTCAGGTTGCGCCCAGCCAGCGCCACCTGAATGGTTTCCCCTTCCAGAGCGGTGTCCAGCACCGGACCGCGCGACAGGTTGCGGAAGAAGAAGCGACCCGGCACGACGTGATACAGCAGGATGTCGCGCAGCAGTTCCGGCTGCGCCAGCACTGCTTCCGCCGTCAGGTCATTGGCGTCCAGCAGAGCGGCGAAGGCGGCGTCGGTCGGCGCGAAGATGGTGAACGGACCGTCGCTGCTCAGCGTCTCGACCAGCCCCGCAGCCTGTGCCGCCGCCAGCAGCGTGCCGAAGCTGCCCAGCGAACCGCCAGAGAGGATTTCCGGGATGAGCGGGTTGGTCACCACGACCGGGGCGGGCGTCTCGACGGCAGCCGGCGCTTCCTCAGCCGGGGCTTCTTCTTCCGCGCCCAAGCCGAGCGAGGCGGGCAGCAGCACCGCATCGATGACATGCACGATGCCATTCGAGGCGATGTTGTCCGGGTTGCTGATGCGGACGCCGTTGACGGTGAACGCGCCCCCGCTCAGGTTGAAGGTGACGGTTTCACCCGCCAGCGCCGTCTCCAGCGTCGGACCGGCAGTGAGCTGACGGAAGAAATAACGACCTGGGATGACATGGTAGCGCAGGATGCTGGCGACCAGTTCCGGCTGGGCGAGCGCCTGTTCCGCCGAAAGACCGAGCGCCTCCAGCGCCGCAGCGAACGCCGCATCCGTCGGAGCCAGCACCGTGAACGGACCTTCACTCGCCAGCACGCTGTCGAGACCGGTCAGCTGAGCGGCGAGCAGCAGCGTCGTGAAGCTGCCATTTTCACCGCTGGACAGGACGCCGGGGATGTTCGGGCGATCCTGCGCCATCGACGGGACCGCTGCCACGACGAGCAGTGCCATGACGAGTAACAGAGCGAACAACTTACGCATTCGGAATACCTCCTGAAATACGCATGAAGAAATATCACAAGCCAAATCGTGTTGATTCTATCTCATTTTGACAAAACTGAATGATAAAAGAGATATGAGCATCTTGCCGGGGGATTTTAAATAAAGCCGATCGGGTTTTTGGGATTTATCGCCTTCAGCCTCCTTCACGCATCGGTTCATTGGGCGGGCGTATCATCGACCACCAGCGGCATCTCGTCCGTCCGCAGCACACCGGGTTCGGGCGGGGGCGGCGGGGGCGGCGGCGTGATCGGCGGCGAACCGCTCAGGGCATACAGCAGCACGCCGACGGCAGCGATCATTAGGAAGAGCAGCACGACCGCTGCCTGAAGCGGACCGAAGAAGAACGCGCCGCCCTCTCCGTGCGATCCGAAGCCGAGATAATCCGCCAGCCCGGTGAAGCCCGCCAGCACCAACCCGGTATACGACAGGCGGATGCACACCTGTTGCGTCAGATTATCCGGTCGCCCGGCATAGAGTGTGCTTTTGATGTAGAAGATCGCGCCGATGTTCAGCAGCACCGCCCCGCTGACGATCGCCGAGAACTGCACGATGCCGATCCCATCGCCTGGGTTGATCCCGGTCACACCTGGGAACAGCCCCATCAGCATCAGCACCGTCCCCAGCGCGCCGAGCGTGATCCCGAACTGCGGCAGCCCGATCATGAGGGCAGGATCGCGTTCAGTTTACGCAGGAAATTGCCGCCCATGATCGCCTCAACGTCAGACTGGCTGTAGCCGCGCGCGTGCAGCCCTTCGGCGATCTGGTACAGGTCGGTCACGGTATCCATCCCTTCGGGCAGGCTGTCCACGCCGAAACCACCGTCGAGGTCGCTGCCGATGCCGACGTGCTCCGCGCTGCCCGTCAGCTGGCAGATGCTGTCGATGGCGGCGATGATCGTCTCGAACGGGATGCGGCTGCGCGGGTCGCCCAGCCGCCAGGTGTTGCTCAGGAAATTGTTGTACGGCACGATGCCGATCACGCCGTCGCGCTCCGCCAGCAGACGGATCATGTCATCGCTCAGGTGACGGTCACTGTCGCGGAAGCGGCGCGGGTTGCTGTGGCTGGCGATGACCTGTCCCTCATAGCGTTCGAGCGCTTCCAGATAAGCCTGTTCCGCCATGTGCGAGAGGTCGAGCAGGGCGTTGAAGCCCGCCATGACATCGAGCAGCCGCCGCCCATCCTCGGTCAGCCCCCCCGGCTGCCCCGTGCCACCGCAGTAGCGCGTGGCAGCCCACGCGGGTCCGACGACACGCACGCCGCGCTCATACCACTCCTCGAACTGTTTCGGCTCCAGAATGGGATCGGCATTTTCCATCAGCAGCACCAGTCCCTGCGCCCGTTCGCTGCGCGGCGCGCCATCGCGCCACGTCGCCAGCACCGCTTTGAGGTCGCTCTGAGTGCGGACGAGGCGCACGGCGGGCGTCTCATCCGCCAGGCGATTGTAGTAGTCGAGCTGCGCCATCGCGTACTGATACGCCTCTCTGGGCGTGCGGTAGTGAGGGGTGACGCTGTTGAGCGCGTTGGGCGCGCTGGCGGGCGCGGTGAAGATCGTCGCAAACACCACCGCGATGCGCCCCAGCAGCGCATCCGGCAAGCCGACCGTCGCCGTACCGTTGGGGCGCGCCCCACGCGCCTCACGCGCGCGTTTGGCGCGGGCACTTTCGAGGTAGTCGCGCCCGAAATAGAGCGCGTTGTAGGCAATATCCTGATGGGCATCGACGAGGATCATGGGCGGGGACGGCTCACTTTGCGACGGACGACAGACAGCACACAATCTGTATTTTAACCGCTGCGGGCGAATTTGCCACCGATCGCATCACCAACTGTTCATCTGTTGTAAGGTAATGAATCATTCATCCGGTGCGTATAACATCCGATAGATCGCACATTGACGAACAGCATGATGAACACACTACCGACCGATTATTCAAAGGACTGATCATGAAACGACCGGGTTTGGGCTGGGGGCTGCTGCTGGGGGGATTGTTCATGATCCCCCTGCTGGCGCTCTCGTGGCTGGGGCAGCAGGTGGCGCGGCTGGCATTTCCGCCGTTCGACCTGTTCGACTGGATGGCGGTCAACCTGCCTTCGCCGATCATCGGCGTCGGGCGGGCGACCATCGAAGAGATCGTCGCGTCGCTGCAATTCGGCAACTCGTCGGACAACGCCAAGACCGCCGAGAATATCATCGGCGTGCTGATCGTGCTGGCGATCAGCATCCTCGTCGGCGGGGCGTTCTTCGCCCTGATGAACCGTCTGAAAGGAGATGCACGCAGCAGCGTCCCTGGGCTGATCCTCGGCGCGATCATGGCGCTGCCCTTCCTGCTCTTCACCTTCAGCGCCAACCTCGACTCGCAGGCAGACCCGATCGGGGCGATCATCTGGGTCGGGGCGCTGTTCATCGGCTGGGGCTTCTCCGTCGGCTGGGCATACACCCGCCTGACCGCGCCCATCCCCACGCTGGCGAGCGAAGTCCACACCCAGATCATGGATCGGCGGCGGTTTCTGGTGCAGGCAGGCGCGGCGACCGCCGTCTTCACCGTGATCGGCGCGGGCTTGAGCAGTGTCCTCAGCCGGGGCGGGGCGATCGAGGATGCGCCGCTGGACGAAAGCGTGCCAGGCAGCAGCCCCGCCCCGGACGCCATCGCTGACGCCTCGCTGCCGAACGCGGGCGATCCGGTCACGCCCGTGCCGGGCACGCGCGCCGAAGTCACCCCGCTGAGTCAGCACTACCGCATCGACATC
Organism: uncultured Pleurocapsa sp.; assembly: GCA_964614405.1. Lineage (GTDB taxonomy): Bacteria > Chloroflexota > Anaerolineae > Aggregatilineales > Phototrophicaceae > Flexifilum. The sequence continues at coordinate 25,481 of CAZTLS010000051.1, forward strand.
GTGTCCAACCCCAACGGCATCGCCATCGCGGAAGAGGGGTATGTGCTGCCGTTCGTGAACATGATCGGCGGGGCGAACACCCCGATTGCCGAGATCACCCTCGACCAGCTCCGCACCGAATTTGAACCCGTCGAGGCGTTCATCACCATGTCGTGCATCTCCAACCGCATCGCCGGCGACCTGATCAGCACGATCAAGTGGACGGGCGTGCCGATGCAGACGCTGCTGGCGACGATGGACGTGCCGGAGCGCGCCACGCATCTGAAGATTCACGGCGGCGACCAGTTCGATGAGACGATCTCGCTCGACCTGATCGCCAGCGACCCGCGCGTGATGATGTGCTACGCCTGGGCAGATCAGCCGCTCACCCAGCGGCACGGTTTCCCGCTGCGCATTCACATCCCCGATCTGTACGGCATGAAGCAGCCGAAATGGATCACCCGCATCGAATTCATCGAGGGCGATCAGGAAGGCTACTGGGTGCGGCGCGGCTGGGACAAAGAAGCGCGCGTGCGGACGACATCGGTCATCGATACGGTTGCCACCGAAGCCGCCTACACCGACGCCGACGGACGCACGCTCATCCCGATCGGCGGCATCGCCTGGGCGGGCGCGCGCGGCATCTCGCGCGTGCAGGTGCGCGTGAGCGGCGGCGAATGGATGGATGCCCGCCTGCGCGCCCCGATCAGCGACCGCACGTGGAGCATCTGGCGCTATGACTGGGCGTTCACCGAAGGCGAACACCGCATCGAGGTGCGCTGCTTTGAAGCCGACGGCACGGCGCAGATCGACTCGGTGGCGGGCGTGCGCCCCAGCGGTGCGACCGGCATCCACGCAGTGCGCCACACCGCGCGCGGCACGATCACGATCACCCCGAATCCGCCCCTGCTCTAGCGCTCACCCCCTGCCCTTCTCCCCACCGCATCATACCGCTGTGGGGAGAGGGCGTTTTCGCCCGCCGATGCTATACTGAACAGGTCAACCTGTCTCGTCAATCGCACACAGGCAGCTGATCTGCATGTCCACGACCCACCCGCGCGCCGGACGCATCGTCATCGTCCTGCCCTGCTGCATCGGAGATGTCATCCTGGCGACGGCGGCGCTGGGCGCGCTGCGCCGCGCGTATCCCACTGCGCACATCGCGTGGGCGGTCGGGGCGTGGTCACGCCCGGCGCTGGAGGCGCATCCGCATCTCGACGCCCTGCTCGACGCCGGAAGCGCCGCCAATCCGCTTCGCACGCCGCGCGGCATGGTGCATCTGGTGCGTCTGCTGCGCGCCGGGCGCTATGACCTGCTCGTCTCGCTGGTGCGTTCGCCGCTGATGAGCATCGCCGCGCTGCTCAGCAGCATCCCGGTGCGCGCCGGGCTGGACAGCGGCGGGCGCGGCTTCGGCTACACCCATCGCGCGCGCATCGACCCGGCAGAACCGCGCCACGAAGCGCAGATTTACCTCGATGCGGTGCGCGCGCTGGGCATCGACCCAGGTGCGGTGCGCGCGTTCGTCCCGGTCGATGACACGGCGCGGGCGATGGTGCGGATGGCGCGCGCCACCGCCGGGGCAGGCGACCGCTATCTGGTGGTGCATCCGGGCGGCGGACGCAACCCAGGCATGACGCTGGACGCCAAACGCTATCCCCCGGAGGCGCTGGCGGCGCTGGCGGATGCAGCGGCGGCTGCGATCGGCTGTGCAGTGGTGGTCATCGGCGCGGAAAGCGATCGTCCGCTGGTGGAGGCGGTGCGCGCCAGGCTGCGCGCGCCGTCGGCGGCGCTGATCGGTATGGCGTTCCGGGCGGTGGCGGCGCTGGCTGCCGACTCGCAGGGGTACATCGGCAATGACACGGGCATGACGCATC
>CAZTLS010000052.1:0-25690 GCA_964614405.1 uncultured Pleurocapsa sp.
AAATACATCGCTTCTGCCACTTCACCCCGCGCTGCCGTCGGTTTTTCGATTCCCCTGTTCAGGTCAGTTCCTGAAGCAATTTCAGCCCTGGTCGTCCGGTACACCTGGCAAACCCTAGTTCGCATGGACGGCGACACCCGCTGCCTGGCTGTGCTATGATACGCATAGATGTTTTAACCGTTTTAAAGAAAGCAGGTGTGCCATGTCAAATGAGCCTGAACTGATGGTCGTGTATGTGACGGACAACCTCCCGGACGCGCATATCGTCTCCGGGCGGCTGGAAAACAGCGACATCCAGTCGGTCATCGTGCATGAGCCTGCGGGCACGGCGCTGGGGATCACGATCGGTACGCTGGGTGAAGTGCGGGTGCTGGTGCGTGCTGAAGATTACGATCGCGCTCAGCAGCTCCTTGAAGAGGATGAGTCGCCCCTGCTGACCGAAGATGTTGACCAGATCATTTTTGACGACTCCGCCGATGCAGACCAGTAACGACACCCTGACGGCTGTACCAGGACTGCGCGTTGGGCAGGTGAGTGACCGTGCGGCTGCCACAGGCTGCACGGTCATTCTCTGTCCGCCGGAGACCACTGCCGGGGTCGATGTGCGCGGCGGCGCACCTGGGACGCGCGAAACCGACCTGCTCCATCCGACGCGCAATGTGCAGCATGTCAACGCGATCGTCCTGGCGGGCGGCAGCGCCTATGGACTGGCATCTGCCAGCGGTGTGGTGAGCTATCTCGAAGATCAGGGGATGGGCTATCGCACACGTACAGGGCATCTTGTGCCGATTGTGCCCGCTGCGATCGTGTTCGATCTGGCGGTGGGGGATGGCGCACGCCGCCCCGATCATGCGATGGGCTATGCCGCTGCCGCTGCTGCCAGCGATGCCCCTGTCGAGCAGGGCAGCGTCGGCGCAGGGACAGGCTGCCGGGTCGCTGCACTTCTGGGGAATGCGTATGCCAGTAAAGGCGGCGTGGGCAGCGCCGCTGTGATGCTCGATGGCGGGCTGATCGTCGCCGCGCTGGTGGTCGTCAATGCGGTCGGTGAGGTGCTGGATGAACGTGGTGACATCCTCGCCGGGCTGCGGGCAGAGTCGGGCGGCTTTCAGCCTGTCCTGCCTGCTTTTCGAGAGGTCGTGCGCCAGTATGCCGCGCCGCCTGTGCAATCCGGCGAGAATACTGTAATCGGCGTGGTGGCGACCAATGCCCGCCTGACCAAAACTCAGGCGACCAAAGTCGCGGAGATGGCGCACGATGGGCTGGCGCGCTCCGTCCGCCCGGCACACACGCCGTTTGACGGCGATACCTTCTTCGCGCTCGCCACCGGGCAGGTGGATGCCGATCTGCTCATGGTCGGGGCATATGGCGCAGAGATGGTGTCTGAGGCGATCCGGCGGGCAGTGCGTGCCGCCACGACGATCGCCGATGTGCGCGCAATCTCTGACGGGGTGTGATAACATTTATTGGGCGCAAATCACTTTCGCCATTAACCGAAACAGCGCACAGGCTTAACTGTCGCTTACGAATTGCTTGATATTTTGAGCCATGTGAGTGAGAAACCATGAACCAGGCATATGGTGGCGAAAGAGATATGGCGAAAGTCCTGATTGTCGAAGATGAGGAGATGATCCTCAGAAACCTCGCTGAGAAGCTTCGCAGCGAGGGGTATCACGTGGTCACAGCGAGCGATGGCGAAGAGGGGCTGGAAAAACTGCGCGGCGAACATCCCGACCTGATCGTGCTGGACATCATGCTGCCCAAGCTGGACGGCTTGAGCCTGTGCCGCATCATCCGGCGCGATGCCTCTACCTCGCACATCCCGATCATCATGCTGACGGCGCGCGGCACGGAAGTGGACAAGATCGTCGGGCTGGAAAGTGGTGCGGACGATTACGTCGTCAAGCCGCTGGCGCTGGGCGAATTTCTGGCGCGCGTGCGGGCAGTGATGCGTCGCGCACCGGGGCGTCCGGCACTTCAGGATGAGCTGGTCTCGAACAATCTGCGCCTCAGCCTGACCGGGCGTCGTCTGTTCAAAGACGGCACAGATACCAAGCTGAGCAATAAAGAGTTTGACCTGCTGGCAGAACTGATGCGAAACCGCAATGTCGTCCTTTCACGCGATCTCATCCTGACCAAAGTGTGGGGGTACGATTACTTTGTGGACAAGCGCACGGTCGATGTCCATATTCGCTGGCTGCGCGAAAAGATCGAAGACGACCCGTCCAATCCGAAGCGGATCGTGACCGTGCGCGGTGTCGGCTATCGGTTTGAGGGCTAGGCTGTGAATGAGTTTCACAGCTCCGTCGAAGAAGCGCAGCGCTACCTGACCACGCTTCAGCAGACTCTGCGCGACCATGAACTGGTTCTGGCGCGTATTCAGGCGGAAAACGCTTACCGCGAGCGGCTGCTGCTGGAGATTCAGGAAGCGCAGCGCAGCGAGCCTGAACCGGTATCTCCAGCGCCTGAAGCTGCGCCGGCTGATGCACCTGCCCAGGATGGAGATTACAAACTGGCACTGGCGCTGACGCTGGCGAATGCCGCTTATGATGCGCTGCTGGTTGTGGATGGCGAATACCGCGTCATCGCCATCAACGACAGCGCCGAAACCCTGTTTGAAAAGAAGCGTCCGATCGGGCAGCCTTTGCGCGATGTGACCGGCGTGCCCGAACTGGACATGATGGTCATGGATGCGCTGGCGAACGAGGAAGAGACATTCGAGGAACAGGTGACGATCGGCAAGCGTTTCTACCGGGTGCGCTCACGGGTCATCCGGCGGGAGGGCAACCTGTTCATCGGGCTGGCGCTTCAGGATGTCAGCGAGCTGGTGCGCCTCAACCGCGCGCGGCGTGACATGGTGGCGAATATCTCCCACGAACTGCGTACCCCGATCGCCAACATCCGCCTGATCATCGAAAGCCTGTTTCACGATCAGGATCGTCCCAAACGCAAGCAAAGTACTTCCGCGCTCAGGGCGATTGGGCGCGAAACAGAGTCGCTCATCTGGCTGGTGCAGGAATTACTTGACCTGTCGATGATCGAGTCCGGGCAGGCGATCCTGCGCCTGTTCGAGCAGCCCCTGTCGCAGTTGGTCGAAGCCGGGATCGAACGTCTGGAAGACCAGAGCGCCGCCAAACAGATCGTCATCGTCAACGAGACGCCGCCGTTCATGCAGGTGCTGGTCGATGCCGATCACATCCAGCGGGTGCTGATCAACCTGATGCACAACGCCATCAAGTGGTCACCGCCTGGCGAGTTCATCCGTGTGCGCGCCCGTGAACAGGGCGATGAAGTGGTCGTCAGCGTGCTGGACAACGGTCCTGGCGTGCCTGAGCCGCACCGGGAACGCATCTTCGAGCGTTTCTACCAGGTCGATCCGGCGCGTTCCGGCAAAGAAGGGACGGGGCTGGGTCTGGCGATCTGCCGGCATGTGGTCGAGGCGCATGGCGGGCGCATCTGGGTTGAGTCCAATCCCGATCGATCGGATGGGGCAGGCGGATGTTTCTGCTTCACGCTGCCGCTGGCAGAACCCCTGACGGAACTCCCCGAACCAGACTCACCAGATATTCCTTTTTGACAGTGTGCGATTCGTGATATACTTCACGTACAACTGAATACCAACCTTCGGGGCAGGGTGGAATTCCCGACCGGCGGTAATGCTGACCATGATCAGCATAGCCCGCGACCCGTTTTGCCGATGTCTGTGTCCTTCGGTAAGCCAGCACGCAGCCTGCAAGCCGCGTGCTGCCGGTGGATCTGGTGCGAAGCCAGAGCCGACAGTAGAGTCTGGATGGGAGAAGGTGACCAGGCGCGCACGAGACGATGCGAGTCGTCTTTGTGTATATTCAGCCTGTGAAATGCGAAGCGTGTAACATGCTTTCGCATTGTTGGCTATGCCATACCCATCCCGCCCCGAAGTGACATTGACAGAGAAGGGCGGGTTTTTTATGCAGCGTCATATCTCATTCAAATGGACGACAGATGCCAGCCGAAGCATAAAGCGGTCTGCACCCAACTGGCGCGCATGGCTGAGACCGTTCGTGCCCGTGTTTGGGGTAATGATCGTGCTGGCGATGTGGCAGGGCGTCGTCTCACTGCGCCTGTACCCGGAATTCATCATCCCGTCGCCTGCGTCGGTGGGGCAGCGGTTCATCGACGTGCTGAGCGACGGGCGTCTGTGGCTGCATACGCGGACCACGCTGGGGCAGATGCTCGTCGGCTTCGCGCTGGGCGCGACGATCGGCGTGGCGCTGGGCTATGCGATGGCGAAAAAACGCTGGCTGGAACATATCCTCACGCCGATCATCACAACCCTGCAATCGACCCCTATCGTCGCTTATGCCCCGCTGCTGATCATCTGGTTCGGCAGCGGCTCGACCAGCAAGATCATCACCAGCGCGCTGATCGTCTTCTTCCCGCTGCTGCTCAACACCATCGTGGGCGTGCGGATGGTTTCGCCAGAGCAGCGCGAACTGATGCGGCTGTTCAATGCTTCCGGCTGGGATATGTTCTGGCGGCTGGAAGTGCCTTCCGCGCTGCCTGTCATGCTGGGCGCGCTCAAGGTGAGCGCAACGCTGGCGGTGATCGGCGCGGTGGTGGGCGAATTCATCAGCGCCAATGCCGGGCTGGGCTATCTGATCAACCGCGCCAATTTCGATTACGACACCCCGCTGATGGTGGTGGCGGTGCTGACCCTGGCAGTGCTGGCTCGCCTGCTCTATGGGGGAGCTGCCTGGCTGGAGCGCCGCGCGCTGCGCTGGCGCGAGCGCGCCTGAAGTGATGAAAAAAGAGGGGAAATCCCCCTCTTTTTCCATGTCTTTTCAGAGATTTGTACGTAAAGGATGGTTTTCACATGCAGCGGTATCGTTTCGCGGTGGTCGTGGTCGGTCTTATGCTGGCAGCGGCGCTCAGCGTCGGGGCACAGCGCGCCTTCACCCCGGTCGCCTTCTTCATCACCTTCATCCCCAATATCCAGTTTTCCCCGATCTACGTGGCGATCGAGAAAGGCTATTTCGCTCAGGCGGGGCTGGATGTCACCATCGAGCATGGCGATGAGCCGATCGGGGTCAATCTCGTGGCAGCGGGTGAGCGCCCCTTCGCCATGATCAGCGGGGAGCAGGTGATCGCGGCACGGGCGAACGGTCGCCCGGTGGTGTCGATTTACGAATGGTTCCAGAAGTACCCCGTCGGCATCGTGGTGGCGGAGGACAGCCCGATCGAAACAGTCGCTGACCTGCGTGGACGGCGCATCGGTATTCCGGGGCTGTTCGGCGCATCCTACACTGGCGCGGTCGCGCTGCTGGCTGCCAATGGACTGACGGAGCAGGATGTCCGCCTCGACCCGATCGGTTTCAACGCGCCGCAGGTGTTCTGCACCGGGGCGATCGAGGCGTCGGTGGTGTACATCAACAATGAGCCGCTTCAGATCGACACCCTTGCGCGTCGTGGCGAATGCGGCAGCGTGACCGGAACGCGCGTATTCAGCGTATCAGATTACGTCGATATGGTCTCCAACGGCATCATCACCAGCGAGCGCCTGATCGCCGAAAACCCGGAGATGGTGAGCGGTTTTGTGACCGCCTATCATCAGGGGTTGGTCGATGTCATGAACAACCCGGCAGAAGCCTATCTGCTCACCCTGCCGTACGTCGAGTCGCTGGCGCGCGATCCCGATCTGATCGCTGTGCTGGAAGCTGAAGCCGCGCGCCTGAGCGATCCGGACAATTTCCTCGGCACATTCGACGCTGCTGAAGCGCGCGATAGCTTCTTCGACGGGTTGGTCGCCGCCCTGCCGGATGGTAACTGGACGCAGATGCGTGTGCTGCTCAATACCATCGCGCTGTGGGAAGCGCCGTCGCCTGGCTTGAGCGACGCCGACTCCTGGCGGCAGACTCAGGATACACTGTTGGGGATGCGGCTGCTCAGTCGGCAGATCGACGTGGAAGCCGCCTTTACCAATGATTTCGTCCCCAAAGGATAGCTTACCATGTCGTTCGATGTTGATGCCGCCCGTGCCCGGTTTCCCGCGCTGCACCGTCATGCCCCCGATGGCACGCCGCTCATCTTCTTCGATAACCCGGCGGGCACGCAGGTCCCCACACAGGTCATCGAGGCGATCAGCGCCTATTTCGTCGAGATGAACGCCAACAGCGGCGGGGCGTTCACCGCCAGCCGGGACAGCGACGCAATGGTGCGCGCCACGCGGGAAAAACTTGCCCGCTTTCTGAATGCGCCCCGCCCGGATGAGATCGTCATCGGTCCCAACATGACCACGCTCAATTTCGGGTTGAGCCGGGCGCTGGCGACGCGCATCGCGCCTGGCGATGAGATCGTCCTCACGCGCATGGATCATGATGCCAACGTCTCGCCCTGGCTGCGCGCTGCCGCCGATCGCGGGGCTGTCGTGCGCTGGGTGGACATGCGCGAAGCGGACTGTACCCTCGATCTGGATACGCTCGAAGCGGCGCTGAGCGAGCGCACGCGCATCGTGGCGACTGTACACGCCTCCAACGCTGTTGGCACGATCAATCCCGTCCGCCGCATCGCTGATATGGTTCATGCGGCGGGAGCGCTGCATGTCGTCGATGCGGTGCAGAGTGCGCCGCACGTGCCGATCGATGTGCAGGCGATCGGCTGCGATTTTCTGCTCTGTTCGTCCTACAAGTTTTTCGGTCCCCACGCTGGGGTGATGTGGGGACGCTACGATCTGCTCGCTGACCTGCCCGCCTATAAAGTGCGCCCGGCAAAGGACAAGCCGCCCTATCGCTGGGAGACAGGGACACCCGCCTTTGAGCTGATCGCCGGGATCGGCGCGACAATCGATTATCTGGACTCGATCGGCGGCGTGGCAGGGTTTGTCGAATACGAACGCGGGCTGACGGCGCATCTGCTGGATGTGCTGGAGGCGAACCCGAATGTGCAGATCGCCGGTATCCGCGACCGCGATCGCCTGCACGAGCGCGTGCCGACGGTGGTGTTCAGCCATGCCAGCCGCACGCCGACCGAGGTGGCAGAGCATCTCGCCCGCCACGCTATTTCAGTGTGGGATGGCAACTACTATGCGGTTGAGGTCATGTCACGGCTCAACAAGCCGGATGGCATGGTGCGTGTTGGGCTGGCGCATTACAACACGCACGCCGAGATCGACCGCTTTGGTGAGGTGCTGGCTCGCCTCGATGACTGATGCGCCATCAGGCGCGGGTGATCACTGCCGATAGCTGTGCGCCCAGCAGCTCCAGCATCATCATGTCCTGGGCATTGATGCTGCCTGGGCGTTCGCGCGCTGCCAGCAGCACTCCGTAGCGGTTGGTCGAGCCGATCGAGACGCATACCGCCGCGCCCAGTCGTCCGCGATTGACGAACGGGTGAGAGATAGTATCGCCCTGAGCGGCGATGCGGCTTTGCCCGGTTGTGGCGACATGCGCCAGGATGTCGCCGGGCGAAGCCTCTTTGGGAGCGGCGGGATGCAGCGGCTTCAGTCCATCCTGTGCGCGCAGCACCACGCGCAGCGGCTCGACCGACTCCAGCTTGTAAATGGCAGCATAATCGAAATTCAGTTCCCGGCAGGTGGTGAGGATCGTCTCCAGCTTGCCGATCTCGCCGATGGCGCGGCGCAGTTTCTGCGCCACTTCGCGGACGGGCGGCATCGAATCCGAACGCACCGTCTCCAGCCGCCGATCGGACATCAGCCGCTGGATGCGGCGCGACAGGTCGTTTTCACGAAAAGGCGTGGTGGTGATGTCATCGGCAAAGCCTGGGATGGCGAAATCGGCTTCCTCATCGACCGAGACGATCAGCAGGCTGGGTTTGGTTTTGCGGAAATACTGGATCAGGTCGAACGCGCCGTCCAGTGTGTTGTCCAGCACGATGACATCGACATGCCGTTCGGTGACGATGGTGCGCGCTTCTGCCGGGTCGGTCACCAGGCGGACGCGAAATTCTTTGATGCCGGAGAGATTCTGAAAATAGCGCTGGGCATGTTCACGCCGCACCACGATCAACAGGTCAATGCTGCTCATGTCACATCCTTTTTCAATTCTCCGGCTGCCAGCAGCGCGCTGGCGTGCAGGGTGAGCGCGATCAGATGACGCAGCCCGGTTGCGACGGGGGCGGTCTCGATATATTCATCGGTGCGGTGCGCGTTGCCGCCGCGCGTGATGCCGATGGTCACGGTAGGGCAGCCCGTAGCGAGCGGGATATTGCCGTCTGTGCTGCCCGACTCCAGCGTCGGCTGAATGCCCAGCGCGGTGAGCGAGCTGACAGCGGCGCGCACCAGTGGATGATCGGGGCTGATGCGCCCGGCGGGGCGATCGCCGATCACCTCGATGCCGATCTCCACCCCGCCGCTGCGTTCCTCACTCATGATCTGGCGCACTTCGCGCTCCAGTGCCAGCAGCGCGCCGCTCTCTTCCGAGCGCAGGTCGAGCAGCATCTCGGCATACGAAGCGATCGAATTGACCGAGCGCCCACCCTCGATCATGCCGATGTTGTAGGTCGTGCGCGGGCGTGCCGATGGGCGCAGCCGCGTGATACGCGCGCCGAGCTGCATCAGGATGTGGATGGCGCTCGGCTGCCCGAAATGCAGCCAACTGTGTCCACCGTCAGTCTGCGTGGTGATCCGCAGGCGGCGCACGGCGATGCCCGCATTGTAGACATGACCGAGCGCCAACCCTTCGATGTTGATCACTGCGCCGATGCGATCGCGCAGGCGGGCGAAAGCCGCGCGCATCCCGCCCAGGTCGCCCATGCCTTCCTCGCGCGTGGTGGCGACGAACCAGATGTCACACGGCGGGGTGATCTGCTGCTTCGTCAGCATATCCGCCATGCTGATCAGCGCTGCGACGGCGAGGCTGTTGTCGCCCAGCCCTGGGGCGATGATCGTGCCGTTGTCCATCATGCGCGGCGTGAGCGGCGTGTGCGCCTCGAAGACGGTATCCGTATGGGCAGTCACGAGGATCGCCCGCTCTGAAGATGCCCCTGGCAGCAGCCCGTAGACATTATGCAGATCATCCGAATCGATCTGGCTGAGACCGCACCGGGCAAAACTGACCGTAACAGACTCCGCGCGTTCACCCTCATGAAAGGTGGGAGCGGGGATGCGCTGGATCGCCAGCCCACGCGCGATCGTCTCCTCCGCCAGTTTGTTCAAATCATCCCAATCGGGATCGATCCTGGAAATTGTGATCACCCTGAAATCCCTGCAATGTCTGCTATAATCCCGTTATCAGGACAGAAAAATCATTTTGCTCAGGTCTTTTTGCGGGGGGGGATCGTCCCCCGATCACGCCTGACGATGCCGCTCAGGTCTGATATAAGTCTAGCGTCAATCCAGACAGCCGCAATTGCTACTCTGGCGGTTATCCCGCACGGAGGGATATGACATCGGTTTTGCTCATCGAGCGCAGCGGAGATTTTCGCGGCGAACTTGCCAAACGACACGATCTGACAGTGGTTACCAGTGGCAAACAGGCGTGCGCGCTTTCTCCTTCTGCCTATGCTCTGATTGTACTCGATACAATTTCACTGCGTACACCGGGAGAGCGCATCGCACGGGCAGTTAAAAACCACTTTGGCGCTGTGCCGCTGGTGCATCTTGCCCCGGCACAATCGGGAAAATCAGGAGCGCTTTCCCCGGCGGATGTCGTACTGGCTGAGCCGGTCAGCACGCGCAAGCTGCACAATGTGGTGCTGCGCCTGCTGGCGGAACAGGGGGGCGATGAACATCTGCTCAGATACGGACATTTCGCCGTTGATGTCGCCAGGCGCGTGCTGATCGTCAATGGATCAGAACTGCCCCTGACGCCCAAACTGGCGCGCCTGCTGGAAGTTTTCCTGCGTAATCCCGGCGAGACACTGGAACGCCGTATGCTGATGGAGTCGGTATGGCATACGGACTATATGGGCGATACCCGCACACTGGATGTGCATGTGCGCTGGATTCGCCGCGCCATCGAGCGCGACCCCAGTGCCCCGCGCTACCTGATCACCGTGCGTGGGGTGGGCTATCGGTTCGACCTGCCTGCGATCACGGAAGGTGCGGCGGACTGAAACATCACTGAAGCAGAAAAGAAAAAAGCCGGATCGAAGGTGATCGATTCGGCTTTTTTTCGTGGAGTTATGAGGGATTTACTTCGCCAGCGCGTTGAGCTGCTTCATCAGGCGGCTTTTGCGGCGCGCGGCATTGCGCTTGTGGATCACGCCCTTGCTGGCGGCGCGGTCGAGTTCGCGGATCGCCTCGCGGGTCGCCTCCAGCGCACTCTCGACGGTGGCATTGGCGGTCGTCTGGGCAGTGCGCGCCTTCTTCACGAAGGTACGGGCGCGGCTGCGGATCATCCGGTTGCGTTCGGTCAGCCGTTTGGTCTGACGGATGCGTTTCAAAGCGGAACGGTGATTTGCCATAGCTGCTCTTTTATCGGGCGCGCCCGGCGCGCCTGCTCCTTCATCAAATGCTCAGTCAGGTGTGGACAAAGTTGGGAAATTGTACCTGTCTATCTCCCGCCTGTCCAGCGTCGCCTTCAGCCGAAAAAGCCGATCATGAATACGACCGCCAGCCCGATGTTCGCCAGCACCAGCAGCACGACCAGCCCGGTCAGCAGGATCGGCGTGCCTTCGACTGTGCCGGGCAGCCGGGTCGCGGGCAAATCTGCCGGGATGCCTGGGAACATCACCTCAAACTGAGGTGTAGCGGGCTGAGACGGCGCAGCGGGTTTGGGCGGCGCGGCTTCGCGGGCACGGCGTTCGCGGCGCGGTGTCCGTTCGACAGGGGGGACGGCGAAGCTGCCTTCGCCCGCGCCTGATCGCCCGCCGCGCGCCGCTGTGCCCGATGAGTCGGCATCGGCGGGGTCTGCGCGGAAGGGACCGGATGTGAAGATGTCGTCGGCATCGTCCAGATCGATATTGGCGAAGGGCGAGGCGGGGGATGGGGTGGGGGGAGGCGGGGGCACTGCCGGGATAGCCGCCTTCGGAGCCTGTGCGCCGATGTTCAGGTTCGACACCCACTGATCCAGCACATCGCGCGATGGCTCGACCGACGGGGGAGGCGGTGCTGCCGGGTCTGCCGGTGCGCCCCATTCGACGCTGGTGGGGAAAGCGCTCGCTTCCTGAGCCGGGGGAGCGACGCCCAACTGTTTGTTGATGTAATCCAGCCCCTGGCGTGCGCGCTCGTTATTCGGGTTGATCGCCAGCACGTTTTCCAGGCAGGTTCGCTGATCATCCAGCGACTCCAGCACGCCGCTCAGCCACAGCCATGCTTCTTCGTTGTACTGGTCAAGTTCGACGGCGCGCAGCAGCAGGGCACGCGCTTCATCGCGCCGCCCGGCTTTGAACGCATTGACCCCTTCGCGCAGCATCCCGTCAACATTGGCTGAGGACATGATGATCCCTTCGTTCATTCCTGCGTTGATACGCCAATCATTGTATCTGGATTATGCTTTCGGCGGCAACCCGCCCGATCGTCTCCCCGGATCGACTCAGCCAGCCGATGACGCGGTAGCGCCCAGGCGACAGGCGCACGGGAGCGCGGAGCGTGGTCGCCGCCGCTTCCCCATCCGGTACGCTGATGTCGAGACCGGGATGCACGAACGCGGGCAGCCCGCCGCGCTGATCCTCACCCGCCGCGCTGATGGCGATCAGCGTCCAGGTGAAGTTGAGAATACCTGTCTCGCCGGAATGATTTTCTGCGCTCAGTGTGACCTCGATCAGGCGGCTGCCGTCGATCTGTTCCGCCTCGCTGATGCCTGTGATGGCGAACGGATAGCGTTCGCCGATGTACTGCGTCTGGGGCGCGCCCGCGCCGTCCGAGTGGAAGGTGCGATCGCCCGCCACACCGTGTACCCATGCCGACAGCCGATACGTCCCCTGAGCGATCTGTGCGGGGGGTGCGAAGACGATCTCCACTGTGCCACCTGGCGCGACTTCGATCGGGCGCTGTGGCGCTGTCCACACGGCATCGCGCCAGGGCGCTTCCGAGTCGGGCGGGGCGAGGATGATCCACACCAGCCCACGCTGGGTCAGCCCGGTTACATTTCGCACGCTGATCGTCACATCGCCCAGTGTGTTGGCGGTGCGGCGATAGGCGAATCGCGTGAGCGCGAACGTCTGGTCAGCGGGCGGGCTGCCCTGCGGCACAGGGACGATGCGGATCGTCTCTGACGATGAGCGCAGCCCATCCCGTGAGGGGAGCAGCAGCGCGGTCACGATCAGCAGGCAGGCGAGCAGGATGAGGCGGCGGCGACTCATCGTGTTACCCTGATGCGGCGGGCGATGAGCAGCAGGCACGCGAAAGTGGTCACTGCGCCTGCGCCGATGAAAAAGAGCGGCGTCAGGGCGACCCCCAGGCGGATCGCCCATGCGGTGGCGATCATGATGATCGCCACCGAGAGCGGCGGTGCAAGCGCCAGCAGCATCAACGGGGGCGGGGCTGCAAACAGCGCCAGCATCACCGCCGTCCCCGGCAGCACCAGCAGCGCGATCGGCATGAAGATCAGCACCAGCAGCGCATTCGCCGGGGCGATCGCGCGCAGCACGAGCGTCAGCCCCCACAGGATGACGAAAACAGCGATCGTCCGCCAGCCCGCCTGACTCCATGCCGGTGACGCTTCCTCGGCGGATGGGCTGACTGACTCCCGTCGTGCAGCCCAAACCATGACCAGCGCACCGAGGGCGGCAGCGATCAGGCTGTTTTCGGCTGCGGCATAGACGGGGTGCGTATAGTCGAGGATGCCCGCTTCTGCGGCGATCACCCCGGCACAGCCGAACACGATCAGCGCGCTCACGATGAGGATGATCGGCAATGTGCGCGCCCGCATCAGCGCACCTCGTAGATAAGCATATCCGCATTGCGGAAGATCAGACGCATTCGCGGATGGGCGTTCATCACCGCGCGGGATCGTTCGGGATTGGGGATGTCGGGGCTGCGTGTCCGCACCAGCACGTAACGCACCCCATGCGCTGCCAGCGCCTCGTCCATCCCGTCCAGCCCCATCATGATCGCGGTCGCATCCGCCGCCAGAGGCAAAATTTCGGCATTGCTGATCAGGTCAGGGGTGAGCGCTGCCAGCAGCGGGCGGTCGAGCAGGCGCGGAATCTGAAAGCCGAAAAATGTCCCGGTCACGACCATCTCGCCAGGCGTGCTGTATTCTTCCAGCCAGGCGACCGCATCGATCACGTCCGGCGTGACGATCTCGAACCACGCCGATGCACTGTTCGCCCGTGCGATCGCGCTCACCGCCAGCGCGCCGATCAGCAGGCTTGCGACCCCGACGCGCAGCCAGCGCTGTCGCCAGCTCGTCAGCAGCGCCGCGCCGCTGAGCGCGATCGGCAGGGCGAGGAAGTAGAGCGCGCGGGTGTAGTAGAAGCGCAGCCCGAACAGCCAGCCGAACATGAACACCAGGCTGATGACCGCCAGCCCACCGATCAGGATTTTCGCCTGGCGCGGCACAGCCCGGTGCAGCAGCAGGGCGGGTACGCCTGCCACCAGCAGCGGCACGCCCATCGGTGTGATGACGCGCGCCCAGGTCTCCCAGGTGACGCGCGTCGCCTCGAAGCGGTCGGCGTCGGTCAGCACACCGCCCGCATCCTGCCCGATCGTCAGCGCGATGGCTTCGAGGGCGATCGGCGCGCCCAGCACGGCACACGTCAGCGCGATCGGCAGCAGGCGGCGCAGACTGGCGACCGGCTGGATGATCAGGTGGATGAAGCTGAACAGCCCCAGCGTCAGAACCAGCCACAGCGTGGACAGATGGTGCAGGTAGGCTGTGCCGCACAGCAGCAGTGCCGTGACCAGCAGCCAGCGGCGATCGGGCGTCTGCCAGTATGCCAGCCATGCCGCAAAACAGGTTGGATAGAGCGAGAGGGCGAGCAGGTTGGGGTAGCCCGCCCAGGTCATCATATCGACGAACAGGGGCAGGGCTGCGCTGATCGCCCCGGCGATGAGCGCGGGCGCGGGGCGTCGGAAAAGCTGATATGCCAGCGCTACCGTTCCGATCACCTCGATGAGGGCGGCGAACAGGATGAGATGCGCCAGGCTGAACACCTCCGCTCCGCTGATCGCGGACGCTGCGCCGAAGACGAGCGGTCCGCCGGGCAGCAGGGGCCACGTGGCGCGCCCGATCTGGTAGTTTTCGGCAAATTCAGGGATGTAGCCGGTCTCGACCGTCTGGCGGGCGAAGAGCAGATGCAGCCCGTAATCCGGTCCGGTGGGGTAGGGGAAAGCGTAAATGGAGATGCCGCGCACCAGCAGCGCGCCCAGCGCCAGCAGCAGCGCCGCCGCGATCATGCCGCGCTGTGTGCTGATCCAGGAAAATCCGCGCCCGATGATGGTGTGCATTCGTCGATCTTCTGGGGTGATAAAAAAAGGGGCATGACGCTGTGTGCCATGCCCCGGTCATGCGGTGAGGTTCAGCCGCGCCCGATGTACGACCCGTCGCGCGAGTCCACCTTGATCTGGTCACCTTCCTTGATGAAGGCGGGAACCTGTACCGACAAGCCGGTGTTCGTCTTGACGCGCTTGGTCACCGCGCCCGCTGTGTTGCCCGCGACGGCGATCTCGGCTTCAGCGACGGTGAAGGTCAGGGTGACGGGCAGCTCGTAGTCGATCGCGTAGCCCTCGTTCAGCTTCAGCTCCAGCTCCATCTCTTCCTGAAGGTAGAGGGCGTCATCCCCGAACAGGCTGACGGGCACTTCGTACTGGTCATACGTCTGCATGTTCATGAAGTGCAGGAATTCACCATCGCTGTAGAGATACTGCACCTTTTCCGCCTCGACATACAGGTTGTTCAGGCTCTCATCCGCCGCGAACACCTGATATTTGGTCGCCCCGGTCCGAATATCGACGAGCTGCGCGCGCATCGACGCCGCGCCGCGCCCAGGATTGTTATACTCGGTGCTGGACACACGATAGAGCGTGTTGTTCAGGTTGATCACCGTGCCTTTTTTCAGATCGCCGGCTGCAATCATGCCTACATCCTTCTTTCAACTCACAATACCCCGAATGGTCAATATCGGGGATTTTATCACGCCCGCCTATCCTTGTACCAGACCGTGACGAACGGATCGCCCACTCGCACCACATGGCGATACGCGCCCCAGTCGATCCACGACGCGCCCGTGCGGGCGATGCGCGCCTCTGCATCCGCCAGACATTCGTGGGTGAGACGTTCGCTCAGGGTCAGAGCGGCATCGTATGCCGCGTCATGCGCCCGCCGCGCCTCAGCCTCTGGCGAGAGCGGGCGCAGCAGCAGGCTGTGCCGACCGACCGGCTGACCTGGGATGTGCAGTGAATAGTGCAGCGTGCGGTCGATGACTGCGCGCACGCCCGCTTCATCCCACACAGGCAGCGCCTGGCGGTAGACCGACGGATCGTCGATCCAGATCGCACGGGTGGCGAACCCGGCAGCGCGGACAGCGCGATCGATCTCCAGATCATCTTCCCAGACGCGCCTGTCCGCGCCAGACAACACCGCTGGGCACAGCGCGAACGGCAGCAGCCCGGTCTTGCCCCAGAAACCCTGATACGCGCCCGCTTCCATCTGCGCGCGCATCGTCTCATCACGCCCCAAAGCGGCATTGATCGCTGTGATCGCCCATTCTGGCGCATCAACGCCGGGCAGCGGACTGTGCTGATACGGGGTATAGGGGCTGACGGCGGCGGGCAGCCCGTTCTGCTGACTGGCGATGCTGGTACGCCGCAGCAGCGGGATGAGCGCTTCGCCCCACACCGCATCATGCGCCGCGAAGAGCAGCGCGCCGTCCTGCCCGGCGCGCGCCCGCGCTGCACCGACCTCAAGTGCATACGTCAGGCGCGCCCAGCGATCGGTGGTGGCGATCGCCACCCATCGTTCAGGTTCATCCCATCCACACGCGAACGGCGTATCGGGATCGGGTGGATCGGGCAGGCGATCGGGATTGGCGATCGCCATCCTGACCGCCAACGGGACTCGTGCCAGCAGCGGTTGCAGCGACTCGATGACCGCTTCGCTGGCGCAGACGCACAGCAGCGCGGCATCGCCCGCCGCAGCCAGGGCGTTCAATCGCCCCAGCAGCGGTGCATCGAACGCCGCCCGCGCCCGGCGTTCGACCGGGCGCGGGGTGTACATCAGTTCGACGCCGATCAGCCCGGCATCGTCAAAAGCGATCACGACAGGACGATCGGCTCGAAGAAGCCCAGCGTCTCCAGGATGAGGTTGAAGATCGCCAGGGTATCTTCGGCGCGGTCGGCAGCGCCGTCCACGTCGATGGTGTAGGTGAACCCGGTGTCCTCAACGGCGATGATCAGGTAATAGCCGATGCGCGCCTCGCCATCGCGGGTGTAGCTGTAGTCGAGGATGACCGCCGGGTAGCCCAGCCCATCGTATTCCTGCGATGCGATGATTTCAGCATCGTCCAGCGACTCCAGCACGGCGATCGCCCCTTCGGTCACTGCATCCAGATCGGCGGTCTGCGCGCCGACGAACACGCTGATCGTCTCGTCGCGGTCGCTGACCGCAACCAGATCGTCCTCATCGCTTTCCGGATCAGCGGCGATGAAGGTCGGGTCTGTCCAGCCCCAGGGGTAGAGGAAGGTGATGCCCCAGTCGATCTGCTTGAAGGCGCGGATCGAGGTATCCAGCCCGGCGCTGTCCACCGTGATGGCAGCGGTATCGAGGTGAGCATTGCCCGCCAAATCCTGCACGCGCAGCGTGAGCAGGTACATGCCGTCTTCCGCTGGCGCATACTCAAAGGTGAATGGCTGCACGCCGAAAGTGAGCGAGGCATCCGCCGGGGTGTACTGCACATCGCCCTGTGCGTCGAACGACAGCCAGTACGGGGTAAAACGATCACCCGGAAGCGGCGTCACCTCGAACGGCGCGCCATTGTCCGACAAACCGAGGACGCGGATGACACTGCGCGTCTCCAGGTCGAAGATGAGCGAGATCGACCCCGCCTCGCCGCGCTGGGGCTGATGGACGCCCAGCACATACCCGGTCGTGACGGCGCGTTCGCCCGGAATCTGCACCAGCGCCGGGATGCGCGTCTGCCCGTCAGTGATGACCGGCATTTCCACGTTCCACTGGAACTGGTTGTTCTCGCTCAAGCCAGAGGGGTAGGTGGTGACGAGTTCGCCGTCTTCCAGCAGCACCTCAAAGGCGATGGGCGAATTGTCCAGCATGATCTGCGTGCCGTCACCGCGATCGAGGATGGCGGAGAAAGTCATGCTGGAGATGCCGATGCCCTCGGTGTCGAAGATCATGACGGGCGGGTCATAGATGCTGGCGGCTTCAGCAGGGATGACCTCTCGGATGCGGATGTTCAATCCATCCGGTGAGAGGGCATTCGCCAGCGTATCCAGCCAGGCGGAAAGGAAAGCGTGCCAGCTGGTCATCTCCGGCGTGGACTGCACGTAGGGCAGGAATTCGCCGTAGTTGTCGTAGGGCAGCGATGCCGTACCCGCATTGAGCGGGAAGTAGATCGCCACGCCATTGGCATTGGGCAGCAGCGCGTCGGCGTAGGTGCTGCTGATGATCGCCTGCGCTGCGCCGATCACCCCGCGTGCCGCTTCCGCGATCGCCGGGTCGATCTCCGGCTGGACGGCGATCAGCGTCATCAGGTGGATCAGGTCAACGCTGGACATCAGGTCGGCATTGCGGACGGACGCCAGTACGTCTTCCACGCTGGTGCTGAATTCCTGCGCGTTGGTACGCGCCACGCCGATCGCGGTCAGACCGTCTTGCAGGGAAGGCAGGGCAGCGGAGACGAACGCATCGAGCGCCTCCAGCAGAGCCGGGATGCCCGCTGTCTCGATGACGTGCAGGTCAACCTGGGTGCGCGCGCCCACCCCGGCGTAGTAGTCCCGATAGGCTTCCACGATGTGCCGCCCCAGCTCCGCCCCGTCCATCTCCGGGTTCGCGGTCAGCGCGGCAAGTGGGGTGGTGTATTCCCAGCCCTGACCTGGGATGACCTCTTCTGCCGCGATCACGTAGCGGGCGTGCGGAGCGAGCATGGCATACACTTCAAGCTGACCCATCAGGCAGGCGTCAAAGCCGACGATCTCGAACTGGTCGATGCCCGTCCTGGCGCGCACCTCCGCCAGCGCCGCCTCGATCTCCGGCAGGAAGAGCTGTGTGCCGCCGCTGTCCTCATCCGGTCCGTTGCCCAGCCAGCCGCCGCCGTGCGAGCTGATGATCAGCGCGTAACGCTGCGCCGGGAAGTTTTCCACCGACCACAGCACAAAATCGACCAGCGCCTCGGTCGTCGCCATATCGACTTCGCCCAGCGTCTCCAGCGGCTCCAGGTCGAACAGACGCCCCAGCCCGTAATTGCGGACGATCGTGTCGATCAGCGCCTCATCATCAGGCTCGACCCCGCCTGCGCGCAGAATCTCGTCGATGTCTTCCGGGCTGCTCTCGTACAGTTCGATCACTTCGAGCAGCACATCGTCGAACGACTCCAGATCGGGCGTCAGGATGAGCGCGGCGACCTGAAGCTGCTTGTCCAGAGTCGAGAGCGTCGGCTGTTCGACGTAGGGCAGCAGGTAGCGGCGCGTCTCCGTCCAGTTTCCATAGCGCCCTTCATACCCTTCAGCGCGATCGACCTGCGCCACCAGATTGACGCGATCGCTGCTGCCGACGTTCGTCATCTCGATCACATCGCCGATGATCTGCGGTTCGAGATCGTTGTCGAGGAAGAGGTACTGCATGAACGTCCATTCGGCGAGCGGCTCCTGAGCGTGCGCGCTGAACGTCAGCAGCAGAGTCAGCAGCATGATCACCGGAAATACTATCCTGCGCGGCATTCCTGTACCTTTCGTAATAGAGAATGAAATTGCACGGCGCACAGTGTAACACCTTTTTGACACTTGGGGGAGGAGTGTGGTACGTTCATCGTCGCCGGGCACGCCCGGTTTGTTTCAGACTGTTTTTGGGAACCCTCCCAACGTTTTTGTGGAGAAACGAGATGTCAGAAATTTCTTCTTCGAGCCGCTTTACCATTCCACATCCGGTGCGCGGGCTGATTGCGCTGTGGGCGGTGTGGGCGGTGATCGTGCTGGGCTTTCAGACGCTGGTCGAGACGCGCTACGCCCCTAACCGCCCGGATCGGGCGCTGTCGTGGACGCCGGAATTCACCGCGCGCACCAGCCAGAATGACAAGCCGTACCTGATCGAACCCTTCATGAATCGTCAGGTATCGTTCGACTCCGAGTTCTATCTGTCGATCGCGCTGGTGGGCTACGACGACCCGGTCGTTCGCACTGCGCCGACCGGAGGCGGGACGTTCTCGCTCAATTACGCCTTTTTCCCGCTCTATCCGCTGCTGATGCGCGTGGTCGCCGTGCCGCTGGGGCTGGTCGGTCTGGAGGGGGTGGCGGCAGCGACCGCTGCCGGGGTGATCCTGTCGCTGATCGGCGCGCTGATCGCGCTGATCGCCCTGTACGATCTCGATCCGGCGATCGGCGGGCGTTCGACGTTCTACCTGCTCATCTTCCCGACGGCGTTCTACATGGCGACGGTGTATACCGAGGGGCTGTTCATCGGGCTGGCGTTCGCGGCGCTGGCGCTGGCTCGGCGCAGACAGTTGATCGCGGCGGGGGTGCTGGCGGGGCTGGCGGTGTGGACGCGCAGCATCGGCATCGTGCTGGTCGTCCCACTCGCCTGGGCATGGCTGAGCGGGCTGAACTGGCGATCGCTGCGCTTCAGCCCGGCGGTGGCGGTCGGGGCGGTCGGCGTGCTGCTGCCGGTCTCCACGTATGCCGTCTGGAGCATCGCCCTGGGCGATCCGTTCGGTTACATTCAGGGAGGCTATTTCGGACGCACGCCGTTCAACCTCTATGGATCGCTGACCGGCTTACGCATGGCGTTCGACGAGATTGTCAGGGGGAACATCCTCAACATGCGTGCCTACTACCTGCTGGAGATCGGCGCGCTGCTGCTGGCGATCAGCGCAATCATCATCGGCGCATGGCGCTATCCACTGCTGGCGCTCACCAGCGCGCTGATGATGGTCGTGCCGCTGACCAGCGGCGCGCCGCAAAGCCTGATCCGCTATGTGCTGCCGCTGCCGATCGTGTATCTGGTGCTGGCACGGCTGGGCACACAGCCGGTGTTCGATCGGGCATGGACGATCCTCAGCCTGCTGCTCTTCGGGATGCTGGTCAGCCTGTTCACCTTCGATATGTGGGTGGCATAGCCGAACAGGTTACAGGACAGGTACGCGCAGATAGTCGTCCGGCACGAACAGCGAACCTTCGGTCGTGCCCTGCGGCGCGATGCGCGCCAGCCGCGTGTCCAGCGCCGCTGCGTCGATGCGCCCTGCCAGGTAATCCTGAAACGCCGCCGTCACCCGGCGCACATCCGCCGCTGACTCATGCACGAACTCCAGCCGGAAATGGACGATGCCACCCGCGCGCATGGCGTCCATGTGCCGGCTGGCGACCTGTGCCTCCGCGCCGAACACGGTATTGCGGCAGCCTACATCCGCCATGACCGGGTGGGCGCGTCCCTGCGAGTCGCGCAGCGCCACCTTGTGTTTCTCACACGGATGCCCGCAGTCGAGGTAACTCGTCCCCTGCGACAGGAAGCGGCAGAAGACGCAGTGTTCGGTATGAAAGACGGGCAGGTGATGGTAGGCGATCACCTCCACCCGTGCCCCGCCGATGCCCGCCGCCAGCTCGATGATCTGCTGCGCGTTCAGGTCGTGGGTCGGGGTGATCACGCTCACGCCCAGCCGCAGATAGGTGTCGGCGGCGATGCGATTGGCGGCGTTCAGGCTGAAATCGCCGATGATCGGGTGCGGGGTGCGCCCGTGCAGCGCCTCCAGCAGCCCGCCGGAACGCACCACGATCGGGCAATCCAGCCGCAGCAGGAACTGCACGATGCGCTGTTCGTGCGGCTTCAGCACGCGCGGGCTGGCGACGCGCGCGGTGATGCCCGCCGCACGGATCGCCTCGACCGACGGGCGCAGCCCGTACAACTCCAGATAATCGAGCGTGATGCTGGCGGGGCGCATGGCGATCGCCGCCTCAAGCTGTTCCGGCGTGCGGACGAGCAGGTGCAGATGCGCCGCACCGTCTGGCGCGGGGACGGGCGCGCCCGCTTCGTTCAGCGCCCGGTCAAGCACGGCGATCGGGTCGTGGGTGAGCGGGGCGCGCGCTGCCTGTAACGCGGTCAGCCGCTCGACCGCCTCCTGACGCAGCCGGTTGAGCAGCGATGCCGGGATAAACGGCTGCCCGCCTGCCTCAAGCTGCACCGTCTCCAGGGCGTAGGGCGTGCTGCCGAGGCGGTCGAGCTGCGTGTACAGGTACTCTGGCGTCGCCGCGCGCTGGCTGGCGCGCGCCAGCGGGTCACCCCCGCTGACGGTGACGCTGATCTGCGGATCGCGCGTCAGCGACCAGACGAGCGCCAGCGGTTCGCCTTCGTGGGCGATCACCCGCACGCTGACGGGCTGGCGCTGCACCGGGGCGGCAGGGTCGATGAACGGTCTGGCGGCGCGTTCGGTATTCACGTCGTGGGTGCGCCACACCCAGTCGCCTGGGCGGATGCGGTCGAAATCAATGGCGCGGTTGCCGAAGGTCAGTTCCAGCCGATCGCCGCGCGGGATGATGGCGTACACCCGACCGCCTTCTTCGCGCTCTTCCGGGCTGCGCCAGTCAGCCGCGTCGAAGACGATGCCGTCGCCCGCCTTGAGCGGGGCGATCGCGTGCGAGTCGGTCGTCTCGATGACCACCCGGTCAGGGTAGACCGCCCACACCCGCCCGCACAGTACCCCGCGATGGCGCGGTGACCGTCCGCTCACCACCGCCTGATGGTTCGTCCCGCTGATGAAGTACGCGCCCAGCCCGCGCGAATACACCTGCTCCAGCGCCAGCTCGTCCGCCGGGGTGATCGGGTTCGGGCGACCGTCCCATGCCGCATCGACCGCGCGGCGATATGCCTGTGTGGTCAGCGCGACGTAGGTCTCATCCTTGTAGCGCCCCTCGATCTTGAGCGTGGAGACGCCCGCCTCGATGATCTCCGGGACCTGATGCAGCGCGTACAGATCGCCCGGCGAGAGCAGGTAGCGCGCATCGCCCAGCGGCGCGAGCTGGTCATCGACGATCAGTTCGTAGGGCAGGCGGCACGCCTGAGCGCATTTGCCCCGGTTGGCGCTGCGCCCGCCCCATGCCTCCGACGAGAAGCACTGCCCGGAGTAGGACACGCACAGCGCCCCATGCACGAAAATTTCCAGTTCGCAGTCGGTCGCCTCGCGGATAGCGCGGATGTCTTTCAGCGACAGTTCGCGCGCCAGCACCACCCGGCTGACGCCGAAGCGCATCGCCAGCGCCACCCCTTCCGCGCTGGTGATGCTCATCTGTGTGCTGCCATGCACATTCAGCGACGGCGCGATCTGTCCGACGAGCTGTGCCATGCCCACATCCTGCACGATGACCGCATCCGCCCCTGCTGCGCCGATCGCCTCGATCGTCCGCACCGCCTCGCGCAGTTCATGGTCGAACACCAGCGTATTGAAGGTGACATACCCGCGCACCCCGCGCGCGTGCAGCGTGCGCATCACATCCGGCAGTTCCGCCAGCATGAAGCCGACTTTGGCGCGGGCGGTGAAATGGTTCAGCCCGAAATACACCGCGTCTGCCCCGGCTTCGATGGCGGCGTGAAGCTGTGCCCAGTGTCCCGCCGGACTCATGATCTCTGGTTTGATGCGCGCCTGCATGATGATCGCCCTGCCTGAATCTGATGGATTGACTCATTGTACATGAGCCTGACGGCACTCAGGGAGAGTTCTGCAAGAATTGCATTAAGGTTTTTTCAAATGTTCTTTTCTAACTTTTGTTCGTGTTATCATGAAGCGATGAAAATCTGTCATCCATCGGGAATGCTGCGATGAGCAAATTCACGCCTTCACCGGAACAGATCGCCCGTCTGCTGGCGAGTATCCCGGAAGGCTTCATTCGGGAAGCGACGTATTCCCGCATGTTCAACATCCACAACAAAGGTCAGCGAGTCCTCAGTGCGGCAGTGCGCGACGGGGTGATCGGGCGGGCGGGCAGCGTCTTCTACGACCTGACCCGGCTGGATGAAGCGGGTGTGCGCGCGCTGGCGACGTGGTGTCAGCCGTCGCTGCCGCCGCTGGATGCGCACGGGCAGCCGATCACGCCGCCTGTCGTCGATCGCCGGGCGCTGCGTGCGATGGTCTTCACTGATGACGAACCTGCTCTGGCGCTGATCGCCCGTTTCAGCCAGGTGGGATATGCCCGCCGCGATGCGCTCGACCTCACGCCGGAAGATCGTCCCCGCCTCGACCGCCTCATCGCACTGGGCGCGCTCGCCAGCCGGGGCGACTACATCTACGACCCGCTGGTGCTGAGCGACAGCACGATCGCTGTACTCATCCGCCGTGAGGAGATGGCGCGTGCCCATGCCGAACTGCTGGCATACCTGCGCGCGTGCCCCGGCATGACCGCCAGCATGAAAGACCTCGAAGGGCGATGGACGCGCCTGTCTGAAGTGCGGCAGATGGGCGGGCTGGTCGCTTTTCGCGTCGATGACAAGCCGGAACACACCTGGCTGCGCCTGAAAGAAGCGGACGCGGAAGCAGCGCTGCGCGTCGCGCGGGCGGCAATCCGTCGGGAGAAGCTGGAGCGTCGTCAGCGCCTGGAACCGCTGTGGGAGGCGCTGCTGGCGCGCGCGGGCGATCGGCTGCGCCCTGGCGCGGCAGCAGGCAAATCAGCCCGTGCGCGTTTCGCCGCGCGCACCTACAGTTTCACCGCAGCGGCACAGCGCCTCTCGGTCGATGTCGATGTGCTGATGCGCGCTGTTGAGGACGGGCTGATCGAGATGCTGACCGACCCCAACGGCAAACAACGCTTTTCCGTCGAGGTGGTGGAGGTGGCGCGTGACGATGCTGCCCTGAGTGAGGCGATCGCCGCGCCGCAGACCGTCGGGGCGCGCGGGCTGGCGGTCGTCGCGAGTGTTCCCCTCTCGACGATGAAGCTCAATCTGCTCAGGGCGGGCGTGCATCCATCGGCGGTCACCTGGGGGCAGGTGCGCGGCAAATGGGGGTTGCCCGATCGCTTCCGTGAGTATCGCGCCCTGTTCAGGGAACGCATCGCCGAAGTGCGCGCTGAGCGCGAACGCGAGCGCGAGCGCCTGTTCGAGCAGATGCGCCAGCGTCAGGAGGCGGAACGCGAACGGCGTGAAGCGCTGCGCGCCCAGCTTCTGGCGATCTTCCCCACCTGGGAGGCGATCGATCGCAGCCAGCAGCACCTGCACCTGCACATCGGACCGACCAACAGCGGCAAGACGCACGACTCGCTCAACCGGCTGGCGGCGAGCGGCAGCGGCTGGTATCTCGCCCCGCTGCGCCTGCTGGCATACGAGATTTTCGAGCGGCTGAACGTGCGCGGCATCCCCTGTAACCTGCTCACCGGGGAAGAATACATCCCCATCCCAGGCGCGACGATCACCGCCGCCACGATCGAGATGTTCAACCCGCATGAGAGCGGTGAATGCGTGATCATCGACGAAGCGCACATGTTCGCTGACCCGGATCGCGGGGCGGCGTGGACGCGCGCGCTGATGGAGGCGCAGTCCCCGGAAATCCACGTGCTGGGCGCGCCGCTGGTGCGCCCGCTGATCGAAGGACTGACGCGCGCCATCGGGCTGCCGATGACGGTGTACGAACACACCCGCCTGACGCCGATCCGCATCGCCGACCAGCCCTGGTCGCTCAAGTCGCTGCCGCCGCGCACCATCCTGGTGGCATTTTCGCGCAAGATGGTGCTGGCGCTCAAGGTCGAGCTGGAGCGTCACAAACGGTCGGTGGCGGTGGTCTATGGCAACCTGCCGCCGGAGGTGCGCCGTCGTCAGTCGGAGCGGTTCGCGTCGGAAGCGTGCGAAATCTGTGTGGCGACGGATGCTGTCGGCATGGGGCTGAACCTGCCCGCTGACAACGTGTGCTTTTACGAGATGGAGAAATTCGACGGTTCGAGCGTGCGGACGCTGCACGTGCATGAGGTGCAGCAGATCGGCGGGCGCGCCGGGCGCTTTGGCTTGTCGGAATACGGCACGATCGGCGCGCTGAAGTGGGAGAACCTGAGAAAACTGCGGGCGCTGTACGAAGAGCAGCCGCCGATGATCACCCGCGCGCGCATCTCGCCGACGGTCGAGGCGATCGAACTCATCCCTGGCACGCTGGCGGATCGGCTGCGCGAATGGGCGCAGCTTCAGTCGATCCCCGATGCGCTGCGCGGGGCGCTGGCGATCTCCGACATGACCGAGCGCATCGAGCTGGCTTCGATGCTCAGCGAGCGTGAGGTGGCGGTGCTGGGCTTTGGCGCGGCGCTCAAGCTGATCAACGCGCCCACCCGTCAGGAGTCGCGCGCCTACTGGCGTTCATGCGCCAGCGCCATTCTCGCTTCGCGGTCGCTGCCGCTCCCGTCCACGCCGCCGACGCAGATTCATACTCACCGCGATCTCGATGTGACCGAGGCGTGCATTCTGGAAGCGGACATTTATCTGTGGCTGGGTTCGCGTCAGGAATTTCGGCACTGCGCCGATCGTGAGGACGAGGTGCGCGCTGCCCGCACGATGTGGTCGCTGCGCGTGGATGAAGCGCTCGTCACGCAGATCGACACCGCGCGGCGCTGTTCACAGTGCGGTAATAAGCTGCCACTCGACCATCGTTTCAGCCTGTGCGACTCGTGCTTTCAGGCGGGGGTGCGCCA
>CAZTLS010000053.1:0-25669 GCA_964614405.1 uncultured Pleurocapsa sp.
AAATACATCGCTTCTGCCACTTCACCCCGCGCTGCCGTCGGTTTTTCGATTCCCCCTCCTCATTCCTCCAGAAGTTCTTTTTCATCTATTTATCAGATGATAGTTTCCTGAAACTCTGTGCATTTTCATCCGATTTTGCGTCTAATTAGGATGAATACTGTCGCATGGGCGCACCTTTACGCGCCCTCATGGAATAAGGATCAATCCGCAATGACCATTCGCATCGATGTGTGGTCTGACTTTGTATGCCCCTGGTGCTATGCTGCCGCGCTCAATGTGCGCGCGTTGCAGCAGACGCACGACGTCACGCTGCGCTGGCACGCCTTTGAGCTGCGCCCGGCGGGATCGCCGCCGATGGACCCTGCATATCTGCACCATATTGAGACCAACTCCCGCCCACGCTTCAATGCCATGATGGAAGAACAGCACGGTATCGTCGTCAACCCAGGTCCGTTCGGCATCAGCAGCCGTGATGCTCTGGTGGGCGAGAAGGTCGCTGCCGCGCACGGTGTGGACACGGTCTATCATGAGCTGGTCACGCGCGCCTACTGGATCGATGCGGCGGATATTTCCGACCGGGCAGTGCTGCGCGCTCTGGCAGAACAGTCCGGGATGGACGGCGCACGCTTCCTCACCGGGCTGGACGATCCGGTGTACGACGACATGGTGACGGAAGATGTGCGGATGGCGCAGCAGATCGGGATCAACGCTGTACCGTCGCTGGTATTTGGCGGTCGCTATCTGGTGTCTGGCGCGCAGCCTGTCGAGGTGCTGAAGCAGATCGTGGCGCGCGTGCGCGACGAAGCACCCTCGCCCGCCGGAGCATAAAATTCCCCGACTCGATCGCGTAACCTGTCACTGATACAATCGAGGTGCGCTGGCAGATACATCGCCAGCGTGCCGCGCCTGTATCTGTGGAGTAGCTCGTGATCATCGATCTGATCGTCATTGGTAGCCTTGCCCAGCCGCTGCACTGGAGCCTGGGAAGAGTGCATGTCAGCCCCGATGAAGTCAATGGATTGCACCACACTGTTCAGGCGATACTGAATGCAGACAGCGCGCAGGCTGTCCTGTTCTGGGACGCGCGCCTCCCGCTGCCTGCCGAAGATGTGATCATGAACGTGATGCAGCACCCCGGTAACCTGTGGCACGGCGGTGCGCGTCTGGGCTTGGCAGACCTGCCGCGCGGGCTGCGCTTCGCCCGCCCGATGTGGATGCTCGACGCCCAGCCGAAAACGGACATCGCCTTTTCCTCATGGCGGCTGTCATTTGCAGCGTGCCTGATCCCGCTGGCGGTGCTGCGTCACCTGAACGGTATCGACCCCGCATATCGCACTCTGATCGGGGCGGCGCTTGACCTGGGGCAGCGCGTGCTGAACGCCGGCTTCCTTCCACGCTATGCCCCAGACCTGCTCGCACATCTGACCGATCAAGCCTTGCGCTCTGCGCTCGCCACATCCCTGCCTTTTCACGATGAGTATGTGCTGGCACGTGCCCATTACACACGCTGGCAGGTGGGCTGGATGGCGCTGCGTGGCATGATGCGCGGCGTTTTTTCGTTTCCTGAGGTAATGTCTGTGTGGTGGCGTGCGCCCGAACCGCAGCAGGGCAAGCCACTCCGTGTCCAATACAGCGATGGTGCTGCACTTTCACACGATACCCTGCGCGCCCGTCAGCCGAAGATTACCGTGCTGATCCCGACCATCGACCGTTACCCCTACCTGCGTGTACTGCTCGACCAGCTTCGCGCGCAGACCCTGGCTGTTTACGAGATCATCGTCGTTGATCAGACGGAAGCCAGCCTGCGCGATCCGCACCTGCTGCGCGACTTTGCCGATCTGCCGCTGCACCTGTTTGTAATGGATCAGGCTGGGCAGTGCCGCTCGCGCAATCTGGGGTTGCAGCACAGCACGGGCGAATACATCATGTTCCTCGATGATGACGATGAAATCCCGCCAGACCTGCTGGAGCGCCATTTTCGCAACCTGATCTATTTTCGTGCGGATGCTTCGTCCGGCGTCGTATATGAGCCGCCCCTTCGACCGGATGAGGTCATGGAGGATGCGGTGGGTGTCAGTGATGTGTTTCCGACGAATGTCACGCTGCTGCGCCGGGATATACTGCATAAAACGGGGCTGTTCGATATGGCGTTCGATCGTCTGAGCCGGGCGGATCATGACCTCGGAATGCGTATCTATCTCAACGGGGGGCTGATCGTCATCGACAGGCGCGCCCCGATCCTGCATCATCACGCGCCGCGCGGCGGTCTGCGTCAGCACAAACAACGGGTTGATACGCGCGCAGCAAGCCGCCATCGTCTCGTCAAACCCCTGCTGCTCAAAGACAGCAGCGCCTATATTGGGCTGCGTTATCATACCCCGCAGGAGATGCATGAGGCGCTGCTCATCAGTCTCATCACCAGCCTCGGCATCACAGGAAGCCTGCCTCGCCGTGTTCTGGGCGCATTGATCGCTCTTTTCTATCTCCCTCAACGCTTTTACCAGATCAGACAGATTTACCGCCGCGCACAGGCGATGCTGGCACGCTATCCTGACATCCCTGCCCTCACCGACGCGCCCGTCACCGCTGGCGTCACCGAGATGCGCTCACCCGCGCTCCCGCCCATGCCACCCCATACCCCGTCAGCAGGATCAGCGGCGGGATCAGTGGCAGATAGTAGCGCTGCCAGGGCAGGGGATTGACCAGCAGACTGAGCGCCACGAGCGCCGCCCATGCCGCCAGCCCGATCGCCAGCCTGCCCCGTCCCTCCCCGCGCCCGCGCCAGCCGCGCACCAGCGCCAGCCCTGCCCCGCCCCACGCCAGCAGCGTGAGCGTACCGCCGCCGATCGCTCCCCACTCGATCCCGCGCAGCGGCGACGCCGCGTATGCCTCGACTTCAGCGCGCGCGGTCACACTCTCCAGCCACCAGCCGACCTCGAACTGCTGCATCGGCGCGATGAACGGCTGCGTGAGGATGGCGGCGATGCGCTCATCAGTCGGCATCGGCGCGACGGGATCGACCATGACCTGAATCTCCAGCAGGCGCGCGCGCTCGCTCAGCAGGTCGCCGATGCGGGCGATCGGGTCGTTCCACAAAGCCGGGCTGAGCATGATCCACAGCGCGAACGCCAGCCCCGCGCTGAGCGCCGCTAAGCCGATCGACTCGACCCGCCGCCGCCACCCTGCCTGGCGCAGCACGATGTCCACGCCGACGACCGCATACGCGCCGATGACGAACACAGCGGCGGTGTGCTTGCTGGCGATCGCCAGTGCCGCCGCCAGCGCCAGCAGCAGCGCGATGGCGATCCGCCGCCACGCCTGCGCGCGGTCTGGCAGCAGCGCCCACGCGCACGCTGCCGCCACCGCCAGCAGCCCGAACGCCAGCATCGACCCTTCCTGCATGGCGCGCCGCCCGTTGATCAGCACCACCGGGTGCAGCGCGTAGACCATCGCCGCGATCAGCCCGGCGTACAGTCCGCCCGCCGCCCGACCGATGGCGTACATCAGCAGCACGCCCAGCGCCGTCAGCACCGCCGACGATGCCCGCGCTACCACCATGAAGGCGTCATCCGGGCGGCGATCGCTGGCGGCGTTGTCCTCATACGAGATGCCCCAGTCCCAGCCCGGCGGACGGGGCAGGTCACCACTGGTGTAGCCCGCCAGATGCCATGACAAGCCGATCAGGTAGCGGTTGACCGACCCGTTGATCAGCCGCAGATGCGCCGCGCTGTCGATCGGGTAGGGCGGGGCGACTTTGAGGTATTCCGGGTCGCGGTCGATGAGCAAAGCGACGTAATCGTTGCTCATGAAGATCTGCATCGGTTCGTCGCCGTGAAAGCTGACGATGCCGACGCCTGCCAGCACAAACCCGCACAGCGCGCCCAGCAGCAGCGCGATCGCCAGTCGGCGCACCGTCGTCATGCGTCACCGTGCAGGTCGAGCGGGTGGGCGTGGCGCACGAAATCCTGCCCGCGCAGCGTCTCCAGCACCGGGTCGCTCAGCGGTTCGTCGAGCGTGAGAACAGTGAGCGTGCTGCCGCCGCGCGCCGCGCGCCCGGTCTGCCAGGTGGCGATATTGACACCGTTCTCCGCCAGCAGCGTGCCGACCTTGCCGATGACGCCAGGGTGGTCATAGCTGCCCATGATGAGCAGATAGCCTTCGGGGATGAAGTCGAGACGGTAATCGTTGATCTGCACGATGTGCGGTTCACGCCGATCGAGCAGCGTCCCGGCGATGGTGATCACTTCACCGTCCTCCAGCGTGAACTGGCACGAGACGAGGCTGGTGTATTCGGCGGTCTGAAGCCCTTTGGCGCGCATCACCTGAATGCCGCGTTCGTGCGCGATCATCGGGGCGTTGATGTAATTGATGCTTTCGCCGAAAGCCGGGGTGAGGACGCCGCGCAGCAGCGCCACCGTGAGCGGTTTGACCAGCCCCTCCATGTCATCGCCGCGATATTCGACGGCGATGCGGCGCACGGGCGAGCGCGCCAGCGCATTGAGGACCGCGCCGATGCACTCCGCCAGGCGCAGATACGGGCGGGTGCGCTCGTAATCGACGCCGGGCAGGAAGGGCAGGTTGACCACATTGCGGTAATCCTCATCGCGCAGCGCGTCCATCACCTGAGCGGCGATTTGCAGCGACAAATCCTGCGCCGCCTCGACGGTGTTTTCGGCGATGTGTGGGGTGTGGATGACGTGATCCATGCCGATCAGCGGCGTGTTGTACGGCGGTTCCTGCGGATACACGTCCAGCGCCGCGCCCGCCAGATGCCCGCTCTTGATCGCCTCCGCCAGCGCATCGAGATCGACCGCCGCGCCGAAGGCGGTGTTGATCAGCCGCGCCCCAGGCTTCATCAGCGCGATCGCCCGCGCGTCGATCATACCGCGCGTTTCGGCGGTGGCAGGGAGGTGCAGCGTGACGAAATCGCTCTTGTTGAGCAGTTCCTTCAGCCCGACGAGCTGCACGCGCCGATCCTCAATCTGGTCTTCACGTACATACGGGTCGGCGGTCAGCACGTGCATCCCGAACGCCAGACAGCGCGCTGCTACCGCCCGCCCGATGCGCCCATAGCCGATGATGCCCACCGTCTTGCCGGTGATCTGCACGCCCGCCTGCCGCCGCCGATCGAGCAGCCAGTAGCCCGCGCGCAGGCTGGTGTGCGCCTCGATCAGCCGCCGCGCCAGCGCCAGCATGAGCGTGATCGTGTGTTCCGCCACCGCGATCGCGCCGACGCCCGGCGTGTTCATCACCACGATGCCGCGCGCCGAGGCGGTGTCGATGTCGATCCCGTTCAGGCTTGCGCCCACCCGCCCGATCACCCGCAGCGCCGGGGCGGAGTCGAGCAGGGCGCGGTCGATGACCAGATCGTCACGGGCGATCAGGGCGTGCGCCGTCGCCAGCGGTTCGCGCAGGGCGGGCAGCGACGGGCTGGCGGTGACGACGTGCAGATCATCCTCGCCGCGCAGCAGGTTCAGCCCGTCCTCGGTGATCTCGGTGGCGACGATGATCGTGAATTTGTCCGGCGTGGGGGTCATGCGAAGCATCCTTCCAGCATGGCGCGCACGACGTGCAGGCTGTCGGCGACGTGCGGCGTGACGCCTGTGAAGGCGTCAGCGTGCGTGTGGGCGAGGTCGGGCACGGCGATGGTGTGCATCCCGGCGGCGACGGCGGCGCGCGCCCCGTTCACGCTGTCCTCCAGCGCCAGGCACGCCGACGCTTCGACGCCGACGCGCTGAGCCGCCGCCAGATAGATGTCCGGGGCGGGCTTGCCGTGCATTACCTCATCCCCACTGACCCGGCGGGCGAATATCGTCTCCCAGCCATGCGCCGCCACCACCGCATCGATGATCGGGCGCGGGCTGCTGGAGGCGATGGCGCACGGGATGCGCTGACGGTCGAGCAGGGTGATCAGCGCTTCCGCGCCTGGGCGCAGCGGCGCATCCACGCCGACGCGCGCCACCATCAGGGCGATCGCCTCGGCGATCAGCTCGTCGATCGGGGCGGCGATGCCGTGCGCGTTCGCCAGCCCACCCCAGAAATCCGCCATGCGCATCCCGATGAAGCGGGCGCGGATGGCGGGATCGAGGGTTGCGCCGCGCCTGGTGAGCATCTCATCCTCGACCTGCTCCCACACCGGTTCACTGTCGATCAGCAGCCCGTCCATATCGAAGATGACGGCGCGCGGGCAAAAAACGGTCAAAGTCATCGATCGTCCTTCATGCTTGAGGGTGTCATGGGCACAATGCGGGCAATTATGCCACAGAGTCGATGCAGCGACCGCATCTCCGATAACGCGCCAGCTCATCAGGAAGATGGTTGATGTTTGACGCAGATGCATATCACACAGGAGCAGCGCGGACGCCGGATACGACGCGGACGCCCCAGGGGGCGTCCCTACTTGTGTGCCCCACGTCGGTGTGGGATAATCGGCGGTGGATTTTTCGTAAAATCAGAGGTTTCCCGGATGATGCCCGACCTACAGCAACGGCTCGACGATCTGCGCCGAGCGATCCGCGCCCTGCCAGACAGCGCAGACGCCGCCGCCATTGCCGACCTCGAACGCCAGGCGCGCGCGCTGCTGGCGGACTCGAAAAATACCCCCCTTGAAGCCGACGCGCAAGCTGCCTTTGCCGAACTTGCCCGCGCGGGCAGCGCCACCTCTCCCACCGCCGCCACAGTGCGCGGTCTGGTGCGCCGGGCGCGCATCCGCGTCGAGATCGCCGGGGATGACGATGACATTGACGAGGCGATCGACATCCTCTCCGAGGCGATCGCCCTGAACCCGCGCGACCCGGATGTGATCGCGCTGCTGAATGACGCCGCCGCCCACGACGCACAAGCCGCGCAGCGCGTCAATGACCTGTTCGCCCGCTATGGGGTGGAGCGCGCCAAGCCCGCGCCGCCTCCCGCGCCGCCGCCGCGCACCCAGGTGCAGACGCGCGACGACCTGCCCGCCGTCGGCGATGCGCCCGCTGGTGAAGCGCCGCGCCCGGCTGCGCCCCCCGTCTATCCCACATCGGCGGGCTATCCCCCGCCGGAGACGACCTACCCGCGCGAAGGGGCGCGCCGCGCTACCGGGCAGACGGCTGCCTGGTCGGGCGATGTCGATGAACTGCTCTCCGAGATGACTCAAGCCTACTACTCCGGTGAATATCAGCGGGTGATCGACCTGGCGAACCGCGTGCTGAACCAGCAGCCCGGCAGCACCGCCGCTCTCGATTACCGTCAGAAGGCGGAAGACAATCTGATTCGCGGCGTCGTGCCCGATCACCGAATCCCGTTCGACGCCCGCGTCGCCTACAACCGCGCCAATTCGCTGGTGCGCGCCGGCAACTATGACGAAGCGGAGCGGCTCTACCGCGAAGCCCGCGACGCCGCTGAGCGCAACGGCATCCTCACCTGGAAGGATGTCGAGCAGGCGCTGCTGGAGATTCAGGATTTGGCGCTGGCGCGCGAGATGATCAACGAGGGTGATCGGCTGCTGGCGGCGGACAACTGGAACGAGGCGGTTCGCAAATATGAGGGCGCGCTGCGCGTCGTCGCCAATGATCCGGGTGCGGAGGAGCGCATCGAGCGGGTGCGCCACATTCAGGCGGATGCCGATGCCGCTGCTGCCCAGCTCAGCCTGATCGGGGGATCGCTGGGCGATCAGGCGGAACAGCTTCAGACGGTGCTGGGCACGATCGCCAGGCTGCGCCAGACGCTGCCGAACAGCCCGCGCCTGCTTCAGCTTGCCGAGAATGCCAACAAACGCCTGAGCGGGGTGAAAACCCAGTTGAGCGAACAGGCGGGGTCGGCGCTCAACCGCGCGCAAAGCGCCGTCTCGCTGGAAGAGCGGCTCAACCTGACCAATGAAGCGATCCAACTGCTCGAACTGGGCGTCAAGCTGGACCCCGCCGACGGCACGCTCGCCGAAATGCTGCTCACCGCGCGCAGCGAAGCCGGGGCGATGCAGCGGGCGCGCGGCACGATCGAACGGGCGGCGTCGCACATCGCCCAGAATTACGACAACGAACTGCTTCAGGCGCGTTCGATGCTCAGCGGGCTGCTCAATTTCGCGCAGGACCCGCGCTACCGCGCCGTCGTCAACGACCTGATGTCGCGCTACATCGAGCGGGCGGTCAACGCCGTCGAAGATGGCGATATTGAGGAAGCGCAGGCGCTGCTGGATGCGCTGAAGGATGAACCGTTCAACATCATCGGTCGCCGCCCTGAGATGCGCCGCGTCGAAAATCAGATTCGCGCGCTGCGCAGCCGTTCGCGTCTGCGGCTGGCGGGCATCATCGGCGGGGTGCTGATCATCGTGGCGGCGTTCGGTCTGTTCACCCGCCCGACGTGGGAGGCGCTTGTCTTCCCGACCGCCACCTTCACCCCATCGCAGACGTTCACGCCCAGCGCCACCTACACGCCGACGGAGACGCCGACGCCCAGCAATACGCCCACGCCCACGTTCACGCCGACCGACACGCACACGCCGACCCAGACCTTCACGCCCAGCAATACGCCGACCGCGACCGCCACGCCGACCCATACCCCGACGCCGACCGACACGCCCACGCCGTCGCCGACGCCGCGCATCCTGTGCCGTGCCATCGCCACCCAGCAGACGAACATCCGGTCCCAGCCCAACCTGAACGCCGCGCCGATCGGCATCCTCCAGCCCTCCACTGTGGTGGACATTCTCGGTCAGGAGCGGGTGGGCGGCGGCTTGTGGTTCCGCATCGAGGCGCAGGTAGAGGGGCTGACGATCAGCGGCGGCTACGTGTTCGCCAACAGCGTGACGCAGCTCTCGACCGACCGCTGCCCGCCTTTCCCGTAAGCGAATACACGGGGCATGATGGATGATCTCATCGTGCCCCATCGACCTGCCCTGCGAAAGCTCAGCAGGTGCGGTATGCCCCTGGCGCACAGCCGTAACAGCGCCTGAAAGCGCGATTGAAGTGGGGGATGGTGTTGAATCCGCTTGCCGCGCACACCTCCGTGATCGGGATGTCTGAGGCGCGCAGCAGCGCCGCTGCAAAGCGCAGCCGCTTGTCCACGACATACGCCTGAAAGGTCATGCCCACCTGCTGGTGAAACTGCTGGCTGAAGTAGTTGGGGCTGAGGTGGACGCGCGCGGCGATCGCAGCCAGAGTGATCGGCTCGCGGAAATGATGATCGATGGCGCGCAGCGCTGCGCGGATCGGCACGCTCACGTGATGCGCGGCTTGCGGGCGAGCGGGTTCAGGCACAGCGGACGCACAGCGCGCTATCCTGACCAGCAGCGCTGTGAGCAGGGCGGGGATGAGCAGATCAGTGCCGTCGGCTGGGTGGGCACATTCGGCATCCAGCCGCGCGCATTCCGCCTCAGCCGCTTCGACATCATCTGCCGCTGCACAGCATACAGCGCGTCCGGCGGCGTAGAGCAGGTCGTGCAGCGCGTCGGACAGCAGCGTCTCCCGAAAGATGATGTTGTACAGCGTGAGCGGGGCTGCCTGATCGGGGATGAGGGCATGAAAATCGACGGGGGAGAGCAGCGCCATGCTCCCCCGCGTCAGCGAGACCGGCATCCCGTTGATCTCGTGCGTGCCGCTCCCGCTGGTGACCATCAACAGTTCGTAAAAATCATGCCAGTGCGTCGCAAATGGGCGTGTCAGGCTGTGTCGAAACACGCGCACGGGCAGAGCAGACGCAGCGACGTTCATGAAGGCGTCGCCGCGCAGACGTTCCGGCATCGCTTCAGGCATTCTCAAAATGCGTGCCCGCCAGGTTGCGCCCGCGTGCCAGCCACACTTTGTGATCCGGACTTCTGTCGCGGTAGACCTCGTGGGCGGTGGAGAAGTAACGCATGGTATAGCCGCAGCGCCGCTGAGCGCTGGTGTTCGCTTCCGCACCGTGAATGATGCGCGAGTCGTGCAGCGAACATTGGTTAGGCAGCAGCTCAAAATAAACAGCCTGCGACTCATCCACCCCGGCGATGGCGCTGCTGAAGGTGTGCGTATCGGTGGAGACGGGTTCGTAGTGCGAGAAGCCGTTGGTGTGCGTGCCTGGGATGACGCGCATACAGCCGTTGGCGCGGGTGCTGGGGTCGATCGCCAGCCACACTGTGATGATGCGCTCGTACCCGCTCAGCCGCCCCTGCCAGTAAGCGCTGTCTTCGTGCCAGGGGGTGGCGCGCCCGGTGAACGGGTCTTTGGAGATGAAATGGCTTGACCACAAGCCGATGTCCCCGCCGATGAACGGCTCAACCAGATTGAGGACTTCGTCCGCCAGTAGGAACTCCATCAGGCGCGGATCGCGGAAATGAGGCGTATCCAGTTCGTCGCTCAGTCGGCTGCCTTTCTGCGCCAGATGTTCCTCGAAAATCTGCACCAGCCGCCCGAATTTTTCTTCCGAAAAGAGCGGCTGCCGATACAGATAATAGCCATTCTGCTGATAGAACTCGACCGCTTCCGTGCCGATATGCGCCATGATGCTCCGCCTGATGGTCACGAACAGGATGATTATGTTCAGTATACTGACAGTGCGTGCGCGCTGCTTTGCAAATCTTCCGGCAGGGTTTGCATTTTTTCGTCAGGCATCACGATCGGAGGTGCGTGCTGGGGTTCACACGAACTGCCCCACCACCAGCGCATAGACCATCAAGCCGACCAGCACGATGATCAGTGCGATCAGCACCTCCAGGCGGATGGGCAGTTCGCGGCGCAGCGTCTCGATGTAGCAGCGGCGCGAACAGAACACCTCCGGCGTCACGCCATCCGCCCCGGCGACCTCGAAGCGCAGCAGGTGGTGCGGGCACACGCTGTGGGTGCAGCGCGGGTTGGCGCAGCGTGTCAGGTCGTCGGCGCGCCCGCACACGACGCACGTCCGCTCACGCGCCATACTGAATCCGCCGTTCGACGCGGTTGAATTGCAGCACCGTCAGCCCTGCCACCAGGATGAACAGCACGACCGCCTGCGCCGCCGCCAGACCGACCGCCGACCCAGGGCTGAACGCATCCTGATACAGCTTGTAGATGAGCATGTTGGTCGCCCCGCCGAACTGCCCCCCCGCGCCGAGCGGCGGTCCGCCCTGCGTCAGCGCATCGACCACCCCATACACCCCGTAGAAGCCGTAGGTGATGTTGGTGATGAGCAGGAAGAAGGTGTACGGCGCGAGCAGCGGCACGGTGACGCGGAAGAAGCGCTGTATGGCGTTCGCCCCGTCGATCTGCGCCGCCTCCAGCAGGTCTTTGGGCACGTTCTGCAACCCGGCGATGTAGAACAGGATGTTGAAGCCGAGGATGTTCCACACCGACGTGGCGACGATGACCGCCCGCGCCCAGCCGGGATCGCGCAGCCATGCCGGGGCGACGCCGAACAGCGCCGTGAGCGCGCTGCTCAGCACGCCGCTGCCCCCCTCGCGGAACAGCGCCAGGAAGATCACCCCGCTCACCACCGGGGAGAGCGCGAAGGGCCAGATGAGCAGGGCGCGATACACCGCGATGAAGCGGATGCGCTGCGATGCCAGCACCGCGATGCCCAGCGACGCTGCCAGGCTGATCGCCACGATGACGCCCGTCAGCAGCAGCGTGGTCAGGAAGCTGCTCTGATAGATGGCGTCCGTCGCCAGCGTACTGTAATTGGCGAGGCAGACGAACCGCTCCTGCGGCAGCGGGAAGCGGCGCAGATTGAGCGACAGCGCCACCATCTGCGCCGTCGGCAGATACAGGAAGATCGCCAGGATAATCAGCGATGGAGCGAGCAGGGCATACGCCAGCCCAGGCGCTTTGAACACCCCCGCCTGCGACCCGCCCGCCGACCGCCGCATGAGCGACCACGCCGGCACGAGCAGGATGAGCGCGCTGACGCACGTCAGGGCTGCCCCGGCGATCGCTTCGCCGATCGGCGCGTCCGCCGCATAGGTGCAGTGGCGCAGCCCCAGCGTCAGGATTTGCCCGCCGACCGCCCCGCACAGCGCGCCGATCGCCAGTTCGCGCGCCGATGCCCGGCGCACGGCGCGCCAGGTGGTCAGCCCGCCGAAGAGCGCGCCCAGCGCCAGCGGCGCGATCAGCATGACCGGGCTGAGCGCGGCGTAATGCCCGCTCACCACCCCGATCGCGTCCGGGATGCCCGCCAGCCCCGCCCCGATCCAGGCGGGCAGGCGCAGCAAGCCCTGAAATTCGCTGATCACGAAATAGCCCAGCACCGCCGCGCACAGCACCGCCACCGCCCGCGCCCACAGCCGATCCAGCCGCACATCTTCACTCATCCCGCTGCGCCTCTTCGTCAAACCCGCCTGACTGATGACGATCAAGCATACCGCATTCATGTTAAGCCTCCACACGAATTCCCCGCATGGCGGATGACAAAATCGGGATTTGCAGACACGGTTGGGTAAGATATACCCCATGCGCTGCTTCAGAAAGATTGTACGCGCGTTCTCAAATGTGTCTCACGTGTCTTCAGGGAGTAAAACCGGATGAAATGGTCACGCCGTTTTTTCGCCGCGCTCGTCAGCCTGCTGCTGCTGTTCACCTTCGCGTTCAGCGCAGGCGCACAGGATGCTGTGCTGCGCGTGGCGACGAACGCCCCGCAGAATCTCGACCCCGCCTTCAACCCCAATGACCCCGAAACCCTCTTCAACCGCACCCTGTACGATTTTCTCGTCGAGGTGCGCCCGGACAACAGCATCGTCCCCAACCTGGCTTCGGCATGGACGATCAGCGACGACGGGCTGACGTACACCTTCACCCTCAATGAGGGGGTGACCTTCCACGACGGCAGCGCTTTCTCGTCAGCGGATGTGGTGTTCACGTTCAACCGGCTGGTCAGCGCCGGGTCGCCGGCGCTCGGTCTGCTGGGTGATTTCACCGTCAGCGCGCCGGATGCGTCTACGGTCGTCTTCACGCTCGGCGCGCCTAATGCCGATTTCATGTACGGCGTGGCGTCGCGCTGGTCGCTGATCGTCAAAGACGGGACGAACGCGCCCAACGTGTTCGACAGTGCCAGCGGTTCGCTCGCCGCCTTCAACGGGACGGGTCCGTTCGTGCTGACGGCGTATGAACCTGGTGTGCGTGCTGTTTTCACCCGCAACGAGTCCTACTGGCGCGGGGCGGCGGCGATCTCCGGCATCGAGATGATCTTCATCGACGACCCGGTCGCTCAGGTCGATGCACTGCGCAGCGGCGCGGTCGATTTCATCTTCAAAGTGCCGATCGATCAGATTCCGGTGCTGGAAGGCACGACTGGGATCAATGTCTCGCTGGCGGCGACCAGCCAGCACCCGGTGGTGCGGCTGCGTGCCGACCAGGGACCCGGCGCGGATGTGCGCGTGCGTCAGGCGTTCAAACTGGCGACCGACCGCGAACAGCTCAACGACATCGTGCTGCAGGGGCGTGGTGTGGTGGGCAACAACGATCCGATCAGCCCGGTCTTTGGCGCGTTCTACACCCCGTTCGAGCAGGCATACGACCCTGAAGCGGCGCGCGCGCTGCTGGCGGAAGCGGGCTATGCCGACGGGCTGAGCATCACCCTCTACACGCCGGACTCGCTGGGCTACCCGGACCTGGCGGCGGTCCTGCAGCAGCAGTGGGCAGAAGCGGGCATCCGCGCCGAGATCGTGGTGCGCCCGGAGAACGTCTACTACAGCACGGACGAATGGTCTACCGTCGATCTGGGGATCACGGGCTGGGGCGCGCGCCCCACGCCGCAGGCGACGCTGATCGAGGGCTACAGCAGCACCAGCATCTACAACGAGAGCCACTGGTTCGATGATGAACTGGATGCGCTGATCGCCGCCGCTGCGGTGACTGCCGACCCGGTTGAACGCGCCGCTGTGTTCGCGCAGATCAGCGCGGTCTTCGCAGAGCGCGGCACGGTCATCGTGCCGTACTTCGCTCCGATCGTCGGCGCGGCGCGCAGCACGGTGCAGGGTCTGGAACTCGCGCCTTTCCCTGGGCTGACCGATTTCCGGGATGTGACGCTGGGCGGCTGATCGACGGGGTTCTGCACGACGTTTCATCAAATGGGGCGACCCACTAACCTCACCCCGGAAACCTCACCCCGGAAACCTGGCGGTTTCCTGCCCCTCTCCATCGGAGAGGGGCGGTTGAGCGAAGCGAAACGGGGTGAGGGTGGATCATTTGCGTGCAGACAGACCTCAGGCGTGCCAGCGCAAAATCTGCTCAAATTCCGCGATGTTCGTCAGCAGCCTGAGGTTGGCGCGCCCTTCATTGAAGATGACCATCAGCGCCAGCCTGACCACACGATCGCGCGCCAGCACGAAAATGTGCGACAGATTGGGGTGGTTCATGAAGCGCTGCGCCTCCCGAATCTGTCGGAAGTTGTGGGGCTGTGCCATTTCGTCCGCATCGATCAGCAGGTAGAGCGGGCGTTCGGTATGTTCCAGTTCGGCGATGATGCGCGTGTTCATTTCGGCGGCGGCATCGGTGGTGTATTCGCCCTGCACGGTCAGCCGCAGCACCTTGCCTGGGCGATACCAGTCGATGAATGCCAGCCCCGCCTGTGTGGTGTTCGCCTCGCTCACAGCAGCGCCTCCAGTTCACGCGCGAAATGCGTGGCATCGAGCGGTTTGGCGAAATAGGCGTCAAAGCCGACGCGCAGCGCTTCTTCGCGGGTGCGGGAGGTGTGGAAGGCGGTGATGGCGATGCACATCAGCCCGGCGGTGGCGGGGTTGGCGCGGATGTGTGAGAGGAGCTGCCAGCCGTCTTTGCCCGGCAGCGCCAGGTCGATAATCACCGCGCGGAACGACTCCGGGGCGCTTTCCAGCAGGCTGATCGCCGCTTCCGCGTCGCCAACCACACTGTGCGGGTATTGCAGATGCCCGACGACATGCGCCACGAGTGCCTGTCCATCGACATCATCTTCCACGATCAGGATATGCTGCGACATGCTGTTTTCATCTCTCCATGCAGGGGCGCTACAGCGCCAGATGCTCACTCAACTGGGGGATCGCCAAAAGCAGCGTCAGCAGTTCGTCCATGAAGGTATTGGCGGTCAGGGGTTTGGTCAGGTAATTGTGAAAGCCGGCGGCGATCGCCCGGTCGCGGTCGCCGCGCATGGCGTGGGCGGTCAGCGCGATGACCGGGATGTGCATGGTATGCGGGTTGGATCGCACCGCGCGCAGCAGTTCCCATCCGTCCATGTGGGGCATCGACAGGTCAGAGATGATGAAGCGGGGAAGGACCTGCCCGATCAGCGCGACCCCTTCCTGTCCGTTGACGGCGGTATGCACATTCGCCCCGTAAAAATCGAGGATGAACCGCGCGACCTCCAGGCTGTCCGGCTCATCATCGACCACGACAATATCCCAGCCTTTCAGCAGATCAGGGGGAATCTTTCCATTCATGCTGTTGTCCTTTCCTGTGTCTTCATCATCTCTGCCTGGCTCGTCTTCAGAGGCAGCGTCACGGTGAAGGTGCTGCCGTGACCTACCTCGCTCTCCAGCGTCACCGTGCCGTTCATCAGGCGCACCAGTTTCTGCACCAGCGACAACCCCAGACCCGTTCCCCCGTACAGGCGTTTCGATGAACCGTCCACCTGGCGGAATTCCTCGAAGATGTACTCATGCGCGTGCGGCGGGATGCCGATGCCGGTATCGCGCACGCACAGTTC
This sequence comes from uncultured Pleurocapsa sp., assembly GCA_964614405.1. Taxonomy (GTDB): domain Bacteria; phylum Chloroflexota; class Anaerolineae; order Aggregatilineales; family Phototrophicaceae; genus Flexifilum. Next base: position 15,598 of record CAZTLS010000053.1, read on the forward strand.
CCAGTGGCTGTCCCCCGCACGGCGCAGCGTCAGCGTTACCTCACCTTTGTGCGTGAATTTGAAGGCATTGCTCAGCAGGTTGATGGCGACTTTCGTCACGGCGTCCTCATCCAGCAGCAGCGGGTAGGGCAGGGTGGGGTCAATATCGACATGGTAGGCGATGCCTTTTTCCTCCCCCAGCACGCTCACCGAGCGGCTCCAGCGCATCGCCAGTTCTGCTGCGCTGACGGGCGACTCGATCAGCTCCAGCCGCCCGGACTCGATGCGCGACAGGTCGAGGAAGTCATTGACCAGTTGCAGCAGGCGCTTGCTGTTGCCGCTCACCCGGCGCACCATGTCTTCGGCGCGCGGGCTGAGTTCGATGCCCATGCCGCCCAGCATGATGCTGGTGAACCCCTCGATGGCGTTCAGCGGCGTCCGCAGCTCGTGCGACATCGTGGAGAGGAATTCCGACTTGAGGCGCGAATTTTCATCCGCCAGCCGCTTGGCGAACTGGAGGTCTTTGATCAACTGCTCGCGTTCGGCAGCGCGCACGGCAAGCTGGGTGGACATGTCGTTGAACTGCGACGCCACTTCGCCGATCTCGTCCTGGTTGTATACCTGCACCTGATAGCCCAGATTGCCCGCCGCGATCTGCGTCGCGCCGCCCTGCAGGGCGCGCAGCGGGCGAATGATCCCCCGGCGGATGAGCAGGGTTGTGCCCAGGATGAGCGCCAGCGTCCCACTGCCGATCAGCAGAATGAGCGCCAGCCCGACCGTTCGGATGCTGGCGAACACCTCATCGCTGCTCACCTCGGTGAACAGCCACCAGTCCGTGCCGGAGATGCGCTGAGACGAGCCGAACACATCCTCGCCCCGGAAATTGGTGTAGCGTTCGATGCCGCTTTCGTCTCTTTCGGCGATCGCGCGCTGAAGAGTCGGATCGTCAGCCAGGTTGACGCCGCGCTGCACCAGCGAGACGTCCGTATGAGCGATCAGTTCACCATTCGGCTTGACCAGATACGTCTGTCCCGTTTCAGAAAATCTGGAAGCCCGCACCGTATCGCTCAGGAAGCGCATGTCCAGCACCAAACCGACAATCAGGTCACGGTTGAAGCGGATAGCGCGAATCAGGTAGACCTCCCCCTCTGACGCGATCTGAAGCGGGCTGACATACACCCCGTCGCGCACATTCTCATCCGCGATGTCGTCACGCAGCGCGATGAACCAGCGGGACTGGCTGAGGGTGAACACATTGCTCAGGAAGTTCGTACTGCGCTGGGCGCTTTGCACGATCGTGCCGTCGTTCAGCACGATGACCACTTCTGAATAGGCGGGGTTGAGCGCCAGAATTGCCGATGCCAGGTTGATCTCGGTGATGATGTCCTGATCGCCCTGAAGGACGGGGATGAAGCGCACTTCATCGTCAACACGCTGATTGAAGTTTTCGATCAGCGCAGCAGCGGCGTTTGCGGCATCGCGCTGGCGCGCTTCCCATGAGGACAGCTCGATATTGTTGATGGCGATGAACACCAATGCCCCGCCGATGCCGCCCGCCAGCGCGATGATGCTGCTGATCAGCCCCAGCAGGCGCGCCTGAAGGCTGAGCGGGCGGCGTGCCCGGCTGCCGAATACGGTCATCTGGCTCATGATTGCCCTTCTCTTCCGGCGACGAACTCCACCCAGATGCTGCTGTACAACGCCTGCGTTTCGGCGCTGATGCCAACTTCCACCTCAGCGTTCCGCAGCGTCTCCAGCGGCGGGAAGATCAGCAGGTTGTCGCGCAGCGCCGCGTCCAGCAGCGGACGGGCATTCTCCAGCGCAGTGGCATAGCGGTTATGGGCGATCATCTGCGCGCTGACCTCCGGGCGCAGCGTGTAATCGATGAAGCGCAGCGCCAGATCGGGGTAGGCGCTGGTGGTGGGGACGACGAAGTTATCGCCCCACAGCATCGTGCCTTCCTGAGGTAAGGTGTAGGCGATGCGCGGGTCATCCTGCTCGCTCAGCGCGTCGTTGACGCCGCCCAGCATCAGCACGATGTCGCCGCTCTCCAGCCCATCGGCGAGGGTTTGCGGATCGCTAATCAGGATCACGTCCTGATCGCGCAGCGCCAGCACGCGCTCGCGCGCGGCTGCCAGATGCGCCGGGTCTTCGGTATTGATCGGGTATCCGAGGGTGCGCAGTGCCGCACCCACCAGCGATCGCGGCGTCTCCCACGTGGCGATTTTGCCCCGGTAGCGGGCATCCCACAGCGCGTTCCAGCTGGTGATCGGCTCCGCCACCAGATCGGTGCGGTAGACGATGCCTGTCGTGCCCCAGTTGCGCGGCACACTGTACTGATTGCCTGGGTCGTAGACCAGATCGCGGAAGCTGAGCGCCACATTGCGGAAGTTCTCCAGGGTATTCGCCCGGATCGGGCGCAGCAGCCCCTCCGCCGCAGCGCTGAGGATGTAGCTGTTGCCCAGCACCAGCACATCGACCACTTCTCCGTCACGCACCGCCTGCAGTGCGCTCTCCTGCGACTCAAACGGGATGTAGCGGACGCGCACGCCCGTCTCGTCGGCGAATGAGTCGAGGATCGACTGTGGAAAGTCACCCAGCCAGCCGTACATGCGCAGTTCGATGGGCGGCGGCGTGGCTGTCGGCGGGACAGCGCCGGGGGTGCAGCCCGCTGCGATCAGCAGCAGACAGGCAAGCAGGACGAATCTGGACATCAGTTTTTCCTGTTGGCATACGCATGAAGAACCCGTATGAGAGCGTATCTGCCGATGAAAATCACCTCACCCAGTTTCGCTGCGCTCAACCGTCCCTATCCATCAAAGAGGGGCAGAAAACCGTCAGGTTTCCGGGGTGAGTTGGGGCAAACAGAGGCTAAAAATGAGTTTGCATACACACTCCCATTTTTCAATCATACCATTTGTGAAGTTGTGAAAGGATGTGCAAAGCGGGGATAGCGTATGAATTTTCTGTTACATGCTTTCATCACGCGCATACAGCCGCCAGGCGCGGGCGTACAGCCCGTCGCCCGCCACCAGATCGGCATGTGCCCCCTGTTCGACGATGCGCCCGTCATCCAGCACGATGATGCGATCCGCCAGGCGCAGCGTGGAGAAGCGGTGCGAGATGACCAGCGTGGTGCGGTCAGCGGCAGTGGCGCGCAGGTGAGCGAAGAGCGCGTATTCCGACTCGGCGTCCATGCTGGCGGTCGGCTCATCGAGGATGAGCAGCGGTGCGGGCTTCGCCAGGGCGCGCGCCAGCGCCAGCTTCTGCCACTGCCCGCCGGAGAGCGTGTACTGATGGAAGGTCAGCCCGACGCGCGTCTCCACGCCGTCCGGCAGCCCGTCGATCAGCCCGCCCATGCCGATGGCACGGGCGTGCGCTTCGCTCGCGGCCGGGTCGGGCAGCAGGCGCACCGTATCGCCATAGGCGATATTCTCATGCACCGTGCCCTCATACAGGTTATATGTCTGGAATAATACCGACAGGTGTGCCAGATACGCCTCACGGTCGATCCGCGCGATGTCGATCCCGTTCAGGCGGATCACCCCGTGCGACGGCGTGTACAACCCGGCGAGCAGGCGCACCAGCGTCGATTTGCCCGCGCCGTTCGCACCCATGATGGCGGCGATCTCGCCCGGCGCGGCGCTGAACGTCACCGACTCCAGCGCCGCGCGCTCCACGCCTGGATAGGTGAAGCCGACCGCCTCGACGGACAGCGCGGCAGCGGGCGCGGGCGGCTGGGCGGGCGCAGGTGGACGAGCGGGCAGCGCCAGATACGCGCGCAGATCGCCGATGTACAGCGTTTCCTGATACGCTCCGGTGAACGCCTTGCTCACCGACTGGGCGCGCTGCTGCACCGACAGCGCCACCTGACCGAACACGACCGCATCGCCAGCGGTGATCGCGCCCTCGACCGCCCGCCCGATCACCCGCGCGAACGCGGCGTAGAACACGCCCAGCGTGACGAGCGCGAAGGCGAAATCGATCGCCGTTTTGCGGTTGTCCAGCCGCTGCCCCGCCGCCAGCAGGTCGGTGATGAGCGCGCGATAGCGGTCGATGTGCAGCCCGGTCAGGTCATACAGGCGCATTTCCGGGGCGCTGTTGAAATGCAGCAGGCGATATGAAAAGTAGCCTGTCCAGCGGTAGGCGTTGGTCTGGTCGCGCGTCAGTTGATAGGTGCGCTGGGCGGTGCGCCAGTCGATGATGAAGCGCACGACGAGGATGGGCGCGATCAGCGCCAGGATGAGCGCGTCGATCGCCAGCACCACGCCCAGCACGCCCAGCACACCCAGCGCCCCGGTCAGCCCGGCGATCAGCCGATCGACGAAGCGCGCGACGTGTTCCGCCATGTTGTCCTGCACGCGCATGAACATGTCCTGATGCGAGGGCGACTCGAACAGCGGCAGGTCGAGCCTGGCGGCATGGGCGAAGATGTCGAGCGTGAGCTGCACATGCAGCCGCCGACGGAACTGCTGGCTGCTCACCGCACCCATCACGCCGATCGCCTCGCCCGCCAGTGCCAAGCCGACCGAGATGCCCAGCCAGGTGAGGACCACTGCGCCGCCCGCCCCATCGCGCACCGCGTCGAACAGCGCATTGACCAGCCCGCGCGCCGCCAGCGCTGTCAGCGCGGGCAGCGCTGCCGCCAGCACCGCCGCGCTGATCATGAGCGCCAGCCACATCCCGGCGTGACGGCGGGCGTAGGCGAACACCCAGCGGGCATCGCGCGCCAGCCCGATCAGTTTGCTCAGCCGACCGTTCACGCCCGCGCCCCGATCATGCGCCAGGCATAGCCCAGCGCGCGGCGTGCGCGGATGGCGGCGGGCTGCCCGTGCGCGGCGAAATGCCAGCGGATGAGATGGGCGTGCCAGTGGGTCGGTGCGCCGCGCAGCGCCAGATCGCGTCGGCTGAACCAGTCGTCATCGCCTGAGGGCAGCCCGCGCAGCAGGCGGACGTGCGGCGTGATGGCGTAGTGCGCGGCGGCGGCGTCCACCTGTGCCGGGTCGAGGCGCGCCAGCAGGCGCGCTGCTGCCACCTGGCGCAGTGCCCGGACGGGCTGCCCCCACACGACGATCGGCTGCACCGCCAGCATGAGCAGCAGGTCGAGGGCGGCGGGGATGCGCGCTGTCGCGCCTTCAGCGTGGCGTGCGCGCGACCAGAGGGCATCGTCCACGCCGGGCGCACAGCGCCAGTCGAGCGCGCGCCAGCGCAGCAGCAGATGACGGTCGCCCTGGCGGAACGCCAGCGATTCAGTATAGGGGATGCGCGCCCGCCGCACCCAGCCCTGCGCCATCCAGCCGGCGTCCTGCAATGCCAGCGCCGCCCGCTCCTGATCGGACGGGCGCACCAGCAGCACGGCGTACTCGGACGGGAAGAGGGCGATGCGCGGCGCATCGAGCGCCAGCGCCATCGTGCCATAGATGAGCGCCTCGACCCCGGCGTCAGCGAGCGCGGCGCACGCTTCGCTGACGGTGTGCAGCGTCATCTGATTGCGGGCGAACCAGAAGCGGTAGACCCCGGCGATGCGCGCAGCGTGTTTCAGCGCCCAGCCGGATTCGCCCGCGCGGTGATGCAGCAGCGGCAGCAGCGCGTGCATGTCGGCGTCGTATGCCTCGATGTCCGCCGCCGCTTCCCAGGCGCGCAGCGCGTCGGCATCGCCCAGGCAGGCGCGTCGCAGCAGGTCGTTGAGCGGGGCGGGCGGGTCAGAAATCGGCATACCAGTCCCAGGGGCGTTCATCGTTGGCGATCCTGCGGAAGGCGACGATGCGCTTGCCCGCCTCTGTCGGGATGATCGTTTCACCGACGCGCACATGCGTTGGGATGGGGACGGGCTGATATGCCGGATAGCGGCTGATGTACCGCGCGAGGCGGGTGATGGCGCGCATGTAGGCATTGTCGATGACCACCACGCCGCCGATGTCGAGCATCCGGTTGACGTAGAAGAAGTCGAGCAGGGCGTGATCGAAGGTATGGAAGCCATCAATGTAGGCGAAATTGTATTTCCGTCCGCGCGTCATGAGCATCGGCAGCGCCACCTCGGAAGGCTGCCTGTGGATGGTGCAGCGCCCGCCGAAACCCGCCCGTTCGATGTTCAGCGCGCCGATGCCTTCCCAGATCGCGTCCTGGTGCGGGTCGATGACATCGTAGGTGAGGTCTGGCTCGTCCGCCAGTGCGGAGAGCAGTGCTACTGTCGAGATGCCGTTCGCCAAGCCGACCTCGATGACTTGCGTCGCCCCGTTCTGGATCGCCAGCCCGGACAGCACGTGACATATTTCTGCGGTTGTGTGGGCGGAGAGTTGTTTGGGCGTGCCGTCCGCCCGGTGAACCCGATTATGGGTCAGAATGTCCGTGAGCAGCGGCGGCAGGGGCGAGGCGGGCAGCGGGGTGACCTCCGGCGGCGGCGGCGCTGCCTCAGCGCGCATGGCATCGAGGTGGCGCTTGATCAGCCTGGCGTACTGCCGTCCAGCTTCCGTCTGAGTGTGGTTGGCATCGTGAATGCGCCGATGCAGCACCACCTCTTCCACGATGCTCTCCATGATGCTCATGCGGCGCGCGCGCATCAGCCAGTCGATGAATTCGCCTGTGGGCAGGCTGGCGTCGAAATTGCCCACCTGCGCGAACACCGATCGGTTCGCCAGCAGCGTCCCCGGCACATACCCATCGACCGGTTCGGGGTCGTCCTCCAGGCGCGCGCGCACATCGGGCGGCATGTCCGGGCTGATGAAGCGCTGCATCCCGCCGAACATGATCGCACTGCCGAGGTGGTTGTGGCTGATGAGCATGTCTGTCTGAAGGGCGAGTTTGTTCGGCGTCCACAGGTCATCAGCATCGAGGAAGGTGATGATGTTTCCCTGTGCCATCTCCAGTCCGCGATTGCGCGCCGCGCCCGCGCCACCCCGCTCTGGCTGGCGGGCGGTGCGGATGCGCGCGTCCTGCGCCGCCAGCCCTGCGATGATCGCCGGGGTGTCGTCGGTGCTGGCATCGTCGATGAGGATGATCTCGTATGGGGAGGGGGTTTGCGCCTGCACGCTGGCGACGCATTCCGCCAGATAGCGCGCGCCGTTGTACACCGGGATGATCACGCTGATGCGCGTCATGTCAGATATTTCCTTTCGTGGGCGCGGCGGCGCATGGATGCGGCGCGCACCATGAGCAGTTCGCGCATGTATGCCGGGACATGTTCGGCGGGCACTGCCATCGCCATCGCCAGCACGACGTTGAGCATGGCATAAGGCACAGCGGCGTCCTGAGCGCGCACGAACCAGTCGTCATCGTATGCCCATGTATAGCGGGCATCGAAGCCGCCGAGCGTCTCGAACAGCCGCCTGCGCACCACCAGCCCGGCGAGCAGGCTGGCGGGCTGGGCATTCACCCTAACGCTCACCAACCCGGTCTCCTCGACCATGCGGCTGGCGACGAGGTACTCGACCTCTGGGTGCGCGTCGAGCGCGGCGCTCATGCGCTCCAGATAGTCCGGCATCCAGCGATCGCCTGGGCGCAGGAAGGCGACGACATCGCCGCTGGCGGCGCGCACCCCTTCCGCGATGATCGAGGCGTCGCTGATGGGCGACTCGACCACGCACAGCCGATCGCGCAGCGCATCGGGCACGATGGCGGCGACCGCATCACGCGATGGGGCGATGACCACCACCTCATCCGTCAGGCGCGTCTGGGCGGCGACTTCAGCGAGCGCCTTCGCGATCGTGCCCCGTGTGCCAGGCGGGATGATGACGCTGAGGCGCGCGGGCGGGTCGCTGATCGGCACGAGCAGGTGTTTCCAGCGCGGAAAATCGCGTTCATCGACGGGGTTGCCCCGCCGTTCAAAGGCGCGGCGCAGCGCGATCAGGAAATCATTGTGCAGCACCGCCCTGCCCTGAGTCTGCGTGATGTTGCCGGTGTGCCGCCGATAGAAGAGCGTCGAGCGGCGCAGCAGCACGCGCCGCACGCCGCTTTCCTCGACGCGCAGATACCAATCGACATCTTCAGCGGAGACGAGCGCTTCGTCGAATGTGCCGACCTGCTCCATCACCGAACGGCGGATGAGCGCCGCGCCGAGATGCACATTGATGAAGGGCATGTTGCGCTGCATCGTCGGCGCATGAGCAGCGCTGCTGTCCACCCCGCCCAGCGTGACCATATGCACAAAGCCGCCGACGATGCCGATATCCTGGTCAGTATCGATGTGCGCGGCATACGCCGTCAGCGTGCCTGGGGGCAGGGTATCGTCGGCATCGAGGAAGAGCAGCCAGTCGCCCGTCGAGACGGCGTAACCGGCATTGCGGGCAGCAGACGGGCTGCTTTGCGCGCTCCGTCGAACGACGCGATCGACACCGAGCGACTCGGCAAGGGCGGCGGTGTCATCGCGCGATCCATCATCGACGACGATGATCTCGATCGGGCTGTATCCCTGCGCCCGCACCGACTCGACCGCATCGGGCAGGAAAACAGCGGCGTTGTGCGCCGGGATGATGACGCTGATCAGGGCATTCATGGAGTCTCCAGTGAGTCCAGCAGGTCGGTGAGCAAGCCTGGGATGGCGGCGATGTCTTCGCCCGCCAGCAGTGTGTAAACCGGGACGGCGCGCACCAGCTCAGCCAGCTTGCGGAAGCTGACCGCTTTGGCGGCGACCGTCTGAAACAGCGTGGATGGGGCGAGAGCGCGCAGCGCATCGATCGCCCTGCCATGCGCGAGGTGCGAGTCGCGCGCCCCGGTGATGCGCGGCAGTACGATCGCCCGCAGCGGGAAATGGGCGATCAGGCGATCCGGCGCGGCGGCGTGCAGGGCGATCATCGCCTTCTCTTCCGGCGATCGATCGGGGTTGATGATGTGCTGATTCAGGTCGGCAAAGGCGTGGTGCGGGTGGTTGACCAGCTTGACCACGCTGTACAGGCTGTGGACGCAGCGCGTATTCCCCGCACCGCTGACGGCGACGTAATCGTCCCCGGCGATGTGCAGGTCGCCGCGCGCGCCGGGCAGCAGCGGGGTGAGCGAGGTGGTCGATTTGCCTGCCCCGCTCACCCCGGCGATCAGCACGCCGCCGCGCGCCGTGCCCACCGCTGCGGCGTGCATCAGCTGCAGCGGCAGGTCGCGGCTGTACAGGTGCAGGGCAGCGCGCAGGGGGAAGGCAGTGTACCAGTAGGGCAGCGCTTCAGCATCGCCATAGGCGCACAGCGCCAGCCGCCGATCCCGGTCGAGCAGGGTGAGGTCATCGAACCACTGATGATGCAGCACGCCGAAGCGGTCATCGTTGAAGCCGGCGATCTCCCCCTGTGTGCCATACTCGTCGGTGTACATATCGGGGAAGAAACGCCAGGGGATGGGGGGCAGCGCCCCGGCTGGCTGCCCGGTCTCCCACAGACACACGGTCAGGTCGGGTTCGCCCTCAAAGCCTGGCAGATGCGCCAGCGCTGGGGCATGGCGCGTGGCAAGGCGCGCGCTGGCATAGCGCGCTTCGACGCGCATCCCGGCGGGGCAGATGCGCCGCACGATCTCCCCTGTGCGCGCGGCAGTGGTACAGGCTGAGTAAGCAGCATCGAAGAAGGAAGCAGCGCGGTGCGTATCAGCCATCCGAGGGCGGCGGGGCGGGCCAGCCTACCTCCGGGTCGATCTGATGGATCGGGTCGAGCATGAGCAGGTTCTGCATGTCGCGGTATTCCATCAGCATCGGTTCGACGAACAGCGCTTTCACCTCCGCCTGGGCGAAAGTCAGCGCCGGGGCGTCGCCTGTCGCCGGGCGGATGAGGTGATTTTCCATCAGGCGGTTGAGGAACGCCGACACGCCGAACGAGATGTCCAGCGCTTCGCCGTCCGTCTCGGCGCCGAGCGCGCCGATCATCTGTTTGACGGTCGCCCCCTGTTCGATCAGCCCCCACAGGCGGGCAGCGGTCTCGCGCGCGCTGAAATACATGCCGCTTTCGAGGTGGATGATGATCGCTTCTCCGTCGATCGTCTCGCTGACGACGTACGGGCTGTTGACCTGAAACATGCTGTTGAGATTCATCGTCGCTCCGGAGATAATAGTGTGTCTATTTGCGATAAAAATCGACCTGCGCGCGGGCGCGCCAGCCGTGCAGAGCCTGTCTCATCAGGTGAT
>CAZTLS010000054.1:0-9372 GCA_964614405.1 uncultured Pleurocapsa sp.
ACAGCGCGCCGGGCACGGCGCGGGCGGGCGCGCCGATCCGCCTGCACCTGCACAATCAGGGCAGCGCGCCACTGCCCATCCGCCTGATCGCCCGTGACCTCGACGAGGGACTTCATCTGACCGTGCAGCCCGCCCAGTTCGTCCTCGCGCCGGATGAGCGCGCTGTCGCTCAGGTGATCGCCCGCCCCCGTCGCACCCGGCTGTTTGGCGACTCGCGCGCCTGGAGCTTCGACATCGTGGCGCGTTCGGGCGATGCCGCCGGGTTCATCGTCCCGGTGCGCGCCACCATCGATGACCGCCCGCCGCTGCCGGGCTGGTCGGCATTCGTCATCGGCGGCATGGGGCTGGCACTCGTCCTGCTGGCGATCTTTCTGGGCGTCGTGCTGCTTCAGCCGCGCATCCCTGCACCCGTCATCGACCGTTTTGCTGTCCTCAACGCTGATCCCGCCGCCATTCCCGCCAGTGAGGGGGTGCGCGCAGCGTGGCAGGTGACCCACGCCGACACCATCCGCATCCTGATTGACTCGCTCGAACTCTACCGTAACAGCGCCGCCGAAGGGACAACCGCCCTCGATGCAGGAGCGCTCTCCGGCGCGCACACCCTGACGCTGATCGCCAGCGGCGCGGGCGGTGAAGCCCGCGCCGAACTGCCGATCAGCGTGCTGCCCGTGCTGACGGTTTCCCGCTTCAGCTATGCCCCGCGCCCGCTGCTGCTCTACGTCACCCAGACGCTCACCCTCGACTGGGCGGTAGACGGCGCGGAGTCCACGCGGCTGGATGGGCTGGCAGATTTCTCGTTCAACGCCCCGCCCGAAGGGACGACCTTCGGCGCATCCGGCGTGCTGACGGTCAGCGGCATCGCCCGTGCGCCGCTCACCCTGACGCTGATCGGCGAAGGACGCGGGATGCGGACCGAACAACGCTTCGATCTGGAGATTCGCACCCCGCAGTGTGAAGCCCCGCGCGATGTGCCGCTGCGTGCCGCCGCCGACGGAGGCGGTCAGGTGATTGCCACCATCCCGGCGGGCGCACAGGTCGTGGTCGATGCTCAGGATGCGTTCGGGCGCTGGCTGCGCGTCCAGCTTGCGGGCGGGGCGCGCGGCTGGGGCGAACGCACCGCGCTGACGTGCAGCGGTTTCTCGCCTGACGACCTGTACAAGGCGATCGACACCCTGCCACCTTCGCCAGCGCTGCCCCTGCCCACCGCCCAGCCCCCGCCGACGGTGAGCGTCGGCGGATAGCCTGACCTCCACATTCCCCCTTACATCTCCCATCTTCAGCGGCATTCCCTAACCCCCATAAAAAGGGGGTGAGGGGATAAATGGTTGACTCGCCCCGGAAACGATCCTATACTGCTATAAATAGACCGACGGTCGGTTTATGAAAGGACGAAGCATGGCACGCACGGCGAAGCCGGAAGACCAGCAGATGCGGCGCGGGGAAATCCTGGATGTGACGCGCCGCCTGATCTACACCAAAGGGTATGACGGGATGAGCATTCAGGACATCCTGACGGAAACGGGCATGTCGAAAGGGGCGTTCTACCATTATTTCGACTCCAAATCGGCGCTGCTGGAGGCGTTGATCGAGCGGATGATCGACGAAGGCGAAAGCCTGATTCGTCCGATCGTCGCCGACCCAGCGCGTTCGGCGCTGGACAAGCTGACGGCGCTGACCGACTCGCTGAGCAGTTGGAAGGCGGCGCAGAAAGCATTCGTGGTGGCGCTGCTGCGGGTGTGGTTTTCAGACGACAACGCGCTGGTGCGCCATCGCATGAACACGGCGATCATGGCGCGCATGTCGCCGTATTTCAGTGCGATCGTGGCACAGGGCGTGCGCGAGGGGATATTTCACTATCCCGCGCCGGAGCGGGCGGGCGGGCTGCTGCTCTCGGTGATGATGGCGCTGCAGAATAGCGTCGGCGTGACGCTGTTCGCCCCAGGTGCAGACCCGGATTGGCAGCGCGAGTCGATCGTCGGCTTTTACGACACCTACTACGACGCCATCGAACGTCTGCTGGGCGCGCCCGAAGGCTGCATGGCGCGTATCCCGGCGGAAACCGTACAGTTCTGGATCGATGCGCTGGCATCGACCTGACACAGCCGCCTGATGCAGGCGGCGGAAAGTGATGCAACAGATCATGACGCAGATCACAGTTTCGGCACACGACCTGACCTATCGCTATGGCGATCGGCTGGCGGTCGATCACATCAGCTTCGAGGTGCAGGCGGGCGAGGTGCTGGGCTTTCTCGGTCCCAATGGCGCTGGCAAATCGACCACCATTCGGATGCTGACCGGGCAGCTTCGTCCGATCGAGGGGCGCGCGATCATCCTCGGCAAAGACATCAGCGCGCACACCAAAGCGGTGCAGGCGCAGATCGGCGTGGCGTTCGAGAGCGCCAACCTGTACGAACAGATGACCGCCACCGAAAACCTCACCCTGTTCGCGCAGTTGTTCGGCGTGCGCCACTTCGACGCCCGCGCCCTGCTGGAGCGCGTCGGGCTTGCCGGGCGCGAAAACGAGCGCGTGAGCGGCTACTCGAAGGGTATGAAGCAGCGCCTGATGCTGGCGCGCGCTATCGTCAACAGCCCGCGCGTGCTGTTCCTCGATGAGCCGACCGACGGACTCGACCCGGTGTCGTCGCAGACGATCCACACGCTGATCCGCGAGATGGCGGCGGGCGGCACGACCGTCTTCCTGACCACCCACGACATGACCGAGGCAGACAAGCTGAGTGACCGCGTGGCATTCATCACCGGAGGGCGCATCGCCGCACTCGACACGCCGACCGCGCTCAAGCAGCGCTATGGCAGACGCGCCCTGCGCGCCCAGGTCGTTGGCGACCCGACACCGCGCGAAATCCCACTCGACCAGCCGGATACGCCGGAGCGGGTGCGCGCGCTGTTCGCCAAAGAGACGATCGTCACCGTCCACAGCGAGGAAGCGTCGCTGGAGGACATCTTCTTCGTCGTCACCGGAAAGGGGCTGCGCGCATCATGATCGCCGCGCTGGTGCGAAAAGACCTGACGCTCTATTTCCGCAACCCGTTCTTCGCGCTGGTGACCGGGCTGGGCTTGGTGTTCTACATCGCCATTTACTTCCTGCTGCCTGCCGACGTGGAGGGCGATGTGCCCTTCGCCCTGCATCTGGACGGCGCAGGCGAAGGAACGACCCTGCCCCTCGGCGACGGGCTGGCGGTATCGATATTCGGCACGCGCGAAGCACTGAGCGCCGCCGTCGAAGCCGGGGAATACAGCGCCGGGCTGAGCCTGCCTGCCGCTGCCTTCCGTGATCTGCTGCGCGGGCAGCCGGTGGCGCTCGACCTGCTGTTCGCGCCGGGCACAGCGCCGGAGATGCGCGCCGCGCTGACGGGCATCCTGCAAGCCAGGCTGAACGCCATCGCCGCGCCCGCCAGCACGGTGGCGCGCACCACCGAGACGCTGGGAGATGCGCCACTCAATCCGCTGGCGCTGCGTGACCGGATCGTACCGATGCTGGTGCTGCTCATCCTGATCATCGAGGTGATGGGCTTGGCGAACCTGATCGTCGAAGAGGCAGAGCGCGGCACGGCGCGGGCGCTGCTCGTCACGCCGCTCCCGCTGCGCGCCTTCTTCACCAGCAAGGTGGTCATGGGAGTCGGGCTGGCGTTCGTTCAGGTGGCGGCGCTCATGCTCATCACCGGGACGCTCTTCCGCGCGCCGCTGCTCATCGGGCTGGTGCTGGTGCTGGGCTGCCTGCTCATCACTGGGATCGGCTTGCTCATCGCGGCGCTGGCGCGCGACATGGTGTCGGTCATCGCCTGGGGGATGCTCGGCTTGGTGCTGTTCGCGTTGCCCGCGCTGGTCATCGTCTTTCCGGCGGTCGGGGCGGGCTGGATGCGCTTCATCCCGTCGTATTACGTGGTCGAGCCGCTCGATCGCATCGTCAATTACGGGGCATCGTGGGGCGATGTCTCGACCAGCCTGATCACGCTGCTGGTGATCGGCATCGGTCTGCTGGGCATCGGCTGGACATTTCTGAGGAGGCGGTTCGCATGAACCTGCGTGTGCTGTCTGTGCTGTTCATCAAAGAGGTGCGCCAGGGCGCGCACAATTTCTTCCTGGCGTATGCCATCTTCATGCCGATCGCCCTGTCGCTGCTGGTGACGCTGGTCTTCGGCGACCTGTTCGCATCCGGGGCGCGCCTCGGCGTGCTGGGCGTGAACGCCGATCGGCTGGCGAGTGAGGCGGTCGAAGCGCGCGCCTACGATGACGAAGCCGCTTTGCGGGCGGATGTGGCGCGCGGCGCGCTCACCAGCGGGGTGATCGTCCCGTCCGGGTTCGATGCGGCACGCCCGCGCGTGACCGTGCTGCACTGGCAGCAGGCGACGCCGATGCAGATCGCCGCTGCCGAAAGCGCCATCGACTCCGCCTTCGCCCCTGCCCCGCCGCGCATCACGCTTCAGGAGGTGCAGTTGGGCGAAGCCGCCCCTGCCGACTGGTCGGCGCGGCTGCTGCCGCTGATCGTGCTGATGACCATCATCCTGAGTGGCGTCATGGTTCCGGCGGCGTCGCTGGTCGGCGAGAAGTCGGCGCGCACGCTGCACGCGCTCAGCGTCAGCCCGGCATCACTGCTGGAGGTGTATCTGGCGAAGGCGCTGCTCGGTATGGTGCTGGGCGGGGTGATGGGCGTGGTCGTGCTGCTGCTCAACAATGCGCAGGGCGGGCAGCCCGGACTGCTGATCGCCCTGCTGCTGCTGGGCGCGGCGGCGGCATCGCTCTTCGGGGTCATCCTGGGGTCGCTGGTCAACAGCGTCAACGCGCTGCTGGCGGCGCTCAAGACGCTCGGTCTGGTGCTGTTCGCGCCGGCGCTGGTCGGGCTTGTGCCCGCCATCCCGGAATGGGTGGCACGCCTGTTTCCCACCTATTACATCATGCAGCCCGTGCTGTCGGTGACGCAGCAGGGCGCGGACGCGGGCGCGGTCGCAGGGGATGCCGCCGTGCTGCTGGCGATCGTCGGCGGGCTGTGCCTGGCGCTCGCCTGGGTGGTGGAGCGGCAGAAGCGCCAGCTCGCGCTGATCGGGTAAGGGCGATGCGGAGGAGCGCCTGCATCTGGCTGGGTGCGCCTCCGCTTGCTTTTCCATGCCCTCTGGGCTATCATGACCTGAACCCTCATGACCCTTTGTACACCTGGAGGAATGGATGCACACCCAGATTGGCGATCGCTTCACTGCCCGCCCTGCTGCGCTCGAAGACCTGCCGGCGGTGCTGGCGCTGCTGCACCTGAACAGCCAGCAGCTCATAGGGGAAGCCGATGACGATGCCGACGAGATCAGGGCGGCATGGACAGCGCCCACTTTCGAGATCGACCACGACACCCGCGTCGTCTTCGACACGTCCGGCGCGCTGGTGGGCTATGCCATCGTCGAGCTTGACCGTCCGATGGTCCCGATCCTGGACGTGTACGTGCATCCTGAGCGCTGGGAGAAGGATGCAGACCTGGCGGACTGGCTGATGACCTGGGCGATCGACCGGGCGCGCGCCGGGATCGCCAGGTCGCCGGAAGGGATGCGCGTCGCCGTCAGCGCATGGACGAATGCCGACGAAGCGGCGTACATCGCCGTGCTGGAACGACACGGCTTGACCGCGTATCGCTACGGCTTGCAGATGCGAATCGCGCTGGAAGATACCCCACCACCGCCAGAGCCGATCGCCGGGATCACCATCCGCCAGGCGGACGAAGGCGACGACTGGCGCGCCGTGCTGGATGCGGTCATCGATGCGTGGCGCGACCATCGCGGGTTCATCGATCAGGATTTTGAGGAACGCTATGCCACTTTCCGTCACCGATGGGAAGAGCAGTATGTGCCTGGGGCGTGGCTGCTGGCTCTGGAGGGAGAGCGCATCGTCGGCTTCAGCCTGTGTACGCCCGTCCATGCCGAAAATCCGCTGCTCGGCGCGGTGCATACCCTGGGGGTGCGGCGCGAGGCGCGGCGGCGGGGCATTGCGCTGGCGCTGCTGCGCGCCTCATTCGCCGCACTCTATGCGCTGGGGAACCGGGGTGTGACGCTGTGGGTGGACGCCGACAGCCTGACCGGGGCGACGCGGGTGTACGAACGCGCCGGAATGTCGGTCTTCACGCGCAGCGTCGGCTATGAACTGGAACTCCGCTCAGGCTATGACCCGGCGGTCAAAGAGAGAGCAACGAACGCACACCAGTAGGGGCGACCCGGCGGGTCGCCCTCGCCAGACAGGTCGCCCTCGCCAGACATATGGGGCAACCCGGCGCTCAGACAGGCGGCGCGGACGCACACAGTAGGGGCGACCCGGCGGGTCGCCCTCGCCAGACATGTCGCCCTCGCGCGCGTGGTTTACCCGCCCGCCGCCTGCACCTTCGACCATTCGTCTTTGAGCGTGACGGTGCGGTTGAAGACCAGCCGCTCCGCCGTCGAGTCGCCATCGACGGTGAAGTAGCCCAGCCGCTCGAACTGCACCGACGTGCCGGGTTCCAACCCGCGCGCATTCGGCTCGATGTACGCCGTCTCGATGACCTCCAGCGAGTTCGGGTTGATGTAATCGAGAAAATCCTTGTCCTCGTCCATCTCATCGGGCGTCGCCACCGTCAGCAGCTTGTCGTACAGGCGCACCTCACATGTCAGGGCGTGCGCCGCGCTCACCCAGTGCAGGGTCGCCTTGACCTTGCGTTTGTCCGGTGCATCGCCGCCGCGCGTAGCGGGGTCATAGGTGCAGTGAATTTCGGTGATGCGCCCGTCACCATCTTTGACCACATCGGTGCAGGTGACGAAATAGGCTGAGCGCAGCCGCACCTCTTTGCCAGGCGAGAGGCGGAAGAACTTCGGCGGCGGGTCTTCCATGAAGTCATCCGCCTCGATGAATAGTTCGCGGCTGAAGGGCACTTTGCGCGTCCCGGCGGCGGGGTCTTCCGGGTTGACCATCGAGTCGAACCACTCGACCTGATCCGCCGGGTAGTTGGTGATCACCAGCCTGACCGGGCGCAGCACCGCCATCAGGCGCGGGGCGGTGCGGTTGAGGTGCTGGCGCACGAAATACTCGAACATCTCGATGCCGACGATGCCGTTCTGCTTGCTCACGCCCGTCTGCTCGACGAATTCGCGCAGAGCGGCAGGCGGGCAGCCGCGCCGACGCAAGCCGGAGAGCGTCGGCATACGGGGATCGTCCCAGCCGCGCACCACACCCTCGCTGACAAGACGCAGCAGTTTGCGCTTGCTCATCACAGTATAAGTGATGTTCAGCCTGGCGAACTCGATCTGCTGGGGGTGGAAGATGCCCAGCTGCTCGATGAACCAGTCGTACAGCGGGCGGTGATCCTCAAATTCCAGCGTGCAGATCGAATGGGTGATGCCCTCGATGCTGTCACTCTGCCCGTGCGCCCAGTCGTACATCGGGTAGATGCACCAGGCGTCACCGGTGCGCGGGTGATGCGCTCTGAGGATGCGGTACAGCACCGGGTCGCGCAGGTTGATATTGGGCGACGCCATGTCGATTTTGGCGCGCAGCACGTACTGCCCTTCCTCAAATTCGCCCGCGCGCATCCGCCGGAAGAGGTCGAGGCTTTCTTCGATCGGGCGGTCGCGCCAGGGGCTGTTCTTACCAGGCTCGGTCAGCGTACCGCGATAAGCGCGCATCTCTTCCGCCGAAAGCTGATCGACGTAGGCAACGCCTTTCTGGATGAGCAGTTCCGCCCACTGGTAGAGCTGCTCGAAATAGTCCGAGGCGTAGAAGACGTTCTCCCACTCGAAGCCCAGCCAGCGCACATCGCGCATGATCGCGTCGATGTATTCCTGTTCCTCTTTGGTGGGGTTGGTGTCGTCGAAGCGCAGATTGGTCTTGCCGCCGTAATCATCCGCCAGCCCGAAATTGAGACAGATCGATTTGGCGTGCCCGATGTGCAGGTAACCGTTCGGTTCCGGGGGAAAACGGGTGTGTACCCGCCCGCCGAAACGCCCGCTGGCATTGTGCGAGTCGATGATCTCACGGATGAAATTGCTCTTCGCGCCCGGTTCCGGGGTCGCATCCGGGGCGGAAGGGGAAATGTCATTCGCCATATTGTGGGTTTTGTCCTGTGACTGGTGAAGCGGGTTCGCGCATCCCGGTATTATAACACCAAACACGGTGGCGACGTGTATATTTTCTTTATGAAGGTTAAATTTCTACAATTCGTATGCACACCTCCCGATTCCGGTTGTGTTTACAGGGCGTCCGCGCGATAATGGTGGATACAGCGTACTTTCATTCGGGCAGCGGCTATGAATGGCACGTCGATGAAAAAGAACCTCATCGGGCAGCGGATCGGTCAGTACCGGATTGCCGCGCCCCTGGGCAACGGCACATCCGCCACAGTCTATCGTGCCGAACAGCTCAGCGCATTCGGGCGGGATGTCGCGCTCAAGATCATGCGTCCTGAACTGATGGGAGAGCCTGGCTTCGCCGAACGGCTGGAGACCGAGGCGCGCACCATCGCCACGCTGCGCCACCCCAACATCCTGCGCCTGATCGAGTTCTTCGTCGATCAGGGGACGGATGGCGAAAAGTTCTGCCTGGTCATGGATTACATGTCCGGCGGCAGCCTGTCCGACCTGCTCGTGCAGGGGCGGCTGCCTCTCGACCGGGTGGAAGCGCTGTCCGAGCAGATCGCTGCTGCGCTCAGCTATGCCCACCGTCAGGGCATCGTCCACCGTGACCTGAAGCCGCAGAATGTGCTGCTGGACGAGAGCGGCAACGCCATGCTGAGCGATTTCGGCATCGCCAAACTGCTGAGCGAGAACATGAGCATGACGCGCAGCGGCGCGATCATCGGCACGCCCGCCTACATGTCGCCCGAACAGTGGGAAGGCGGGCAGATCGACGCCCGCACCGACATCTACTCGTTCGGCGTGGTGGTCTATGAGATGCTCGCTGGCGAACTGCCTTTCAAGGCGGACACCGCCACCAGCATGATGTTCCAGCACCTGCACCTCTATCCCCAGCCGATCGAAGTCGCCCGCGATGACCTGCCGCCTGGCGTCAACGCTGTGCTGCGCCGGGCGATCGCCAAAAAGCGGGACGAACGATTCGCCAGTGTGGACGAGTTCTTCAAAGCGCTGCGGACTGCTCTGCACGGCGGGACGATCAGCCTGCCTCCCCTCAGCCCACTGCCGATGGCGCAGTACGAGATCGACGACCCGCCGACCGTGCGGATCGACACGTCGGTCGTCCCGTCAGAGCGCGCTACCCTACCCGACCCAGGCGCGCGCCAGACCCAGCCCCCCCAGCCAGCCCCACGCCCCGCATCGGCGCGCACACTGGCGCTGGCGGCGGTGGCGCTGCTGGGGGTGGGTGCGGTGCTGGTCGCGCTGCTGGTGCTGGCGCGCC
>CAZTLS010000054.1:9393-25441 GCA_964614405.1 uncultured Pleurocapsa sp.
GAAACCCCGGTCACCGTCATGCCGACCCTCCCCGCAGCGGCTGCGGTCACGCCGCTGCCCAACAATGAACGGATCGACCTCAACGGCGTGCGTCAGGTACTTGTGCCAGCCGGATGCTTCACGATGGGCAGCGACCCTACCCGCGACCGTGACGCCGCTGAAGATGAACTCCCCGCCCGTCGGGTCTGTCTGAGCGCGTTCTGGATGGATGTGTACGAGGTGACCTACGCCGGGTATCAGGCGTTCGTCGAAGCGGGCGGCTACAGCAACGCGGACTACTGGTCGCCGGAAGGGTTCGACTGGCTGACGCGCAGCGGCTTCACCGGACCGGAAAATCGTGCCCAGCCGCAGGATGAGCGCGAGGCGCGCGTCAACCTGAGCTGGTATGAGGCGGATGCTTACGCGCGCTGGCGCGGCGGCAGGCTGGCGACCGAAGCAGAATGGGAATACGCCGCGCGCGGGGCGAACAACCGCCTGTACGCCTGGGGCGACGGCTATCAGCTGGGCTACAGCATCATCAACGAGACGACGCGCGGCGGCAGCGCGCCGACCCGCCCGGCGGTCGTCGGCAGTCGTCCGGCAGATCGCTCATGGGCGGGCGTGTACGATTTGGTGGGCAACGCCTGCGAGTGGGTCAACGACTGGTATGCGCCATATCCCGCTGAGGCGCAGACCGACCCGACAGGCGCAGCAGCAGGGACACAGCGGGTGATTCGCGGTGGGAACTTCACCAGTTCGCCCATCACAGCGCGGCTGGTAGTTCGTGCCGCGCGTGAACCGGATCAGCGCGCCCGACAGTGTGGGGTGCGTGTGGTGATGCCAGCAGGTTGAGATCGTCGGCGCACCTTGAGTAACGGGTGCGGTCGGTTGTATCAGTGGCTGTCATTTCCTTGACATCAGACATCAACTTCAAACGAGGAGTCAGAGACCGTCATGGATTTTCGCACGATACCGATCGTCGCGCTGCTTTTATGCGCCCTGTTCGCCTTCTCCGCCGCTGCGCAGGAGGGGGAATACACGCTCACCATCATGCATACCAATGACACCCGTGCTACCCATCTGCCTGACGCCGATGGCGTGGGCGGGGCAGCGCGCCAGGCGACCGTCGTCAAGCAGATTCGCACCGAGGTCGAGAACAGCCTGCTGCTCGACGCGGGCGGTCGCTTCACCGGGACGCTCTTCCACCGCGTGTATGCTGGTCAAGATAACGTGCAGGTCATGAACGCCCTCGGTTACGATGCCATGACCGTCGGCAACCCGGAGTTCGACAACGGCGATGTCATCCTCGCCCAGTTCATCGACGGGCTGAACTTCCCAGTGCTGGCGGCGAACATCGATGCGACGCGCTCTGAGGCGCTCAACGGTCGCTTCTTACCGTCGGTCGTGCTTGAGCGCGGTGGACGGGAGATCGGGCTGATCGGGATCACCACCGACAGCACGCCGCGCCTCTCCTCGCCTGGGCGTGACCTCATCTTCCAGAGCAACATGCGCGCTCTGGTGCAGGCACAGGCGAATGCGCTCACTGCTGACGGGGTGAATATCATCATCCTGCTCTCCTACCTGGGATACGAAAATGACCTGGCGCTGGCGGCGGAACTGCGCGGCGTCGATGTCATCGTCGGCGGCAATTCGCGCACCCTGCTCAGCAATACCCAGCCCGATGCAGCCGGTCCGTATCCCGCTGAGGTGACGGCGGCGGACGGCGGGCTGACGCTGGTCGTCCAGTCGGGCGGCGGCGCGCGCGGCGAACTGCGCTTCATGGGGCGGCTCGATCTGGCGTTCGACGACAAGGGTGCGATCAGCGCCTACAGCGGCGATACCATCCTGCTCGATGCCAGCATCCCGCCCGACCCCGATGTCGAGGCACTCATCGCCGACCTCGATGAGCAGGTGCAGCTCGAACGCGGGCGCGTCATCCGCTCCACCGCCGGAACCCCGGTTGAGGTACTGACGGCGTGGACGGTCGAGGACTGCCGCATCCGCGAGTGCGCGCTCGGCAATCTGGTGGCGGATGCGCTGCGCTGGCGCACCGGCACAGACGTGGCGCTGATGAACGGCGGCGGGCTGCGCGGCGGGTTGGATGCGGGGACGCTGCTGCGCGGTGAGGTGCTGGAGCTGCTGCCCTTCACCAACCGCCTCAGCACCCTGCTGGTGACCGGGGCAGACCTGGTGCTGGCGCTGGAGAACGGCGTCTCGCGCGTGGGCGAATCCAGCGGCACAGGGCGTTTCCCCCAGGTGTCCGGGATGCGCTACACCTATGACCCGGCGCAACCCGCCCTGAGCCGCATCGTGGCGCTGGAGATTCTGGACAGCGACGGCGTGACCTACGCCCCGGTCGATCCGACGCGGCGCTACAGCCTGACGACCAATGACTTCATCCGGCGCGGCGGCGACGGCTATCAGGTCTTCGCCGATCGCGGCATCGACCCGGTGGATACGGTCATCTTCTTCGACGATGTGCTGCTCGATTACGCACGCGAATTTGCCCCGCTCGACCCGCAGCTTGAGGGGCGCATCTCCGTCGTCGGGGAATAGGAAATACCGGGGCGAACCCGTGTATGCGCCCCTACGACGGGCGGAGCGCGCCGATCACCTGTGCGGCGTGCCCCGCGCCGTCTTCGGCGCGCAACTGCACCGCCAGCGACGCCGCACGGTCACGCAGACCCCGATCGTCGAGTGCAGCGCGGATCGCCCCTGCCAACCGATCGGCGGTCAGCCCGTAACGGCGGAACCACGCCGGACTGACCCCGATGCGGCGTGTCTGTTCGCCCCAGAACGGCTGGTCAGCGCTGTAAGCGACGATCACCTGTGGCACGCCCGCCCGCGCTGCCTCCGCCATCGTGCCGATGCCGCCGTGATGCACCACCGCCGCCATGCGCGGGAACAACCAGTCGTGCGGAGCGGCGTCCAGCATGAAGACGCGCCCGTCATCCGCCGCATCAATGCCGCCCCAGCCGGACAGGATGACCGCGCGCACCCCGGCACGCCGCACCGCTTCACGCACCAGCGCACCCATCGCCGCCGGGTCGCGGTCGCTCATGCTGCCGAAGCCGATGTACACCGGCGGATCGCCCGCATCGAGAAACTCCTGAAGCGCCTGAGGGGGCGCATAGCCCGCCGCCTGATCGAGATACCAGAATCCGGTCTGATGCACATTTGCGCCCCATTCGCGCGGGCGGGGCAGCACATGCGGGCTGACAGCGTAGATCGCCGGGGCGGTCTGGCGATCGAGCGCAGCGAAATAATCAGGGTAGCGCAGCGGCGGCAGCCCGGTCTGTTCGCGGCGGATGCGGTTGAGCAGCGGGCTGCCCAGCGCGAACAGGAGTCCGTCCGCCAGCGTATAACTGGCGCGGTTGAGCAGCCCGGCAAACGGCGCACCGGGCGGCAGCGACCGTCCGCTCGCCACCGGAAACGCCCGCGTCGGCGTCCACCATTGCAGCGACGCCATGATCAGGGATGCGCCGCTCACCTGTGATGCGGTGATGGCGTTGAAATAGCCCAGCGACGACCCCAGGATCAGGTCTGCGCCCTGCGCCGCTGCAAGGATGTCCTGTCCGATCTGACGGATGACCGGCTCAGCGAGTTCGACCATGCCGCGCGTCATGGCGACCGGGTTGCGTCGGCTCAGCACGGCGCGCCCTTCGGGGCTGGTCAGGATAGCGCGCACATCGCCGCTCATCGGCGCAAAAGGCACGCCGTGTTCCTCGACGAAGGCGCGAAATGGGCTGTGGCTGCACAGCACGACGCTGTGCCCGGCGGCGATCAGCCGTTGGCTGAGGGCGATGTAAGGCTGCACGTCACCGCGCGTGCCGATGGTTACGATAGTGATGTGCATCATTCAATCCATTCGCCGAAAGTGAGGAATGACTTCCCGACCGATGGCGCGCACTGCCTCCAGCGGCTGCGTGCCCAGGGGCGGACCGAAACTGAGGTGACGCACGCCCAGCGCCACCAGCGACTCCAGCCGCGCGATCAGTTCATCGGTCGTGCCGACGATGCCGATCCGCAGCATCGCCGGCGTGACGAGTGCCTTCGCCTTCGCCGGATCGCGCTCGGTCATCATGGCATGTTCGATCGGGTCAAAATCGGCGCGCGTCACCCCCAGCCGATCCCAGATCAGCGGGCTGAGCGCGTGCCCGTAGTAGGCGATCTTCTCGCGCAGTGCATCCTCCGCCGCGGGACGGTCATCACCAACGGCGCACCACACGCACGCGGCGATGTCCAGCGCGTCGGGATCGCGTCCGGCGCGCGCCGCGCCTTCAGCGATGTAGGGCAGCACCGTCTCGTAGTGTTCGGGCGGGAAGAGCAGCGGCAGCCCGCCGTCGGCGATCTCACCGGTCAGGCGCAGCATGTGCGGGCTGAGCGCGCCGATGTAGATCGGAACACGCCTGGCGGGGCGAAAGCGCAGATACGCCTCGTCCGTCCAGCGCAGGAATGTGCCGTCCATGCCTGCGCCCTCACCGCGCAGCAGACGGTCGATCGCGGTGACCGCCTCGCGCAGGGCAGCGACGGGCTTGCCCTGATCGATGCCGACCCACTTCATGAACTCCGCCGCGCCCGAAGCGATGCCGAGCAGGAAGCGTCCGCCGCTCACCTCATCCAGCGTCGCGGCGAGCATGGCGATCTCCGCCGGGTTGAGCGTGTAGGGGTTGACGATGCACGTGCCGATGTGGATGCGCTGCGTCGCCAGCGCCACCGCCGTCAGGATGACCGGGGCGGAACGCAGGAAGAGGTCGTGGCTGACCCAGAACTGGTCGAAACCCGCCTCTTCCGCCGCGCGCGCCATTTCGACGTACTGTGCGACGGGCAGGTCATTGTTCAGGCGCAGGCTGAATTTCACGATCCCGCCTCAACCGTCGCGCCGACGATGGCATCGACCTCGACCTCGATCAGGTGCGCCGGATCGACCAGCGCGCGCACCTCGACCATCGTAGAGACGGGCAGCACTGTGCCGAACACCTCGCCATGTGCCCGACCGACCGCCTCCCACTGGCTGATGTCGGTGACGAACATCCGCACACGCACCACATCGCTCAGCGACGCGCCGACCGCCGCCAGCGCCCGTTCGATCTTGGCGAAGATGTAGCGCGCCTGCGCGTAGATGTCTCCGAAACCCTGCACCGCGCCCGTCTCGTCACTGGCGGTCGTGCCGCTGACGACGACATGATCGCCCACCCGCACCGCCCGTGAATAGCCGACGGCGCGCTCCCAGGGAGTGCCAGTCGAGTAGTTGTGCCGTTTCATCGCGTTCATCCTTGTATCGTGAGATCGCGGCGATTATAGCATCGGGCGAGCTTAATGATATTACGGCAATCGAATAATGCTACTTATAGGCTGTAGATTTATAGAGTGTATTTCACTAACGTTCATCGCATGAAAGACACAGTGACTCCCCGTCTGTTTGGACTTGTTGTTCGACAAATGCGCGTGAGAGCAGGTTTCTCTCAGGAGGAATTTGCTGTTCACTGCGGTTTGCATCGGACATATATCGGGGCGATTGAACGTGGCGAAAAGAGTATCACATTGGTCACTGCCAGCAGGATCGCCAGGGCGTTGGAAACACCGCTATCGGTTTTAATTGAACGAATGGAACAGCTTCAGTTTAGCGAGAATCAAAAGAATGAATTCTGAAACAGCATATTATGCTGCACGGGATTAGCTTCTCAGCGATCCTGATATGCTGGTGAATATCGAAGCACAGCACATGACTTATCTTCAGAAACTGGTTGCAGATACCGCGCCACGCATTGCAGATGATTTCAGTGCAGCGATCGACCTGATGCCTTACTGGGCGAACTATCCACCTGTTCAACGTGGCAGGGCACCAACGGGAACAAGTGTTCCCTGGTCAGAGGTAGGGCAAACAGCAATTGGTTTCAACATGATTCGTGCTTTGTCGCTGTCTAATCCGAATATTCGCTTTCCTGGATTGCCTTCCGGGGCAGATATTCGTTTTCTCACACATGACGCACTAATCCATTTTGATGTTAAAGTTACCGGTCCCAACGATTACCCAGGTGAAGTTGTCGCCAGCCCTAATCAGATATCCGGAGATGGCAGGATATGGCATAGCGGTGTGATCAATTCACCCGTTGCTGTGACAGGCAACAGGGCTTCAATGATATTCCAGCCAGAACTTCCTCCTTTTTACGTAATCGATGACAGAATATATCCGTGTCTTACATTTTTTCTCAAGGGTATATACACCGTTGAGGCGATTGGACATCAGCCACTTGTCAGACTGGAACTGATTTGCGTACCTAATGGGTTGCTCGCCTTTGAAAGTCTGAAATATGCCGCTGAGCCTGGATTGTTTATTCCGGGTAAGGATGAAAAAAGCCACCTGAAAAAGCGTATTCGGGTTAGAATGGAACCTCTTTCCCGTATTGCATTCTGGCGGCGAGTAAGAGTATGGGAAAAATGATAATACAAGCAGGTCACAAATCGAGAAGAAGTTGATCCGACGCAGCAGGCAACCCATCCTCTGTTTGCAGGACAGCGGCGGAGAGGAAGTCAATTTTACGCTGTTCGCGCGAACATGCCTCTCGGCTCAGTTGGACGTATTTCTCAACCAACTCTATCCCGATGTACTGCCGACCTTCCTGAATAGCTGCTATGGCGGTTGTACCACTGCCCATGAAGCAATCCAATACGACATCGTTTGGTGCGGTCAGCAGCCTGATGACACGTCGGGGCAGTTCCAGAGGAAATTTCGCCTCATGATCATCGTTCAATCGAACTGAGCGAAATTTCCACACCCCACGTGAGCCCCACTCTGCCCATTCCTGCCGAGTCAGTCGCTTCCGCTCAACCTGTGTGATCCCAGGTTTCCAGAAAAAGTACAGATACTCAAATTCATCGACTGAACGATACGATGAGCTGTGCCATTGCGAGTTTTCCCATGCCGGGTCTTTAACCCATACCCGGCGATCGTACAGGTATAATCCAGCATCATAACCCGCTTTTTCAACAATCCCACCCACCAGATGCACTCTGGTCTGTGCAGTATATTTTCCGCCACGTATGTTATTGCCATTGAGCCGTCGATCAATCGTCTGCTCGCTGCATCCAAGCAACTGGGCAAGCTGGTATCGATTGTAGTCAGGATGTGCTGCCATCGCAGCCAATACATCCTCTTTTGTGATGTGGCTGCGATGTTTTTCCACATTGGCTGCCTGAATGCGGGGAATGTGTATATCAGGAAAAGAAAGAATATCCGCGATGTTGATCACCAGAAAACCACCTGGTTTCAGGATGCGGTAGTGCAGCGCGATCACTGTTTCCAGCAGATCAACCCATTCATCATATGAAATATCTTTTTCATAGCTCTTGCCCACATGGTATGGAGGCGACCACACACTGCAAGCCACACTATCAGGCAAAATTTGCGGCAGCAGTTTACGAGCATCCCCATGATGAATCTGGTTAATTTGCAACATGACGCCACCCTCATGATCAATACTGCTAAAATAGCACAAACGAGTGACTTCTTCCATGATTATTAAATCATCGCCGCCCTGCGTGCAGGGACGGCGATGATCCCCTTCACCCGATCAGCACAAGCTGCGCGCCTGCCTGCTCACGCCCCGGCTGCTTCCGGTGTGGCGGCGGGCGCGGTGTCTTCCTCCGCCGAGGGAGTGAAGGGCAGCGCCACGAAGTCGATCTCCAGCTCCACCTCTTCCTCGACATTGGCGACGCCTGGCACGCTGGGGATGGTCAGGTTGAAATCGGCGCGGTTGATCACCGCCTTCGCCGAACCGACCAGCCGCGCATCGCTTTCGGGCGTCACCGTCACCTCGAACGTCACCGGGCGGGTGAGATCGCGCAGTGTGAAATCGCCCGTCACGGTGAAGGTGAACGCCTCACCGAAAGTGACGCTCTCCGGCAGCCCACTGATGCGGGTGGGCACGAAACGCGCGAACTGGTACTGATCCTGAGACGACAGCAGGATTTGCCCGCGAATGGCGCTGTCACGGAAATTGTTGTCGGTCCGCAGCGTGCGCACGTTGATGGTGATCTCGCCCAGCGTGCTGTTACCAGGCGCGCTGAAATCGACGGCGATCTGCCCGTCCACATCGCGCGTTGCGCCGACGACCGTCACGCGCTGCCCACGCAGGTCTTCGTCGAGCAGGAAGCGCACTTCTGACTCAGCAGACGCAATGCGGAAGACGCGCGCTTCGTCCGTGGTCGGCTGCACATCGGCGCTGATCGTCTCCTGCGTCGCTTCCCCGCTCCCACCGCTGATGAGGATATATGCCAGCACCACTGCACCCACAAGCACCGCCACCACCACCAGCCCGATCACGATCCGTACAGTACGACTCATCGTTGTGTCTATCCCTTATCTACACCTGTGCGATCCGCAGTTCCATCATCCAATGATAGGTGAAAACGGACGCGCATCCGCATTTTCTCAGATGACTCCAAGCGTTGTTTGGAATGTGTAAAATACGAAAAACCCCGCTCCACAGGAACGGGGTCTTGGTCATGAAGGAAATTTTTCAGCGCGGCGTCAGGGGACGAGCGCCAGCGTGATCGGCTGCGTGAGCGTGGTCACGAGGGTCGGCACGATGCCGAGCAGCAGCGTCCCCGCCACTGACGCATAGATCGCCCACTGCACGTAGGGCGTCGCGCCTGCTGCCGGGTCGCCTTCGCTTTCGCCGAAGTACATGGTGATGATGACGCGCGCGTAGTAGAAGGCGCTCACCACGCTGGTCAGCACGCCGACGATCGCCAGCGGGATGAGGTCAGCGCTGATCGCCGCCTGGAAGACCAGCCATTTGCCGATGAAGCCGGAGGTGAGCGGAATCCCGATCAGGCTGAGCATGAACACCGCCATGAACGCCGCCAGCATCGGTCGGCTCTTCGCCAGCCCTGCCAGATCGCTGATCTGCGTGCCCGTGCCGTCGTCCTTCTCCACCGACATCGCCACCGCGAACGCGCCGATGTTGGTGAACATGTACGCCAGCAGATACACGCCGAGCGCCTGCATCGCCTGATCGCCGATGCCGGGCGTGCCCGCCGACGCCACCGCCATCATGATGTAGCCGGCATGGGCGATCGACGAATACGCCAGCATACGCTTGATGTTGCTCTGCGCGATCGCCGTCAGGTTGCCGAGGATGAGCGTGGCAGCGGCGATCAGCCAGAGCGTCGTCTGCCAGGCGGTGATCGTCTGTTCGTTGATGACCAGCAGCGGCAGCCCGACGACGAGGATGCGCGCCAGTGCCGCAAAACCGCCCACCTTCGCCGCCACGCTCATGAACGCCGTCACCGGGGTCGGTGCGCCCTCATACACGTCCGGCGTCCAGGTGTGGAACGGCACGACCGCCACCTTGAAGCCCAGCCCGACGATGATCAGACCCGCGCCGAGCAGCATGTAGAACGGCGACGGACCGGTTGCCGTGCCCAGGGCATTCAGGCTGGTGAAGATGGCGGGCAGGCTGGTCGTCCCGGTCGCGCCATAGACGAGCGCCGCACCGAAGACGAAGAAAGCGCTGGCGAACGCGCCCAGCACAAAGTATTTCAGACCACTCTCTTCCGATCTGACGTCTGGCGCGCGCGACGCCGCCAGGATGTAGAGCGGGATGCTGAGCAGTTCCAGCGCCACGAACACGGTGATCAGGTCGTTGGCGCTTGCCATGAACATCGCGCCGACCGCCGAGAACAGGATCAGCACGTAGTGTTCGCCGCGCTCTGTCCCCGTGCGCTTGAGATAGTCGATGCTCAGCAGGATGCCCAGCACGGTCGTGAGCAGGATGACCACGTTCATGAAGCCGGTGAACGGGTCGGCGACGAACATGCCCAGGAACGCCGTCTGCTGGCGGTTGTATACCAGCAGATTGGCGACGAAGGCGAATGCTACCCCGCCGATCGCCAGCCACGCCGTGACCGACTTGCGCTCTTTGGGGATGAACAGGTCGATCATCAGCAGGATGGTCGCCCAGGTCGCCAGGGCGATCCCCGGCACGGCGACATCCAGATGAAGCGACGAAAGGCTTGGCACGTCAAACATAGGGGTTCGCTCCGTTTAGGGGATCGCCTGGACGAGCTGCGGCACGAACTGCCCGACCTGCGCCACCAGCGCGCCGACGCTGGCGTCCATCGTGGCGAAGAACGGGGCAGGGGCGATGCCGATCCAGAAGATGACGATCAGCAGCGGAACCATGACGGCGATCTCTTTCCACGTCAGCGGCGGCAGGTTCTTATTCTCTTCCTTGTCCAGCTCACCCATGTACACCTTCTGGAACATGTAGAGCATGTACACCGCCGCCAGGATGACGCCGAACGTCGCCACCAGCGCGTAGAAGAAGCCCAGCACATTGCTGCCGAACGCACCCAGCAGGATGGTGAATTCGCCCACGAAGCCGTTCAGCCCAGGCAACCCCATGCTGCTCAGCGTCACGACCAGGCTGATCGCCCCGTAGAGCGGCAGCGCCTTCCAGATGCCGCCGAACGCGGCGATGTCTTTGGTGTGGCGGCGCTCATACAGCATCCCGACGAGGAGGAACAAGCCGCCCGTGCTGATGCCGTGATTGACCATCTGAAGAATACCGCCCTGAATACCCTGCGCGTTGAGCGCGAAGATGCCCAGCACCACGAAACCGAGGTGGCTCACGCTGGAGTAGGCGACCAGCTTCTTCACGTCCGTCTGGGCATAGCTCACCCACGCGCCGTAGATGATGCCGATGACCGCCAGCACGCCGATGATCGGCGCCCATTCGACCGACGCCTGCGGGAACATCGGCAGGTTGAAGCGCACCAGACCATACGTGCCCATCTTCAGCAGCACACCCGCCAGGATGACCGAACCAGCGGTCGGAGCCTGCACGTGCGCATCGGGCAGCCAGCTGTGCAGGGGCCACACCGGAACCTTAATGGCGAACGCGATGAAGAAGCCCAGGAAGAGGAACGACTGCGTGCTGAACAACCCGTCGAAGGCGAAGTTGATCGTCCCTGCCTGCACCCCGGCGATGATCTCCGGCACGGCGAATGTCCCCGCCTGAAGCCCGACGTACAGCACCGCCAGCAGCATCAGGATGGAACCCGCCATCGTGTACAGGAAGAACTTGATCGCAGCGTAGATGCGCTTTTCGCCGCCCCAGATGCCGATCAGGAAGTACATCGGCACGAGGGTCACTTCCCAGAAGATGTAGAAGATGACCAAATCCTGCACCACGAACACGCCCAGCATCGCCCATTCCAGCAGCAGCATGAACAGGTAGTAGAGCTTGGCGCGCCCGCGCTCGTGGATGACGTGCGCGTCGAACGACGACAGGATGGCGATCGGCATGATGAAGGTGGTCAGGATGACCATCAGCAGGCTCAGCCCGTCGATGCCGACGTAGAAGCTGATGCCATACGTCGGCAGCCAGTCCCAGCGCTGCACGAATTGCAGCCCAGGCTGGCTGTGGTCGAACCCGATCCACAGCAGCAGCGAGACGACGAAAGTGGCGAGGCTCGTGCCGAACGCCGTCCACTTGATCGCGTCTTCCTGCTGTTCGCGGATGAACAGCAGAATGCTGAAGCCGACCAGCGGCATGAAAAGCACCAGCGTAAGCAGCGAAAAACCGGTTGTTTCCATAGGCATGATTGTTCCCTACGCTCCCGTTCAGCCGTTCGTCGTGATCAACGGCAGCAGCAACACGATAATCACCACCACCACACCCAGCAGCAGCGTGATGGCATATGTCCGCACATAACCCGTCTGCACGCGGCGCACACCGCCGCTCACCCAGCGCACCAGCGCGCCGATGCCGTTCACCGTCCCGTCGATCAGCCCGGTGTCGATCGGCTTCGCCAGCAGCCTGCCGACGCTGTTGAAACCTTTGCCGATCACGTTGTCATGGAAGTAGTCGTGCCAGAACGCCCAGTCCAGCCGATCTGCCAGGAAGCGGCTGGCGCTGTTGAACGGGCGCTCGAACAGGCGGTTGTACGTCTCGTCCCAGTACAGGCGGGCGTTCGCCAGGCTCCAGAACGGCGCAGTCTCCGGGCGCAGCGCCAGCGGGTCGCGCCGATCGGCGGTGACGGCTTTGTTTCTGCCGTAGATGTTGCCCGCCAGCACGATCGCGCCGATCGCCAGCAGCAGCGCGCCGATGGCGATGAGCGGCTGGAAATCCGCCGCGTGTGCGTGGACGACGGTGAAGCCAAGCCAGTCGGTGAAGCGGTGCGCCCCGAAGATGCCATCCAGCCCCAGCACGCCACTCGGCGTGTTGATGAAGCCGATGAACAGGCTGAAGAACGCCAGCACCACCAGCGGGATCGCCATCAGCGGACCGCTCTCGCTGGCGTGTTCGGCGGCTTCGGTGCGCGGCTTGCCGTGAAACACCATGACCACCTGCCGCCACATGTAGAACGCCGTCAGCCCGGCGGCTGCCAGCAGCCCGAACAGGGCGATGAAGCCCGCCAGGTTGTTATCGCGCACGCCCACGAT
Organism: uncultured Pleurocapsa sp.; assembly: GCA_964614405.1. Taxonomy (GTDB): domain Bacteria; phylum Chloroflexota; class Anaerolineae; order Aggregatilineales; family Phototrophicaceae; genus Flexifilum. Next base: position 21,827 of record CAZTLS010000054.1, read on the forward strand.
CCAGGCGTCCGCCAGAATTTCGTCCTTCGACCAGAAGCCCGCGAACGGGAAGATGCCCGCCAGCGCTAGCGTCCCGATCAGGTAGGTGATGTACGTGAGCGGCATCTTCGACCGCAGACCGCCCATGTTCCGCATATCCTGCGGGTCGAACTCTTCGTGCGCCGGGATGATCGACTTGTCATCGACCGCGACGATGGCGCTCTCGTCATGGTGATCCTCGTGATGATCATCATGCCCGTGATCATGCACGTGGTGATGCCCGTGTTCCATGCCGTGAATGACCGACCCGCTGCCAAGGAAGGGCAGCGCCTTGAAGAAGGCGTGCGTCACCACATGGAAGAGCGCCGCGCTGAACGCGCCCACACCGACGGCAGCCACCATGAAGCCCAGCTGACTGACGGTGCTGTACGCCAGCACGCGCTTGATGTCCCACTGCCCCAGCGCGATGAACCCGGCTGCCAGCGCCGTCGTCGTTCCGACCAGCGCCACCACCAGCGACGCCAGGTCGCTCTCATAGAAGAAAACGTTGCTGCGCACCATCATGTACACGCCCGCCGTGACCATCGTCGCGGCGTGGATGAGCGCGCTGACGGGCGTCGGACCCGCCATCGCGTCGGGCAGCCAGATGAAGAGCGGGATTTGTGCCGATTTGCCCGCCACGCCCAGCAGCATGAAGAGCGCGATCAGCGTGACGACCGTCTCCAGCGACAGCACGACCGGACCGAACGCCACCGTCGTCGGTTCATCCGCCTTGAGCAGGCGCTCCGCCTGCCCGAAGATGCCCAGGTCGCTCAGCGCCAGCGCGTCGTTGTTCGCACCGCCCGCAGCCGGTTCTTCGGCGGCGAACAGCACGCGCTGGGCGGTCGCACCGCTGTGCGCCTCGCCTTCACTGTGTTCGCCATACTTGCCACCCGTCACCGCCAGTTCGCCGGGCTTGTAGAAATCGAGCGTGCCGAACGTCCAGAAGGTGAGGAAGATCGCCATCAGCACGCCGAAGTCGCCGATGCGGTTGACGATGAACGCCTTGCGCGCAGCGTTGCCATTGCGCCAGCCGACGCCATGCGCCTTGTCCCACCAGAAGCCGATCAGCAGGAACGACGACAGACCGACGCCCTCCCAGCCGACGAACATCATCAGCAGGTTGTTGCCCATCACCAGGATGAGCATGAACGTCAGGAACATGTTGAGATAGGCGAAGAAGCGCGGGAAGCGCTCGTCACCGTGCATGTAGCCGATGGCGTACATGTGGATGAGCGAACCGACCCCGGTGACGAACAGCGTCATGGTCACGCTCAGCGTATCCACGCGCAGCTGCCAGGGGATTTCCAGGTTCGCCACCGGGATGGTGATCCACGAGGTGAAGAGCGGCGGGTTGATGATCACCGCTTCATAGCTGGAACCGCTCAGGTAACTGAACAGCGCCAGCGAGACGAGAAATGCCAGCGATGACGCCACCGTGCCGATGACCGCCGACCCTTTTTCCCCGATCCGCATCCCCCAGAAATAGTTGATGAATGCGCCGATCGCCGGGATGAGGATGATCAGCGGGGCGAGCTGTGGGTAATTTTCCATCCTCAGCCTTCCAGTTGATGCAGTTCGTCGATATTGATGCTGCGCTTGCTGCGGAAGATCGCCACGATCAGCGCCAGCCCAACGGCGACTTCAGCGGCGGCGACCGTGATGATGAAGAACACGAACAGATGCCCGCTCTCCGCGCCCCAGTGCCGGGCGAACGCCGCCAGCGCCAGATTGGTGGCGTTGAGCATCAGCTCCACCGACATGAACACCAGGATGGCGTTGCGGCGCAGCAGCACGCCCAGTACGCCCAGCACGAACAGCACCAGGCTCAGGATGATATATGCGTCGGTCTGTACCATGAAAGTCGCTCCGTTAGTCGCCCACTGCCTGGCGATCGGCGTCTGGCTGGCGCTTTTCGTCCGGCTCCGTCACATCCTGCCCCACCTGCGCCGCGATCACGTTCACCAGCGGACGGCTGACACGGCGGCGCACGCCGATACGCTGCGTCGGCGGCGTGATCTGGCGGTGCGTCAGCACGATTGCGCCCACCATCGCCGCCAGCAGCAGCAGCGCCAGCAGTTGGAAGGGCAGCAGATAATCGATGAACAGCAGATAGCCGATCGCCTGCGGACCGCCGAAGCTGGGGCGCGCGGGCGTACTCAGCGTCAGCACTGCCGGGCGCAGCACCCCTGTCGGGCTGCCATCCTGCACGCGCTCGCGCGTGACGATCAGCAGGTCAGCGCTGTTGCGCCCCATCTCGTAGATGCCGACAGCCGCCAGCGCACTCGACGGGTTGACCAGGGCGCGCGCGGGGGCGTTCTCACCTGTCGCCGCGACATACCAGTTCTTCGCACCTTCCGGCACGTTGACTGCCGCCGATGCCTCGCCGAACGCCACATCTTCGGCGATCACGCGGGTATCGTTGTCGAAGAATTCCGACCCGTAATCGACCACCGAGATGACCGGCACATCCGGGTAGGCGTTGAAGACGACCAGCCGTCCGGCGCGGTCTTCGCTGACCGTATCGAGGCTTTCCGGCGCAGCGCCGATCCGCAGCCCGTCAGCAGCAGCATAGGCGATCAGCGTCACCACGCGCCCAGGCGTCAGGTTGACACCCTGCTCCAGGATCGGCTCAGCCTGCCCTGCCGGGGCAATGCCGAGCAGGTATACGCCAGCGGGCAGCTCGATGTAGCCGCTGTCCTGACGATAGCCCACCCCGCTGAGGATGGTCGCGCCCTGAAGCTGAATATCGACCGCCCCGGCGTCCCCGGCGGCATGGACGATCCGCAGCCTGGCATTTTCCGGCGGCGGTGTGGTCAGGCTGGAGGGCGTGGACGACGATGCAGTGATCGTCAGCCCGATCGCCAGCAGCAGCGACAAGCCCAGCGTCAGGGTGAGGGGGATGAACCAGCGGAAACGACGCGGTGCAGCGGATGTGCCTTTTTCTGCCTGTTCTGATCCTAAAAGCATGATCACGAACAGGAACAGCACCATGATCGCACCCGCGTACACGGTGATCTGGATCATGGCGAGGAACGGCGCGTTCAGCAGCAGGAACAGGAACGCGATCGCCACCATCGTCACGACCAGGAACAAGGCGCTGTGAACCGCGTTGCTGCTGAGCAGCATCAGCGCGGCGGCGGCTACAGCGATTACGCCAGCGATGAGAAATAACCAGAATTCTGTCATTGACGATTCCTATATGGCGTGCCCACGACATCGCTTGTGCAATATAGCACATGCAGCCGAACAATTCAAACATCGCACACGGTCAAAACCCGTATATAGCGTAACGCAAAAAAAGCACCTCCACCACTTTTGGCGAGGTGCTTTCATCGTGTCTGCCTACCCCGGCTATTTGGGGTTCTCCATGTCGGGGATGGCGCGGGTATACACGCCAGGTTCAACCTGACGAGGCGTCCCTTCCGCGCCCGGCGCGGGCGGGTCGATCAGCATGTCTTTGGTGAAGATGGCATCGTCGCGGTTGGTGAACGACAGACGATGTTCGTGCCCAAGCTGGATCGCCTGAGTCGGGCAGGCATCTTCGCAGTAGCCGCAGAAGATGCAGCGCAGCATGTTGATCTCGTAGGTCTTGGC
>CAZTLS010000055.1:0-25217 GCA_964614405.1 uncultured Pleurocapsa sp.
AGGGACCGATCCGACCCCCGCCCCCGCATCGACCGGCTTGGTTCGGGTTTCGGTTCCGGCGCGGGGGGCGGCGGCGGGATGATGACGAAGCGGTGCAGCGCCTCGGCGACGCCATCCTCGTTGTTCGTGCCGGTGACGTATTTCGCAGCGGCTTTCACGCGGTCTTCGGCGTTGCCCATCGCCACGCTGATACCCGCCAGTTGCAGCATCTCGATGTCGTTTTCGGCGTCGCCAAGCGCCATCATCTGATCCGGGGCGATGCCCAGGTCGGCGATCAGCCGTTTGAGCGCCGCGCCTTTGGAGACGCCGTTGGGGATGATCTCCAGCATGTCCGGCACGCCCGCCTGAATGACGCGCGCCGCCTCGCCGATCTGGGCGTTCAACTGCCAGCGCAGCGCGGTGATGGCGCGCGCATCGCCCATGGCGATCATCTTGTTGATCGGCACGACGCCGATCTGGTTGACGAGCGGACCGACGATCTCGGCTTCCACTTCTTTGTAGAAGCGCAGATTGTCGGCGATGCGCGCGCTGGCGGTGCGGATCAGGATGCGCGTGCCGCTGTACAGCGCCACTACGAAACCGCGATCTTCAGCGAAAGTGATCGCCTGGCGCACCACGTGATCGGGCAAGGTCGCCTGCGCGCGGATCGACCCGTCGGCATTGGCGGTCACCGTGCCCTGCACGTAGATGCCGGGCGTGTTCAGCCCCAGCTTCTTCAGGAAGGGGGCGACGGAGCCGCGCGTCTTGCCCGTCGCCATGATCACCTGCACGCCCTGTGCAGCGGCGGCTTTGACGGCGGCTTCGACCTTCGGCTTGAGCTGTGAGGCGCTGTCGAGCAGTGTGCCGTCGATGTCGATGGCGACCAGCCTGACGGTCGGCTTCGGTTCGGGGGCAGGCACGCTGACTGCTGCCTGCGGGGAAGGGTTCACATCAGGGGTGTTTTCGCTCATGGCAACCATACCGTACTGTTGTCTGCAAGATTGAGGGTGAGGGTGCGCGGCTTATCCGCCTTCTGATGCAGGCGCACATTGCGCCCGATCAGGCTTCCGTGCAGGCGGGCGGGCAGATCGCGGATGCTGCTGTTCTCCAGGATGATGCTGCGTTCGATTTCGCAGTTCGCCAGCGTCACGTGGTGATAGATGCTGGTGTACGGTCCGATGTAGCAATTCTCGATGACGGTGTGTTCGCCGATGATCGTCGGACCGTGAATGACGCTGTTGATGATGCGCGCGCCCCGCTCGATGGTGACGCGGCGGTCGATCTGCCCGCCCTCGATGAGGGCGTCGGAGGCGATCGCCGGGACGAGTTCGTCCAGCACGTTGCAGTTGGCGTCGATCATGTCGATCGGCTTGCCCGTGTCGATCCACCAGCCGCTGTGGATGTGCGGATGCACCTGATACCCGTGATCGATCAGCCACTGGATGGCGTCGGTGATCTCGTATTCGCCGCGCGCCGATGGCGGGATGCGGTTGACCGCCTCGAAGATGTGCGCGTCGAACATGTACACGCCGATCAGCGCCAGGTCGCTGGGCGGCTCTTTCGGCTTTTCGATCAGCCTGGTGATGCGCCCGTCTTCGCCCAGCTGTGCCACGCCGAACGAGCGCGGGTCGGGCACGCGCTTGAGCAGAATCTGGCTGTTCCACCCGCTGCTGCTGAACGACTGGATGAGCGGTGCGATGCCGCCCTCGATGACGTTATCGCCCAGGAACATCACGAAGCGCGACTCGCCCAGAAACGGCTGGGCGATTTTGACGGCGTGCGCCAGCCCGTCCGGGCTGGGCTGCTCGATGTAGGTGACATGCACGCCCAGGGCGCTGCCATCGCCGACCGCCTCGCGGATTTCCGGTCCGGTGCTGCCGATGATGATGCCGATCTCCGTCACGCCGGCGTCGCGCATCGTCTCGATGACGCGGATCAGCACTGGCTTGTTGGCGACGGGGATGAGCTGTTTGGCGCGGGTGTAGGTGAGCGGGTACAGGCGTGTGCCTTTGCCGCCGCTGAGGATCAGTCCTTTCATCGAGTGACCCCTAACGGTACGCGCCGACATCTTCGCGCGGGGCGTTGGTCAGCACTGCGCCCAGCAGCCGCGCGCCGACACGCTCCAGCGTCTGCTTCGCCCGCGCGACGTGATCGCGCCGCGTGACGCCCGCGCGCGCCACCAGCACCACGCCATCGAGCTTCGTGCCCAGCAGGGCGGCGTCGGTGGCAGCCAGCACCGGGGGCGAGTCGAACAGGATGTAATGGGCGCGGGCGCGCAGCAGGGCGATGATCTCCACCAGGCGCTGGCTGCTCAGCACGTCCGCCGGGATAGGGGGCAGTACGCCGCTGGGCAGCACGCCGAGGTTCGGGACGCCCGTCCCCACGATGGGTGGGTTGGCGGCGCTCTCCGGTTCGAGGATCAGGCTGGTCAGTCCCCGCTCGTTGGGGATGCCCCATAGGGTGTGCTGGGCGGGGCGGCGCAGGTCGGCATCGACGATGAGCGTGGTATTGCCCGCCTGTGCGAAGGTGACGGCGAGGTTCGCCAGCAGGATGCTCTTGTCCTCGCTCTGGGCGGCAGAGGTGATGAGCATGACGTTGACGGCGCGCTCGACGCCGGAGAACATCAGGTTCGTCCGCAGCGTGCGGAACGCTTCAGCGGCGGGCGAACGCGGGTCGGTCAGGGTGATCAGATTGGGGCTGGTCATCGGGCACTGTCTCCTTCCGGGATGATCGCCAGCAGCGGGGCATCGATCAGCCGTTCGATCTCTTCGCGGCGGCGGACGATGCTGCTCTCCAGATATTCCAGCACGAAAACCAGCACCCCGCCGACGAGCAGCCCCAGCACCGCCCCGGCGATGACGTTGAGGCTGGTGCGCGGCACGGTCTGGCTGTAGGTGGCTTTGTCGGGCAGGATGGCGCGCACGCGGTCTTCCTGACGGCGCGTCTGGTTATCGCGTTCGCGGTAGGTGACGAACACCTCGCCCCACTGCCTGGCGACGCGGGCGGCTTCGTCGCCATCTTCCAGCGTGACGTCGATCTGCACGGTGAGGTTTTCACGGTTGACGGTGATCTGCGTCCTGCCCAGCAGGGCGTCCGCCAGCAGGTCGAGCTGAAGGGCGTCGATGACTTCCTGAGCGCGTTCGCTGCTGCTGAGGAAGACCTGGTAAGAATTGATCTCGCGCAGCAGCCCCTCCGCCAAGCCGAGGTCGGCACGGGCGGGCTGGATCAGCACGAGCTGGGTGGCACGATACTGGGGCGTTTGCAGGCGGCTGAGCAGCAGCGCGCTGCCCGCCGCGATTGCCGCCAGCAGCAGCATGATCCAGCCGCGCCGCAGCAGAATGCGCCCGTAATCGATGAGACTCATAGGGTTCAGACTATCCTTTCGGGCAGTTCAGGCACACCCCATTGTAACGCGCCCTGCCGCTGGCGAAAGGGTGAAGGCGTATCAGCGTTTGATCTGACGATACAACCATAATGAAGCGAGGGCATAAAAGATGATCGCCATGATGGTTTCCAACGAAGACAAAGCGATGCGAATGGCTGTGACGTTCAGCACCAGCAGGATCAGCACGATGATCAGCGCTGCCCCTGCCAGCAGTACAAGCTGCTGGCGTTTCATAGTGATCTTCACCCTTTTGCGTCTGATGTCTCTCAACTCGATGAGGCTGATGATGCCGACGGGCAGCCCCGACACCAGCAGCGCGATCAGCGCCGCGCGATCGACCGGATCGGCAAAGCCCTGCACGCTGAAATAGCTGATGATGTCGCCGCCCGTCTCGCGCACGAGCTGGCGCATGTCGGCGGGCGGGGCAGTGTTCACACGGGTGTAAATCCACAGTTCACGCCCGGTGGCGTGGGAGAGCGCGAGCAGGCGTTCAAACTGACCGCGCGCTTCACAGGGCAGAGATGCACAGTTCTTGGACTCGATGATGTGAAAATCGGTGATGAAATCGGGGATGACACCCTCGAAATTGACGATGTTCTTCTCCACGCCCAGATCGTGGGACAGGACGATCTCGGCGGATGCGCCGATCTGGTTGGGCGTGCCGTCGATGACGACGGCGGCGCTGGAGTAGCGGCGTCCTGTCGGATTGGGCGCGGTGAAATTGAGCAGTACCACACAGGCAGCCAGCAGGATGAGCAGGTTGAGCAGCAGCACAGTGCGACGGATGCGCCGCAGCGTGTTTACGGATGAGCGGTCAGGTTGATGATCTGTCGTGCTGTTCACAATGCCCCACACCAGCACCTGCGCGTCGATCGTTTATGACGATTATACGAGGATGCCTGCAAAATCCGGCGTAAAGATGCGCGGCAGGGCGTCGATTGTGACCGTCGCGGCTGCATACAAACGAACTGCCCCCTCTCAGCGCATCAGCAGGATGCAGTGAGAGGGGGCAGGCTAGGTCGGCTGGCGCGGCGGATGAAGCCCGTTTCAGTCGAGCGCCGCCGGGTTGACGACGTTTTTGTATTCACCCTTCAGCAGGGCATCGCGCACGAGCTGCGCCGCCTCGACCGCCACAACGATCTGGGCGTCTTCGGTGCTGGCTGCCAGATGCGGGGTATGCACCACGCCGGGCAGCCCGATCAGAGGATTGTTCTCCTGCGGCGGTTCCTGCTGGAACACGTCCAGCGCCGCGCCCGCCACCTGCCCGGCTTTGATCGCCGCCGCCAGGTCCGCCTCATTGATGAGCGCGCCGCGCGCGGCATCGACGATGCGGACGCCAGGCTTCATCCGGGCGATCGTTTCGGCGCGGATCATGTCGCGCGTTTCGTCGGTCAGCAGGGTGTGCAGGGTGATGAAGTCGCTGCGGGTGTAGATGTCGTCCAGCGACACCATCTCGACGCCCAGGTCTGCCGCCACATCCGCCGGGATGTACGGGTCGTAGGCGATGACGGTCATCTCGAAGGCGAGGGCACGTTTGGCGACCGCCCGCCCGATGCGCCCGAATCCGACCACGCCCAGCGTCTTGCCGCGCAGCTCCACGCCGCCGAACGATTTGCGATCCCATTTGCCTGCCGCGAGGGAGGCGTGTGCCTGCGGGATGTGCCGCGCCAGCGCCAGCATCAGCCCGAAGGTGTGTTCCGCTGTGCTGACGGTGTTGCCGTCCGGCGTGTTCATCACCACAATTTTGCGCTCGGTCGCCGCCAGCAGATCGACGTTATCCACGCCGACGCCCGCGCGGGCGATCAGCTTCAGCCTGTCGGCAGCGGCGATCGCTTCGGCGTCGATTTTGCTGGCGCTGCGGATGATCAGCGCTTCGGCGGTGGGCAGCGCCGCCAGCAGGTCAGCGCGGGCAAGCTGCCCAGGTGCATGGACGGCGATCCCGTCAATTCCGTCGAAGACCGCCACTGCTGAGGGATGCACCGCATCCGGGATGAGGACGTGATGGGTCATCGTCACACCGTCTCCAGAAATTCGTCCAGCCCGGCGAAGATGTCTTCCAGCACGGCGGGCTGCATATCGCCCATGTGCGCGATGCGGAACGTCTTACCCTTGATCTTGCCGTAGCCCTTGTCCATCGAGTAGCCCCTGCCGCCCATGAACTTCGCCATCGCGTCTACGTCGAAGCCGCGCGTGTTGGTGACGGCGGTGACGGTGGGCGACCGGAAGCCGTCCTGCGCGTACAGCGCCAGGTCGCGGCTGAGCGCCCACTGGTGCGTCATGTCGCGCATGGCGGTGTGGCGCGCCCAGCGGTTCTCCAGTCCTTCAGCGAGGATGGCGTCGAGCTGCACATCGGCGGCGAACATGAGCGAGATCGGCGGGGTGGAGGGGGTATTGTTCTTCTGCCCGCTGGCGTCGATCTCGATCAGGTCGAAGTAGTAGCCGCGATGCGGAATCTGTTTGGCGCGTTCCAGCACGCGGTCGCTGCATGAGGCGAACGCCAGACCGGGCGGCAGGGCGAATGCCTTCTGCGAGCTGGTCAGCACGAAGTCGAGCCCCCACTCATCGGGGCGGATTTCCGCACCCAGGAAGCCGCTCACAGTGTCCACCAGGATGAGCGTCTCGTCGCTGTGGGCGCGCACGACGGCGGCGATGTCTCTGACCGGGTTGACGACACCGGTGCTGGTCTCGTTGTGGACGAGGCAGATGGCGTCATACGGCTGGTCGGCACGTTTGAGCGCCTCTTCGACCATCTCCGGGGTGTGCCCCTCGCCCCAGTTGACGGCGATCGTGTCGATCTGCTTGCCGTTGGCGCGGCTGATCTCCGCCCAGCGTTCGCTGAACGCGCCGCCGACCAGATGCAGCGCCTTGCGATCATCGCGGATGCAGTTGCGCGATGCGCCTTCCCACAGCCCCGTTCCCGACGCGCCGATCACCACCACGCGCGACTCGGTGAGGAAAACCTGCTTCAGCTTGCTTTGCAGCCGGGCGAACAGGTCGGCAAACGCCGTCGAACGATGACCGATCATCCATTCTGTCTGCGCGTCGAGGATTTCCGGGCGCACCTCCACCGGTCCGGGAATGACCAGAGTTTTGTGCTTGTCGCTTCGCATCAGGCATCCTTTGTCATTTGTGACGTAGCGTACAAAGTGTCCATTCTAGCAAAGCGTCAAGGCGAAAAGTAGTGAAGGCTGATGGGGAACGGATTGTGCAGAATGGCTAACTGACCGTTGGCAGGGGGTCTCATGCCGATCTTCCATGAGGCGATACATAAGAGTCCCGTGAGCGGCGCAACTTTTCCCTGTATGCGCCGTTACAGTATGCAAATCACCGATCCACTTATCCGAATCAAGCCTGATAGCACCGAGTACGACGAAAGGCTGCCCTGATGATCGAGACAACTTTTCGCCGCATCAACTGGTCTGCTGTGCGCCCGCTGCTGTTCGCCGGGGCGGGTTTCCTGCTGGTCACCGGGCTGATGCTGGTCGGCATCAACCTGATCGGCATGGAGGCGATCGGCAGCTTCATCGAGGGCGCGGGCATCTGGGCTCCGCTGGCGTTCATCGCCATCAAGATGGCGACCTACGTCTTTGCCCCGCTCACCAGCGGACCGATCCAGCTTTCGGCAGGGGTGCTGTTCGGCTTCATCCCAGGCGCGCTTTACACGCTGATTGGGGAAGTGCTGGGCGGATGCATCGCCTTCCTGCTCAGCCGACGGTATGGCAAGCGTGTGGTCAGACGGTTAGTGGGCGAAGAGGGGCTGGTCAAGGTCGAGGGGTTCGTCGAGCAGATCGTCGATTGGCGCACGCTCACCTATGCCAGGCTGTTCCTCTTCTCACTGTACGACTTCATCAGTTACGCGGTCGGCTTCTCAAAGCTGCGCTTCACCACCTACGTGCTGGTCAGCACCTTCATCGGCATCATCCCGACGCTGGCAGCGTCGTATCTGGGCACGCTGATGGCAGAAGACGCCGCCAGCCTGTTCGAGGTGTACGCGCTGCTGGCGGCGCTGTGCGTCATCCCGCTGGTCTTCCAGCGCCAGATCAGGCGCATTTTCGGCATGAAATGAGCGCTGCCGGGCTGCCCCTGCGCGGGCAGCCCACGCTCATCCTCGCCCATCTCTCGCATTTCCCGCCCTGTACCCTCACCCCGGCACGACGCCAGGTTTTGCGCTATCATAGCGTGACAACCACCCAAGTCCCGCTGCGCTGTCATGCGGCGGGGCGTGCATGATGTGAGGATTGCAAACCCATGACTCAACGCCCACTGGCTGTTTTCAGCGCGTTCGTCCTGCTGCTGGCGCTGTTCGCCGCTTTCCCCGCCGCTGCCCAGACGACTCCGACAGCGACCAGTACTCCCACCGGACCCGCCAATGCGACCACCGCCAACGTCGTCATCTGCGCAAATCAGGCGATCATCAACCTGACCGGCGTCTCGCTCGTCGGCTGGGATGTGTACTATCAGGTGTTCGCCGGGGCGGTGGGGGGCACGCCGCTCACCGCTGTGCGTCAGGTTCCGACGGTGGGCGAATACAGCGTCAGCGATGTTGCGCCGTTCACGGGCGGCACTGTGCCCACCGGGGCGCTGGGCGCGGTTCGCATCTTCGTCGCGCGCGAGACGGACAGCACGCGCATCGATTACGAATTCACCGTCACCGACGTGCAGGATGGGTGCAGTACCCCGACGTTTACGCCGGTGACCAGCACCGAACAGGGTTCGACGACGACGCAGACGGGCAACCGCTACGGCGTCAACCGCAGCATCCTCGGACCGAACGGCACGACGCTCAACCCCAACCTCGCCCCTGAGGGGCAGGTCGTTATCGGTGCGCGCCCCAGTGACCGCTTCCGCTCGGACACGCCTGGGCTGATCTTCGCTGAATGCGACGCCTTCCCGCTGGCGACCCCCGGTCTGGTGTATGACACCGACAGCGTGACCATCTTCTGGTCGTGGTACACCCGCACCGCCGCGCAGATGGAGCAGCACCTCGCCAACGCCGTCTACACCGTGCGCCTGAACAGTGCCGAACTGCCGATGACACAGCGCAGCGAACCGGTGCGGCGCGACGGCAATTTCTGGGTCTTCTACACCGCAACAGTCGGCAACCTGCGCCCCGGTCACTACGAAGTCGGCTATGGGCTGACGTGGACGAACCCGGTCAATGACGGCTATGGGGATTTCGGACCTGGCACGGCGAACCCGGTCGAGCGGGGCATCTGCAATTTCGATGTGCTGTCCAACCCGAACGGGGTGACGAACATCAGCTACAACCTGATGTACTTCCCGACGGTCGGTCCCGTCCACAACATCAACCGCGATAACTGACGCTGATGATCGCGCTGGACGCCGCTGCCGCCGAGCTGTTCGGTCTGGCGCTCACCCCACAGCAGGTGAGCGCCTTCGACCGTTACACGGCTGAACTGGCTGCCTGGAACGCGCACACCAACCTGACCGCCATCACTGAGCCGGAGGCGGTGCAGGTGCGCCACTATCTGGACTCGCTGGCGCTGCTGCCCTGCCTGCCCATTGGCGAATTTACGCTCATCGACGTGGGCACGGGCGCGGGGTTCCCAGGCGTGCCGCTTCGCATCGCTCGCCCCGACATGCGTCTGACGCTGCTGGAAGCGACCAGCAAGAAGCTGAACTTTCTGCGCCACCTGAGCGAGGCGCTCGGCATGGATGATCTGGCGTTCGTCCATGCCCGCGCCGAAGAAGCCGGGCAGGACGCCGCCCACCGCGCCCGGTATGACGTGGCAGCGGCGCGGGCGGTGGCTCGCCTGCCCGTGCTGCTGGAATACCTGCTGCCGCTGGTGCGCGTCGGGGGGCTGGCGATCGCCATGAAGGGCGATACCGCCCATGCCGAAGCCGCCGACTCCGCGCGCGCGCTGGCTGTTCTGGGTGGGCGGGTGCGCGCCATCGAGTCGTACTCGCTGCCAGGCGTGCCGATGTCGCATCACCTGATCCTCGTCGAGAAGATCGCGCCCACCCCGCCGCTCTATCCGCGCCGACCGGGGCTGCCCGCACAGGAGCCGCTCGTTTGACGACCCCCGCGCCGTCCTCTCTTCCGCCCACGCCGAACGGCAGCAGCGCCGCACTGCTGCGCGGGCTTGCACTCTTCTTCGCGCTGCTGGCGCTGTTGGCGGCATATTTCTGGGTTCACCGCCCGTTCGACATCGAACCCGGCTTCATCCCGTCCGGAGCGCTGCGGACAGGTGGCGCGCTGCTCGATGCGCTCACTGTCATGGCGATCGCGCTGGTGGCGGGGGGCGTCGGGGCGGCGCTGCTGCGCCGTTTCAGCCTGGAGGGGCTTTCCCGTTTGGAACGGGCAGCGCTGGAAGCGGGCATCGGCATGGGCGCGCTGGCATTCATCGGCGCGGTGATCGGGCTGATCGGGCTGTATCGGACAGAAATCCTGTGGGGTGGGCTGGCTGTGCTGGCGATCGGGCTGCGGCGCGATCTGGCGGAGTCAGCGCGGCGCTGGCTGGATGTGGCGCGTGCGGTGCGCGTCAGTACGGGCTGGGAGGCGCTGGCACTGGCGGCGGTCACCCTGCTGCTGCTGCTGGGGCTGATCCTCGCTTTCGCCCCGCCGACGCACTGGGACTCGCTGACCTATCACCTGATCGCGCCGACGCGCGCCCTGCGTGATGGGCGCATCACCGCCGCGCCAGACAATTTCTACCTCGGCTTCTCGCAGAACATCGAGATGCTCTTCGGTTATGCGATGGCGCTCTTCGGGCGCGACACCGCTGCCGCGCCGATGCACTTCGTCATCGGGCTGATCGCGCTGGTCGGCATAGCAGGGTGTGTTCGCCGCCATGCCGGGCGCTGGGCGGGTTGGACGGCGGCGCTGCTGCTGATGAGCGCCTACAACGTCTGGGCGCTCTTCGGCTGGGCGTACATCGACCTGGGGACGCTGCTGTACGGCACGCTGGCGCTCATCGCGCTCACCGCGTGGGATGCCGATCGGCGTGCGGGCTGGATCATCCTCATGGGGCTGATCGCCGGGTTCGCCGCCGGGGTCAAGTACAACGCCGGGGCGATCGGTCTCGTGTGCGGGCTGTTCGTGCTGCTGCGGGAACCGCGCCGCGTGGTGCGGCACGGGCTGCTCATGAGCGGCGCGGCGCTCATCGCCTTCGCACCCTGGTTCGTCAAGGGACTGCTGCTGTACGGCAACCCGATCTACCCGTTCGTTTTCGGCGGGCTGGAGTGGGACGCCGGGCGCACCGAAGCGTTCAGTTTTCCATCGTTCAGCCTGATCGGGCGCGGCTGGCTGTGGCATGTGCCTATCCTGCCTTTCGCCGCGACGGTTTTCGGCAAAGATCGCATCGATGGCTATGGATTCACCGCCGGCGCATGGCTGCTGACCAGTTTCGCGGCGCTGCCGCTGGTGTGGTATGTGCTGACGCCTGACGAACGCCGTTTCGGGCGCATTCTGGCGATCGTCATCGGCGTGTACTGGGCGTTCTGGGCGCTCACCGCGCTGCTCAGCGGTGTGGGCGTGCAGACACGGCTGATGATGATGGCGCTGCCGGCGTTCGCCGGGGCAGGGGCGCTGGCGTTCGTCGGCATCTGGCGGCTGCCGAAAAAACCGATCCAGATCGTCTTCATCGTGCGGGTGCTGTTCATCCTCACGCTGGCGCTGACGGTCATGGATGCGACGCGGGCGGTGGTGCGCGAACGCGCCGCCGATTATCTGCTGGGGACGATCACGCTGGAAGAATACCTGTACGACAACACCGGAGCCTATGCCGGGGCGATGGCGAACCTGCCCGCCGGGGCACAGGTGCGCTTCCTGTATGAACCGCGCGGCTACTATTGTCCGCCGAGCGTGACCTGCTACGCCGACATGCTGTTCGATCACTGGCTGCGCCCGCTGCTGAACGGGGCGACGCCGGAAGCAGTTTATGCGGCATGGCGGGCAGCGGGCGACGACTATGTGCTGATCGGGCACGCCCTGCACAGCGAATACCTCGCCGTCTCGCGCGATCGGGCGCTGGACGATCTGCTGCTGGCGACGATCGACGATCACCTCGTCCCGGTCTGGACGGACGGGCTGCGGTATACCCTGTATGGATGGCGCGATGAACAATAAGCTCATTCTGCTCACCCTGTGCCTGCTGCTGGCGGCGTGCAGCACCCCGCGCGGGCTGCGCCCGGAAGATATGCCGACGGCGGCGTCGATCGAGATGCTGGCGACCGCGCTGCCGCTGACGCAGAACGCGCCGCCCACCCCTTTCAACCGTCCGCAGACGGGCTATGCGCAGATCGACGCGCTGCTCAACGAACTCGAAGGCTGGCGCTACATCGTTCAGCTCGATTTCACCGGGACATTCGCGGGCACGCCGCGCACCACCGCCGCCAGCGCCAGCGCTGAAGTGTCGTTCAACCAGCTTGCCGCTGCGCGTCGGGTGCTGGTCAGCACGACGGGGGAGCTGATCGGCGCAGGCGAAGGCAGCGCTTACGAAGCGGTGCGCCTCGGACCGGACACGTTTCTCGTGCGTGATGGGGCGTGCCTCGTCGGGGCGCGCGGCGATGCGGTGGCGGCAGCAGACCTGCGCGCCGGCGATCTGGTCGGCGGGGTGCGCAGCGCAACTCCCGCCGGGCGGCGCGCGGTCATCAACGACCTGGAGGTGTACGCCTACAGCTTCACCGCCGACGATCTGGTGCTGCCCGCCATCCGCCCGGCGGCGGGCGGGTCGGTGGTGCTGGAGAGCGGTGAACTGTGGATCGCCCCGCAGCAGCGGGTGGTGGTGCGCTATTACCTCAACCTGACGGTGAACAACGCCATCCTGTTCGACCGTCAGCTCCCCGTCAGCGGGACGGTGCTGCTGCGCTATGACCTGTACGATGTGGGCACGCCGTTCAACATCAGCGTCCCCTTCGGATGCTGAACATGGTGACTGCGCCGCTTCCTCCGCTGCCGCCTCCGCTCAAGTGGGCAGGCGGCAAACGCTGGCTGGTTCCGCGCCTGCTGCCCTGGTGGGAGGCGCTGCGCGGTCGGCGCTACGTCGAGCCGTTCTGCGGCGGGCTGGCGATGGCGCTCGGTGCGCGCCCGTCCGCCGCGCTGCTCAATGACATGAACCCGCACCTGATCCATTTCTACCAGTGGCTTCAGCGCGGGCTGGTCATCGATTTTCCGATGCACAACGACCGGGCGGCGTATGATGCGGCGCGCGCCCGCTTCAACGCGCTCATCCGCGCCGACGCAGCCGACTCGGCGGAGGCGGCGGGATTGTTCTACTACCTCAATCGCACCGGGTTCAACGGCTTGTGCCGCTTCAACCGCCGGGGCGAGTTCAACGTCCCGTTCGGGCGCTATCGCACCATCAACTACATGACCGACTTCACCCCGTATCGGGCGGCGCTGGCGGGCTGGACGTTCACGCAGGGCGATTTCGCCGCCCTGACGCTGGAGGCGGATGACGTTCTGTACGTCGATCCGCCGTATGATGTCGAGTTCGTCAGCTATTCCAAAGAGGGGTTCACGTGGGCGGATCAGGTGCGGCTGGCGGAATGGCTGGCGGGGCAGCCCAACCCGGTCATCCTGTCCAATCAGGCGACGGAGCGCATCATCGCGCTCTACACCGGGCTGGGTTTCCGCGTGGAGATCACCGACGCGCCGCGCCGCATCAGCGCATCCGGCGATCGCACCCCCGCCAGAGAAGTGATCGCGTTTCACCACCTGCCAGCGGAACCGGGCAGGACACCTCCCCTGCACCCTACCCAGACTGTCAGATCGGCGCGCCGCCGCTGAAATTGCCCAAGCCGGGAACCAGCGCGTTCAGGAACGCCGCCAGCACCGTCCCGCCGACGATCGACAGCACCACGACGATGCCGACGACCACCACCATGTTCAGGATGTCGTTCGACGACAGGAACGGTTCGCTGCTCTCCGGTGGACGCACATCCCAGGCGCGGGCGTCTTCACCCATCTCCGCCAGCGTCGCGCTCAGGTTTTCCTTGCGCGCCCGTGCATCGTAGTACATCTGCGTCATGGCGATGGGCAGCAGCGGGGTGATGACGATCGCCACCACCGAGTCGATGATCGCGCCGACGACGACCGCGCCCGCGCTGCGTGCTGCCCCGGCGAAGAGCGTCCCCAGGATGAGCGACAGCACCAGCGAGATCGCCACGCTGACCAAGCCGATGAGCAGCGACAGTCCGAGTACCTGCCAGAAGCGCGACTTTGCCAGCAGGTGCGCCCGTGTGACGGCGCTGCCGCCGCCGTTGTCCTCCAGCACGGCGACCGGGGCGAGGAACGACCCGGCAGTGATCGCCACATACATGATGACCGCCAGCAGCACGATCAGCAGCGGGCACAGGGCGATCATGACGACCGAGACCAGCCCCAGCCCGACCATCAGCACGTAGAACAGCACATAGGCGCTCAGCAGCTTGCCGAAGCGCGGGCTGGCGAGCGCCCACAGTTCGCCCAGCGTGGTTTTGCTGCCGAACAGCCATTCCGAGGTCATGACGGTGAAGCTGCCGTTGAGGATGATCGCCTGGGCGATGCCCCCGACGAGGGCGATGATCGCGCCGCCGCACAGCGCCAGCGACAGTTCCGGCGAGACCTGCGCCACGCCCGCACTGGTCAGCGGAGTGGTGTTCACCTGACCGCCGACGACCGCCGTGATGATCGTCACCGGGATGATGATCATGGCGGAGAGAGGCAGGATCGTCCCGAAATTGTCCCGGTAGATGCGAAACGTCTGATCCATCACCTGAAGAATGGTATAACCACCTGGCGCGGTGCGCTTCGGCTTGTCGAAATCGTACAGCGAACTCATCTGCCTGCCCTTCCTGAAACAGCAGATCGCAGGATACCCTTTCCATTGTACTGTACCGCTGCCCCGAAAAATTGGGGAAATTTCGGGTTCCCCTGGGGTGAAAAAGAGGGTACACTGATAGGGCATACTGCGGGGAAATGTCGCGTCCAGCGTGGCATCCGTCAAGTGCACCGCATCACCCAACCGCATCCACCTGACGACTGATACAATCTGTTCGTTCAAGGGGCGCTCTGTTTTGTTCTACGGATAGGGGCTTCTGGACAATGAAAAAGTTGGTGACGACTGCTCAGTCATTCGACTCGAACGTCGCGCGTGCCGAAACGCTCGACGCCAGCTGGTATCTTGACCCGGCGGTGTATGACCGGGAGATGGAGCGCATCTTCGCGCGCACCTGGCAAGCCGCCGCCCGCGTCGATCAGGTGGCAAAACCCGGTGATTTTTTCGCCACCGAGGTCGCAGGGGAACCGATCGTGCTGCTGCGCGATCAGGCGAACCAGATCAAGGCGTTCTACAACGTCTGCCCGCACCGCGCCGGCATCGTGGCGCGCGGGACGGGCAACCGCAAGGCGCTGCAATGTCTGTATCACGGCTGGACGTTCGACCTGAACGGCTGCCTAATGCGGACGCCCGGCTTGGAAGGTACAGAAGGTTTCGACCCGAAAAACTTCGCCCTCCAGCCGATCCGCGTCGATACGTGGGGTCCGTACATCTTCGTCAACCTCGACCCGAACGCCGCGCCGCTGGCGCAGGTGTGGGGTGACGGGCTGACCGCCACCAGCGGCATCGACCTGAACGAGTGGCGTCTGGTCGAACGCGCCGAATACCTGATCGAGGCGAACTGGAAGGTGTACATCGACAACTATGCCGAGGGCTATCATGTGCCCTTCGCGCACCCAGGCATCGCCAAAGAGATGAACCTCGACGACTACTTCGTCGATACCTGGCGTTTCCACAGCCAGCAGCGGGTGCGCGTCAAGCCCGCTGGCAAGGGCAGCGCGCGCGATCGCCGCTACCCCAATCCGGGTCCGAACGACTACATCAAATATCACGTGATGTTCCCCAACTTCATGATCGACGAATACCCGGACAATCTCTCGGTCAACGTCGTCAAGCCCGTCTCGGTCGATCGCACGCTGCTCACCTTCGAGTGGTATTTCCGCGAGGAACACGACGACGAGACGATGAGCAGCATGGTGCGCTTTGCCGATGAGATTCAGTACGAGGACATCGAAATCTGCGAATATGTGCAGCGTGGGCTGAAGTCGCGCTCGTACAATCGCGGGCGTTTCTCGGCGCGGCACGAGAACGGTGTGCATCACTTCCAGTCGCTGGTGCTGGAATACCTGCACAACGACGAGATTCCCCTCGACACCAGCCTGACCCCGCGTGAAGACTGGGACGCGACGCTGCGCGCCTGGCGCGGCGACAAGACCGCCGTCCCCGCCGAACCGCTGCCCTGAGGGTCGCCCGATGACCCGCACGGGCAAACCTGACCTGATCCGGATGCTGGGCGCGGTGGCGGGGGTCTCCCCTGCCGCGCTCAGCGGCTTCACCGATCCGCTGGCGGCGGGGCGGCATCTGGCAGGCGGCGCATCGCTGACCGTCACGCTGCCTCATCCGGTGCTGGTTGCCCCGGACGGCATCGACGACGTACCCCCGCCCCTGCCGGATGACCTGCCCCCGCCGCCTGGCGCGGAGCATCTGCTGGGCATCGAGGGCGTGTCGATGGCTGCTGACCCCGACGAGGCGGACATCGCTCTCGTGCTGCACCTGCCAGGTGCAGATGCCCAGGTGACCGCCTACACCGTGCAGGCGATGTTCAGCGCCGGGCATCGCGTGGCGCTGGTCGATCTGAGCGCGGCGGGCGAAGAACGCGCCGACCCCGCACTGCTGCCCGCGCTGGCGGGTACGACCGTGTACATCAGCAATCTCGCGGCGTTCGATGTCGATGTGCGCCGGGCGCTGGCTGCCGTCTTCACCCCGATCCGCGATGGCGCTGCCCATCGTCGCTATCTGGCGCACACCATCCTCTACTACTGGGCGTGGCGCGGCATCGTCGAACACGAGGTGCGCGGGGTGTTCGACGCCGGCATCCCCGACCGCTGGATGCTGCGCGCCACCACACAGGCGCGTTCCAGGCTGGGCGCGGTCATGCTCAAACTGCGCGGGCGCGGGCTGCGCTATTTCGTCGGCGAAGTGGGATTCGACGGCGGACGTGTGGACGGCATGTGGGTAACGCTGACCGAAGGGTGATCAGGCATGTGCCCGCTCACCCGCTCAGTTCGGCGCTGTCCAGCCAGATCGTGACCGGTCCGTCGTTGTGGATTTCCACCTGCATCATCGCGCCGAACACGCCCGTTTCGACGCGCGCCACACCTTCCGCGCGCAGCGCATCGGCATACACATCGACCAGCGGGGCGGCGATCGACGGGTGCGCCGCCCCGGTGAATGACGGTCTGCGCCCGCGCCGCACATCCGCGTACAGCGTGAACTGCGAGATGACCAGCACGCCGCCGCCCGTCTCCAGCACGGAACGGTTCATTTTGCCCGCCTCGTCATCGAACACGCGCAGATACGCTGTTTTGCGCGCCAGCAGCCTGGCTGTCACCTCATCATCGCCTTCGCCCGCGCCGACCAGCGCCACGAAGCCGCCCGCCACCGCCCCCACCTGTTCCCCCGCTACCACCACTGATCCCCGCGTCACCCGCTGAAGCAGCACCCGCATCGTCTTCCTGTCCGTTCCTGTCATGCACGGCGTAATTGGCGTCACACCGCTGCAAAGCGTACAATTACTCCGCATAGTCTATCATTCAGATACCCGGAAAACGGCGTTTTTATGGCAGAAGGTTTGTTCGATCAGCGTTATCGTTACGATTACATCTACCCGCGCGGGCGCTCTGGCGAGACGCTGCGCGCGGTCGATCTTCAGGAGGGCGATCGCCCGGTGGTGATCAAGCGCCCTGCTCCGCAGGACGCTCCGCCGATCCGCGCCGGGCAGGAAGTGAGCATCCTGAACGAGCGCAAGGCACTTGCCAAACTTGCCGGTCATCCGGTGGCGACGGCGCTGCTGGGCGGCGGGCAGTTCACAGCGGGCGGCATGGCGCATCAGTACATCGTGATGGAGCGCGCAGAAGGGGCGATCGTCGCTGACATGGTGTCCGAACTGGCACAGCGCGGCGAACGCCTGCCCGAACTGGAGATGCTCGTCATCGTCGATTCGCTGCTCGACCTGCTCTACGCCGCGCACCAGCAGGAGATCATCTACAACGATGTCGATGCCAAACATCTCTTCTGGGATCGGGAAAAATACCGCCTGAAGATCATCGACTGGGGCAATGCCGTCTTTCTGGAGGGCGATGAAGTCACCGCCCAGGGTATCAGCCGCCAGACGGATGTCTATCAGGTGGGCGAACTGCTCTACTTCATCCTGACGGGCGGGGCGCGCGCCGATGTGCCGCGCAGCGCCGATGAGGATTTCCGGGTCGATTTCGGGCACGACGCCCCGCGCATTTCGCCCAGGCTGGCGGCGATCGTCAGCCGCGCGCTGCATCCCAATCCGCGCCAGCGCACCGGGTCGATCGCCGAACTGCGCCGCGAACTGAGCGATCTGCGCGTGCCGCTGGAACGCGAACGCAGCGCGGTGGTGGCGCGCGCCGTCGAGCGGCTGCGGCGCGAACTGAGCAAGGAAGAGCTGATCGGCTTGCTGCGCGCCCTGGAACCCGCTCTGGCGATGGACCCCGGTTTTCCCGCCGCGCGTCAGGTCATGCAGGAAGTGCAGCACCGCCTGAGCGACCTCGATGTCGCCGCTGACCTCGACGCGGCGCGCATCTACCTGCAAAGCGGGGCATGGGTACGTGCCCTGCCCATCCTCGATGAGCTGCGTCCGCGTGCGCGCGGCGGTCAGGCAGCGCTCATCGGGCTGCTCTCGGACTGGTCACGGCTGCTCATCGATGCCGGCATGGGCGCGCCGCCGCTCGTCATCGAGACGGCGATCGCGCTGGCGTTCGAGGGGCGTCTGCCCGATGCTGCCGCGCACCTGATCACCAATCCGCCGGATCAGAGTGGGCTGGGGCTGCTGCTGGCGGAACGCATCTCCGCCCATGCGCCGGAAATTCTGCTGCTGCGCCCCAACCTGTTCCGGCTGGAGACGGCACTGGCGCACCTGGAACGCGAAGGGATCGCCGTCAATGAGCCGCGCACCTTCCTCAAAGACATCGTGCGCGATCTCGATGCGCTGAGCGCGGGCGGCGGAACCAGCCTGATCGCCCTGCGCGATGGCTACCGCGCCCTGGTCGATCAGATGACCGCGCTCAACAAGTTTCTGGGCACAGTTCGCACCCAGCATCAGCTCACCAACCGCCGCCTGCCCCTCTCTTCGCTCGACCGGGCGATCAACGCGACGATGGCGCTCGCTGACAACATGCACATCATCGGCAAGCAGGCGACGGGCAGCCCGCGCGATGCCCTGGGCGCGCTCGAAGCCAGCCGCGCCATCGACCCGGCGAATCGCACCTGGGACGCCGTGCGCCGCCTGCTCGATCGGCTGTACGAACTGCTCGGGTCCTATCAGACGTATGTCCCCGTCGCCGATGGCAGCGACCTGGCGGGCTGGCTGAATGACGCCCGTGCCGACCTTGCGCCGTTCGTGGAGCGGCTGTTCGACGAGATGCTGGTCGGCATGACGCTGGGGCTGAAGCTGGCGGGCGAGACGTGGGAGACATATGCTGAGGCGGTCGTGCAGGGCGACCGCGCCGAAGCCAGCAGCGCGCTTTCCGCCACCATCGATGCTGTCAGCACGGTCGCCCCGGCGCTGGGCGTGTGGCTCAACCAGCTTCGCGCGCAGATCAACGCGGCGACGTACATCGAACGCTTCGCGCTGTATGGCGGGCTGGGGCGGGCGCTGGCGGACGGCTGGGAGCAGTTCGATCGAGGCAAGCTGACTACCGCCGAACAGCTCGGCGCACAGGCATACGACATCGCCCGCAGCGAAGCCGAACGTGATGCCGCCCGCCGCCTGCGCGAACTGAGCGCCGCCGCGCGCGAATGGCTCGATCGCGGTGGCATCAGCGATCGCACGCGCACCGAGGCGGCACTCGTGCAGGTCGAACAGCTCTACAGCCCCGATGAGATCGCCGCGCGCGATCAGTTCGGCGCGCAGATGCCCTCCAACGACACGTATCTGCGCGCCGTCGGCAAGGGCTTCATCGACCCGATCGCCCGGACCAGCACCGCCGCGCCGCGCATCTTCTTCGTCAATGCCGTCCTGTTCGGCGTGCTGGATGCCCATGCCGACGCGCTCGATGACGCCGCTTTCTGGCGTGGTGTGGCGCTGGTCGCCATGCCATCGGGCGTAGCGCATCCGCTGGTGAGCGCGCTGGACGGGTTCATCGCCAGGCGGCGTGACCTGATCGCAGCGGGTGACCTGCTCAACAGCATCAACGGGGTACATGCCCTCAAAGCGCTCGACCGCACGCGGGCTGCGCTGGAAGAGAATCCACACGCGAGGCTGCTCTCTGCTGCCATCCACAGCCTGCGCGAGATCACCGCTGCGCTGCGCGACTGGTCGGACGGCGAGTTCCGCGCGGCAGGCAACAAGCTGGAGAACGCCCTGCGCGCCATCGATGAGACGGAGAGCAGCGCCGGCATCACCCTGACGAGTTACCGCGCATGGCTGATGAGCATGGTCGGTGCGGCGGCAGAACTGCATACCAGCGCCCGCCGACTGGCGCAGATCGTCGATCGCCGCGATGCTGACCCTCAGCCCGACGCGCTGACCATCCACCGCGAATTTGTCACCACCACCGCGCGCATGATCGGCGCGGAATACACCACCACGCTGGTGCAGTGGCGCGACACTTACGAGCAGTTCCTCGCCGTCTATACCGACTCTGCCAGGCGCAGCGCGCGGCTGGCGCGCTTCAATGACCTGTTCCGCGCCATGTTCATCGACCGCCACCCGGCTTATCCGCTCTATCGGCACTGGTACGATCTCACTGAAGCCGCCCCGGAATTCCCGCCTCCGCCCACCGACCAGCCCGTGCCTGCACTCCGCGATGCCGACCCCGACGATTTCGAGCCGCAGCCGTACACGCGCGTCGATGCCGACCCTGATGACGCCCCGCCTGAACGCCCCGCCCGGCGCGTCCCGGTCGTGGCGCTCATCGCCGCCGCTGCCGCCCTGGGCATGATCGGGCTGGCGCTCTTTCTGGTGTTCGGGCGTGCTGGCGATGACGCCGCACAACGCCTCGAACCCACCCCGATCGTCGGCGCGCTGCTCGTCACAGACGAAGCCAGTCCGTCGCCTGACGCGCCGACGCCGACGCCCCCCGCGCCGACCCGCACTGCATCGCCGCCTCCTGTTGCCGCAGCGACGCTGCCGCCAGCTCAGCCCGCAACCCCGATCGCCAGCCCGACCCCGCTGCCCACGCTGACGCCGATCGTGCCGACCGACACGCCCGCGCCCACGCTGACTCCCAGCCCGTCCCCCACCGCCACGCCCAGCGAAACGCCTTCCGTCACCCCCACTGTGACGCTCACTTTCACGCCTTCCCCGCCGCCGGACGGGGTGCGCGGCGATCAGAACCTGCTGACGCTGGTCAGCGCGCTCAACCCGGCGCTGTGGGGCGATGCGTGGACGCGCGCCATCGACCGCGATGCGTGGCGCGTCGGCATCGGCACGCCGGAGACGGGCGATGATGTGCTGATCGCCGTACCGCTGGAGGCGCTCGAAGGACGATACGGCGCAGATGCGGCGCGCCGCATCATGCGGCTGACGGCGGAGATCGAACTGGTCACGTACAACCCGCCGCTGGTGGTCGATCAGGGGGTGTATTTCGGACTGATGCTCAGCCCTCCGAATGCCCTGGCGCGCGGGCAGGGCGTACAGGTCAGCCTGGCACAGCCTGGCGTGTTCAATATCGGGCAGCGGCGTGATGGTACTGCGACGGTCAACGTGCAGCGCTCGGTCGGCGCGCCGATCGCGCGGGTGCGGCTGGAGCGGGACGTCAATTCCGGGCTGATGGCGGTGTACGTCAACGATGAGCAGATCGGTACGCCGATCCGTCTGGAGTCCGCCAGCGCGCCGGTCATTCCGGTGCTGTTCGTGCGGCGCGGCGGCGTCATCGTGTATGTCTCGCGCTGGACGGTGACGCTGCGGTGAAGCAATATATTTTCTGAACGAGAGATACAGAGAGGATCATGACCAACCACCCTGTCAGTGCCATGCCGCGCATCCTGATCGTGGAGGACGACCCCGCCACGCAGAGCATCCTGTCCTACATGCTGGAAGTGGAATACGCCATCACGCTGGTGGGTGATGGCGAAAGCGCGTTGCACGCGCTCGAAGAGGAGCAGTTCGACCTGATCCTGCTCGACATCGGGCTGCCGAAAGTCAATGGCTTGGATGTGCTGCGCGCTCACCGGGGGACGCCGGCGCAGGCGCACATCCCGGTCATCATGATCTCCGCCTTTGCCGACCGCGATGTGGTCATCGAGGCGCTGCGTCTGGGCGCGAACGATTACGTCACCAAACCGTTCGACCTGGAGGTGCTGCGGGCACGCATCGAGACGCAGCTGGGGATGCACCGCCTCGTCACCGACCAGCAGTCGGCAATCGAGTCGCTGATCGTGACGTATGACACCCAGCGCAAGCTGTGCCGGGTGATCAGCCATGACATTCAAAGCCCGCTGACTAATTTCCGCATCGCCCATTATCTGCTGCGCGAACTGACCGAGGGCAGCGATGAGGCGGGACGGGTGATCGACAACATGGAGCTGACGCTCAACGCGATCATTGCGATGGTGCAGGTCTTCGTCGATGCGATCGATCTTCAGCAGCTTCGCCCGGCGCTCGCCCCTTTTGCAGCGCAGGCGTTGGCGGAGGACGTGACGGCGCAGCATCTGCTGATCGCGCAGCGTAAACAGATCGGGCTGACGGTGCGCGCCAAACCGGAATGGATTTACGGCGATGTGCGAATGCTGAACCAGGCATTGAGCAATCTGGTGAACAACGCGCTCAAATTCAGCCAGCCGCACACCGCCGTCCGCGTGACGGGCGCGCCGCGCGGGGCGATGTACCGCTTCAGCGTCATCGACCAGGGACCGGGCATCAAGCCGGAGGAACGGGCGGTGCTGTTCGGCATGTTCAGCAAGCTTCGCAACCGCCCGACCGGGGGTGAAAGCAGCACCGGGCTGGGCTTGTGGATCGTGCGCCAGCTCGTCGAGCTGCATCAGGGCGCATACGGGATCGACGACGCCGAAGGCGGTGGGGCGATCTTCTGGTTTGAAGTGCCGATCGCCACGCCGGAACAGCTTCAGTCGGCGTTCACGCCGGACGCCTGAGCATGAGCGCGGCGCGTGTCACCTGTACCACGACCGTGCCGTGCTGGTTGTGCCCGGTGTGAGTCATGGTGATGATGCCGGCGTTGGGGCGCGAGCTGCTCAGCCTGGCGGCGTCGATGGTCGTCTGAGCGGTGATCGTGTCGCCGTGAAAGACCGGGGCAGGGTGGCTGATGCGCTCATAGCCGAGGTTGGCGATGAGCGTGCCGTCGGTCAGGTCGGGCACGCTGATGCCGACGACCAGGCTGAGGGTGAGCAGCCCGTTGACGATGCGCGTGCCGAACTCGGTGGTGGCGGCGTATGCTTCATTGATGTGCAGCGGCTGGGTGTTCAGCGTCAGGGCGCAGAAGAGCATGTTGTCCGCCTCGCTGATCGTCCTGCCGATGCTGTGCCGGATGATCATGCCCGGCAGCAGGTCCTCGTAATATTTTCCTGACATAAGCCATGCCCCTTTCCTGCCATATGAACGACTGCGATGACTTTACCGCAAAGCGCGCGCTGTTGCCTGATCTCTGTCGTGATCTGTCCTTCACACACGTTTTATCGTACACAATAAATCGTGTTTTTCATGTATAATGAGGTGTGTATCTTCTGCGATGACCCAAGTCGCTATTCAGGAGGGTACGATGAACACCGAGCAGCTCATCACAGAGCGATTGGCATATCCCTCGACCAAACTGATGAAATATGTGTATAAATCGCCTATCCTTCTGTACCGCCTGG
Source organism: uncultured Pleurocapsa sp. (assembly GCA_964614405.1). Taxonomy (GTDB): domain Bacteria; phylum Chloroflexota; class Anaerolineae; order Aggregatilineales; family Phototrophicaceae; genus Flexifilum. The sequence continues at coordinate 23,209 of CAZTLS010000055.1, forward strand.
GATTAGGCTTTATCGTCGGACGTTTATTTATGGTAATGACCACCACCGGGCGGAAAAGTGGTCTGCCGCGCCGCACCGCCATTGAGTTTCACGAATATAACGGGCGCAAATATGTGATGGTGGGTTGGTCACAATCAGATTGGTACAGGAACATACAGGTCAATCCGCTGATGACAATCCAGACAGCGTCTGGTGCGGAGTCGGTTCGGGCACGTCGGCTGACGACGAACGAAGATTTGAACGCCGCCTGGGATGCTGCTGAACGCAGCCCGTTCATCCAGCTTGCCATGAAACTGACAGGGGCAAAGCTGACACGCGCGGCATTTTTAGCTGACAAGGATCGGTTCATCCTGTTGACCTTCGATCCGACACGTGAGCAGACACCACCACCTCTGCCTTCTGACCTGCGCTGGGTATGGGCGGTGATCATCCTGCTGATCGTCGTGAAACTCACGAGCAGCCTGAGGAAAAGGGGGATGGGGTCACCATCGATACGACCGGGTTTCGCTTCACCCAAGCCAGCGCTTACCACACTGCCCGCAGTGGACTAAAATACCGCGCCTGGGTGAAGAGGGTGTACGCGGTTGGGACACGCTCGCAGTGAATCCTGGCGTGGGCAGGCGCGCACCGTGTTGTCCATGACAGCCGTTTTCTCGCTTCCCTGAAAATACAGCTTACCCGCTGTGGCAGGCGCAAAAACGTCCGGCGCGATTGGCTGCTGCTGGCGGATGCCGGCTTTGACTCGCCCAGACTGACTGACCGTGACCTTGCGCCGCCCATCCGTCGCGGCGGTAAACTGGTCGATCCCGACCGAAAAGCGCGGGCGGAGCTGGTGTCTCATAGACTGTTTGAAAAGACAGAAATTGCGGGCAGGCGTCTGACCATGAGGCGCACCATAGCGGCATAGATAAAAGCCTCGCTGACTTCGGGTAGCTTTTCATAGTCTTTGCTCAAACGACGCAAGCAGTTGAGCCAGGCGTAAGTGCTTTAGACCACCCATCGCCGGGGAAGCACTTTGAAACCGCGTTGGTCGTCTGACCGTTTGACGATTCCCAGTGAGCAGCGTAGAGCGCTCATAACCCACTCGACCAGCACCCCTGCGCAGCCACTGTCCGCCCAGAGCAGGCGCAGGCGCGAAAACCTTCCCCACAGTTTGCTGAGTACCAGCAGTGTCCCATCCCGGTCTTGCACGTTATCAGGATGCACCGTCACTCTCAGCAGCAGTCCCATCGTATCGACTATGATGTGCCGTTTGCGTTTGTTGATTTTCTTGCCCGTGTCCAGGGTATCGAGAGCGGAAAACAAAACTGGCGGGGAAACTTCCCCGCCAGTCATGCGGATCAAGATTCGACTGGGATTCAATTTTGCTGGGGAAACTGGAGCCAAGTCGAACATACCCCGCCCCTCAATACCCTCTATTTTACCCACCGCATTAAGTTTCCTCAACGCGAGTATCTGGCGCGTCTGACAGCAACCCACATTTGACAATCGGCTTTTGCGGTGTTGGGAGAGGTTCACCCCCTCCCCCAGCACCTTGAAGCTCGCTGCCCGAACAGCGGGACTTCCTCGGATAGTATAGCCTCATCCGGGTCAGTCCCTCGAAAACGACAGCGAAATGTGCGGTTCGTCGTTCGAGAGGAAATGTGCATCATGGTTCGTTCATTCGTATTCACCAACCACAAAGGGGGCGTTGGCAAGTCCACGTCCGCCACCAATATCGCGCTCGGCATGGTCAACGTGCTGCGCCGCGCGAACGCCGCCAACCCGCGCGTCCTAATTATCGACACTGACTCGCAAGGTCATGCGTCGCTGGTCACTACGGGGCGCAAGGATTACGGTGCGGACGACAGCCTGTACACCGTGCTGATGGCGGATCGCGCCAATGCGCCGCAGACTTTACTCAACTGTATCGTCCAAAGTCAATGGGATGCCGACCTGCACGTCCTGCCTGCTTCCCCGATGCTGGAAGGTGCGGAACGCGAACTGATGGGCGTTGCCGGTGCGCCCTA
>CAZTLS010000056.1:0-24919 GCA_964614405.1 uncultured Pleurocapsa sp.
TGTCACAGCGGAACGGTAGTATACCTCACCCCTTTCCCCTGTAAAGGGTGAGTTTCTGATGATTTTTCCCCTCATCTGCGCACATGATATCTATAACACCATCGCATACCATTCCCCCTGCCCCCCCGTGCTATAATCGTCTCCATGCCAAATCGAAGCACCGAAAGACTATTTGAATGAAATTTGATGTCAATCTGCCCGTTGATGATCTGAACGCGGTTGCTGGAATCGCGCGTGCTGCCGAAGAATACGGTTTTGATGGTATCTGGACATCCGAGACGGCGCATAACCCGTTTCTACCCCTCACACATGTCGCCGCTGCCACGACCCGCATCGCGTTCGGCACAGCGGTCGCCATCGCCTTCCCCCGCAGCCCGATGATGACCGCCCAGGTCGCCTGGGATTTGGCGGCACAGTCTGGCGGTCGCTTCATCCTCGGTTTGGGCACGCAGATCAAGCCGCATATCGAGAAGCGCTTCAGCGCCATCTGGGGCGCGCCCGTGCCCAAACTGCGCGAATATATCGAGGCACTGCGCGCCATCTGGCGCAGCTTCCAGACGGGGGCATCGCTGCGCTACGGCGGCGAACATTACCGTTTTTCTCTGCTCACGCCGTTCTTCACCCCGCCGCCAATCACCCAACCGGACATCCCGGTCTACATCGCCGGGGTGAACGAGGGTTTATGCCAGCTTGCCGGGGAGATGTGCCAGGGCTTCCACGTCCATCCTTTCCACACCACGCACTACCTGCGCGAACTCGTCCTGCCCAGCATCGAAGCAGGCGCAGCGAAGAGCGGACGCACCCGTGCTGACTGCGCGCTGGCGTCGGCGGTGTTCGTGATCAGCGGTAGATCAGACGAGGCGATCGCCAGACAGACGGATGTGGTGCGCACCCAGATCGCCTTCTACGCCAGCACGCCCAGCTATCGCGTGGTGATGGACATGCACGGCTGGGGTGACCTGCACGAGCGGCTGAATGCCCTCTCCCGCCTCGGCAAATGGGATGAGATGGGCGCGCTGATCAGCGACGACATGCTGGCGCACTTCGTCGTCACTGCCCCGCCCGACTCGCTGGCACAGGCAGTGCAGGAACGCTATCGCGGATTACTCGATCGGGTGGGCTATTACTTCCCGTTCCACCCGGACGACGCCGAAGCGCGCACGCTGTGGCAGAATGCTGCTGCCACCTTCGCGCGCTGAACTGCAACTGATCTATCGACCGTTCATGGAGACAAACACGTGACCACTGCGACCGAATACGCCCACGCCCACCGCGAGCAGTTCCTCGCCGAACTCCTCGATTTCATCCGCATCCCCAGCGTGAGTACCGAACCACACCGTGCCGGAGAAGTGCGCCGCGCTGCCGACTGGATCGCCGATCAGCTGCGACGCGCCGGCGCGCACAACGTCGAGGTCATGCCGACCGAAGGACACCCGGTCGTATATGGCGAATGGCTGGGCGCGGGCAGCACTGCCCCCACCGTGCTGGTCTACGGACACTACGACGTACAGCCCGCCGAACGCGATGACAAATGGCTGAGCGACCCGTTCGTCCCCGAAATCCGTGACGGACTGATCTACGCGCGCGGCTCCTCGGACGACAAAGGGCAGATGTTCATCCACATCAAGGTGCTGGAAGCACTGCTGGCGACGGGCGCGCCCCCGGTCAACATCAAATTCCTGTTCGAGGGCGAAGAGGAGATCGGCTCCAAAAATCTGCTCCCCTTCCTTCAGGCGCACCGCGAAAAACTGGCGGCAGATGTGTGCGTCATCTCCGATACCGGGATGCGCGACATCAGCGAACCGGCGATCGTGTATGCGCTGCGCGGGCTGACCTACATGCAGATCGATGTGCGCGGACCGAAGAAAGACCTGCACAGCGGCAGCTATGGCGGCATGGTCCACAACCCGGCGCTGGCGCTGGCGCAGATCGTCGCCAGGCTGCACAACCCGGATAACAGCATCGCCGTGCCAGGCTTCTACGATGATGTGCTGCCGCTCGATGATGAGGAACGCGCGGCACTGCGCGATCAGGACATCCCGGTCGAGACGCTGCGCGACGAGACCGGCGTTTCCGGCGCGTGGGGTGAAGCAGCGTACACGCTGCGCGAGCGCATCAGCGCCCGCCCGACGATGGAGATCAACGGGCTGCTGAGCGGCTGGACGGGCGATGGCTCCAAGACGGTGCTGCCCGAAAAGGCGATGGCAAAGGTGAGCTGCCGCCTGGTCGCCAACCAGAACCCGACGCGCATCTACGAACTGACGCGCGACTACATCGCCAGCATCGCCCCGCCCACCGTCGAGGTCACGGTCAGCCTGCTCAATATCGGCGACCCGGCGATCATCGATCGTCATTCGCCCTACATGCGCGCGGCGGTCAGCGCCTATCAGCGCGCGTGGGGCGGCACACCCATCTTCGCCCGTGAAGGCGGCAGCATCCCGGTCGTCGCCGATTTCAAGCGCGAACTGGGTGTGGACTCGATCATGCTCGGCTTCGGGATGAACACCGACGGCGCGCACGGTCCGAATGAGCATTTCAGCATCGAGATGTTCTATCGCGGCATCGACACCACGATCGCCTTCTACGAAGACCTGGCGAAGTAGCCCGGTCAGCAGGCGGTGAGGGGGAACCGATCGCCCCTCACCGCCGCTCGATCCACGCCCGCTGATACGCCGCCCATTCGTCGGCGTTCGTCTCCCATTCCGGGTAGAGCGCGATGCCGGCGATGTACGAGCCGGCGTTCCCCGCGCGGCGAATGCCCTCCCGCACCCCCGCCACCGCCGAGTCGATGTTCTCCACGCCTGGATCGAAGCGAGGCGTCCCGTCTGGCAGGGTCGGCACGCCGATCACGATCTCCAGCGGTGTGTTGAGTTCCGCTGCTGCCCCCGTGAAGCTGACCACCTGATGCGCCACCCATGCGCTGTAATCGACCAGCGATGTGAAGCCGCTCTGAAACGCCATCACCGCGATATGATCGACCAGCAGCATGACATTCTGCTTGTAGGGCGTCGCCCAGACCGTGCCAGGCGCGATCGACGGCGGCTGCGGCACATCCGCATCGGCAGGCGTCCAGTCAGGAGGCAAAGCCACCCCGATCGGCGTCTGCAAGCCGACCGCTGCGCGCACCGCCCGCAGCAGCGCCAGATAATCCTGATCACCACTCCACACCGGATCGGCATTCAGAAACACCCCGTCAAACCCGTATGTGGCAATGAGCGTCTGACCAAGTGAGGCAACCTGAGCCTGCAAAGCCGGGTCAGCGATGCGCCGCACGCCGGCGGTGACTTCCGTCGGCAGGCTGATCCAACCGTAGAGCCGGGCAGCCGGGTATGCCGTCTTGAACGCCTGCCGAAATGCCGTCAGATTGTCGAACGCCGCTTCACCGTTCCACGATCCATCCGGCTGGAGCCAGCTTACCCAGGCATAAATGACGCCGATCCGCCGTCCGCGCAGCGACTCGGCAAACGCGGCGATCTCTTCAGCCGTGCGCGGCTCAAGCGTCCACTCCCGCCCGATCCAGATCGCATTGGTCAGGGCGACATCCGGGTCATTTCGCAGCCGTCCCAGCCCGAACACGATCAGCACGACGAACGCCACTGCCGCGATGATGCCGATCAGCGGGCGATTGATCGGCAGATTGATGGTGGGCAGCTTCAAGCCATCCAGCGGGCGAATCTGTCGCGGCTGTCGTGCGCGGACAGTGGACTGAGCCGTCTCGGTATGCGTCCGCCGCCGTTGAGCCTGGCGCGCCCGCGCCCGTCCGCCGCGCGGTGCTGGAGGTGGAGATGAGGAAGGCAGAGCATCTGCATCGTTCGGCGCATCCGAAGCGCGCGGGATCAGATCATCATCGGGTATCACGAGTCACACTCCCTGTTCGCAGCACGATCACACCCAACCCAGACGTGCCAGCAGAGGGGGCGCGAGAATGAGCAGCCCCACCAGTACCGACGCGACCACGCCCAGCAGCACTGCTGCTGAAGCGACATCCTTGCCCACTTTCGCCATCGGATGATAGTCGCTGGTCGTCAGGTTGATCGCCGCTTCGACAGCGGCATTGAGGAATTCCGCCATCCACACTACCGTGATCATGATGATCAGCACCGCCCACTCCAGCGCACTGATCCCCAGCCAGGCGGCAAGGATCAGCACCGCGATGCTGGCAACCGCCTGAATGCGCGTGTTCTTCTGGCGGCGCAGCATATACAGCCAGCCCGCCAGCGCATAACCGAGGCTTGGCAGCCGCCCCTGACTGGTGCGGTAGCTGTACATGTCCGGGTCGATGCGCGCTGTTCCGGTCAGCGCCTCGATGAGCGGGTTGGGCGATGGTGTGCCGTGTTCGCGGGGTTCGGTGGGCATGAATTCAGTCGCTCTCTTCCAGACGCGGGACGATCGAAAGGGGTACATCGAGCGCGGTCAGCGCCTCCGCCTGCGCCTCCCACATCGCCGCACGATTTTCCGGTGTATCGTGATCGTAGCCCAGCAGATGCAGCGTGCCATGCACCACCAGCAGCAGCAGCCCATGCGCCACGCTGAACGACTCGCGCGCTGCCTGTGCCGCCGCATACGGATAGGCGATCACCAGATCGCCCAGATAGGGCGGTTCGCCCGGCATCGGTGGGGCGTCCATCGGGAACGACAGGACGTCGGTCGGCGCATCGATCCCGCGAAACTGTCGATTCAGGGCAGCGATGGCAGCATCGTCGTCGATGACGATCGTCATCGCGCTGTCCGGCGCGATCTCGTGAGCGGACAGCACGGTCAGCGCAGCACGGGTGAGCGCCGTCGCATCGACAGGATATGCCCGCTCGTTCTGCACCTCTATCTCAAATCCGATCGGGTCGGTCACAGCATCCCTCTCTCATCCTGGTCTTCCTGGCTGGTGGGTTTGGCTCGGCGCAGCGGAGGCACATCCCGAAGGGGCTGATCTTCATCGTCTGTGGCGGCGATCGGCTTCATCTCTACTGTGGCACGGCGAGGTGTCACCTCAACGGGGACAGCCGCCATCTCACCCGTGCGATTCAGGGGCGCAGCAGGCGACGGCAGTGCTACTGCGGGCTGCTCAGAACGCGGGGGTGACGCGCTGGGATAATTGACGCGCGGATGAAACACCGCCTGAAGCATCTCGATGAAAATTTCGCGGGTCATGTCCAGATCGCGCAGTGTAAGGTTGGACTCGTCGAGCTGTCCATCGCGCATCCGCTGATTGAAGATGCTGTCCACCACATCCGCGATCTCCTGTTTGCTGGTCGGCTTGCGGGCGCGCACCGTGCTTTCGCAGCCATCGGCAAGCATCATGATCGCGGTCTCACGGCTTTGCGGTTTCGGACCAGGATAGGTGAACTGATCGACATCGACTGAATCTTCCTCACCCGCCTGTTTGACCGCCAGCGTGTAGAAGTAGCCCACTTTGGTCGTGCCATGATGTTCGAGGATGAAATCGCGGATACGCACGGGCAGGCGATACTGCCTGGCGAGCTGTTCCCCGTCCGTCACATGGGCAATGATGATGCTGGCACTGCGATACGGGTCATCCAGCCCATCATGCGGATTCACATTATCCGCCTGATTTTCGACGAAGAACGCCGGGTTGCCCATCTTGCCGATGTCGTGATACAGCGCCGCCACACGCACGAGTTCGGCGTTCGCCCCGATCTTGCTCGCCGCCTGTTCGCACAGGTTCGCCACCTGCAGCGAATGCTGATATGTCCCCGGCGCTTCACGCAGCAGACGTTGCAGCAGCGGTTGGTTCGGCTGGCTCAGCTCGACCAGTTTCAGGCTGGTGGGCAGGTTGAGCAGGAAGGTGAACACATACATCCCCACCAGCGCCACCATCGCCGACAGCACGCCGTTAACCAGCGCATACAGCACCAGCACGCCTAGCGATGACGTATCCGCGCTGGTGACCAGCTCCAGGTTGAACAGCACCACCACCACCAGATTGGTCAGCGCGATGATCACCCCGATCACGAAATAGCTGTTCAGCCGTTCTGTACGGCGCAGCAGCAGCGCGCCGACAAATCCGCCCGCGATCACCAGCGTGGCGATCTCCAGCGAGTTGTTCGCCATGACACCCAGCAGCACCCCCTGAGCCAGCGTGCCGATCAGCGCGATCTCGGGTTTGGCGATCACCACCAGCAGCAGCGCCAGCGACGATGATGGGTTGATGTAATAAGGCGGCTGTACCCCGGCGAACATACGCGCGCTGAGCAGGCTGAACACGAAAATGGCACACAGCACAGCCAGAAAGCGCCCGCGCATAAATGCCGGATCAGAAAAGCGCGACAGATAGAGCGCGATCAGCACGAGCATCAGCAGGCTGGCGACCAGCGCACGTGCGACCCCCTGCCCACGCCGATCCGCCCCTTCCAGCAGCCCGAAACGCTGAAGCGCCTCATAATCGACCGGCTCAAGCCGCACCCCGGCGCGCACCACCACCTGACCCCGTTCAAAGCTGCGGTTGACCGGGGCGACTGCCTCACGTGCGCTCGCCCGTGCCGCCTCAGTCGCCTCGATGTTCAGGAAGCGGTTCGGGCGCACAATATCCTCGACCAGCGCCACCACCACCGCTGCCGCCGCCGCATCAAACCGCAGCGATACCTGAGAAGGAAGCTGCTCGATGACGGTGGACATATCCGCCTCACGGATCGGTTCACGCATGACCCGTTCCAGCACGATGTTCGCCTCGCCCACAATAGCGCGCCAGGTTTCTTCATCGAGAGTGAGGATCGCCTCGATGATCGGCTCGCGCAGTTTGAGCGCGTTGATCGCCCGCAGATCAGCGCTGCGCTGCTCAAACGTGCCGTATGGATCGCGGCGGATATTCTCGATGAAGTCGAAAATCTGCTGGAGCAGCGTCACCTGCTGACGGGCAATGGTCGGGTCAGGCGGATTGTAGATCGCCGCGACCGCATTCGCCGCCACATCGCGCTGCTGCGCCGTCAGCACATCGCTGGCATATTGCAGCGTGTACGGCGCGCGGATGTCAGCAGTCGTCACGCTGCCCACGCGCAGCGCAGAGGTGTCCTGCTCGAAAGGGGCGATCACCTCCAGCGAGACGACCAGGGTGGTCGCCACGACGAAGATGATCGCCACCAGCATCATGCTCAGGCGGTGCAGCGCCCACTCGCTCTGCACCGTCGTGGAGGGAGCGAGGGTATCGATGAAACCCGAAATTCGGCTAAGCATTGCTCAACAGTTCGCGGACGACCTCATTGACCAGCTTGCCATCCGCCAGCCCTTTCACCTTCGGCATGAGCGAGCCCATCAGTTTGCCCATCTCTTTGGCAGAGCTGACGCCCGTCTCCGCGATCGTCTCCGTCACGATGGCGACGATCTCCTCGCGCGAGAGCTGACGCGGCATAAAGACAGTGATGACAGCGAGTTCCTGTTCTTCCTGTGCGGCAATATCTTCGCGTCCCGCCCTGCGCGCCTCATCGATGCTTTCACGGCGCTTTTTGACCTCTTTTTGCAGGGCAGCCATCGCTTCTTCGGCGGTCAGCGTGCGCCGTTCGTCGATCTCAATCTGCTTGAAGGCGCTCAGCGTCATCCGCAGCACATCCCGCCGCAGCGCATCCTTGTTCACCATCGCCTGTTTCAGGGCATCCTGCATTGCGATACGCGGATCATCCATAGCTCTCTACCCGTTCATCTCCCGAATTGCTCAGTTCATCTTCCAGCAGCGGGACACACCGCATCACGCCGCGCCCGCTGTCCCACCCGGTGAGGTGCGCCTGGGTGATCTGCCCGGTCAGCGGACGGGGGTGTGCGCAGCCGACGCGCACATAACTGTCAGTATACCCAACATTCAGAAAGCCGTCGCCTGTCACGCCCGCAACCTGTTCCCATAATACCGGGCGAACGGTCGCCACCAGCGACTCGGCATAGGTGCGTTCCAGCCGCGCACTCAACGCCAGCAGGCGTTCGCTGCGCGGCTTCCTGACGGCTTCGGGGACATGTCCGCGCATCCGCGCCGCTGCCGTTCCTGGACGGCGGCTGTAGCGAAACACGTGCAGCCCGGCGAACGCCATCGCCTCGATGAAGGCGGCGCTTTCCTCGAACTCGGCATCCGTCTCACCAGGAAAGCCGACGATGACATCGGTGGTGATACACGGCTGGTCGATGTGGGCGCGTGCCGCCGCCATCAGCACGCTGAACGCTGCCTGGGAAGTGCGGCGCGCCATGCGGCGCAGGGTCGCATCGCACCCGCTTTGCAGCGGCAGATGCAGGTGCGGGCACAGGCGTGGGTTCGCCCACAGGCTGAAGAAGTCGGGCGTCAGATCCCAGGGTTCGAGCGATGACAGGCGCAGGCGCGGCACATCGGTCTCGCTCAGCAGCGCGCGCACCAGATTTGCCAGTCCGTCCATTTCGCCGCGATCGTGCCCATAGCTGCCCAGATGCACCCCCGTCAGCACGATCTCGCTGTAGCCCATCGCGGTGAGCAGGTTCGCCTCATGCACAACCTCCGCCAGCGGACGGCTGCGCCCCGCGCCGCGCGCGATCGTCGTCACGCAGAACGTACAGGCGTTGTCACACCCGTCCTGCACCTTGAGGAAAGCGCGCGTGCGGGCGTAGCGTCCGGGGAAGTCCCGTTCGACGGGTTCGAGATCGAACGGATCGACGGGCTGCCCTGTCACCGTCTCGACCAGACGATCCTTGTCAGCATTGCCGACCACGCGCGCCACGCCGGGCAGCACCGCGATCTCGTCCGGGGCGATCTGGGCATAGCAGCCCGTGACGGTGATCGGCGCATCGGCGCGCGCCGCGTGAAGCTGACGCACGAGCTGGCGGCTGGCACGGTTGGCATCACTCGTCACAGCACAGGTATTGACGATGATCTGATCGGCTTGCGCCGGGTCATCGACCAGCGTATGCCCCTGCTGGCGAAGCTGGCGCGCCATCGCATCGATTTCCGCCTGATTGAGCCGACAGCCGATCATCCGCAGGTGGACGTTCATGCCGTTTTTCCCTTTCGCTGCTCATTGCCACGCATCCGGTGCGGGCGAGAGGATGATGAACTGCTCGAACGCCACGTGTACGCCCGCATCGCCGCTCTCGGTGCTGATCGCCCCTACCCCGGCGCGTCCGACCGGGATGGCGCTGTCGGTCAGCGTCTCGGTCAGTGTACCGCCGATACACTGACCCAGCGCATATGTGCTGACGGCATCCGGCGAATCCGGGATGCACAGCGGGACGCGCGTCTCGTTGATGTAAAATGCAAAGCGATCGCCCTGACCGACGACGCGCAGACTGTTGACCGCGCCGATGCCAACCCGAATCGCCGTCGAGTCGATCCAGTCGCTTACGATGCGCGTCGCCCCGTCGATGACGCGCACGACACGATAGTAGCCGTCGCTGCTGATCAGGAACAGATAGTAGCTGTCATCGGCTGTGTTCTGATTGCCCTGATCCTGAAGCCGGAAGACCACACCAAAGCCGTTGTCTTCCGGTCCGTCGATGGCACGGGCACGGGAGCGCAGGTCGAAATCGGCGAACAGATACGGTGCGACGGAATACGCCCCGGTGGACACATCGTCAATCTGCACGCGCAGCACGCCATCGGCGATGCGCGCCGACAGCCGCCCGTCATACTGCCGCCACAGACGGTTGAATGCGCTGTCTGCCTCGCCATCAAACGATGCGGCGAACAGAACGGCTCCAGGCGCGCCCGTGATGGTCGGCTGACGTTGTTCTTCAGCAAGGCGCACCGCCGTATTCAGGACGACGATCAGCAGCGCAGGGATGATCAGCAGCAGCAGGCGGCGCAGAGGTACAGGCAATTTCATCCTCCATCCAGCAGCAGCGACAGCGCATCGATCAACCCGGTCTCGTGATCGCGAAGTGCTGCCATCCGTTCGACGAAAACCGGGGCATTTCCCGACAGGGTGACCGCCATCGACAGCCAGCGCTCGGCGGCGATCAGGTCGCCGGTCAGCTGATATGCCGTGCCCAGTTCGGCATACATGAGCGCCTGATCCGGGGCGAGGGCGGCAGCGATGATGAGCATCTCCAGCGAGCGATCGACCTGCCCAAGCTGGCGCAGCGCAAGCCCAGCGATGAGATGTACCGAGGCATCGGCTGGTGCAAGGCGCACCGCCGTATCGAGATGTGCCCCGGAGGGACGATCCTGCATCGCCCGCGCCAAACCGATCAGCGCCAGCGCCAGCGGGTCATCCGGCGCATACTCCAGCGCGTGTTCGGCATACGCCCACCACCCCGCGCGCGCCAGCGCCAGCCCGATCCGCACCGGGTTGGAAGTGCTGCCCAGCAGCGCCACCGTCTCCCCGGCAAAGCGGGTGTATGCCGGATCATGGGCGGCGCGTTCCAGCAGCATCCGCGCCTCGGACGGGTCAGCGGCGATACGGATGAGCGCCAGTTGCAGTGCAGCCCACGTCGCCCCGGCGGCGTCTTCAGCCAGCACTGCGCGCAGAACCGCCTCTGCACCTGCCCAGTCCTGCACAGCAGTATACGCCTCGACCAGCGGACGACGCGCCGCCGCCCGATCGCGCGCCCGTTCCAGGTAGGGGATGGCATTGAGCGGGCTGCCCATGCTCAGCCAGGCGCGCCCGGCGCGCAGCGCGTCCTCTGCCGACCAGCCCTGCCGGGCGGCGTGCTGTTCGATCTGGTAGAGCATAGGGAAGGGGCGATCAGACTCGGAGGCGGCGCGCATCTGTGCGGCGAACGGGATAGGGGACTGCCCGATGCGCGCCAGCACCACACCCAGCAGCCATCCTCCCACGCATATTCCGGCGAGCGCGAGGCTCAGCCGGACTCGCTGACGCGCTGCGATCATGTGTAGCGGGTACTCAACGCTTCACGGACGATCTGCTCCACCTCGCGCGGGGTGAAGGGCTTGATCAGGTAGCGATACACCCCTTGCAGCTTGCCGATCAGTCGATTTGCCGGATCGCCAAACGCCGTGATCACGATCACCATCGGCATTCGCAGCCCCAACACTTCAGACGATTGCTTGATGCTCTCCAGCACCTGCCAGCCGGGAATATCGGGCAGGCTGATGTCGAGAAGCACAATATCGGGTTGAAGCTCCTTAAATCGCTCCGCCGCTTTGACGCCAAAACTTTCATGTGCGGTACGCAGCTTCAGACGGCGCAGCGTCAGTTGCAGAATTTCCGCCAGTTCAAGCGCATCTTCCACGATCAGCACAGCGGGAATCGCAGTCTGTTCGTTTGGATCAACGCCTGCCGATACAGAAGGTGTGGACAATTGCGAATCCGACATCAATGATGCCTCTGAAAAAAACAAACATGAGAATGATGTTACAGAGTATAGCATATCGCATGGTGCAATGGCTTTACCGCCTGCTGTCCTGCGCTAAAATAGCGCTTGCCCGATTATCGAGGGGTTTCACAATTATGGATGATCTCATCCTCCCAGACCTCGTACACCTGCACACCTTCGCCCTGCGTCATCCAGGCGATTGTTCACTGCGGGGGATCACCCCGGCAGGCGAGGTATTCGTTGAAGAAATCTATGGTGAAGAGGGCTGGCTGGCGCAGCATCATCTGTCGCCGGAAGGCGTGTTCCTCGCCAGCGTGGATGAAGAAGCGGGCGCGCGCAGCGTCACCGAAGCACTGCCCGTCCCTGAAGATGCTGCCCGTTCCCGTTCCGGCTGGGCGACGATGTGGCTCAATTTCGCCGGCGCGCGCCATCGCGGGGTGCGCGCTCTGGAGCGGATCGACGACCTGGTGCGCCCATTCACCATTCAGGACAAAATACGGCTGGGCGCGCACCCTCTGCTCAACCTGCCTGCGCCGCACATCCTGGGGCTTGCCGAGAGCTACGTGCTGGCAGAGGCAACCACGCCTATCACCGGGCTGTATTTCGTCTGCCGCCGCGTCCGCATCGCCCATCTGCTGCCCGCCCCGGCGATCGATGCCGACGGACAGCCCTACGATTACGACACCCGCGTCCTGCATCTCGCTCACTTCACCGCCCGCAGCGCCGCCGCCGACGAAACGCTTATCGACCAGATTCGCCCGATGCCAGGCGTCACGCTGATCCGCCCGATGGACTGCGCCATCGTCGGCGATCGCCTGTATGTCACCGACGGCGGTGAGGGCGATCGCCTCGCCGCGCTGCACATCTGGAAGCTGGAATGGGGGATCGAACTGCTCACACCAGAAGAAAAGCTGCACAGGCGCATCTATGGCTAAACTATTCCTGCTCGTGATGTGCCTGCTGCTGGGCACAGCGTCCGTCTTCGCCCAGGGCAGCACCTTCGATCCGGACTCGCTTCCCCCAGTGAACGATTTCTGCCCGGTGACGGGCTTGCAGCCGCGCGATGAAAGCTTCACGGGGAATGGCGTCATCCTCACCGCCTTCGCTCCCGGCGCAACCTGGCATTATGATGTCGTGACGGGCAGGCGCTTCCCCGTGCCGGATACCACCGCGTGCGGGCGCACCTGCCGTCTTTCCACCGACGGACGCTCGTTCGTCTACTTCAACGATCAGCTCAACGCCCATCAGATTCTGCGGCTCGACGGGGCGAACCGGCGCACCCTCACCGTCGGCGCTGCCGATGTCATCGCCTGGGACGAAAATACCTGGCTGGCATGGACACCCGGCGTCTCGGCATTCCTGCTGCGCGGCGGAGAACGCGAGACCCTCAGCAGCGGGCAGGTGTACAGCATCCAGCCCGGCGGCGCATGGCAGATCAGCACGCATTTCGACGGGCGCGGCTTCCAGCGCACACTCAGCCGGGCGGATGGTGCAGACAGCACTTCCATCGCCCTCGGCGTCGATGTGCCCTGGTTCAACGGGTATGCCTGGTCTCCCAACGGATCGGCACTGGCATACGTCAACCCCATTCGCACCCGCGACGGGGCATTTACCGCTGAGCTGGCGATCGTCCCGCTCGACCGCCCCGCCCCACCCCGCGCGCTCACGCGGCTCAACGACGCCTATCCCAGCGCACGCATCAACAGCATCGCGGTCGATGATCTGGCGTGGTCGCCCGATGGAACGCGCATCGCTTTCTGGGTTGTCACCCCTGTCCCGCCCGCCGACGGCAGCCCGCTCCCCGATGGCTCCGTGCCGCTGGCGACCATCCACATCGCCGACCTGACGACCGGGGCGACGACCGCTTACTGCGGCTTCTCCACCGCCACCCATACGCCGAACACGCCGCGCCTGTTCTGGTCACCAGACGGGGCATACCTGGCATTCGCAGCCGACGTGATCGACGATATGCGTGGGGCATTCATCGCCGCACTCGACCCGGCACAGGGGACGTACATCCTGCTCACCGAAGGCATCTACGGCGCATTCGGCATTCCCGACATTTACGGATGGGGCAGCAAACCATGACCGTGCTGCCATTCAGCATTCGCCTGTGGCGCGGGCTGCACGCCCCGCCTGTCCACCATGCCCTTTTCCGCTGGTCGGCAGAGCGCTTCGACAAGCCGCCACAGCTTCCACAATGGCGGACATGGCTGAAACGGCATTCTGACTGGCTGACGTTTGGCGGGGCAGCACTGCTGATCGTCTTTGCTGCCATCGCGCCAGGATTGCTGCTGCCGCTGATCTTTTTCGTGCCGATCGCCCTCGCACTGGTGTATGCCGTCAGCGCAGGGACACTGGACGGGCTGGTCTGCTGCCTGCGGGTGGCACAGATCACCGAACAGGCACGCATGAGCCGGATGCTCGACCTGATCGCGCTGATGCCCGCCGGGCTGTTCACCGGAATGTGGGCATGTACGACGGGCGGCATCTATTACTCGCTGGTCACCGCGCCGGACAGCTATACCCGCCGGGCATGGCTGGCACGGGCGGCGTTCATCATCATCAACATGCTGATCCCGCTCACCTTCAATTTCCGTGCCGGTGCGCCGCGCATCGACCCGGCGCTCTACTGTCTGTTCAACATCCTTACCCTGTTCAGCCTGGTCGTACTGCTCATGGCGGATGATGCGTTCAGCCTGCTCAGCGGTTTCCTGATCGGGCTGCTCGTGCCGATGGCGCTCCCCTACAGCACTAATTCGCGCATTCTGGCAGGGGCGCTTTTCGTGCTGATACAGGTCGCGCTGTACCTGCTGATCGCGGGGCTGGCGCTGGGGCTGCTGCCCCTCTTCTTCAGAGGCATCTACTGGAACGGCGCGGAGATGATCATGCTGCTGCTGGGGCAGATGCTCACCTGTTTCATCCTGCGCGATGCGGCACTGTGGATCATCTGGCGTGCCTATTGGCATGTCATGGATGGGCAGATCGACCCGCGCATGGTGTACAATCCAGATCAGGTTCGTATTCGTCAGCCTGGGATGTGGACACATCCCTGATCAAGCGCCTTTGAGGATTGCAACCACCATGACCAATGTCATCCTGCCGGACGCCATCCCGACCTCCGATGAGGGAGGATGGACGCCCGATCCCGAACATCCCCGCCGCCGCCCGCCCTGGATCAGGGTGCGCGCGCCCAGCGGAGAAAATTACGAGCGCGTGTACGGGCTGATGCGCGAGCAAAGCCTGCACACCGTGTGCGAAGAAGCTCAGTGCCCGAACATCGGCGAATGCTGGGGACGTGGCACTGCCACCTTCCTGATGATGGGCGACACCTGCACCCGATCATGCGGCTTCTGCGACATCAAGACCGGGCGTCCCAGCCCGCTGGACTGGGCAGAGCCGAACCGCGTCGCCGAGTCGGTGCGCGCGCTGGGGCTGCGCCACGTCGTCATCACCAGCGTCAATCGTGACGAGCGTGCCGACGGCGGCGCACCGATCTTTGCGATGGTCATCAAACGCATCCGCCAGCTTCAGCCTGGGTGCAGCATCGAAGTCCTCATCCCGGACTTCAAAGGCAACGAGAGCGCCCTGAAGATCGTCATGGACGCCCAGCCGGAAATCCTCAACCACAATGTCGAGACCGTGCCGCGTCTGTTCCGCAAGGTGCAGCCGCAGGATCGCTACGAATGGGCGATGGCGACTCTCACCAACGCCAAACGCATGGACGAACTGGTGCTGACCAAAAGTGGCATCATGGTCGGCTTGGGCGAAACATTCGATGAGCTGACCGCCACCATGCGCGATCTGGCGGGCTGCGGCGTGGATATCCTCACCGTCGGGCAGTACCTCCAGCCGAGTAAAAAGCACCTCCCGGTCGAACGTTTCTACACTCCGGAAGAATTCGACCGCATCAAGGCGATCGGGCTGGAGATGGGCTTCAAATGGGTGGAGAGCGGTCCGCTGGTTCGCAGCAGCTACCGTGCCGATATGCAGGTGCGTGAATTGAGCAGGCTCAATTTCATCCACATGCGTTCAGAATGAAAAACAATCCGCCCCGCGCACAGTGCGCGGGGCGGTCGGTTTACTACAGCTCCAGATAATCGCGCAGTTGGCGGCTGCGCGTGGGGTGGCGCAGTTTACGCAGCGCCTTCGCCTCGATCTGGCGGATGCGCTCGCGCGTGACGCCGAAGTATTTGCCGACCTCTTCCAGCGTATGATCCTGCCCATCCAGCAGCCCGAAGCGCATCTCCAGCACCTCACGCTCGCGCTCGCTCAGCACACCCAGCGCCGAGCGAATCTGCTCTTTGAGCAGTTGGCGGCTTGCGACATCGACCGGACCGGGCATCTTGTCGTCTTCGATGAAGTCCCCAAGCTGGCTGTTGTCTTCCTGACCGATCGGCATCTCCAGGCTCATCGGTTCCTGGCTCAGGCGCATGATCTTGCGGACTTTCTGGGCGGCGCGGCGCAGCTTGCGCTGCAAGCCGGGGTCAAGGCGCATCCCGTCCTGACGCAGCGTCTTGATGGCGTTCGTCTCTTCGGCGGTGAGGAAATCCATCTCCAGCGCGATCTGTTCGGCGGTCGGTTCCGCGCCCAGTTCCTGAGTGAGCTGGCGCTGCACCCGCATCAGGCGGTTGATCGTCTCGACCATATGCACCGGGATGCGGATCGTCCGCGCCTGATCGGCAATCGCCCGGCTGATCGCCTGACGAATCCACCAGGTGGCGTAGGTGCTGAACTTGAAGCCTTTGGTGTGGTCGAACTTGGCGACCGCGCGCAGCAGCCCGATGTTTCCTTCCTGGATCAGGTCGAGAAAATTGATCCCCCTCCCCATGTAACGCTTCGCCACGCTGACGACCAGACGCAGGTTGGCGCGCGTGAGCGCCTCGATCGCGTTCTTGGCGCCGAAATCGAGCGCGCTGCTCAGGTCGTCCAGCCATTCCTCCAGCGAGTCATCCGCATCGAGCCATCCGGCAAACTGCTCAACCGGCGGCAGCGCACGCTCTGCCGCCCAATACGACGAAAGCTGAGCGCGGGCGGGCGGCGGGATGAGCGTCAACCCATGCACCACATCGAACAGCACCTGTGCCACCTGATTCCACGACTCGTCGCGCCCCCAGTCGCCCCCGGTACGGAGGAAATCACGCACATAGGACGAGATACCGCGCACATCCTCACCAGTCACGATCGCTTCGACCTCATCGAGGATAAGAGCCAGATCGATGGCGGCGGCACGATCGCCCAACCGTCTGAGCAGCAGCCCCCACGCGCTGAACGTCTGGGTATAGGCGCGCAGCGCCACACCGCGGGCATCATGAGCGCCGTTCTGCCGTGTCTCGCTGAGCAGGCGGTCAGCGGCGATCTGCACGCTCAGCCAGGTTTCACGGGTCGGGCTGAGCAGAGGAACCTGACCGATCTCCTTGAGATACATCCGCACCGGATCGTCAGAGAGTGCGACGGCATCCAGACGCGCCTCGTCGAGCAGGGCATCGTCGTCCAGGTCTTCGAGGTCGTCATCGACGAGCAGCGCATCGCCGATGACATCCTCGTCGCGCACGGCCATGGAGTCATACATGCCGTCGTCCAGCCCGTCGTCGAGTTCGTCGTCCATGTCGAAATCCGCTTCGTCAGCGGCTTCCTCAACGCGCGAGGTCAGCGCGTCATCGGGTTTTTCCTGTTTGCGTGCGGGTCTCTTCGCCATTTTCCCATTCATCCCATACACCGGGCGGCGTTCAGCGGCGTATGCCGCGCAAACGGCTGCTCAATTCCGCGTCGATCAACTGCTTGGCACGCAGTGAACGTTTAATGTATGATGCAATTTCCGTTTCGTCAAACCCGTCTTCAGGTTTGATGAAGCTCATTTCGGTGCGTTCGCGCGCCAGCCGCGCACCGCGCAGGCGCAGCGCATGTTCCAGAAAGGCTGCACGCAGCCCGTCGGCATCGCCCGCACCGCGCTTTGCCAGCCAGTCGTTCAGGTCTGCCGTCAAGCCGAAACGCAGCAGCGGGCGCAGCGCGGTCCACTCATCACGCATGATGCGTTCAGCCTCGTCGTACAAAGCATCCGGCAGGGCGACATTCATGTAGTCGATCGGCGGGCGTTCATCCTGACTCATCGCCTCCATGAACAGGTTCATCAGCGCCCGGTAGGTATCACGGGTGAAATCATCCGGCGACAGTTCCGCCAGCACCCACTCGGTCAGCTCGATCTCGTCGCCCGCCAGTTCGCGCAGCCGACGGTTGACGTCGTACAGCATGTGCGGGTAAGTGAAAAGTACCTTGAGGCAGAAGCGTTCTGTGGGCACATCGGGCACGGCAGCGTGAACGGGCTGGGCAGCGGCGGGAGCAACCGGAGGCAGATCAAAATCGCCGAAATCGTCCTCGTCCGGTGGCGGTTCGGGGATGTCATCCGGCACATCCGGCGGCTCGTCCATTGAACCAGCCGACAGTTCAGGGATGTCATCCGGCACATCCGGCGGCTCATCGGCTGATCTGGACGGCGGTTTGGGCGCTTCGCGCAGCGGTTTCTGCCGCGCCGACGCCGCCTCGATCGCCATCACCTCGGCTGACCAGCCCAGCACACGCTGCTCGTCAAACCGCAGCCGCCGCGCCAGAAGCTGGACGTTGGCGTCCTTATACAAGCCGTCTTCGGTGGCGATCAGCAGAGGCAGCAGGCGGCGCGCGGCGGCTTCACGTTCCTGAACCGACGGGTTGGCGGGCAGCCCGGCAAGCTCCATCTCGATGACGAACTCCGCCACCGGGATCGCGCCGTCAACCAGCGCCGTCCACGCTGCCGGGTCTTCACGGATCAGATCATCCGGGTCTTTCGTGCCAGGGTTACGCAGCACCCGCAGGTCAGCGGAGAGCCTGCCGGCGAAGTCGGCGCGCAGTACCTGCCGCGCGACTTCCAGCGATCGACGGGTGGCGTTCTGCCCGGCGGCGTCGGAGTCGAGCGCCATGACCACGCGAGAGGCGAGTTTGGGCACGAGCAGCCGAAGCTGCGCCTCGGTCAGCGCTGTGCCCATCTGCGCCACGACGTTGGTATAGCCCGCCTGATGCGCGCTGATCGCGTCCATGTAGCCCTCGACGATGACCGCTGTGCCGCTGCTGCGGATCGCCTCTTTCGCCCCATCAAGCGCAAACAGCGTCCGGCTCTTGTCGAACAGCGGCGTCTGCGGAGAGTTGAGGTATTTGGGATTGTCTTCCGCCGCCAGCGCCCGCGCCCCGAACCCGATCGGGCGTCCACGCTCATCGCGGATGGGGATCATGAAGCGGTTGCGAAACGCATCGTACACCGCTCCTTTGTCATTCCGCTTCAGCAGCCCGACAGCGAGCAGATCATCTTCGCTGTAGCCCAGATGCGTGAACTGATGATGCAGGAAGTGCCAGTCATCCGGGGCGTACCCGATCTGGAAACGCGCGATCGTCTCGTCCGTCAAGCCGCGCCTGCTGCGCGCGTATGCCCGCACTGCCGCCGAGTCCGCCCGCGTCTCGTCCAGCAGGGTGGTGTGATACAGTTCCGCCGCCGCCTTGACCGCAGCACGCAGGTGATCCAGCCGCTCAAGCTGCTGGCGCTGTTCCGCTGTCTGCTGGCGCACTTCCACCCCGGCGCGCTTGCCCAACTCTTCCAGCGCCTCGCGGAATGACCAGCCGTGATATTTCATGGCGAACCGAAAAATATCCCCACCTTCAGCGCACGCACCGAAGCAGCGCCAGCTCTGGCGATCTTCGTAGACCACGAAGGACGGGGTTTTTTCGCTGTGGAAAGGGCACGGCGCTTTGTAATAGCGCCCCTGCCGACGGATGGGGACGTACTGCTGGATGTACTGCACAATGTCCAGACGGGACTTGATCTCCTCAATGACGGACATCGGACTCCCTCACGCATCACGGATGTGTAGTATACACATGTTCGCCGCGTCATGCAATGGAGATGGGTCATGAAGGGTCAGAGGATGATCAGGAAAAGTTGAGTACGCCCAGCAGGGCATGATGATGACGCATCATGCCCCACCTGACTCTGGAAATCAGAAGCCGCTGAGGAAGCTGAGATCGGCGCGGTGGCGCTGCATGGCGCTGATCGCCTGAAGCAGCCCGATGCGGTTGCGGCGCACCTCCGCTTCCGGCGCATTGACCAGCACCCCATCGCCCTTGCCCGTGCCGAAATAGGCAGTGATGGCGGGGAGCATGGCGCTGAACGCGGTCAGGAAGGTATCGACATCGGCATCAGGGGGGACAGCAGCGCTGGCGGTCTGATAGGCGGCGTACAGAGCATGTTCCTCGCTCTGACGGAACAGTGCCGGATCGATCGGGTAGGCTTCCGTTTCAGCGCGCGTGATGCGGACGCAGCGGGCGAAGCCGTCGAGGATCGGCTCCCAGTCAGGGCGGGTGACCCACGCCTGAAGCTGTTCGACGCCGCGCAGCGCGCGGAAGGGGTTTGCCGCCTGCTCCGCCAGCACCGCCGAGACGACATCGTTGCGCCAGCCCTGTTCTTCGATCCAGCCGCGCAGCCGCCCGGCGATGAAGTTCAGCACGGCGGTCTGCACTTCGTCGCTCACCGCGATGGGCTGAAGCGCGGCGGTGCGCGCCACCGCCTCAGTCAGATCGAGGTCAAGCCGCCCTTCAGCAGCGATGCGAACGACGCCCAGCGCGGCACGGCGCAGCCCATACGGGTCAGCAGTGGCGCGCGGTTCCAGCCCCGCCGCGAACAACCCGACCAGGCTGTCCAGCCGATCCGCCAGCGCCAGCAGCCGTCCGGCAGGGCTGGCAGGCAGCGAATCATCTGCGCCGCGCGGCAGCCAGTGTTCGCTGATGGCATTCGCCACCGCTTCGGGCTGCCCGGCGCGCAGCGCGTACACCCGCCCCATCGTCCCCTGCAGCGAGGTCATCTCGACCACGACCTGCGTCGCCAGGTCTGCCTTGAGCAGGGCAGCGGCGGCGTGCGCGGTGGCACGCTCGGCGTCGTCCAGCCTGAGCAGATCGCTCAGCGGATCGACAAGGCGTTCGATGCGGTGGTTCTTGTCCAGCATCGAACCGAGTTTTTCCTGGAAGGTGAGCGTATCGAGCCGAGGCAGGAAATCCGCCAGCGTCTTTCTGGTGTCCTGGCTGTAGAAATAGTCCGCGTCGGAGAAGCGGGCGCGCAGCACCTGCTCATTGCCGTGCGTCACCTTCTCCAGGTGGCGATCGTCCCCGTTGCGAACCGCGATGAAGTAGGGGAGCAGCCGTCCACCGCCATCTTCGACAGCGAAGTAGCGCTGCTTGTCGCGCATCACCGTGACCAGCACCTCGCGCGGCAGCGCCAGATATTTGTCTTCAAAGCGACCGAGCAGCGCCACCGGCGACTCGACAAGCTGAGTGATCTCGTCGAGCAGCTTTTCATCCGGCAGGATGCTGCCTCCGACACTCCGTGCCAGACGAATGACCTGCTCCCAGATGGTGGCACGCCGAGCAGCGATGTCCAGCATGATGCCGTCACGCGCCAGCGCCCCGGCATACGAGTCGGCATCGGCGACCGGGTAGAGCGGCGACCCATAGGGGCGCAGCCCGCGCGTGTAGCCGCTGCTCTCCACCCCGGCATAGCTGAAGCGCAGCGCCGCCGCGCCGTGCAGCGCCAGCAACCAGCGGATCGGGCGGGAGAAGGTGATGCCCGTCTCGTTCCAGCGCATCGATTTGGCGAACCTGATCCCGGCGATCACGCCCGGCAGCGCTTCCGTCAGCACTTCCCCCGCCGCACGCCCGGTCTGGCGTACCAGCGCAGTGACATAGCGCCCGCCGTCCACATCCGCCACCACCAGATCAGCCGGATCGACGCCGTTCTTGCGCGCGAACCCCTCCGCCGCCTTGCTCGGCGTGCCATCGGCGTTGTAGGCGCGATCTGCGCTCGGACCTTTGACGATCTGCTCAGCATCGGTCTGGCGGGGTGCGAGATTCTGCACCTGCACGACCAGGCGGCGGGGCGTGCCGGAGACGGTCACGCCGTCATGCGCCAGCCGCAGCGACTCCAGCAGGGCAGGGAATGCCGCCTGAAGCTGCTCGACCGCGCCGACCACATCATCGGGCGGCAGTTCCTCCACACCGATCTCGAAGACGAAATTCGCCGGGGCAGTGGGAAGCGGGTTATCGGGCAGAGTCGGCGCGGGTGCGGGGGGCGTCGTCCAGCGCATCCGACGCTGAAGGATCGGGTAATTCATCGCCTCGCGCTGTTCGGCATACGCCTTTGCGACGCGGCGGGTCATGTCGCGCATCCGCCGGAAGTAGACCGCCCGCTCAGTGACGCCGATCGCGCCGCGCGTGTCCAGCACGTTGAAGAGGTGGCTGCACTTCAGCACATAGTCGTAGGCAGGCATTACCAGCCCGGCATCGAGGGCACGGCGGCTTTCCGCTTCATATACGTCATAGGTGGCGCGCAGCCCCTCCACATCTGCGACCTCGAAGTAGTAGGTGCAGTGTTCGATCTCGCTGCGGAGCAGCACATCGCCGTAGAGCAGGTCGTCCACCCAGTTGATATTCCACACGCTGTCCCTGTTTTGCAGGGGCAGGGCGATGCGCTCCAGCCCGTAGGTGATCTCGACGGAAGTCGGCTCCAGTTCCATGCCGCCCGCCTGCTGGAAGTAGGTGAACTGGGTGATCTCCTGCCCGTCCAGCCACACCTCCCAGCCCAACCCCCACGCACCCAGCGCCGGGCTTTCCCAGTTGTCCTCGACAAAACGAATGTCGTGTTCTCGCGGGTTGATGCCGATCGCCTCCAGCGATTGCAGGTAGAGTTCCTGCGGGTTACCTGGGTCTGGCTTCAGGATGACCTGATACTGGTAGTAGTACTGCATCCGGTTGGGGTTTTCGCCATAGCGCCCGTCGTCAGGGCGCACACTCGGCTCGACATAGGCGACGCGCCAGGGTTCGCGCCCCAGCACGCGCAGCAGCGTCGCAGGGTTGCCCGTGCCTGCTCCGACCTGAATGTTGTACGGCTGCCAGATGACACAGCCCTGCCCCGCCCAGAATTCGTTGAGTTTGATGATGATCTGCTGAAAATCGAGTGGTTTGCTCATCCGCGCTCTGCGCCTTTTTTGTCCGTGATGGAAAACGCGGATGATTATAGCAGAGGCGGAAAAAGCGCCAGCACAGACAGCAACCTGAGATGCGCGCGCATCTCAGGTTGGCAAAACAGGGGCGTCAGCCCAGATAATCGCGTAGATTGTGGGCGAGGCGTGGGTTACGCAGACGGCGCAGCGCTTCTTTTTCAAGCTGACGGATGCGCTCACGGCTCAAGCCGAAGCGGGTGGCGATCTCTTCGAGGGTATGCGGCTCGCCGCCGCCCAAACCAAAGCGCAGCCGCAGAATCTGATTCTGACGCGGCGTCAGCTCGTTCAGCACCTCTTCGATCGTCTCCTGAAGCAGATTCTGGGTCGCGGCTTCGACCGGGCTGGGCGAGTCGTGGTCTTCGATGAAATCGCCGAACTCGCTGTCACCGTCCTCCCCAACTGGACGTTCCAGCGCGATGGCGTGCTGGCTGGCGTCCATCATGGCGCGCACCGTGTCCATCGGCAGGTCCATCTCGATAGCGATCTCCTCGCTGGAGGGACGCCGACCGAGGATTTGCTCCAGCGATTGCGCAGTGCGATACATCTGCCGGATGCGTTCGGTCATGTGCAGCGGGATGCGGATGGTACGGGTCTTCTGCGCCAGCGCGCGGGTGATCGCCTGACGAATCCACCAGGTGGCATACGTGCTGAAGCGGTTACCACGCCGATAATCGTATTTATCGACCGCGCGCATCAGCCCGACGTTGCCTTCCTGAATCAGGTCGGGGAAAGGCAAGCCCTGCCCCATGTAGCGTTTGGCGATGCTGACGACCAGCCGCGTGTTGGCACGCCCCAGATGCTCACGCGCTGCCTGCCCATCGCAAATCCCCCGGTCGAGGTAGATCAGCCACACTTCGCTGCACAGTTCACGCGCCTGAAGGGTGTTCAGGATGTCACGACAGCGCCTGCCATGCTCGATGCGCCTGGCAAGGTCGATCTCGTCCTGGGCAGAGAGCAGCGGCTCCTGCGCCATCTGGCGAAAATACAGACCCACCGGGTCATCGGGCGACACGGCGGCGAGGTCGGTCATATGCGGTTCGGGTAAAATATCTTCAGGTTCAAAATCAGCATCCGGCTCGTCGCTCAGCAGCATCTCGACGGGTTCCGTCTCGTGCCGCAGTTCGATGCCAAGATCGTCCAGTTCATACAGGATGGCTTCGATGGCGATTGAGTCATCTCCATCTTCGTCCATGACTTCAAGGACATCTTCAAACGTGACGTAGCCGCGCTGGTCGGCTCTGAGCAGGAGTTCTTGCAACACGACGTATTCTCAGCCTCCTAAGGGGGTAGGAACGGCGAAAATCCCGACTGCTGTGCCTGGGGATGACCACCCTGTGCTGTGGGAAACAGCGATGATTTTTTAAAAACGACTCCAGTTTAACATGATTCTGATAATCGTGTGCATCGTTTTTGACACATATCCTTCACGATGCGAAAATTTACGCCTTTGGGATGTGTTTGCATCAGACAACCGCATTTCGCCTTTTCGTGAGAAAAATTGCCCACTCAGTTAGGAAAGGCATACCTTATCCCCCTGCGCTTGCGCTGTACCGCTGATCGGTCTATGCTATGGGCAGCAATTACCGTCTATCTCATCGGATGAGCGACACAAAATTCATGGGTACACGACGTTTCAGCGATGAATTTCCCGACTCCGACGGCGTGGACTCACCGGATGCGGGTTCTTCTCCCGCACCTGGACGACTCCCGTCCGTCCGGCGTGACAACACCCCTCCACGTCCACCTGCTGCTCCCTCGTCAGGGCGCGGCGGCAGTGCCCATCTGCCGCGCACGCTCACTCAGGTCCTTACAGAAGCCAACGAACGCCTGATTCAGGGCGATCTGGTCGATTACGTGCCCCTGCCCACCGGCTTTGACCCGCTGGACGGGTTCATCGGCGGCGGGCTGAGGAAGACGGAACTGGTGCTGCTCGGCGGGGCACAGGGCATCGGCAAGACGATCGCCACACTTCAGATCGCCCGCAACATCGCCATGCGCCCGGATCAGTATGTCTTCTACCTGTCGTATGAACATACCGAGACGCATCTGCTGCACCGCCTGCTGTGCCTGGAGAGCGTCAGCCCACCCGAACTCGACCTGAGCCGGGGGATCAAACTGCGCGACCTGTACCAGATCATCGTCTCGCAGCGCGCCAAAGAATTCATGGGCAAAGACGGCGGCGCGGGGTCGCTGCAAGCCATCCTGCGTGATGACCCGCGCACCGCGCCCAGCCTGCAACGGATGCAGCGCTATTCCGACCGTATGATCCTGGTCAAAGCCAGCCCCGCCGTCACCACGCTGCGCGCCATCCGTGAGATGACCGCCCGCCTGTGCGATGCGACGGGAGGCAGCGTGGTGCTGTTCATCGACTACCTGCAAAAGATCGCCGTCCACCCCGAACGTCCGCGTGACGAGAACGACAAGGTGACGATGATCGTCGAAGGGCTGAAAGACATCGCCATGACGCTGGACATCCCCGTCTGGTCGATCGTCGCCGCCGACCGCGAAGGGCTGAAGAGCAAGCGCATCCACCTGTTCCACCTGCGCGGCAGCAGCGCCCTGGACTACGAATCGGACATCGCGATTATCATGAATAACAAATATCAGATTCT
>CAZTLS010000057.1:0-8219 GCA_964614405.1 uncultured Pleurocapsa sp.
GGGCATGGCGGCGGTGGGCTGCTGCGGCATGATCGGCAGGCGGATGACGCCGACTTCGCCGCCTTCCAGCGCCTGAGTGACCGCCAGTTTCGCGGCGGCGATGCGGATCGGTGTGCCGTCGGGGTCGCGCGCGGGCGGGTGCAGCTCGACGCGCACCTCAACCGGAGCGTCGATCATGTTCTGCACCAGTACCACCACTTCGACGGGCTGGTTGTACCAGGCGCTGCGCGGAAAGACGCCGACGGACGCCTGCACTTCGCCCAGGTCGAGGCGCAGCCCGCCCGCGACGGCGCTCAGCACATCAGGATAGAGGGGGTCGAAACCGAGATCGTGTGAGGTCATGGCAAATGTTCCCTGGTACGAGTGCGCTCAGCCATGCGTCGGCTGATAGCCGTGCCGCTGACCGATGCGGGCGAGAATCTGATTGGCGAGGTCGAACACCGGGCGTTCGTCATCGCGGCTGTCAAAGATGCGGTCTTCCAGCGCCTTGCCGATCGCCTTGATGACATCGGCGGGGTGTTCGCCTTCCAGCGGAAGCTGCTCGCTGCGGATCGCGCCGCCGATGATCAGCGGCAGGTAGGCGAGGCTGAAATCCATGCCCTGTTTGTCGCGCAGCGCCGCCTGCACGCGCTCGCGGTAGCGCACCATCTCGTCGGGCGTGCCGAGGTCTTCGCCCGATGCCTCTTCGACCAGGGCGAAGGCGTAATCGATCGCATCGCCGATGAGGTCTTCGTACAGGTAGGTGAGGATCATTTGGGCAGGTTTGGCGAACACCTGCGGGGTGTCTTCGGCGTAGCGCATGAAGCGGCGGAACCAGTGAGGCAGGCGGGGCGCGGCTTCCAAAGTGAGGGGGTCGCGCTCCAGCAGCGCCTGGATGTTGAAATGACGGGCGGCGATGTGTCCGTGCGCGTTCTGGCGCGGGTTGGCGTATTCGAGGATCAGCGTGAGCAGTTTGGCGATGACCACCGCCTCAGCATCGCGCAGGGGGAAACCGGCTTCCTCGAAACGGGCGTGCGTGACGTCGAGCAGCGGTGTGTACATCAGGGCACGTTTGAGCTGGGGGAGCGTCTCCGCCAGCAGGCGGTCGCTGTATTCGTGCAGCATCGGGCGGGCGTCGCCATATTCGCTCAGCCGCAGCAGGCTGACCCACCCAGGCGCGAAGTCGGTCACTTTGCCGACCGTGCCCGTCATGACCATCAGCGGCAGCTCGATGGTGCTGCTCAGGCGGCGGCGCGCGGTGAAGAAGCTGAGTTCGCGCAGCGACTCGAATTCGCGCGCTGCGTCTGGCGACAGGTCGTCCATGCGCACCCTGCCGCCGCCTTCCGCTGCGCGGATGCGCCCGCTCCTGCCGATCGTTCTGGCGCTGAACTCGACGCCGAGGGTGTATTCGCCCGGCGCGACGTCGATCAGCGTGCTGACGGGCAGCATGACATACCCCACCTCGGCAGGCTTGATGCCGACGAGCAGGCGCTGCACTTTGCTGATGAAGCGGTCGCGCTGCTTCTTCAGGTCGGTCTGTGGCAGGTGCAGGGTCATCGTGAGATCGACGTCGGCGTCGGTGACGTTCTGCACCAGCAGGATGACCTCGAACGGACGCCCGGCGCGCGCCACGCGCGGGCGCGTGGCAGCGGCGAGATGCACATTGTCCAGCGCGCAGCGTTCGCCGTTGGTCAGCGCGCCGAGCAGGTCAGGGTAATTGGGTGGCATAAGCTGTGTCCGCCATAATCAACGAATTTAGACGTTCATTATAGCCCAGTTATGCGCGCGGCGTGCGGCGATCGCGTAAATTTTTGGTTGGGATATTCGTACCTTGTTCGTACCGTGAGAGGGAATCTGTTTCGGTGTGGAAAAATTGAAGGAGATGAAAATGTCTTCGGGCGCGGACTCGACTTCATCCGACCCGACGGCACGGTGCAGGCGACGGTTCTGATCATCGAACAGCTTACCTGACCCGCCACACGTTGACCGCCCGGCGTGCATCGCCTACAATCAGGGGCATTCCGGGCTGCATCGTGTGTTGTGTGAAAGGCAAAGGGATCATGGGTATGGACTCGATCGGGCTGATCGGCTGGGTGCTGATCATTCTGGCGGCGGGCGTCGTCGCGATCATGGTGTGGGCGGTGGCGCAGGAAAAGCACGAGCATGAGGAATACTTCGACCCGAACGTGCAGCAGCCCTCCGCGCCCCACAGCGATGATGCGCCGCGCAGCGAAGCCGGCTGAATGACGCGCAGCACCGCCGCGCGCACCCACCTCGCTGCCGCCTGCCTGCTGCTGCTGCTCACGCTGGCTGCCGGGTATCGACTGGCGTTCAGCGGGTGGATCATGGCGCGCGGTGACACCTACAGCTACCACTACCCCTACTGGGACGCCCGTGCCGCCGCCCTGCGTGCCGGGCATCTTCCCCTGTGGACGCCCGATCTGTTCGCGGGCGCGCCCCTGCTGGCGAACCCGCAGACCGCCCTGCTTTACCCCCCCAACCTGGCGCTGATCGGGCTGGACGCGCCTGACGCGGTGCGCGTCAGTGCCCTGCTGCATCTGTGGTGGGCAGGGCTGGGCGCATATGCCCTGGCGCGGCGCGCTCTGGGAGTGGGCTGGCTGGCGGGGTGCATCGGCGGGGCAGCGTTCCTGCTCGGCGGGCACATCGGCGCGCACGTCGAACAGATCAATCAGCTTCAGGGCTTGGCTTGGCTGCCCTGGGCGCTCTGGGCGCTGGAGATCGCGCTGACCGGGCGCGGTGCAGCGGCGGTGCGCGGCGGCGCGCTGCTGGCGGCGATCATGGCGCTTCAGGTGTTCAGCGGGCACACGCAGACCGTCTTCCTCACCGGGGCGGCGCTGGCGATCAGCGCCCTGCTCATCCGCCCGGTGCGCGGTGCGCTGGTGCTGGCGCTCTCCGGCGTCGGCGCGGTGCTGCTGGCGCTGCCTCAGCTCGTGCCGACCCTCGAACTCTCCAGCGTGAGCAACCGCAGCGGCGGCTTCAACCCCGATCAGGCGACCGCCTTCTCGTTCAGCCCGTTCGCCACCGGGCGTGGGCTGCTGCCGTCTTTCGACCGGATGATCTTCAGCGAATACATCGCCTACCCCGGCATCATCGCCGGGGCGCTGGCGTGGATCGGCGTCATCAGCCGACCGGATGGCGATTCGCCCCCGGTCGGGCAGCTGCGCCGGGCGCTAGCACACCCCGCCGCGCGCTGGGCGATCCTGGCGCTGATCGGGCTGTTCCTCGCCTACGGGCTGTACAACCCGGTCTACATGACGCTCGCCGGGCTACCTGGTTTCAACCTGTTCCGCGTCCCGGCGCGCTGGCTGGCGCTGTTCGCCATCGGCGTGGCGATGCTGGCGGCGCTGGGCGCACACGCGCTGCTGCACCGCCGTGCCCCGCGCTCGATCGCGCTGCTGCCCTACGCTGCGCTCATCGGCGGGCTGATGGCGGCATCGACGCTCATCACCCGCACGCTCGATGGCACACCCGCCTACCCCGCTGAAACGATCACGTGGATCGGCTGGATCGCCGCGCTGGGCATCGCGCTGGTCGGCGTGGTGCTGGCGCGCGGGCGGCTGGGCGTCTTCCTGCTTGGGGCGGTGCTGTGCCTCGAACTGGGGCTGGCGGCGGGCGCGCTGGCGTACAACCAGCTCGTGCCGCCCGATGCGTGGTCGGCGGCGCGTTTCACCCTGTCGCAGATGCGCGTCTACCGCGATGACGCCGACCCGCATCAGAACGACCGCCTGCTGTCGATGAGCGATCTGCTCTTCGACCCAGGCGATCGCGCGGCGCTGGAACGGCGCTACGACGCGCTCGGCATCACCGGGGAGGCGCGCGCGCTGGCGTTCGACACGATCAAGCTGCGCGAGATCGCCGCGCCGAACCTCTCGCTTGCATGGGGCATCCCGACGCTGGACGGCTTCGACGGCGGGCTGCTGCCCACCCGCTGGTACACCGCTTTCTCCGCGCTGCTGCTGCCCGACGGAGCGCTGCGCTCGGTCGATGGACGGCTGCGCGAGGCGCTGTACGCCGACTCGTGCGGTGGCGCGTGCCTGCCTGACTCACGCTGGCTCAACCTGACCGGCACGCGCTGGCTGCTGACCGACAAGGTGTACGATCTGGTGCGCGCGGGCGTCTTCTTCGACACGACGTTCGATCAGGCGGACTCAGCGCTCTACCGCAACCACACGGGCTTCAGCGCGCGCGCCGTCGAAGTGCTGTACGCCTGCCACAGCGATCTGTGCCTTCCGCCGCGGGTCGATGCCGATGCCGCGAGTCTGGTTCCCGACACGGAGACCGAACCGCTCGATCGCTATCAGTGGGCGCGCTATCGGCTGGACGCCCCTGCCGCACCTGAGGCGATCACGATCACGCCGCAGGCGGGCACGTCGGTGCGCGCTGTCACACTGGTGGACGACTCATCGCCGGATACGCTCACCTTCGCGCAGCTTACGCCCGCCCCGTACCGCCGCATCCTCTCCAGCGACATCAAGCTGTACGAGAACCCGGACGCTTTCCCGCGCGCCTGGCTGGTCGATCGCGCCCGTTGTGTGGACGCGGACTTTTTCGGCGATGAGGCGGCGCTGGCGATCATGCGCGATCCGGCGTTCGACCCGGCGCAGGAGGCAGTCATCGCCGCGCCAGAGTCGGTGTGCGCCGGGCTGCCCGACGCCGCTGGTGCGGCGCGCGCTGAAGTGATCGACTCAGGCGACGCCCACCTGACGCTGACGGTCGAGACGGGCACCTCGCGCCTGCTGCTTATCCGCGACTCGGCATACCCAGGCTGGGAAGCGGCGATCGACGGCGCGCCGGCACCGATCTACCGCGCCGACCTGATCCTGCGCGGCGTCGTCATCCCTGCCGGATCGCACAGCGTGACGCTGCGCTATGCCCCAGGCTGGCTGGGGTGGATCGGCGTGGCAGGGGCGCTGACGTGGGGGCTGTGGGCGGTCGGCATGGCGGTGCTGCTTACACGCCGCCCGTCCCTTCCTGCTCCCCCACCGGTTCTCGCTCGCTGGTGATCACCCCGCCCGTGCGCGAAGACGGCACGTAGAAGAGCATGAGCGGCTTCTCATAGCGCATGATGTCCATGATGTTGGCATAGTGGCGCGTGTAGAAGTGCAGCGAGGGTGCATCGTTGAACATGACGTTGGGTGGCAGTTCGTTGCCGTCCTTGTAGAAGATCAGCCGCCCGGCGTAGGCATCGCCATGAAAACAGTTGACCACACAGTCGTGCGGGTAACCAGTGACATACGAGATGATGTAGGAGTCAAACGGCTTGCTGATCTGATCCACGTCGTAACACCCCTTCGTGATAAAAACCTGACTTCCGGCGGATTGGCTGAAAAAACGCAACGATTCTATTATAGCAGTGGTGCAGTGAACCACCTTACCCAATCGCAGGAGGAAGCAGCATGATCAGGGAATTTCGTGAGTTCATCATGCGTGGCAATGTCCTCGATCTCGCCGTCGGTATCATCATCGGCGCGGCGTTCGGGGCGATCGTCAATTCGCTGGTTAACGATGTCATCATGCCGCCGATCGGATTCCTGCTCAGCGGCGTCGATTTCTCCAGTATCGCCATCACACTGGGCACGACGACCGCTGCTGACGGCACGACCACTGAAGTGGTCATCCGCATCGGTGCGTTCATCAATGCCGTGATCAACTTCCTGATCGTGGCGCTGGTCATCTTCCTGATCGTCAAGGCGTTCAACGAGGCGAAGCGCCGTGCTGAGCGTCCAGCCCCGGCTGCCCCCGCTGCCCCGCCCGAACCGACCGCCGAGGAAAAGCTGACGGCGGCGATCAACCAGCTCAACGAGACGATCCGCACGAAGATGTGAACGTGCCTGTGCCGTAAATCCTCTCCCCCTGTCCTGCAGATGCAGCAGGACAGGGGGGGAGAGGGGGAAGTCAGGCGGGCTGTGCTGCGCGGCGGCGCTCCAGCCACAGCGCCACGCCCGTAGCGATCGCGCCGAGCAGCTCCCACACTGCCACGCCGACGAACCCCACCGGGGCGATGCCGCCCGCCACTGCCAGCATGAACACGGTGAAGGTCAGCACACGGAAAGGCACAGTCCAGGTGTAGAAGATGCGGACATCGTTGAGCGCCGCCAGCACATAGTACACGCCCATGTTGACGGCAGCCATCGACGACGCGGTGAGGAAGGTGAGCGTGAAATCGCCCGCCGCCCGTTCTGCCCGTTCCAGCAGGTCAAAGTTGAGCAGTGCCAGCGTGTTCTCCGGGCGGATCAGCCCGATCACCCCCAGCAGCGCCGCCAGCACCCCGAAGACAAAGATCGTCCAGCCGGAAGCGTTACGAATCCGTAACCCGTTCATTGCGCTTTTTCATCCAGTGTGCATGTTAGGATCATGAAAGCGATTGTACCGCACAACAGGCGTCAGCCTGAAAAAAGAAAAAGGGGAAAACGATGCCCGTGAAGGTGAGCCTTGACCCGCAGAAGCGGCACATGATCTACGAGATCAGCGAGCCGGTGACGATCGACGATCTGCTGGAAGCCTATGAACAGGAGCGCGAATTCCGCGACTCGATTCCCTACACCCTGCATTCGCTGGTGGACATGTCGAAGCTGCGCAGCATCCCCCCGCGCTGGCTGACGGCGAAGGCGGGACCAGGGCTGACGCACCCGCGCAGCGGCGAGATGGTGTTCTGCGGGCTGTCCACCAGCCTGAAGATCATCGTGCAGACGATCACCCGCATCACCAATTATCAGCGCATGAAATTCTTCGATGACCGCGAAAAGGCGGAGGCGTACATGGCAAAGCTGATCGCTAAAACGGACTCGCAGCCGCAGCGCCCGCCTGTTGCCTAACGCATCGCCTCCGCCAGCGTCGCGCACGCCGGGCACGACCCGTCCGGGCGGCGAATGGCATAGCCTGCCATCGGGTCGTCGTAGCGGTAGACATCGAAATCGACATTCCAGACGATGAACATCTGCACCCGCCCGGTGCTGCGCGCGATCCGCACCGCCTCGCCCAGCCACTGCGCGTGCTGGGCGACGCTGGTGTTGTTCGCCCAGGCGAAATTGGGCGGCAGCGGTCCGCCCATCCCCTGCGGCGACAGATAGCCGACCTCGGTGAAGCAGAGCGGGCGGCTGTTGAACTCCGGCGGTACGCGGCTGATCACCCCGCGCAGAAAATACGTCGGGTGACTGCCGCGCGGGTCGCCGCTCATCTGCGTCGGCGAGACGATGCCGTCATTGTGGTGCAGCCCCACACAGTCGAGGTAATTCTGCGCCCCGGCATACGCCATCTGCTTCAGGTAGATGTCGTCGTTGCAGCCGCCTTCACCGCACCCGGCGGGACCGAAAAACCCGGTCGGGGCGGGCGCGGCGCTGATCACGATCGTCGCCGGGTTGACGGCTTTGATCGCCGTGTACGCCGGGCGCAGCAGATCGACGTAGTTGCCGCCGTGTATGAAGCCCTGGGGCCACTCGCGGTCGATATTCGGCTCATTCCAGATTTCGATCGCATCCGCCCCGGCAGCGGCGACCCCCGCCACGAACGAGGCGAACGCCTGATGATAGCCTGGCACACTGGCGAGCTGCGCCCGGTCGCCCACCACACCGACCACGATGCGGAAGCCCGCCCGGTGCGCCGCGTTGATCAGCGGCGCGGCGGCACTGCCAGACTCGCCGTGATAGTAGCGGTGCTGAATCTTCAGCCAGTTCATCCCCGCCTGCCGCATCACACTGTAGGTGGATTCTTCCATCGTCATCACATGCCCGCCCAGCGCGAACGATCCGACGCTGGCATACGGCGGGCGCGTCGGCTCCAGATGCGTGACGACCACCCGGTTCAGGTCCTGCCAGATGACCAGATACAGCCGATACACCCAGCCTTCGACGCCGTTCATCGTCCGCACCTGAATCCATTCGTTGTTCCACGAGCGCCCGATGACGAACAGGTTTTCCCCGTTGGCTAGGGCGATGATCGGGCGCGCTGTCAGTGACGGTTCGCTCATCAGGTTGACGAGCAGGGTGTTGGCGGCAGTGATCGACGCTTCACCGATCGGCGTGCCCGCGAACGTCGGCGTCAGGGTGGGCGTGGGCGTCTCGGTCGGGATGGGCGTCTCGGTCGGAAGTGGGGCGAGGCGGATGGCGGTGATCAGCGGCGTGGGCAGCAGGACGCCGGCAGCGGCTTCCGGCGCGGGCGTCTCGGTCGGGGCGGGCGTCTCGGTCGGGGGTGGGGTGGCAGTGGGGACGACGGTGTACCAG
>CAZTLS010000057.1:8267-24668 GCA_964614405.1 uncultured Pleurocapsa sp.
GGCCGGACCGGGAGCGCGCGGCGGCGACGGAGCCGATATGCGGGTGAGGGCGACACGGTGAGGGTTGGCGTGGCGCTCACGGTCTGCGTCGGCGGCGGGGTGGCGGTCAGCGTCGGCGGCAGGGTGGCGGACGGGGCGGGCGAGGGCGTCTGGCTGGGCACGACCGCCGCGCTGACGGGCTGTGGCACGGCGAGGGTGGGCGAAGGCAGCACCGCCAGCGTGGGCAGGGCATCCGGGGCAGCAGTGCAGCCTGCCACGATGAGCAGGCTGAGCAGGGTGAGCAGAACAGGGGCACGACGAGTCATCAGGCGGGCAGGAATCCGTAATCGATCGGTCGGGTGGTGCGGCGGGCTTAGGGCACGACGCGGTTTTGCAGCATATCGCTGACGGCTTTGACGAGACGGCGCAGTTCAGCGTCGAGGTCGTCGCTGATGCCGTCCTGAATGGCGGCTTCGCGGAACAGGTCGCGCGCCTCGCGCAGGGCGTCCTGCCCCTGACGGATGCGGGCGATGCCTTCGCGCATTCGGGCGCGCACCTCGCGGCTGTCCGGGCTGGTGTAGTGACGCGGGAAATCCCAGCCGTGCAGGGCGGCGACCGCCTGAAGCTCGGTGATGAACTGGTCGATGGTGGCGATCTGGTGGGCTGCGCCGCGCTGAAGCAGGGTTTGCAGCGCCGGGCTGAGCGACGGCTCGACGCCGAAATCGAGGGTGGTCACTTCCTGATAGCGCGCCTCGACATCGCTCATGCTGCCTGGCTGGGGGCGAATGGCGGTCTTCTGCGGCGACAGCCCGGTGAAGAGCGGGTAGAGGATGCCGACGCACAGGTTATGCACATCGACGGCGTACATGCGCTCGCTGGCGCGGTCGCCCCCGGTCAGCAGGCGCGAACTGTTCAGGTCGATGATCCGCAGATGCACGCCGTCCCAGTAGAGATGTTCCAGCTTGTGATCGAGATAGACGATCTGCTGGCGGTGCGCCAGACGCAGCGTCTCGGCGAACTGCAATGCCAGCGCCAAGCCCTCTTCGGTGGGCAGGCGCAGGCGTGCGCCTGGCTTATCCGGGCGCATCTGGTAGAAGAGATTTTCGGTGCGGGGCAGATTGTGCAGCGCCAGATACGGACGCCAGCGGCGGACGAACGCCTCTTCCATGCCGCGCGCGAATGCCAGCACATCGCGCCCGTGCGACTGAATGCCCCCGCCGACCGGGGCTTCGCCCGCTGCCTCGATGTAGCCGCAGTCGAGCAGGTCGATGACGTGCGGGCTGTCTGCCAGGCGCATGAGCAGGTCGGCTTCGGCGATGAAGGCGCGAAATTCCCATTTGGGCGCGTCTGCGCCGTGCAGATGTTCCGGGCGCAGCACCTTGAAAGCGATCGTCTCCCCGGTGCGGCGGTCGTGCGCGTCCAGCACGCGCGCGTAATGCCCCAGCGCGAAGGTGTCGATAAAATGATCGATGCGATAGACATCTGCCAGTTGTTGAGTCATGGATCGGTGCGCCAGCCTGAGTCCGTGTGCCAGAAATGCGACCATAACTCTACCACAACCCGGCAAGGGGATCGCCTGGAAGATGTGCGGCATGGGACGATGTGCCCAGCCCACCATGCGCCGTAGGCGAGTCGCGCGTTGAACGATGGGCGCGCATCGTGTAGAGTCAGGGCTGTATTCGTCAGTTTTGCGGGCTGGGGCGCACCCCCGCCCGCCAGTCACGCACGGACAAACCTATGACCTACCGTTTCTCGCCGCTGGTTCATCTGTTCGCCCTGATCGGCTGCGCGCTGCTGGCGCTCGGTCTGGGGATCGTCGGTCTGTCCACGCCTGTCGCCGCACAGGATGGCAATCTGCTGCAGGACCCCGGTTTTGAAGGGGGCTATACCGGGCGCGGGCGGGGCGACCTGAACATCGCCGCGCCCTGGTCGCTGTTCAACCAGGACGGTCCGCGCAGTGCCGACTGGCAGATGCGCGCCGACAAGGTGTTCGCCTTCCCGCACCGCACCCCGCCGGAAGTGCGCAGCGGCGCGCTGTCGCAGAACATCAACGGCGGCTTCGTCACCTTCGCCGTCGCCATTCACCAGACCGTGCCCGTGCCCGCCAACACTGTCCTCAACGCCAGCATCTGGGCGCGCATCAAGACGTGCAACATCGCCCCGAACGCCGACAACTGCGGCTCGGCGGTCGAGTCCGGCGCGTTCGTGCGCGTCGGCATCGACCCGACGGGCGGGACGAACCCGTATGCCGCCAGCGTCATCTGGTCGAACAACATCGCCCCGCACGACCGCTGGGAACAGGCGGCGGTGTCGGCGCGCACGACCGGCGGCGTGGCGACCTTCTTCGCCTTCTTCACCCAGTCGTCGCCCAGCCAGTTGAACAACGTCTGGTTCGATGACGCCTATTTCGGCACGGGCGGTCCTGGCGGCGCACCCGCAGCCGGGGCAACAGGCGCTGCGCCCGTCATCCCGCCCACCCCTATCCCGCCGACCGCCTTCGTCGCCATCCGTCAGGCTCCGCGCGCGGACGGCTCGCAGTGGCATTTCGTGCAGCCCGGCGATACGCTGACGGGCATCGCCACTGCCTACGGCACGACTGCGGAGAGCATCCGCGATCTCAACAACCTGCGCAGCACGCGCTTCATCTTCGTCAATCAGGAACTGCTGATCTTCCCCGCAGGATCGCGCCCGGCGGGCAGCGCCACCCCACGCCCGACGCTGCCCATGCCCACCCTCGACCCGACCGAGCAGGCATGGCTGAACCGCAATCAGGGGATCATCGGTCCGACCCCGATCGGCTTCGGCGGCTGACGGGCGCGTCCAGCGCCACAACAGAAAAAGGACGGTGCAGATGCCGTCCTTTTTCTGGTCAGTTCGTGTGCGGTTGTGTTCAAGCATGAAGATACTAAAAAGTGTAAATCATGTGCAAGGGAAAGTCAACCGAAACGGACGATTGTTTCAATTTTTTAGGATTCTTGTACTATCCACCTGTTCTTAGGGGCGACCCCGGTGGGCATGTGGAGCGACCCACCGGGTCGCCCCTACTGTCGGAGGTAGGCGATCAGCGCGTCGAGGGCGAAGGCATACATGCCCGTTTCCTCTTCCGCCAGCAGCGCGCGCGGCACATGCGCCCACAGGCGGCTTTCGACTATTTCGTCATCCGCTGTCAGGGCGCGCAGCGCTTCGGGCGTCATCCCCACGCGCGGAGCCATCACCTCATAGGTGAGCGGAACGCCGCCCGCCCGCACCTGCGCGTCGATGAGCGCCTGCCAGCCGCGTACCGCCTCCAGCGGCAGGAAGGGCAGCCAGTCGCCCGGCTGTGCCGCGCCCACTGCGCCCGCCAGCGTCGGGTCGAGCGCGGCGTAATCGCGCTCGTCCATCTGCACCAGCAGCACGTGCAGCATCAGGAAGCGCAGCGCGCGGTCGCCCCATGCCGCCCTGCCGAAATGCGGCGCGGTCATGTGCAGCGTCCACCACGCATCCATCGCCAGATGGAAGACGTATCCGGCGATGCAGGCGCGCGCGGCGGCGGGGTCGGGGTGGCGCAGCAGCGGGTGGCGTTCGAGCATGAGCAGGTGCGGCAGCGGGTCGATCGGGCGGTCATAGCTGTAGAAGTGGGTGGCTTCGCGCGGCAGACCCGCCTGCCCCTGCCCGTCGGCGACCACGCTGCCGAGCAGATATTCGGGCAGATGCGCCGTCAGCAGGTCGCACGAGGATGCGGGCAGCGCCGGATCGCGCAGGGCACGCTGGGCGTAGTGCAGGTGGGTGAACGGGGTCGGCATCGGCGGCTCACGGACTCGGTTCGAGGCACGAAGGCAGGCTGTTCACGTCGCGCGTCCAGCCCTGGCTGTAGAAGAGCAGGTATTCGTCGAGCTGTGACGCCCAGTAGGGATCGTCATGCCCCGCGCCTGGGGTGATCACGTAGGTGTGGGCGATGCCGCGCGCGCTCAGCCGACCGGAAAAGACGCCGAGGTTCGTGCCCGCCGGGTCATTGGAACCGTTGTCGAGGTACATCCGCAGGTTGGCATTCTGCAGAAATGGCGCGTCGAGCGCCAGCTCCAGCGGATTGCTGGCAGCCGGGGCATTGGCGGGGTCGAAGGCGGCGGCGTGCCCGCCGACGATGCCGAACACCGTCGGATGGCGCAGCGCGATGCTGTATGCCCAGAAGCCCCCGCGCGAGATGCCGCCGATAGCGCGCTGATCGCGCTGCTGGATGGTGCAGAAATCACGCTCGACGGCGGGGCGCAGTTCGTCGAGGATGTAGCCTTCGTAGGACGTGCCTGGCGGAAAGGCGTCGCGCGCGCCGAGCGCGCCCAGCGCGGGCATGACCACGATCATCGGGGCGATCGCGCCCTGGCGGATGCCCTGATCGAGGACAGCGGCGATGCCCAGCGTCCCCCACTGCGTCTCGTCCTGACGCAGACCGGGCAGCAGGTACAGCACCGGATAGCGGCGCTGCACTTCGACGTAGCATGGCGGGATGTACACGCGGTAGCGCAGTGTCTCGCCGGAGGACAGGCTGCGGAAATCGTCGAAGCGGATCACCTGACCTGGGTCGCTGGCGCAGGGCAGCGGCGCGGGCGTGGCGGTCGGCGTGGGGGTGAGGGTGGCGGTCGGCGTGGCGGTGGGCGGTGTGGTCGGGCTGGGGATGGGGGTTTCGGTCGCGTCGGGGGTGACGATGATCACCACCGCCGTCGGCGTGACGACCGGCGCGAACGGATCGCACGCGCTGAGCGCGGCGATCAGCAGGATCAGGGAGGCAAGGCGTAATGGGCGCATGGCACAGCAGTATAGCACACAAGCCAGGCGAAACTGTAGGGGGAGGGCGCGCACACCACCGCATCACGAACACTGTATTTTCACAGCCCGCTGCTCATCATCCTGTACAAAACTCCCGAACGGCTTTTGTCATCTCCTGACATTGGCGTGTGCGGCGAGCATTGGTTACAATCATTTTTAACGAAATTGTACGTCCGTTTTGTGAGAAAGTGCCAATTCATCCATGTCCACCGCCAACCCGCCCGTCCCCGCTCCACCGCCTCGCCCTGCCCCGCGCCGCGCGCTGCCCGCTGGTATGGGCACGGCGTTCACCGCCGTGCTGATCGTGCTGTGCCTGTGCCTGCTGTGGGAAGGGTCAAAGGCGTTCGCGCGGGCGGTGAGCTATCGGCTGGTGCTGGGCGAGACGACGATCGAGCTGACTGCCCTGACCGACGCGCAGCTTCCCTCGCTGGGCAGCATCGCGGCGGCATTCGGCGAGCCGAGCCAGCGCGGGGGCGCGCCGCTGTACGAGATGCTGTTCCAGAACGCGCTCTACACCTTCTGGTCGGCACTGCGCGGTTTCATCATCGGCGGGACGATCGGTTTCCTGCTGGCGGTGCTGTTCACCCATTCCAGGCTGCTTCAGCGCGGGCTGCTGCCCTATGTCGTCGCCTCGCAGACCGTGCCGATACTGGCGATCGCCCCGATGGTCGTCATCTGGATGGGGCGCGCCGGGGCGACGGAATGGGCAGTGCCGATCATCGCTGCCTACCTGACCTTCTTCCCCGTCACCATCTATACCCTGCGCGGGCTGACATCCGTGCCCGCCACCGCACTGGAGCTGATGCAGAGTTACGCCGCCGGCTGGTGGGCGATCCTCGTCAAGCTGCGCATCCCCAATGCCCTGCCGCAGATCTTCACCGCGCTCAAGATCAGCGCCACCGCCAGCGTGGTCGGCGCGATCATCGGCGAACTGCCGACGGGCATCCAGAACGGTCTGGGCATCGCCATCCTCAACTTTGCGCGCTATTACAACCAGTCCCCGCCGCGCCTGTTCGCCACGATCGTGGCGGCGGGGCTGCTGGGCATCGCCTTTTTCGTCATCGTGGCGCTGGTGGAACGGCTGATCGTCCGCTGGCGCGTGCAGGAGTCCACATGAGCAGCCCAACCTCGATCATCGCCATCGACCGTTTGTCGAAAACCTTCCGCACCAGCGACGGCGCAGAAGTCCACGCGCTGGAAGACATCAGCCTGCACATCGCCCAGGGCGAGTTCGTCTCGCTGATCGGACCGTCAGGCTGCGGCAAAAGCACGCTGCTGCGGATGATCGCCGACCTGATTCCGGCGTCGTCAGGCACGATACAGGTCAACGGCAAGACGCCCGAACAGGCGCGCAAAGACCGCGAATACGGCTTCGTCTTTCAGAGCGCCACGCTGTATGAATGGCGCACCGTCATCAAAAATGTCGAACTGCCGCTGGAGATCATGGGCTTCAGCCGTGACGAGCGGCGTGAGCGCGCGCGCGAGATGCTGCGCCTGGTCGAACTGGGCGATTTCGAGGAAAAGTACCCCTGGCAGCTTTCGGGCGGGATGCAGCAGCGCGTCAGCATCGCGCGGGCGCTGGCGTTTCAGCCGCGCATCCTGCTCATGGACGAGCCGTTCGGCGCGCTGGACGAGATGACGCGCGAACGCATGAACAATGAGCTGCTTCGCATCTGGACGCGCATGAGCGGCATGACGGTCATCTTCGTCACGCACTCGATCAGCGAGGCGGTCTACCTGTCCTCGCGCGTGGTGGTCATGTCGCCGCGCCCTGGGCGCATCGCCCGCATCATCGACATCGACCTGCCGCGCCCGCGCGGCACGGAGACGCGCGATCTCGATCAGTTCTTCCACCTGACGAGCGAGGTACGCCATGCGCTGCGCGGCGGCGTGGGCGGGCTGGAGCTGGGCGAATGAGCGGCGCTGCCATCCTGCCCGCCGAACGCGCGGCACGCCGCCCCGCCCGCGCCGAGGCATACGACGGGCGTACCCTGAACACCGACCTGATCGCGCTGGCGGCGCTCTTCTTCGCCGCCATCTGCCACCACCTGAACAACCCGCTGCTGATCTTCGAAACGCAGTTCGGCAGCGCGTTCCGCAACGCCACCCTGCAACCGGTCATCGCAGTCGGGCTGATCGCCTGTGCGCTGGCGCTGATCATCCCGGCACTGCGCGAACGGCGCGGCGCGATCGCGGTCGGCGCATCGGTCGTGCTGCTGGCGTACTGTGCGTATGCGGCGCTGGCGATCCTGTTCAGCATCAACCTGAGCGGCGCGCTCACGGGCGTCGATCCGGCGCTGTTCACCGCCCGCCTGACCGCCGACACCCCGCGCGATGGGCTGACGGCGGCGCTGGCGCTCTCCACGCCGCTGGCATGGCTGGCGCTGGCGGCGATCGTCGTGCTGTGGCAGCCCTGGGCGCGGCTGGCGGTCTATCGTCGGTCGGTGGGCAAACAGACGGCGGCGCTGGCGGTCGGCGCGCTGGTGCTGATCGCGTGGGAGGTGCTGATCGACGTGTTTCAGATTCAGCAGTTCCTGCTGCCCAAGCCGAGCGTGATCGCGGCGGCGTTCGCCAACGGCTATCCCCGGCTGGTCTCCGCCGGGTGGAACACCTTTCAGAACGCCTTCTGGGGCTTCGTGATCGGCTGCGGGGCGGGCATCCTCGTCGGCATGGTGTCGGCGCGCTTCACGGGCTTCAGCCGGGCGCTGCTGCCGATCGCCATCGGCATCAATGCCGTGCCGATCATCGCCATCGCCCCGCTGATGAACAACTGGTTCGGCGCGCTCAACCCGGCATCGAAGATCGGCATTGTGGCGCTGCTGACGTTTTTCCCGGCGATGATCAGCACGGTGCGCGGCCTGACGAGCGTGGACGCGCTCTCGCTGGAACTGATGCACACCTACGCCGCGCGTCCGCTGGCGGTCTTCCGCAAGCTGAGGCTGCCCAACGCCCTGCC
Organism: uncultured Pleurocapsa sp.; assembly: GCA_964614405.1. GTDB lineage: Bacteria > Chloroflexota > Anaerolineae > Aggregatilineales > Phototrophicaceae > Flexifilum. The sequence continues at coordinate 16,003 of CAZTLS010000057.1, forward strand.
GTTCATCTTTTCGGCGCTCAAGGTGGCGACGACGCTTTCGATGATCGGCGCGATCGTGAGCGAGTATTTCGGCGGCTCGACGGCGGGGCTGGGCTTCCGCATCCGCGATGACGCCGGGCTGTTCAAATACCCCGAAGCGTGGGCGGCTATCTTCATCGCCTCGGTCTACGGAATCCTGTTCTACCTGCTGATCTCGGTCATCGAGAGGGCGCTGATGTCGTGGCATGTCTCGTTCCGCGAGACGTAACTGCCTACCCAACTGCTGGTCATTCGCGCGGTGCGCCGCGTGCTGACGCTCTGTACCCTGTTTGCAGATGGTATTTTACCAGGAGAAGGTTGAATCATGCGTAAGCTGCTCGTCATCCTCGCACTCCTGCTGGCGGTCGCCATTGTGCCCGCCGGCGCGCAGGACCTCACATCTGTGAGCGTCGTGCTGAAATGGGTTCCCCAGGCGCAGTTCGCGGGCTATTACGCCGCCAAAGCGCTGGGCTACTATGAAGAGATGGGGCTGGACGTGACGATCGTCGCGGCGGGTGTGGACATCAACCCGCAGCAGCTCGTCAGCGCCGGGGAAGTGGAATTTGGCACGGACTGGATGGGCAACCTGCTGGCGACCCGTGAGACCGGGCAGGATGTCATCAACATCGCCCAGATTTACCAGCGTTCCGGGATGCGCCAGATCACCTGGGCAGACAGCGGCTTGACCAGCTTTGAACAGCTCGGCGGGCGCGTGGTCGGCGTGTGGTGCTGCGGCAACCAGTTCCCGACGTTCGCGGCGCTGTCGAAAGCCGGCTTCGACCCCGAAAACCCGGATGATGTGACGATCGCGCAGCAGGCGTTCGACATGAATGCCTTCCTCGCCCGCGAGATCGACGCCGCCAGCGCCATGACCTACAACGAGATGGCGCAGGTGCTGGAAGTGGTCGGCGCGGACGGTTCCTTCCCGGTCTACACACTGGAAGACCTGAACATCCTCGATTTCAATGAGTTCGGCACGGCGATGCTCGAAGACGGCGTGTTCGTGCGCGCGGACTGGCTGGCGGAACCGGGCAACGAAGAGATCGCCGTCGCCTTCCTCGCCGCCACCTTCAAGGGCTGGGCATACTGCCGCGACAACCCGGATGAATGCGTCGAGTTCGTGCTGGCGGAAGGTCCAACGCTGGGCGTGGGGCATCAGGTGTGGCAGATGAACGAAGTCAACAAGCTGATCTGGCCCTCGCCGATGGGCATCGGCATCATGGACCCGGAGGCGTTCGCGGTGACGGCGCAGATCGCCCTCGATTACGGCATCATCAGCAGCGCGGCTGACCCCGCCGCCGTCTATCGCACCGACCTGGCGCAGGCGGCGCTCGACATGCTGATGGCGGCGGAACCCGATCTCGACCTGATGGGCGAGATGTACGCCGCACCCGAAGTGGCGATCACCCCCAACGGCGAGTAATCGCCGCTGCGAGGTGAGCACTGCAGCGGGCGCGGCAGGGATCACATCCCGGTCGCGCCCGCTCTGTTTCACCCGCCCCCCGCTGCGCTCACCCCGACCAGCGCGGGCAGCACCGATGCGGTGATGCGCTCATCCTGACCGATGGTGGCGACCGGCGCGATCTGCACCGTCTCCCCAGCGCGCAGCCCGCCCACATCGACCAGCGCGCCCAGTTCGCTGGCGTCCAGATCATCGAGCAGCGGCTGCGGACCGGTCAGCAGGATGGTCACTTCCGTTGGGGTGAGCGTGTAGCTCAAGCCGATCGTCTCGCCGATGAGCGTCAGCGGCACGCGGTCGAACTGGCGCGTCACCTGCTGGGCGGCGATGCCGATGTTGACGGTCACCCCGCCGCCCGTCAGCACCAGCAGGCGCGGGTCGGGCAGGACGACGGGCACGGTGATCGAGAAGCTCTCGCGCTGATCAGACAGGTCGATCGGCTCGGTGAACAGCGTGCCTGGCAGCGACTCCAGCGCGGCGCGCGGCGCACGCAGCAGGATCGTCTGCGGGCTGTATGAAAAATCCGGCGTCAGCAGATAGCCAGGCGGCAGTTCGCCCACGATGTTGGGCTGCACGCGCACCTCGACCACATCAGCGCGTTGCTGCACTTCGACGCGCACCCGTGCTGACGCCGGGGTGATCGTCACCCCGCTGACCACTTCACCCGCTGCATCCAGCGCCACCAGTGGCACACTGTCGTCAAAGGTGGCGCGCAGCTCTGCCATGCCCACGTTCGCCACCACCTCAGCGACGCGCGTCACGCGGCTTTCCGCCCCGCTCACTTCCACCTGCACGCTGTCGATCTGCGGCGTGCCGACGATGTACAGCGCACCGGGCTGGCTGGTCAGGTGGGCGCGGACCGGTTTCAACTGCGTCAGGCGCGGTTCCAGCCGCACCGCCCACGTGCGCGGGCTGACGCGCACGATCGCCGCCCGCCGATCCGGGTTGATCGCGGCGACGATCGGGATGGTGTGCGCCCCTGGGGTATAGGCGCTCAGGTCGAGAGTCAGGCTGATGTCGTCGGCGGTGAGCGATCCCAGCACCGATGTCGGCGCGCGCACCGTCACCGTCGCCAGGCTGGGCAGTTCGCTCTGATTGGTCAGCACCAGCGCCGGGTTGGGGATGATGCGGATCGGCACGCGCTCGGAGAGCGCCGCCTGCGTCACCGGGTCGTTCTGCACCACCGCGATCAGCCAGACGAGCGCCGCCAGCAGCAGCGAACCGAGGAACCACAGGATGTTGTTGACAATCACCACGCGCAGCGGGACATTTTCCGGGGCAGGGCGCATCGAACTCATGACCCCCGTTCTTCGGGCATGGGCGGGGCGGCGGGCGCGGGTGGGGCAGGGCGCAGACGGCGCAGCAGCCCACCGCGTCTGGGCGCTTCATCGCCGTAGAACGAAGACAGGATGGCGTGCAGGCGTTTCGCCTCCAGTTTGGAGATCATCCGCCCGCCGTTGGTCATGCTGATGCGCCCGCTCTCTTCAGAGACGATCACGCACAGCGCATCCGTCTCCTCGGTGATGCCGATGGCGGCGCGGTGGCGCGTGCCCAGCTTGGGCGTCCCGAACGGGCGGGCGGCGCTGAGCGGCAGCACGACGGCGGCGGCGTGCAGGCGTCCGTCTGCGCCGATGATCACTGCGCCGTCGTGCAGTTCCGTTTTGGGCCAGAAGATGGTGAGCAGAAGCTGCGGCGTCACTTCGGAGTCGAGGCGGATGCCAGTGCCGATGTACTGCTCCAGCGAGTCGCCGCGCGCCAGCACGATCAGCGCGCCATGCCGTCGTTCCGCCAGCCGTTCGACGGTCTGGCACACGGTATCGATCAGCCTGGCGCGCGCTGTGCTGTATGCCGCGCGGTTGCGAAGCAGAGCATCGGCGCGCCCCAGCCGCTCGAAGGCGCGGCGCAGTTCGGGCTGAAAGATGACCGGGATGGCGACGAGCAGGGCGGCGAGGCTGTTCTGCACCAGCCAGCGCAGCGCGGGCAGCTCGAACAGGTTGGCAGCCAGCACCGCCAGCGCGATCGCCAGCACCAGACCGCGCGCCAGGGCGACCGCACCGGTCGCACGGATGAGAAAGCTCAGCACGAAGAAGACCAGCGCCACCAGCAGGATATCGATGACGGCGCTGGGGGTGAGTGTGCCGATCGCCCAGAGAATATCGACCAAGCTGTTCTACCCGCCCAGCTTTGCCAGGAACTGCCGATAGGCGTCCACGTTGTCCGGGTTGAGGGCGATGATCTGGCGGATCGTCTCAGCGGCGGCTTTGTGCATGTTCGCCTTGAGCTGAATCTCGCCCAGCGCGTCGAGCTGGACGACCGCGTCCCTGTTCCGTTTGAGCTGTTTGTAGATCGCCGCCAGACGCGAACGGATACCTGGGTCTTCGGGGTACAGATGCACCAGTTCCTCCAGCACCCCGGTGATTTTGTTCACCGCTCTGGCGCGGGCGTAGATGCCGAGCAGCTTGTCGAGGCGGCGGAGCGCTTCAGCCGCATTGCCCTGCCGCCAGGTGAGATCGACCAGCATCCGATGGGCGCGCTCGTCCTCCGGGGCGATGGCGATGATCTCTTCATACGCCTTCATCGCCTTGCGCACATCGAGGCGCATCTGGTCGATGTCGGCGACGCGGTGCTTAATCTGGACGATCTTTTCCGGCTTGGCATTGATGCGCCCGGCGATGCGCTCTGCCAGGGCGTAAGTATCGCGCGAGGCGTCGTAGTTGCCGAGCTGGTGGTGCGTGTCCGCCAGGTCGATGTACTGGTCGAGGGCTTCTTCCCAGCGCTCTTCCTCTTCCAGCAGTTCGATCAGGCTCTGGCGCACCGAGATGTCCAGCGGCGCGAGTTCAAGCACATCGTGCAGGATGGCGGCGGCGCGTTCGTTCTCCCCGCGCGCCATGTACGACCGCGCCACAACATTGTATTTGGTGATGGCGCTGCGTACCCGCCCTTCGCGCATCATGATCTCCGCCATGCGGATGTGGATGGGCAGGTAATACGGCGAGATTTCGACGGCGCGGTGCGCCTCGTCCATCGCCAGGGTGAGCAGCCCGCCGCGCAGGTATTTGTCGATGAGCGAGACGGAGCGCGAAAGCTGGTCGCTGTCGGCGGCGATCAGGAAGTCGATGACCCCTTTCATGCCCTGTTCGCGGTTGGTCTCCTCAAGCTGGCGGCGCAGATCGACCAGGCGCTCTTTCCACGCCTTGCCCTCGATGCTGGCGGCGAGGCGCGCCCCGACGGGCAGCAGCTTGTCGTCCGGCGTCTCGTCCAGCACATCGACGATCATCTCCCAGATGGTCGGTTCGGGCAGGTCGTCGATGGGCGGCGGGGTGGGATCGACCGACTGGATCGCCTGAATCAGGAAGCGGACCGCCTGTTTGGGCTTCTTAAGCGCCAGATACGCTTTGCCGAGCGCATGATATGCGCCGCTGGCGGTCTGCGGGTGGTTCATGGCATCACTGAGCGCTTTGATGGCGTCGGCGGGGCGGTTCTGCGCCAGCAGCATCGCGCCGAGGTTCATCTTGATGGTGGGGTGGCGCATTCTGGCATCGGCGCGCTGATAGGCGGCGATGGCGGTGTCGTAGAGTTTCTGGCGCTGCGCCTCCATGCCCTGCAGGGCATCGGCAGCGATCTTCATCCCCTCGGCGCTCTCCATGATGTGAACCGCCAGCGCGCCCAGCGCGTAGGTGGTCGCTTCGCCCAGCGGACCCGCCGGGTCGTCTTCGACGAGTGCCTCGCCCCGAAGCTGCTCGACATCATCGTCGTCGGCGCGGGAGCCGTTGTCGCCGGTGGGCGGCAGCAGTTCGCCGTCCGTCTCCAGCAGGCGCAGGGTGTTGATGATCTGGGCGTTATTCTTGTCGAGGCGCAGCGCGCGCTGTGCCACCTTCGTCGCCTTGTCGATGTCGTTCAGGCGTTTGAAGTTGTACGCCAGCGTCAGGTATTCAAAGATGGCTTTCTTCTTGTCGCCGATGCGTTCGTATGCCTGTGCCAGCTTGATGTGGATGGGGATCAGCCCAGGGGTCAGATGGGTGGCGCGTTCCCAGCTGTAGATCGCCTTGTCGAGATCACGCTGGGTGAGGTACAGCTCGGCGACGGCGGCGTACTGCTGAGCGGCATCGCGCAGGCGACCCATCTTTTCCAGCACGTCGGCGCTCTTCTCCAGCGGGATGGGGTCGGTATTGCCGGAAAGCTGGTAGGCGCGGGAGTAGATTTTGAGCGCGTTCTCCAGCTGCCCCAGCTCGACCAAGCCGAGACCGAGGTGGATGTGCGCCTCCGGGTCATTGGGAAATTCGCGGATGGCGCGGGTATACGCCCCGACCGCAAGCTGCCATTCCTGATCCCAGGCGGCGTTGTGCCCGGCGCTCATCGCCTGTTCGTAAGCTTCTCTGTTTCCTGCCATGCGTCCACCCTTCCGCTTGCCTAAAACTCAGTCGTGTCCTGTCAAAAGGCGAACCAGAATCGCTTTCTGGGCGTGCAGACGGTTTTCCGCCTGGTCGAAGATGATCGATGCCGCGCCATCCGCCACCGCGTCGGTGATCTCATAGCCGCGATGGGCGGGCAGGCAGTGCATCACTTTGGGCGTGCCGCCCGCCGCTGACAGCAGCGCCTCGCTGACGGTGAACCCCTCGAAGGCGCGCAGGCGCGTCTCGGTCTCCGCTTCCTGTCCCATGCTCACCCAACTGTCGGTGTAGAGGATGTCTGCCCCGCGCACCGCCGCGACCGGGTTGTGCATCAGCGTGAGCGCCCCGCCGTTTGCGGCGGCGTCCGCCTCCAGCATGGCGCGGATCTCCTGACTGAACTGATAGCCAGGCGGCGCGGCGACCACCATCGTCCCGCCCAGTTTGAGGATGATCTGCGCCAGCGAGAGCGCGACGTTGTTGGCATCGCCGACGTAGACCACGCGCACCCCGCGCACCTCGCCGCAGTGTTCGCGGATGGTCATCGCGTCGGCGAGCGCCTGACACGGGTGATGCCCGGCGGACAAACCGTTGATGACGGGCACGGTCGCCCACTGCGCCAGCTCGACCACCTGATCGTGCCCGAACACGCGCGCCATGATGCCATCGACGTAGCGCGACAGCACGCGCGCCGCATCGGGGATGCTCTCCCGCTCGCCCAAGCCGATCTCCGCCGGGGCGACGTAGATTGGGCTGCCGCCCAGCTGCGTCATGCCGACCTCGAACGAGACGCGCGTGCGGAGCGAGGGTTTCTGAAAGACCATCGCCAGGTGTTTGCCACGCAGCAGATGCGCCGTGCCGCCTGCCTGCTGTTCGCGCTTGAGGTGTGCCGCCAGAGTGAGCAGGTCGCGCAGCGCCCCGCCCGACCAGTCATCAAGATGCAGAAAATGCCGCATGGTTGTCCCGTCGATCCGTCGTTTTCAAACCCGTCCGCCCGCGCGGAGGTAGTAGAGTGTGTACCGACAAGTATAGCGCAGATCGGCGTGCCATGTGGTGGGGTTTTGCACGGAGGTCACTAGGTTGTGTCTGCAAACCCGTTCTGGCGTATGCCTGCCCAACCTAACCCCGGAAACCTGACGGTTTCCTGCCCGTCTCCGATGGAGAGGGGCGGTTGAACGCAGCGAAACGGGGTGAGGTTGCCTGTGCAGACAGACCCTAAGGTGTGGTCACGCGGTGCAGGGGCAGAATGTTCAGAAAATCTTTCTGGTGATCGGTGTTCGCCGTATGGACGCCCCGATATGCAGCCCCGCCCCCTGACCGTTTCCCCCCGTTACACACGTGCGCTTTGCGGGTAAGATAGGTTATGCAGACAGAAAGAGGCAGCCTGTGACAACGACCGATCTCATCTCGCTGGAACAGTTCAGCACCACCGCCCGCGCCATCGAAGCCGAAGTGCGCCGCGTCATCGTCGGGCAGGCGGATGTCATCCGCGCGGTGGTCATCTGCGTGCTGGCGGGGCGGCACGCCCTGCTCGAAGGCGTGCCAGGTCTGGGCAAGACAGTCCTCATCCGCACCCTGGCGGATGCGCTCGATCTGCGCTTCAGCCGCATCCAGTTCACCCCGGACATGCAGCCCGCCGACATCACCGGCACGGACATTCTGGAGGACAATGCCGACGGGCGCGGGCGTGCGCGCCGCTTCCAGCCCGGTCCGATCTTCGCCAACCTGCTGCTGGCGGACGAGATCAACCGCGCCACCCCGAAAACCCAGTCCGCCCTGCTGGAGGCGATGGCGGAACGTACCGTCACCGTCGCCCAGCGCACCTACCCCCTCGACCCGCCGTTTTTCGTGCTGGCGACGCAGAACCCGCTGGAGATGGAAGGCACGTACCCCCTGCCCGAAGCACAGCTCGACCGCTTCATGTTCCGCATCGACGTGCGCCCGCCCTCGGTCGATGACCTGATGACCATCCTCGACCGCACCACCGGGGCAGACACCCCCCGTGCCGACAAGGTGGCGGACGGCGCGACTGTGCTGGCGATGGGGACGCTGGCGCTGCACACCCCGGTTGAACGCGCCGTCAGTGAATACGTCGCCCGTCTGATCGTCTCCAGCCAGCCCGATCACCCCAGCGCGCCGCCGATGGTCAAACGCTTCGTCCGCTATGGAGCCAGCCCGCGCGGGGCGCAGGCACTCATCCTCGGCGCGAAGATCAACGCCCTGCTCGAAGGGCGGCTCAACGTCAGCTATGCCGATGTCGATGCCGTCGCTCCGGCGGCGCTGCGCCACCGTCTGCTGCTCGGCTTCGAGGGCATCGCCGAGGCGGTGACCACCGACCGCATCATCGCCGAACTGCTGAGCAGCGTGCCCAAACTGCGATGACCGACCGTCCCCTGTTCGACGAAAGCGCCCGCCGCCGCCTGGAACAGCTCACGCTGGCAGCCGGGCGCGCCCGTGCCGGGCAGTTCAAGGGCGATCGCCGGTCGAATCGGCGCGGCAGCAGCCTCGAATTTGCCGATCAGCGCGATTACGCCCCTGGCGACGATCTGCGCCGCCTCGACTGGAACGCCTACGCCCGTCTGGAGCGCCCGCTCACCCGCCTGTACGAGGATGAGGAAGACCTCGCCGTGCATCTGCTCATCGATGCCAGCGCCAGCATGGACTTTCCGCAGCCGGAAGACGGGCAGAACGCCGCGCCGCGCAAGTTCGACATGGCGCGCCTGCTCATCGCCGCGCTGGGGCTGATCGCCCTGGGCGCGGGCGACCGCCTGACCGTCACCGCCCTCGGCGGCGCGGGCGAT
>CAZTLS010000058.1:0-23604 GCA_964614405.1 uncultured Pleurocapsa sp.
CATTCCCGCCCCCAGCCCGACCAGTGCCCCGGCAGCAGACCACGCCGGGGCGCGCGCCAGCATCTCGACGATCATCGAAAGCGGATAATCCGGGACGAGGTGGGCGTGCCAGCCCGTCTTGAGCAGCATGAGCAGCGCCGCGATCAGCACGGCGACCGCCCCGCCACCCGCCCCGCGCAGCAGCCACACGACCATGCTGCGCGGGCGCGCGGCGCGAGTCAGCAGCAGCGCCGCGCCCGCTGTGCCGAGCAGGGCAGGAGACAGGCTGCCCGAATCCTCCAGGCTCAGCCACACCAGCAGCGCCGCACCATAGACGATGACGGCGACACGGCGGGCGATCGGGGTCATGGCGCTTTGGGCGTTTTGCCGTTCGGGACTTTGCCGTTAGCGGGCGGACGCGGATCGCGCGCCTGCTCAAACCGGAAGACATGCGCCTCATACGGTTCGAGGATGATCGTCAGCCCTTCGCTGGTCATCGTCTCGCCCTGCCGCTGATATTCCGCCCCGTCGATCACGTCATACAGCCGCCATGACCGCCCAGCCAGCCATGTCCAGCGCGACAGGTCAACCCGCCCGTGCGACCCATGCTGCGTCATGTTGACCACGATCAGCCGATAGTCGCCGCCCGGATCGAGCCAGCCATACGCCAGCAGATTCCAGTGCGTGATGTCGCCTGGGCTGAGCGGGTGGATGTCGAACAGCGTCCATTCGCCGCGCTGGTAGATGGGCGAACGAATCTCTTTCAGCAGGCGGTTGTACAACCCTTCCAGATCGCGCCGCTCCACCTCGTCCGGCTGACGTTTGATCTGCACGGGCAGCTTGACGCGCCGCCCGGTGAGCTGACCGTCATGCAGCAGCACTGCGCCTGGCAGGGTACAGATGAGCGTGGCAGCGGGCACGCTGCGGCGCGGACCGAGCGTATCGAAAGCGCGCTTTTCGTCGTGGTTTTCGATGAAGCGCATCATGTGCTTCTGATAGCTGACATCCGTCAGCGCGAGGTGCTGGCGCAGCTTCTGCACGTCGCCCTCGATGATCCGGTCGTACAGCACCTTGTCGTAGGCATAGTCGAACCCCTGGGTGATGAGCTGATATTCCCTGCCCCAGTAGGCTTCCGCCACGAACACAAAATCCGGGTAATATTTTTTGACCGTGCCGATCATCTCGACCCAGTATTCGCGTGACGGCGCATCTCCCACCCAGCCGCGCCAGGTGTTGGCGAAAATCTCGGTGATCATGAGCATCGCCATGTCACAGCGCACCGCGTCACACTGTTTGGCGATCTCGATCAGCGTGCGCTGAATGGCTTTTCGCAATGGCGGGCTGAAGATATTGAGCTGCGCCGTGTCCGACCAGCCGGGCCACAGCGGGTCGCGCCCGTGTGCATACACCCGCTGTTCACCTTTGCGAGTCGTGTAGACGTAAAAATCACTCGGTCGCCGCGCTACATCTTCCATCGTGCCGGAGATGAAGTATTCCGGGTGCGTCTCCAGCCAGGGGTGATCGAAGGCGACGTGGTTGGGCACGAAGTCGAGCATGAGCGACAGCCCGCGCCGTCGTAACCGTTTACGCAATGCGGCAAGTCCATCCCGCCCGCCGATGCGTTCATCGACCTCGTAATCGTACAGGGCATATGCCGAGCCGATCACATCGTCGTCGGTCAGGTCAGGCAGTGCCCCGCGATATTCGTGTTTGTATTTCAGGGCGTTGATCCGCCCGGCGGGGCTGCGCTGCCACACGCCCATCAGCCAGATCATGTCGATGCCTGGGCGGGCAATGGCGTCCAGTTCCAGATCGGGGATGTTATGCAGGGTGATCGGCTCACCATAACGGCGGCTCATGGTGTTCAGCCAGACCCAGGTGTTGATCTGGTAGACGAACAGGCGATCCGGGTTCGTCGGCATGACGTGCCGATCTTCCTCAGCAGCAACAGGGTAAATGCTCATTCGCAGCGATTTCCATAGTGTAGACAAAGAAGATGAGAAGGCGCGAAACGGTTCGCGCTGCTGTTGTTCGGGCACAGCCTGCCATCCAATCTGTAGACAATTCGGTCGCATCGACTCATAATGGAGCGATAGTCTCACCACACCCGATGATGGAGCATGAACAACTATGGCAGATAACCCGTATTTCGTCACCCCGGCACAAGCCGGGCAGCATCCGCTGTCATTTCCGGGCGGTCTGCGCCGCACGATGGGCATCACCGACCGCATGATGCTGCTGGAGGTTTACCTCCAGCGCGGCACAGTTGTGCCAGAGCATTCGCACATGCACGATCAGGTTGGCTATATTGTACACGGACAGGTCGAATTCACGATCGGTGGAGAAACACGCACGCTCAATCCAGGCGACAGCTATGCCGCGCCGGGAAATATCCCTCACAGCGCCCACGCGCTGACAGATACGGTACTGGTCGAGGTGTTCAGCCCGGTACGCGAGGAATTCCGCGATCCGGTGAATGAGGGATAACGGAAACAGGACTGCACAGCACGATCGCTGCGGCGGACAGAGTGGAATCTCTGCCCGCCGCAATAACTCCCATTTACCCCAGAGCAAGCGGCGGGATGACCTGGAAGGTAGACATCACCTGAAGCAGCGCGTTGTACACGCCGAGCCGCTCATCCGGCGGAACCTGAAGCAGACCGACCGGGGCGATCGGCGCGACGGCTTCCGGCGTCGCTTCTGCGCCTGGTTGCGCGTTCATCGCCATCACCGCATTGAGATCGACATTCCCCTCCGGCACGCGCAGGTCAGCCACGTGCAGCGTCCCGTCCGCGCCGTTGAGCAGCACCGCGTAACCGCTCTGCGGTTCACCATCGATGGTGGCGAAGCTGTACGCCACGCTGAACCCGTTCAGCCCGCCGCGCGTCGTCGGCGCGGTCGAGGTCACCTGCACGCCTGGGCGCAGCCCTTCGACGAAAGCGATCGCTGCCGCCTCATCCGCGACGGTCGTCTCAGCGACCGCCTGCACGCGCAGCTGCACGCCTTCGCTGCTGGTGATGCTGGCGGGCGCGCCTGGCGCGCTGTCGGTCAGGCTCCAGCCGGTTGGGAAGCGGATGATGTGGCTGCTGGCGGTGTCGTAATACGCCGTCCAGTCCAGCGGCGTGCCCTCGAACTGGGTGAGCGGCTGGAACGAAGCGACGAACTGCTCCAGCAGGAAGAGCAGGAACTGGGTGGCATTGGCAGGGGCAAGCACGCGCACGACGTAAATCCAGCGCCCGTCCGTCCATGCTTCCTGCCGTGCCACGAACTGCTGACGGTTGCTGGTGACGTTGAAGTCGATCCGCAGCCGCCCGGTCTCCGCATCGAACGCGCGGTTGGTCTCCGTCCAGCGCTCGAAGCGCGCCCAGCTTGCGCCGATCGCCTCAGGGCTGAAATGCGTGCTGAGCTGATCCGGCGTGATCGTCCCGGCGTCCTGCACATACGTGTCCACGACCGTCGAGGTGGTATTATTGATCAGGTTGACCTGAGCGATCGACGCACCCTTGTTCGGCTCGCTGGCGTTCCAGCCTTCCGGCAGGGCGATGGCGAAGATGCCCGTCGGGTGCAGGTAGGCGCGGTCGAAGCGGATAGCGCTGAAATCGGTCGGCGGCGGAGGAAAGGTGGGGATGGGAGCCTGCGTCGGCGGAGTGTTCTCCTGGGGCAGGGTTTGCGTCTGGTTGCCGGTGAACAACGGGATGATCGCGCCCGCCACCAGCACAAACGCCATGAAGAAGCCCAGAAAGATGCTGGCGCGGCGTGCGGTTTTGTTATTACTATTCATGGAAAGCAGACTCCAACAGGATGTATGAACCGTATCGTATGTTGACCGTGCGAAAACGGCGCGATCATAGTGCAAAACTGCCTGATTCTCTACCCTGCCCCAAAAAGGATATTAAAAAACCATGCAGATCATCGAGACGCAGATCGACCGGGAGAGCGCGGCATTCGCCGCCAACGCTGCCCATCACCGCGCCCTCGCCGAGGAACTGCGCGCGCGTCTGGCGCTCGTCCGCGCCGGGGGCGGGGCGGCAGCGCAGGCGCGCCAGCGTGAACAGGGCAAGCTGTTCGCCCGCGAACGCATCGACCGCCTGCTCGACCCAGGTTCGCCCTTTCTGGAGATCGCGCCGCTGGCGGCATGGGAGATGTACGACGGCGATGCGCCGGGCGCGGGCATCGTGACGGGCATCGGGCGGGTGAGCGGGCGCGAATGCCTGATCCTCGCCAACGACGCCACCGTCAAAGGCGGCACATACTACCCGATGACCGTCAAAAAGCATCTGCGCGCTCAGCAGATCGCGCTCGACAATCACCTGCCGTGCATCTATCTGGTGGACAGCGGCGGCGCGTTTCTGCCGCTGCAGGACGAGGTCTTCCCGGACGCCGACGATTTCGGACGCATCTTCTACAACCAGGCGGTGATGAGCGCGGCGGGCATCCCGCAGATCGCCTGCGTGATGGGGAGCTGCACGGCGGGCGGGGCATACGTGCCCGCCATGAGCGACGAGACGGTCATCGTGAACAAAACCGGGACGATCTTCCTCGGTGGTCCGCCGCTGGTGAAGGCGGCGACCGGGGAGGATGTGACGGCGGAGGAACTGGGCGGCGCATACGTCCACACCCACCTGAGCGGCGTGGCAGATCACTTCGCCGAGGATGACGATCACGCGCTGAGCATCGTCCGCGACATCGCGGCGGCGCTGAACACCCGCAAAGCGCCCTCGCTGGACATCGCCCCGCCCGTCGATCCCCTCTACCCCGCCGATGACCTGTACGGCATTGTGCCCGCCAGCTTCCGCGAGAGCTACGACGTGCGCGAGGTGATCGCCAGGCTGGTGGACGGCAGCCGGATGCACGAGTTCAAGGCGAATTACGGCACGACGCTGGTCACTGGCTTCGCACGCATCGAGGGGATGCTGGTCGGGATCATCGCCAACAACGGCGTGCTGTTCAGCGAGTCGGCGCTGAAAGGCGCGCATTTCATCGAGTTATGCACGGCGCGCGGCGTGCCGCTGCTGTTTTTGCAGAACATCACCGGCTTCATGGTCGGCAGGGCATACGAGAACGCCGGGATCGCCAAAGACGGGGCTAAACTCGTTCACGCCGTCGCCAACGCGCGCGTGCCCAAACTGACGGTGATCATCGGCGGCAGCTTCGGTGCAGGCAATTACGGCATGTGCGGGCGCGCCTACAGCCCGCGCTTTCTGTGGATGTGGCCCAACGCGCGCATCAGCGTGATGGGCGGCGAACAGGCGGCGAACGTGCTGCTGACGGTCAAGCGGGAGCAGCTCGCGCGGCGCGGCGAATCCGACATGACTCAGGACGAACAGGCGGCGTTCAAAGCGCCCATTCTGGAGAAATACGAACGCGAAGGCAGCCCGTACTATGCCAGCGCACGCCTGTGGGATGACGGCATCCTCGACCCGGCACAAACGCGGCGCGTCCTGGCGCTGGCGCTCAGCGCCTGCCTCAACGCCCCGCTCGACCCCACGCGCTACGGCGTGTTCAGGATGTGAAACAGAGATACCAATTTGAAAAACACAGTATAGTAGTCTTATCTGTCGGTTAAGCCATAATGAGGGGTTATGCAAAAATTCCTACCTTTCCTGATGCTCTCATCACTCACGATGGTGAGCGTATTGGGTGGCATGATCATGTTCTTTCAGGCATCCTCTTCACCGGATGATCTGAGCATCATCCTTCAGCGTGCGCGGGAGATCGCGCTCAGCCACTTGAACCCATACGAAAGCTATGGGCAGATCATCGCAGACCCGGCAGATGTCCGCATCGAGGGCGATTACGCTTTCGGCATTGTCGTGGTGCGAGCGATGGAGGGCGTCCACAGCAGCCCCCGCCTGATCCTGTACACCGCCCGGCGCGACGCGGAATCCTCCGGCGGCTGGGGCATGGTCGCTGAAGGATCGCCTCAGTTCACCGACTGGCTGCGCGCCGCCCCTGATGTGATCCTCCCCAGCAGCGCTGCCCGTGCCGCCCTGCTGGGTGAGAGCATCCCTGGGCTGGACGGCGCACAGGGTGGAAACGGCACAGTCAACCTCAGCCTGCCGTTTGCAACCGGGGAAACGTGGTGGGTCAACGGACCGCACAAAGCTCCGGGTTTACATATGCCGCGCCCGGCGCTCGATATGGCTATGCTAACGGGAAATGGGGGCTTGGTGCGTGCATCCGCCGATGGGGTCGTATGGCGCAGCCCCTCCTGCCCCAATTACGTGCGCGTCGATCACAATGCTACCTGGGGTACAGGCTACTACCACCTGATCGACGAAACGGTCAGCAACGGGCAAAGCGTGACGCGCGGCACAGTCGTCGGCACACAGGGTGAAGGGATCGGCTGCGGTGGCTCTGCCAGTGGCGCGCATGTGCATTACTCCATCCTTCGCAACGGTACGGAAAGCTACATTCACGGACACAATATCGGCGGCTACATGGTCGAGGCGCACAATTACACTTACCAGGGTTGCATGACTCGCCTGCGCGACAATGTGCGCTTCTGCAACGGGCAAGGCGTGCTGAATGAGGGGACGATCGGCACAGGAACGACCGATGTCACCTTCAACTGGCTGTTCAATCAGGATCTGGTCGGCTTCAGCGCTTCATCGAACATCACGCATCTTGATTACGCCAACGAACACAACGCCCCGCGCTTCCGCATCACTGCCAGCAATCCGCTCATCACCAGCCCCACCTTCACCTATGCTGCCAGCGCCACCAACGCCCTGGTGGTCGTCAATCTGGCGACGCGCAACGACGCCTGCGGGCGGGTTTTCTTCCGACGCAGCGGCGATACCGGCTTCGCCGATACACGCCGCGTCGATTTCACGCCCATTGCCGACGGCATCGCCCGCGATTACGTCATCGACATGAGCAGCAACGCCAACTGGAACGGGACGATCGTCCAGCTCGGCATCGCGCCCGGCTGCACGATGAATGCCGATGCTGCCAACCGCGACCTTACACTGCACCGCGTGCAGCTCGCGCGGAAGCCCGCCCCCAACGTCAATCTGATCATCAATCCTACCTTCGCCTCGTGTCTGGACGGATGGGCCTGGGGACAGGAAGCCTGGGTGAGCCAGTGTACAGGGAGTGTCTTGCGTCTCGGTCGGCTAGCGAACTGGATCGGCTTCCTGTCGATCACCCAGGATGTGCGCTCGGCGGCGCTCATCGGTATGCCCTTCGAGGTCACCGTTAACCTGGCGAACCTCAACACCACAACCACACACCGTGTTGCGGTCGGCTTGCGCGATCCGGATACCCTGGGCGGGGCGCTCATGTGCACCTTCACCCTGCCGCCCAACCTGACATCGACCACACACACCATTCGCGGGCGCGTGCCTGCTGGGTGGAACGAGACGAGGTTCGATTTCAGCCCACTTACTGTCAGCACCAGCGCCGATTTGCAGATCAGCGCGGTCAATGTGCAGTACCGCCCGTCAGCGACCTTCGGGGATTTCGAGTGTCTTCCCGGTACGCGCGCACAGGCGACGCCCACAATTACCCCAACGCCACAGCCGCCCGACCTGCGCCTGACAATCAGCAGCCCCGCAGGGACGACGATCCCCACCAGCAGCACCACGCAGATCAATTACTATTTTCGGCTGGAGAATGTCGGCGGAAGCGCCGCCGACAGCGTTCAATTCACATCCGATATCCCGCCTGAATTGTGGTATGGCGGGGGCTGGTACTGGAATGCGGGCGGCGGCTCTGCCGGGCTGACATGTTCGCGCACCGATCGGCGCGTCACCTGCACTGCCAACCAGATGCCCGCCAGTGCCTGGGTCGAGGTGCGGATGATCGCCTACGCCCTTGTGGGTGGGACGGCGATCGTCGCAGGGAGCGCAACGATGGCGCAGACCGATCCAAGCCCATCGAACAACCAGAACGTCTCCTACACCGTCACGATTATCGGACCAACCGCGACCCCGACGCGCACTCCCACTGCCACGCGCACCGCAACACCTACGCTGACTCCCACACCTTCTGCCTCGCTGACCGTCACCGTGCCGCTGCCTGGACGCCCTGCCGCGCCCCATACTACCCTCGCCGTGCCCGTGCAGGTGCAGGTCACCCGCACCAGCGACAGCGTAGTCGTCTACAATGCCGACGTGACCACTGACCAGTATGGACGCTTCACAGTGGCGCTGCCCCCTGGGACATACCGCGTGCGTGTCAAGCATGCCATCATGCTCAGCAGCGCCGGCAATGTCACGCTGACGACCGGCGCGAACACCTGGACGCTGCCCACCCTGCGCGCGGGCGACGCCGACAGCAACAATGTCGTCAACATCATCGATTTCTCGATCATGGCAGGCAGTTTCGGCTTGTCCAGCAGCAGTACCGGTTTCGACGCGCGCGGTGATTTCAACGGCGACGGGTCGGTCAACCTGAGTGATTTCACCCTGCTGGCAGCCAGCTTCGGGCAAAGCGGGACGAACTGATCTGCTCGCTCTCCACACAGCCGAGTACTCTCTGACCAGGGAGTCACTCGGCTTTTTTGCGGCGCTTCGGCTTCGGCGGGGGCGGCGCTTCGCCGAACTGCGCCAGCCAGTATGCCACCTCCGCCGGGGTGATCTTCGGATCAGGCACAGCGCCCGCGTCGTGGGAGGCGGGGTCTCGTCGGGGGCGATTTTTCGTGCCTGCTGCGGCATCCTCAAGCTGGCGGGCGAAATCGACGCTGCGGATGGTGGTCATGCGCCGGGCGGTCGCTGCCGCCAGCACCTCACGGTCACCGGACACCACGATCCACTGTCCCGGATCGCGCGTCGTCCGGATGCGCTCCATCATGATGCGGTCGGCGTTGGTGTGCCCCGCCGCGAACACCACCTCCACCGGGCTGGTGGACAGGTGCGACCAGCCGCCAGGCAGCCCACCGTCGAACACCACCACGCAGCGCTTGCCCGTGCGCGCGCACAGGCTCATCAGCTTCAGCACCAGCTTCGCCTCATCATGTGGATCATCCAGACGGATGCTGCGCATCTGCCCGATCACATTGTGTCCGTCTATCAGATACCCCATGCTGCCCCGCCTGAACCAGAGTGCGCCGCGTTGTGTTATGATTGTAATCGATTTACACCCCCGTCCCGATTAAGTTCAGGAAATGCACAGGATCGCGCATGGAGTTCACCCTCGCCCCACCCGCGCCCTATCACTTCGCCCGCACCAGGCACGCCGCGCGCGCCCTGTACATCGCCGCCAGGCACATGCCCGATGGCGCACTGCGCCGCTGCGTCCGCGCGGGTGAGGGGCTGGCGCTGCTGGAGATGCGCGACAAAGGCACAACCGATGCGCCGGAGGTGCGCGTGCGGGTGCTGGCGGTCGAGGGCGCGGTCGATGAGACGGCGATCCGCCGGAAAGCCGAACAGATCGTGCTGACGCGCACCGACGTGGCGGGCTTCTATGCCGCCCATGCCGACGACCCGATGCTGGCGGAGTCGATCGCCGCGCAGTATGGGCTGAACGTGCTGGGAGCGGACACGCTGTTCGAGGCGGTCGCGCTCACGATGATCGAGCAGCAGATCAGCGTGAAGATGGCACAGACCTCGGAAAGCTGGCTGATGGACTGGGTGGGCGACGGCATCACCTATCACGGCGAACGCTATCCCGTCTTCCCTACCCCGGAACAGATCGCCGTGTGCAGCATCGAGATGCTCGTCCCGATGAAGATCACGCGCGTGCGGCTGGGGCGGCTGATCGCGCTGGCGCGGGAGATCGCCGACGACGGCGGCGCGTTTGAGCGGCTGCGCGAGTCGCACGAGGACGCCGTATACGAACGCCTGCGCCGCATCGCAGGCGTGGGGCACTGGACGGCGGCATGGTCGCTCATCCGGGCGTGCGGCGTGTTTCCGTATTTCGGGGCGGCAGATGTGGCGCTGCGGAGCGCCGTCAACCGCGTCTGCCTCGGCATGGACGGTGGGCGTGCCGACCCCGCTACCGTCGATGCGGTCTTCGCGCCGTATGGCGCATATGCGGGGCTGGCGTCGTATTACGTGATGATGCGCTATGAAGGCGTGCGCTACCCCTCCATCCAAGCCTGAAGCAGATGCTCGCGGCGGCGGAAGACGCGCCCAGGCGCAGTGCCGATGGGCTGTGCCTCGACCGGGATGAGGCGCAGGCGCAGCCGCCGATGGTCCGGGTAGCCCGCCCCTGCCCACTGGTGCAGCAGTTCCTCCACCAGCACTACACTCTCCGATGCGCCGAACCAGCGCGCTGCGGGTTTCTCGCCCACCCGCCCGGCTGCGCCGAGCGGCACGAAACAGGCGCTGCCTCCGGTCACCAGCGCGAAGCCATGCCCGATGATCCCATAGTCACGCCCGCTGCTGTGATAGGTCAGGATTTGCGCGTCGTCCGCCAGGTAGAGCGCCAGCCAGGGCAGGAAGCCGCGCCAGAGATCGCCCGTACCCAGGGTATAAGGCAGGTAGGTGGTGTCGGCATCGTCCTGAAGAAGCTGCATGAGCGCCGCCGAGTCGAGCGGCGAAGTCGATTCGACCATCAGCCCGCCCGCCAGCCGATGCGCCGCAACCGGGCTGCGCTGCCCCTGCATCCATACGAAAGCGCACACATGATTGTCAGCGCTGTAGAGCGCCCCATCGCGCTGTGAGGTGAAGGCGGCGCTGATCTGCACCCCGCCCAGCGCGATCGGCAGCACCAGCCGCCCGCTGGGGCGAAGCTGGCGCACCCATGCCCCAGGCACATCCCACACCGCCGCCGTCGCCAGGACGCGATCATAGGCGGCGCGTGGGGCATAGCCCTGTGTGCCGTCGCCCGTCACCACGCTGACGGCGGTCATGCGCGCGCGCTGCAAATTGGCGCGGGCGTGTTCCGCCACCTCCTGGTCGATCTCCACGCTGGTGACGTGTCCATGTTCGCCGACGAGATGCTGCATGAGCGCGGCGTTGTAGCCGCTGCCCGCGCCGATCTCCAGGATGTTGTCGCCGGGGCGCAGGTCGAGCTGGCTGAGCATGATGGCGATCATGCTGGGCTGGCTGGATGAGCTGATGACCACCCCGTCGAGCGTGGTCTTGATCGGGATCGCCCGATCCTGATACACCGTCTCCGGCGGCAGGTCGGGCAGAAAGTGCGTGCGCGGAACCTCGACGAACGCCTCAAGGATGTGGGCGGGCAGGTCGGGCACGGAGGCGCTGATGGAACGAATGAGATCATCCAGCCCGGCGTCATCCCGCTGCGGGGCGCTCACGTCACATACCAGGCGCGCCGCTTTTTCAGCGAGACGCCCGCTTCTGCATCGCTGCGCCGCGTCGTGCGGACGCGCCCGCCCGCGTCGATATGCACCTGCCCGGCGCGCTGAAGCCGGGCGAACTCATCGGGGGTGATCACCGGGGCGGGTTCGCCACCCAGCCGTTCCAGGCGGTCACCGTAACTCGCATCAGAAGGCGGCATCCCCTCATCCGGGGTGTGGGGAGAATTCGGCTGGTCGCTCATCGCTCAAGGCTCCTCATGGCTGCTGCGGGCATCCTCATCATCATTATACGACGCCAGCAGTTCATCGATGCTGATCGCCTGCTGTGAGTCGGCTGAGCCGCCGCACACCAGACAGGCGGGGTTGCGCGGAATGTCAAACCATTCCGCAGAATAGGGCAGGGTCAGTTCACCGGGCACGATCTCCAGTGCGGCGTTCGCCAGCACGACGGTGTTGCCGGGCGGCGGACGGTGAACAGATGTCCCCGTCAGCAGCACGCCCAGCGCCAAATCTGCCTGCGCCGCCGCCACGCGCACCACATGCAGCCACAAGCCGGGTTCCGCCTCCAGCGTGCCGCGTTCGTCGATCATGCCGTAGTCGAGTTCGCCGGGCTGCTGCACGAGCGCCGCGCCCGCGCGCAGTTCTTCCGCCCAGCACGCATAGCACGGTCCGTCATAGGGGCGGATGATGACCACATCGCCGCCTTCGCCGCGCTCATACACCCCGGCGTAGACGGCGGTCAGCCCGCTGTCGAGGCAGCGCTGGTTCAGACGATATTTCGCCTGTTCGTGATCGACGCCCACGACGAGCAGGTCGAGATCATCGAGCGCGGTGGCGTCGTCTTCAAAAGCGTGCGGGCGCACATCGAGCGCCGCGTCCGGGCTGCGGTGACGGATGAGATCGGCGACGGCTTCCGCCTTGTTCCAGCCCAGATAGCGGCTGTCCGCCACGTGACGAGGCAGGTTGGTCGGCTCCAGCACATCCGGGTCGATCAGGCGGAAATGCCCCACCCCGCTCATCGCCAGGCTGAGCGCGACGAAGCCGCCGCCTGAACCGAGACCGACCACGCCGACGCGCGCCGCGCGCAGCCGCGCCAGGTTATCACCACCCATCCACCGTTCCACCCGATCCCAGTTCATGGCGTTTCCTCATGTTCATCCCGCACGACGGGTGCGCCGCTGTCCACCGCGCGGATCATGCCGATCAAGCCCGCCTCCGCGTCCCATACGACCGGGGCAGACGGCGGGTGCGAAGCCGCCCAAGCCGCCGAGAATACCTGATACATGTCCATGTCCGCTGTCATCGGCACGAGCGGGGCGAGGCGCACCGTCGGCGGGTGCAGCGGAAAATCATACGGCGTGACCAGCACGACCAGCGTGTCCGAGCCGACGCGCCCCGCCAGCAGACACACCTCCAGCGGCAGCACCCCATCCGCATCCCACAGGGTGAGCGAGACGAAGTAGCCCGCTTCCTCGATGCGGCGCACCTCATCGCTGAAACGCGCCTCATCCATCAGATGCCAGGGATACGCCGCCAGTTCGGGCAGGTGGGCATTCTCGTAATGCGTCGGCGCGATGGGGACGAAATCGCGTCGTTCGGCGTCGATGTACCAGAAATCGACGCGCAGCGCGGTCTCTGCGCCGGTCGGCACGGTCAGCCAGGGCGCGCCGGGCGGCGGCGTGGTGATGTCACCGGCATCGATGAGGGTGACGATCGGCGCGAGCAGAAATTCTGCACGATTTGCCGGGTCATCCAGCCAGTCGAGCGCGGTCATCAGGTCGCCTCCGCTGGGCGCGATCATCGCGCCGGGCTGCTTGTGCCAGTCGCCCAGATAACGCAGCGGCACATCGAAGCGCCGCTGCGCCTGAGGCAGCAGCGGACGCGCGGCACGCCAGTTTTCCTGAAGCCACCAGATCAGCTCATCCTGCCGAGCATCACCCTGCTGAAAGGTGTGGTAATCGCGCAGGGCGGAGTCATCAGGCGAGATGGTGTCCAGCACGTACAGGGTGGGCACACCCGTCTCGCCGGGAACAACCAGCCCGACCAGCGCTTCACCCGTCTCGTCTTCAAGATGCTGGCGGGCAGCGGCGCTGATGCGCGCCAGCACGCGCCCGGCGACCACCAGATTGGGCACAGGCAATGCAGGAAGATGGCGGCGTCTCAGGGATAATTTCACGACCGCACTCACTCATCATCAGTCGGGCGCGGCGGGCGGCGCGGAAAATCATCCCGGTTGAGGATGCGTTCCTCGATGCCGGGCCACTCGCCCGTGTCGCGCCAGGTATAGTAGGCATACAACCACTGGATCGCCCAGCCCGTCACCGTAACAGCGGTCGAGCCGCTGGGGTTCCACCCGTAATGTTCCCCGTCTTTGGGGTTGAACAGGCACAACTGCCCATCCTCATACTGATGCTTCTCGCTGTAGATGTCCGGCTCCAGCACGTATGCCTCAGCCGGGCGGTGCGGATAATCCGCCGGGTACAGGATTTTCAGCAGATGATCCGGTCGATATTTCTTCCAGCGCACCCCCGCCAGATTGAGGACCACCGTCCCCTGCCAGAATAACAGATCGCTTTCCCGCTGCGGCACGATCAGGCGAAAGGTCGCGCCGAAGGCAGCACGCATCGCTTCGTATTCCAGCCGCAGCCGTTTGGACACTTCAGAGCGCGTTCCCCACCAGGGAGGCATGATTTCAGTCCTTCTCTCGTGGCGGTACACACCGCACCACCCGTTTCTTCCCCCTGATTGTAACACGGGTTGTCATGGCGCTCCTGTATCATCCTGTACGCAGCACGGGGCGCGGGGTTGCATTTTTCGCGCCTCTCCCGTACACTGATCATTATTAAAATATTTTCAACCATTCAATTCTGCGATCGACCTGCAAGTGAGTTGACCATGACCCAACACGATGACGAACGAAACGGAACGTCTCTCGACCAGTCTCCCCTCCCCGAAATGCACCTCATCTCCACCCTGGACGCGCTCAAAGTATTTGCCGACCCGCTGCGCCAGCAGATTCTGGAAACGCTGTACGACGGACCGCGCACCGTCAAACAGATCGCGGCATACCTGGAAGTCGCCCCGACGAAGCTCTACTACCACGTCAATCTGCTGGAAGAGAACAAACTGGTCAGGGTGATCGCCACGCGCAAGGTCTCCGGCATCGAGGAAAAGACCTACTCGGTCGCTGCCAAACATTACCGCATCAGCCGCGCCCTGCTCGCCCCTGGGCAGACGGACGAGGATGACGGGCTGGACACCGCCATCGACGCGCTGATCGAACCGCTGCGCGCCGATCTGCGTCGCAGCATCGCCACTGGGCTGGTCGATCTGGCGCAGGACCCCAAAGACAATCATCGTTTCAAGATTTATCGTTCGACGTGGAGTATGAACAAGGAGCGCGCCGATGCCTTCTATGCCAGGCTGAGCGCGCTGCTGGAGGAATACGCCGAACACGACGACGACACCGACGATGCGGAAGATTACAGCATGGTGCTGTTCTACTACCCCAGCAGCACGGGCAAGAAGAGCCGCCGCCGCCGCTAGGCAGCGCGACGGCGGGGCAGCGCGCGCGGGGCATCCGGCAGAGGCAGCCAGACGGTGAAGGTGGAGCCGCGCCCCTCCCCCTCGCTCTCGACAGTGATCCGCCCGCCGTGCGCGCTGACGATCTCGCGCACGATCGCCAACCCCAAGCCCGCACCCCGTTGCGGACCGCGCACCTTGTCCACCTGATAGAAGCGCTCGAAGATGCGCTCGCGCTCTGCCTGGGGAATGCCCTGCCCGTCATCGGCGACGGCAATCGTCACCCCATCCGCATGAGCGCGCGCCGTCACACGAATATGCCCGCCGCTGGGCGTGTATTTGATGGCGTTGCCGATCAGGTTGGTCATCACCTGCACCAGCCGATCGCCATCGCCGCTGATCAGCGGCAGCGACGGTGTGTCGGCGGTCAGCGTGATCCCTTTCTCACCCGCCAGCACCCCCAGCCGGCCTGCGACGCTCATCGCCAGCGCGCCCATGTCGATGGCGGTGAACTGCATCGGCGTCTGCCCGGCTTGCAGACGCGCCAGATCGGTCAGCGCCGTCACCATGCGGTTGAGGCGTTCCGCTTCCTGATGGATGATGCGCGCAGCATGGACGGGGTCAGGCGCAGTCCCATCGACGATCGCGCCCGAAAAACCCTGAATCGAGGTGAGCGGCGTCTTGAGATCGTGCGAGACGTTCGCCATAAAATCGCGCTGTGCCTGCTGCGTCGTGGCGACTTCGCGGCTCATCCGGTTGAACGCTTCCGCCAGATCGCGCAGCTCCCGCGCGCCGCGCGCCGTCACCTGATGCCCGTAATGTCCCCCGGCGATCTCATGCGCCGCCTGAGCCAGTGTACCCAGCGGACGAACGATGCTGCGGGTGATCAGCGCCCCGGTCACCACCGCCAGCACCACGCCGACCACCGCGCCCTGAATGAGCAGCGGGAACAGTTCCGAGGCGAAGTCGTTCAGCGCTTCACCCAGATTTTGCGTCGGGCGCGGCGCAGCGTAGATGAGCGCATGGGTGAAACCGCGCGGCGGTGGGCGATCCGCGCCTGATTGAGTGCCGCCCTCCAGCCGACCGAGCGGCAGTTCACCGCGCAGCCCCTCGATGCCCACGAACACCCACTCCGCACCATTCGCGTCAGTGAACGATCCCCCGATCGCGTCCACCTGAGCCGTCAGCCTCGTGGTGATGGCGGCGGGCACGCGATAGGTGCTGACCGTGCCTTGCAGGATGTCGCCTCTGGCGAACTGCCCCGCACTGTCGTACAGCACCGCCCGGTTGTCCAGCCGCATCAGCAGCAGGCGCAGGCTGGTGTTGGCGGCGACGGCATCCAGGCTGCCGGTCAGTTCAGCGAAGTCGGCTTCCGTCGGGCGCAGCAGGCGAATGCCGGACTGCTGCACGATGTCGCGCAGGCTGATGTTGAAGGCGAAGGTGGCGAGGCGCTGCATGGTCGGTTCGACCGGGGCATTGCGGGTGGTGAGGATGACGAACAGCGCCACGCTGATCACCCCCAGTGTGACCAGCAGCACCAGCAGATAGGAGGCAAACAGCCGCCAGCGCAGCGAGGCAAACACGTTTTTACCCCTCCACATCCAGCCGATAGCCGACGCCCCACACCGTCTCGATCGTCGGGCGCATCCCCTTCAGCTTGTGGCGCACATGTGCCACATGCACATCGACCGTGCGCGTCTCGCCCGCGAAGTCATAGCCCCACACCACGTCGAGCAGCTTTTCGCGCGTGAAGACGATGCCTGGGTGCTGTGCCAGCGTGGTGATCAGGTCGAACTCTTTCATCCGCAGATCGACGGGCACGCCGTCCACCTGCACGATGCGCCGTTCGGGGTAGATCGTCAGGTTGCCCAGCGTGATCGCTGTCGAGTCGGCGGTGGCGGCGGCGGGCGTTCGGCTGGCGCGGCGCAGAATGGCGCGGATGCGCGCCACCAGTTCACGGGGGTTAAAGGGTTTGGTCAGGTAATCGTCCGCGCCCATCTCCAGGCCGACGATGCGGTCGATGTCGTCGGTGCGGGCGGTCAGCATCAGGATGGGCAGGTCGCTTTCGGCGCGCACCCGGCGGCACACTTCCCAGCCGTCGATTTCGGGCAGCATCAGGTCGAGAACGACGAGCGCCGGCGCGTCATCGCGGATGCGCTGCAGCGCGCTCAGCCCGTCGGTGGCGCTGATGACGCGATAGCCTTCTTTTTCGACGTACATCTGCGCCAGGTCGATGATGTGCTGTTCGTCATCCACCAGCAGGATCGTCTCGTTCATGAGGATGCCCTTCATCTCCAGGTTCGCCCGCGCCCCAGCGCATCTGCACCAGCGTGCGCTGCGGGTAAAATCCGTAACGGCGCAGCAGCGCGCTGATCACCTCATCATCCGCCGGATGTTCGATGCTCAGCGGGGTGCGCGTCCCGAAGCGGCGCACCGCCAGATGCAGCAGCGCCTCCCCGGTCACAGCGCCATAGTCGGGATCGCACAGCAGCGTCAGATGAGTGCTGCTGGTGGCAAATGCCGACTCGATCCACAGCGCCGCGCGCAGCCTGCCCGCCTCATCACCCTCACCGCGCACGATCAGCCGCTCGATGGCGCGCATGTTGAGCAGGTCCGCCAGTCGTGACCCCCACGCCCGACGGAACAGCCCATGCACCGTCGGACGCAGCCAGCCGACCCCGCCCTGACCATTCGGGCGCACCGCCTGCGCCAGCGCCATCTCCGCGCGCCACTCATCCGGGCGGCGGCGGGTGATGTAGACCGACTGCGCCCCAAGCGGCGGCGGCACACGGTGCATCAGACTCATCCGCCAGGTGGTGAAGCGGCGCTCGACGCGAAACCCGAACTGATCGTACAGATGCAGCGCCGCCGGGTTCGGCTCGACGACCTGCAGGATGGCGACCGGCGCGCCGCCTTTGGCACGGGCGCGAATCGCGTCAAGGCTGGCGCGCATCAGAGCGCTGGCGATGCCGCGCCCGCGATGATCAGGATGCACGGCGACGTTGGCGATGATCCAGGTGCGCTGTGCCCCGGCGGGCAGATGCGCCGGGTAGATCGACGTGTTGCCGACCACGCGCCCATCCTCCAGCCAGACATACCCCATGCTCATGCCGGACACCAGATCGTTCAGCCCGAAGACCAGCGTCCGCCCCACTCCGGCACGGCTGAGCGCGCGCATCTCGCGGATGGCGTTGCGCCCGGCATTGTCCATCGTATCGGCAAATGCCAGTTCGATCAGGTCTGCCAGCGGCGCAAGGTCTGTATTCAGATTAACCGGGCGTATTCCCGTTCGGATGTCATCCCGCTTGCCCGCCCCGACGATGCCCACGCCCGCCATGTCATGCCTCGATCCGCCTGATCCTTATCGTGTGCGTAAATTGTAAACGGGATGTGTTGCAAGTGAAATGATCGTGCAAAAACCTTCCCGCGTTTCAGGAGCCTATGCCATCCAGCAGATCGACGAACCCGCTCAGATCGACCAGATGATGATCGGGCTGGCTGGCGAGCAGCGCTTCGCGCGTCGCAAACCCGGTCTCAACCGTGACAGCGATCGCCCCGATCACGCGGGCGCACGCCACATCCATCGGCGTATCGCCGATCACGATCACCTGTGACGGAGCAGTGCCGAGGTGTGACCGTGCCCGTTCCAGCGCCAGCGGGGTGAGGTCATCGCGCGCGATCGCCTCTGTGCCGAACGCCCCGACCGGGAACCATGCCGCGTCGAACCCGGCGGCGCGCAGCTTGTGCGGGGCAGAACGGCGGGCGTTGCCCGTCACCAAGCCGAGCAGCACATCGCGCCGAGGGCGCAGCGCGGCGATCACCTCTGGTGCGAACGGGCACGCGCTCACATCATAGCGATCGACGATCGCCCCGGTATGCCGCCCAACCGCCTCATCATATGCGGCGATGCGCTCCGCGATCACCTCCGGCGCAACGCCCTCCGGGGTGAGCAGTTCCAGCAGGGTGAACCAGTCCGTCTTGCCGCTGAAGTGATGGTCAGCGATGCCGCCCGCCAGACCGAACACCTCCAGCATGGCGAGACGGGTGGCTTCGCGCCCTGCGCCGCGCGTCCGCAGCAGCGTGCCGTCAATGTCGAAAAGCAGCAGTGTCGGCGGCTTCACCAGCCCCATGTGCCCACGCCGCCCTTGAACGGACCCACAATGTCGTGGGTGATCCAGCCGCCGTAAAAATCGCCCGCCTGCGGTTCGACGCGCTCGTCATCGACGTAGCATTCGTCCACCCGGTTGGCGTAGAACGCCAGATGATCGCGGATGGCTTCGTAGCCTGGGTTCGGGTTGGCATAGCTCCAGCCGGCATCCTCGCTGGTACGCCCGTCCACACGGATCGACCAGTAGCTCGCCGCGCCCTTGAATTCGCAGAAGGTGCGGTGCGTTGTGGCGATCAGATATTCCATGTGAATGTCTTCACGCGGGATATAGTAGGCGGGCGGATGGCTGGTCTCCAGCACCCGTTTGGCTTGCGTGGTGTCGGCGATGACTACGCCGTTGAACACCACCCGGATGCGCTTCGTCGTCGGTTCGACGCGCGGCGGACGGGGGTAATCCCACACGGACTCCTGCCCTTCAGCAGGCTGGGGACGGTTGGCAGGGGGCATGGCTCAGTCTCACTTTCTCCATACGGTCTCTTGCGAGAAGTGTACAGGAAAAAGCAGCAGCTTGTCTGCATCCATTCCACCTGCAAATCGTCTGGCGTTCTCCGCAAAACCAGCTCCCGGAGAGATGGGTGTTCAAGCGTCCGGGCTGTTCTCCAGTGCCTTCTGCACTTCAGGCGGCGCTTTGTCGATCGGGACGGTCTGATTGGTAAAACGCACTCCGGGTGCATTGCCGACGTCTTGTTTGGCTTTCCGAACCTGAGCGATGGCGCGCATCAGATCGTCCAGCGTCACGCGCTGGTGGCTGCCATGCCGCTGCACGGCGCTGGTCGCCCCAATGACGACAGCGTTGAGGATGTCTCCCCCACTCACGCCCTCGGAAGCATCAGCCAAAGCGATGAAGTCCTCCGGATCGCGCAGGGAGTACGGCATTTCGGGCGGGATGTGCAGCCGCCACAGTCTGACCCGACAGTCGTGATCGGGCAGTGGCATTTCAATGTGACCGAGGATACGACGGACGAAAGCAGCATCGTAGTTCGATGCCAGGTTAGTGGCGAACAGCGTGATCCCTTCAAACCGATCGAGTTCGAGCAGCATGACCGAGCGAGAGACATTGACACCGTGATCGGCGCTCTGAGTGACGTTGGTCATGCGACGTCCCAGGATCGAATCCGCTTCATCGAAAAAGATGACCGCGTCTTCCGCTTTGGCTTTGGCGAACGCCGCTTTGATATTTTTCGGGGTGTCGCCAACGTACTTCGACTCGATCTCGGCATAATTGACGCGGATGATCCGCTTACCGAGGTAGTGCGCGATCGCCTCGGCAGTGAAACTCTTGCCTGTGCCAGGCGGACCGTACAAATTGATGGCGGTGCGCGCGCCGTACGGATCGATGCGGCGCAGGTTCCACACCTCATACAGCGTGTGCTGATGCCTGACCTTTGCCAGCATGTCCTTGATCTGCTGAAGCGTCACTGCTGTGACAACCAGATCATCCAGACTGCGGCGCGGCTCTTCCGCGATGAACATCTCCATGCGCCCCATCTGATCCTCGCCTGGTGAAGGCACATCGGCACGTCGGCTGCGCTCTTTCTGTGCTTCGTGCAGGGCATCGAGCTTGTCATCTAGCGCAGCGTTGAGCGCTTCCTGCTCTTTGGCGCGCGCATCATCATTGAGAATTTTCCAGGGACGATTAGCCATGATCGGGGTGTCTCCGCATATGAGTAAAGAAAAGGGACGCGATCGATCAAAAAATCGTCCTCCCTGGACACAGAACAGGACGATTTTCCCTCAACAGACGCGCTGTCTGCTCTTTGACCAGCTCTAGGAGAACATGGGCGTCACGTCTTTGGCGACAACCGCCTGCCCGGCATTCAGCGCTGCGCGGACTTTCTCTTCCTGAATTTGGCTGGTGCTGGTGTATGTCTGCTGTGCTACTGGGGCATAAGCATCCGGGGCGAGCGTTTTGCCGTTCACAAACACCGTTGCTATAATGCCACTTACAGTGCGCTCATACTGCACGATCACGCGTTGCAGCCATGTGAGCTGCAAGCCTTGTGCTTCCAGCCACTCCTGCACTTTGCGCTTCGCCCATTCATATGCAACCCAAGCGGTCACAGCAACGGCTGTGCCAATTGCCGCTATAGCCAGTAAAATCTTGCCCCAGTCCGCCATTTGCTCACTCCTCACTCCGCTCAACTCACAGGCTCTCGAAATCAGGTAATTCCCACTCCACCATCACCGAACGCTGCTTGCCTAGCAGATCGCGGACCTCAGGCGGAAGCAGCGCGAGGGGCCAATCCTGCGCGATTAGCGTCGAATCCCTCTGATCCCAGTAAATTTTCAGGACTACAGGGACGGGCTTTTCGCCGTTTTCACGGGGTTTCTGGAAAGTCACTTCTACCCGTGCGATCGCTTTGCGGATTTTCTCGAAGAGCGCACGATCGCGTTCCGGTTCTTCCAGTACGCGGCGCACAGTTGCCGATGGCAGATCAAGCCGATCGGCAATCGCGCCGATCACGGCATCGCGCAGCGCCACGTTCGCCAGGTCACGCGTCCCGCTGCCGCTCAGCTGGTTGAGAAGATGCTTGAAGAACTCAAATCCTGCCCACATTGCCACCGCACCGACCATGAGCGCAGCACGCGCGACCTTATTCTCTGATGATGCCTTTTTATTGGTCATCAGCTTGTGTACCCCATCTCCATGAATTCTCGCTCACGCGCATCAACCACATCGACAGTATATTCCCCGCGTTCGATGAGCGCTATCAATACATCTGAAGGCAGTTCGTTCCAATTCACATTCGCTTCCATCACCTGATGGTTGACCACGTTAGTGTCTCGCGGTTCACGTATCCAGTTTTCGACGCTGCTGACCACACGAGTCGTCCCGGAGACTTTGCGAAAACGCATCACCTGGCTGACGAGCAGCGTGCGCAGTTTTTTCCACGCCTCCCATGCACGACGCGCCAGGTCAGTGACAGCTGAGCGTGCTCGATCGAGGAAGACGAGTGCATCTGTGGCGATCTCCTCCAGCCTAGGGAGATTCTGGCTGCGGATCCAGGGGATGAGACTGTTGTGCGCCCAGCGCAGAATTAGGCGCCAGAAGATGAACAAGACGACTATGCCGATGCCAACCAGACCGATAACAGCTACAATCCAATACCCAGCGCCAGCGCTGCTGCTGCTGTCGGATGCGCTCATGATCCTCTATGCCCCAGGGTAAACCTTAAATTGAACGTTTTCCCGTTTGCGGATGAAGTTTTCTCGGATGTCAAAGGGGAGCCGCTCCCACTTGAGGGTATCAGTGACAATCCGCCGTTTTGGAGCACCGCTGGCAAGATAATAAATTTCCGTCTCGCACTCTACATCCGCAAACGCACTTTCGTACTTGTACGTCACCTGCACACGCAACAGCACCCTGCGCGCAGCGTCTAGCGAGACGCTCACTGTTGGCAGCTCAAACTGACGCGGGATCTTTTTGAGGATCACTTCGCCCTCATCGGAGGTGAGCTGAAGCACGAGCAGGAAGGCTTCAGCGATCGGAATGCTGAGTTCTGCGCTCAGCACTTCCGCAATGGTGTAATAGACGCGCACCTGTTCGCGCAGATCGAGCCGTTCCGCCACGCTTCGACCGATCATGCGGATGCCTGCATCCGCGACAGCTATTCCGAACAGCAGCGCAGCGACAGTCAGCACTTCAGCAGCCTGCTGTGCATCCCGGATTTTGCCGCTGGCGCTCCAGGTGTCGACCTCATGCGCGCTAACGCCTTCTCCACCCAGCCCCCCTGCTGCGTTGACGATACTGGGCAGGGCGACTAAATCCTGACCGCGATAGGCGCGAGACAGATCGCGGACGAACTCCATACAGCTTCGATAGCGCTCATCGGGGCTTTTGGCAAGCCCGACGAAGAATACATCATCCACTGAGCGAGGCAAATTCGGATTACGACTCGTCGCAGGCAGCGGCGAGTTGACGGCGATCCACTGGAAGAGCAGCCCCTCATTTTGCATCTGCTCCAGCGGATAGGGAAACGCCCCCAGCAGCAGGTAATAGCTCATCACAGCAAATGCGTAGCGGTCAGCTGGCGCTTCGACGCGCGAAGTGCTGAACTGCTCGGGCGCCATGTAAATCAGCGTTCCGGTCATGCGATCGCCGTAGCGGCTGATCCCGCGCTGATCGTCCACACGTGCCAGACCAAAATCGCTCAATTTAGGCGTGCCGGAAGCCATCATCAGTACATTTTGCGGCTTGAGGTCACGATGTACGATGTCTCGTGCATGAACGTAGTCCAGCGCCCCGGCGACTTGTTCGAGTATGGCGAGCATGTCAGCAACGCGGAGTACATGCGTTTGGCTGTATTTCTCTAAATCCCCCCCATCGACGTATTCCATGATGATGTAAAAGATTTCTCTGCGTGGCGGGACTGCGCCGTATCCATAAACGGTAACGATATTCTTGTGAGCTGGGTCAGATAACCCTTTGAGAACCTCAGCTTCACGCATGAAGCGCTGTTTGGCGCGGTCGTCCTTGGCGACCTCAGGCAGCATCGCCTTGATGACGACAGTCCTTCCCCTGCCTGAAGCTTTATAAACGACGCCCATGCCACCTTTGCCCAGTTCCGACTGGACGTGGTATCCGTCGATCTTCTGGCCAACCAGAGACATTAGCTTCCCCTCGAAATGAATACAGTCAAATACTAACTTAAAATCATTATCAAGTCAATATGCTCAGTTGCGAAGATAAAAGGGACAACCTAACGGTGCAGGTTGTACACAAGCG
>CAZTLS010000059.1:0-22324 GCA_964614405.1 uncultured Pleurocapsa sp.
AGCCAGTGGTCGAAAGATTTCGCGCACGCGGACGAGACAGGTCTCGTCCCTGCAGATCGTGTCGCAGCTGGGACAACGCCTGCGTCATTCGTTGGACGACATTTGGATTGTGGCTTAAAAGTAAAACAGATGGGTCAGACTTCTTTCTCTGCATATTGTATACAATATGCAGGGGCTGTCAATCTGACGAATTGTATGTCATGCAGCCGATTTTACAGCGATACGCCTGTTCAATATCGATAGTTGTCCACAAAGAACGAAGGGAGACAGATCGTATCTCCCTTCGCTTTTTTCATCCTCATGAGGTGTACATAAACACGCCATTTCCATCACGGTGACTGGCGCGTCACATAAACCTGTGAACCCGCTCAGCCGATCACTTCTTCTTCACCGGGAAGCGCGACACCACCCGTGCGGCTTCGGGGGTCGGCGTGCGTCCCATGCTCCGCGCCCGTTCTGAACCGCACAGCACGGCGATCGGCGTGTCGGCATCGCCCGCCGACTGCTCGATCCACGCCTGCCCGGTCTGGAAACCGTCGGTGTCGATGCTGCACGACGTGACCACGCCGAGCGCCGTCCCGTCCGCGCTGACGACGGGATCGCCTGGGTGTGCCGGGCGCGCCCCTTTGGTATCCAGCCGGAAGCGCACCACCTCGCGCGTGCGCGCCGCCTCGTGCGCCAGATACGCCGCCTTGCCGACGAAGAACGGCTTCCACAGCTTGACATACGTCCCGAACCCAGCATCGCCTGGTGCGAGACGCAGTTCGCCACCCAGTTCATGACCATACAGCGGCAGCCCCGCCTCCGTCCGCAGGCTGTCGCGTGCCGCCAAGCCGCACGGGGCAGCGCCCAGCGCGATGAGCCGCTCGAACAGGGCAGCCGCCTGATCGGGGTGTACGAACAGCTCATACGCCACCCGCTCCCCGGTGTAACCCGTGCGCGAGACGATCAGGTCGAAGCCGCCGAGGTGCGCCGTCGTCACGCCCGCCCAGGTCAGCGCCAGCACCCGATCGGTATCGGCATTCTCGCCGCCCAGTGCGCGCAGGATGTCTTTGCTCTTCGGTCCCTGCAGGGCGAGATCGACGCGCTGATCTGCGCCCGCCGACGGATCGCGCAGGTCGCGCAGCGTGACATGTTCGCCCGGGCCGAAGCGCGCCGCCGGGCGTGCCGGGTCGATCTGCACCGTGCCGGCACGGACAGCGTTCAGCCATGCCCAGTTTTTGTCATTGTTCGAGGCATTGACCACCACCAGCCACCGATCCGCCGCCACGCGGTAGATCATCAGGTCATCGAGCGGCACGCCCTCGATGTCGAGCAGGTAGGTGTAATGCGACTCGCCCACCGCCAGCGACGCCACCTCATTGGTCGTCACCGCCTCCAGGAACGCCAGCCCCGCCGCACCGCACACATCGAACACGCCCATGTGCGTCACGTCGAACACGCCTGCGCCCGTCCGCACCGCCTTGTGTTCCTCGCTCACCGAGGCATACCAGAGCGGCATATCATACCCGGCAAACGGAGCCATCTTTGCGCCCTTCGCCAGATGCAGGGCGTGCAGCGGCGTATGTTTGAGCGGCACATCAGACGGTTCGTCCCATGTGAAGACGGGCAGCGCTTCCTGAGACGACGAACGCGCGCGCAGTCCAACCGCATACGGCTTGTCAGCGATAGCGGCAGCGGGGTTGAACCCCGACTCCAGCACGGCGGCGTCGATGGCCAGCGGATGCACCAGCACCTCGACGTACCCAGGCAGTTTGGCATACGGGTCGGAATCATCGAACAGGGCGAAGCCGTCGCTCAGCGCGCGCAGCCAGTTCGCCGCCGCACCGACATTCGCCGTCAGGTGCAGCAGCGCCCGTTCGCCGTCCCAGCCGATCAGCCCACGCGCGATCTCCGCCCCGTCCCTGCCGAGGATGAAGGTCGGGCGAAGCTCACCCGCTGCCAGGGTCGTCACCTCTGCCGTGAGCGCAACGCCGAGGAAGGCGCGCACCGCTGCCTCATTCTCGCCGCGCACGCTCAGCGTGCCCGCACCAGTCGGTTCGCGGTCGGCATAGCTGACATGCGGATAGCCCACCTCACCCACCGCCGTATCAATGCCGACCGACGCCGCCAGTTCGCGCACTGCGATCTTAGCGCGTTCCAGCGCAGCATAATCGACTTTGGCGCGCGCTTCAGGGCGCTTCTTACCCGCATAGCTGAACGGTTCGCACGCGGTCAGCACATCGGCGATGATGTCGCCCAGTGCGTCGATCTCCGCATCGCCAAACCCGCGCTGCGTGATCCAGGGCGTGCCCAGGCGGATGCCCGACGCGCGCAGCGCCGATGGATCGCCGGGGACAGTGTTGCGGTTGAGGACGATGCCCGCCAGGTCGAGGATGCGCGCCGCCATATCCCCGGTCAGAGTCGTGCCGTCACGCCCCACGATGCTCTTGCAATCGACCAGCAGCATGTGGGTATCCGTGCCGCCGTAGGCGATCCGCAGCCCGCGCGCCGCCAGCCGCTCCGCCAGCCGCGCGGCATTGGCGACTGTCTGGTGCTGCAAGCGACGGAAACGATCGGTCGTCGCCAGTTTGAGCGCCACCGCCAGCGCCGCGATCTGGTTGACGTGCGGTCCGCCCTGTTCGCCAGGGAAAACCGCGCGATCGACCTTCGCGGCGATGTCGGCACGATGGGTGATGATGATCGCCCCGCGCGGACCGTTGAGTGTCTTGTGCGTGGTGAAACTCACCACATCGGCAATGCCGACCGGGGTGGGGTACGCGCCCGCCGCGATCATCCCGGCGACGTGCGACACGTCTGCCATCAGGATCGCCCCTACGCTGTCGGCGATCTGGCGGAACTTTTTCCAGTCCGGGGCATACGGATAGCTGGTGTAGCCCGCGATGATCAGCTTCGGGCGCACCTGCTGCGCCTGCGCCATGATCTGGTCGTAATCGAGCTTCTCCGTCACCGGATCGATGGTGTAGCCAACCGCGTTGTACTGCTTACCGCTGCGCGCCACCGGGCTGCCGTGCGTCAGATGTCCGCCGACCAGCAGGTCCATGCCCATGAAGGTGTCGCCAACGTTGAGCAGCGCGCTGAAGATGGCGCTGTTGGCGGGCGCACCGCTAAGCGGCTGCACATTGACGAACAGCGAGTCGGCGGGCGCATCCGGCGTGGCAAACAGTTCGGCGGCACGGCGGCGCGCCAGCGATTCGACCACATCGGCGTATTCCGTGCCTTTGTAATAACGCTTGTCCGCTTTGCGGCGGTATTCAGGCAGGCGCAGCCCGTAATCGAGGATGTCCGCTTCGGACATGGTGCGCGTCTCGTCGAGCGGGTAGCCCTCAGCGTACAGGTTGTGGAACGAGGACATGAGCGCCTCGCGCACCGCGTGGGGCACGGTGCTTTCAGACGGGATCAGGATCAGATAGCGCTCCTGCCGAGCCGTCTCCAGGCGGATCAGCTCATGCACATCAGGGTCGATCGCCTCAAGCGCCCCGCGCACCAGAAAATCGCGTTCGTCGGTCATGGCGTGATGTCATCCTCAGCAATATGTGTCACACAGATGCCCACAATAGTAACGCACGCCGCGCGCGCTGTGCAGCGCCAAACCATGCCGCCCAGTGGGGTACGAGAGCCATGAAAAACCCCTGTCTGTTGGACAGGGGTTTGAGGATGACTGGCAAATCCGGTGAGGTTTACTCCACTGCTGGCGCGTCGTCGGATGCTGCGGTTTCGGTCACGGCGGGGGTCGCCTCCGGCGCGGCAGAACCGTTCAGCCCGGCTTCGGCGTGCGACCCGTTCGGGACGGGCACAGGCGCATCACCGCCCCAGCGCTGGGTGAACCCGACGCGGCGCTTCTCCGGCTCAAGATGGCTGATGCGCAGGCTGAGGCGGTCGCCCTTCTTGACGTAGCTGTGCGGCTCTTTGAGCGAGCCATCGCCCATCTCGCTGAGATGCAGCAGCCCCTCCAACCCGTCGTCGAGCGCGACGAACGCCCCGAAATCGACCACGTTGGTGACGACGCCCTCGACCATCTGCCCTTCGTGATAGCGCGACTGCGCCACATCCCAGGGATCGGGCAGCAGCCGCTTGCGGCTGAGCGCGATGCGATTGGTATTCTTGTCGAGGCTGAGGACGTACACCTCGATGTTGTCGCCCACCTTCAGCACATCGCGCGGGTGATCGACGCGATGCCACGCCAGTTCGCTGACATGGATCAAGCCGTCTGCGCCGCCCAGGTTGACGAACGCACCGAAATCACGCAGCCCGGTGACCGTGCCGCGCACGCGATCGCCTTCTTTGAGTTCAGACAGCAGACGCGCCTTCTGCTGGGCGCGCCATTCGCGCTGCGCTTCGCGCTCGCTGAAGATCAGCCGACGCCGCGCCTGATCGACCTCGATCACCTTGACGACCAGCGCTGTGCCGATCAGCTCATCCCACGTGTCGCGCCCGCCTGACGGACCCGTCGTGACGAGGTGCGAACTGGGGATGAACCCCTCCAGCCGATTCCAGCTGACGAGGATGCCGCCGCGATTGTGTCCCTTAATGGTCACTTCGACGACTTCCTCGCTTTGCAGCAGGGCGCGCGCCTTTTCCCAGTCGTACTGCTGCAACCCCATATTGATCGAGACGATCAGGTTATCATCCTGATCGCGCGGATTGAGGACGTACACCGGGATTTCCGCGCCCACGCGCAGGCTTTCCCGGAACTTCGGGTCGAGGCGTTCCAGATC
This sequence comes from uncultured Pleurocapsa sp., assembly GCA_964614405.1. Classification (GTDB taxonomy): domain Bacteria; phylum Chloroflexota; class Anaerolineae; order Aggregatilineales; family Phototrophicaceae; genus Flexifilum. The sequence continues at coordinate 4,719 of CAZTLS010000059.1, forward strand.
GCTGACCGGGACGATCCCGTCGCGCTTCGCGCCCAGATCGACGATCACCTCACGGCGATCGATTTGCAGGATGATCGAATTGCGGATTTCACCGCGCTGCGGCGGCAGGTAAGCAAAAGACGTTTCCAGTAATTCGCGGAATTCATCCGCGTATGACTGCCGCTCCTCTGGGCTACTGCCATTACTTGCGTTGTGACCAGGCATTGCTCTACACCACCTTACGAGAGATTGCATCTACCTGTCCACACGCCATCGGGCGAACAGGACTGACGCTTGACCAATAGACGAGTTACACCTTCCACCACTTACGCCTATTTTTGCTGATGTTAAATAGCAATATAACACCGCTGTATTGGTGAAACATTAATCCGGCAATACGTATGCAGGGAAAAACAGGGGTTTCGCCTTAAGGCACGATGCACAAACCGTGAGCGATAGCGGGAGAAACGATCAATGCCCGCAGCACAGGGCAATCGCCGGGTAACCGCCTGCCTATGCCATGCCTTGTCATGCAGAAGAAACAGCCCCTCCTTTGGAGAGGGGCTGGGGGTGAGGTTTCTAACCCTTGACCGCGCCTACCAGGATGCCGCGCGCGATGTAGCGCTCCAGCACCAGCGCCAGCACGATGATCGGCGCGAGCATGAGCGAGACCAGTACCGAGATGTTCCACCACTGCGGACCGCGCGTGGCGTTCTGCGCCGCCACCAGCAATGGCATGGTTTGGGTCTCTGCGCCCGTCAGGAAGAGCGCCAGCGTATATTCGTTCCACGCGAACACCAGCACGATCAGGAAGGTGGCGATCAGCCCAGGCACAGAGAGCGGCAGCACGATGCGCCACAGCACGGTATAGCGCGACGCTCCATCGATGAAGGCGCTCTCTTCCAGTTCGATCGGGATGCCGCTGAAATAATCGCGCATGAACCACACCACCAGCGGCAGATGCACCGCCGTGTAGATGATGATCATGCCCGTATGCGTGTTCAGCAGCCCCAGCTGCTGGTACATGATGTAGATCGGCAGGATGACGGCGACGGGCGGCAGCATTCGCTGGCTGACGAGCCAGAAGGCGATGTCATTGTTGCCGATCGCCGCGCTGAAGCGTTTGCCGATCGGGATCGACAGGATGACGAACACGCCGATCATCGCCGCCAGTCCGATCTGCCAGGGAACACCCGCCAGCGCCAGCAGTGCCACACCGATCGCGCAGAACAGTCCGAGCAGGATGAGCGCTGTCTTCGGGGCATAGGTGAAGCGCGTCAGGGCATACGATGCCGATGCGCCGATGATCAGCGCCAGCACCGACGCCCATGCCGCGATGACGATCGTGTTGGTATATGGGCGCAGCACGAAATTGCCCTGCGTGATCAGCAGCTCCTGCCACGTGTCGAGATTGGGCTGAAAATCGACGAATGGCACGTACAGCGGTCCGTTGTTGACGTCGGCGGGCGATTTGAATGAGGTCGTGAACAGCCAGTAGAGCGGAAAGATGACCACCAGCGACCAGGCGATCAGGAAGATGTACGAGAAAAATGCCCGGATCGGTGATGGCTTGAACGGGTCGGAACGTCGGGTGAGCGCGCGGATCATGTCAGCGCCTCCAGCACACGGCGGCGGATGATATTGACGAACACGATGGCGCAGAACGTCACGGTGAAGAGCAGGATGTACGCTACCGCCGACGACACCCCCAGGTCGAGCGAGCGCCAGCGGTTGAAGGCGTGCAGCGTCAGCGTCTCAGTCGCTGTGCCGGGTCCCCCACCCGTCAGCACGTTGGGAATGTCGAGAATCTTGAACGCCTCGATCATGCGGATCAGGATGACCGTAGTGCTGACCGGGATGACCTCCGGCAGGACGATGAAGCGGAAGACCTGCCAGCCATTCGCGCCGTCCACCAGCGACGCCTCGATCGTCTCTTTGGAGACGCCCTCCAGCGCTGCCAGCAGGATGATGAACATGAATGGCGTCCACTGCCACACATCGCCGATGATGACCGCCAGACGCGCGCTGTGCGCGGTATCGAGCATGGAGAAATTCTGCAAGCCCAGCCCCGCCCAGATGAACTCCAGCGGTCCAACGGTGGTGTTGGTCAGCATCCGAAACAGGAAGCCGACGCCGACCGGGGTGATCATCATCGGCAGCAGAAACAGCACGCGGAAGAAGCGCTTGCCGGGCAGGTTCTGCGTCAGCAGCAGCGCCAGCCCCAGCCCCAGCGCGTATTCGAGCGCCACCGCCCCGAACACGATCATCAGCGTCACGGTCAGCGTGCCTGGGATGCCCCGCCCCGTCAGGGTCGAGACAAACAGCAGCGCCACAGCACCGATGATGACCATGACCAGCACGCGCATGATCGTGCCGAAGATCGTCCGCCGTTTGCTCGTCACATACTGAAAGAAGAAATAAAGCAGCGCCAGCACCACCGCCCCGAAGATCAGCCAGGCGGGCAGGCTGAGTTCGCCCAACTGCGTGAAGCGCCCCAGCAGGTTACGCTGTTCGCTGCCAAAAAAAAGCTTGTTGTAATTTGCCAGCCCCACCCACGAGATGTCGAACCCGCCGCGCACGAACTGGAAGCGGGAGAACGACAGCCCAAGCGAGACGAACAGCGGAAACAAAGCGAAAACCAGCACGATGAGGACAGCAGGCAGCAGCAGCACGTGCGGCGCGGCGTCATCCAGCAGAGTGGACAGGCTGCGCGGGGCGGTTCGGGCTGCGGCGGCGTCGCGCGCGCGATTGACGACAGCCATGTGCTTTGATCACTCCATCACAGATCGATCACGGGTCAGCGTGGACAGGGGAAAGCAGAAAGGGGCACGGCATCTGCCATGCCCCTCCTCAGTCGGTTCAGCGACCGCGATCAGTTGCCGCCGCGAATGCCCAGAGTCGCGCGGTATGCCTCAAGCTGCGCGTCACGCCCCAGCTCATCGCTGATCTCGTTCCAGCGCATTGCGATCTCTTCTGCCGCCTCTTCTGCCGTCAGTTCGCCCGCCAGGAAGCGCGCCAGCACTTCGTCCAGCACCACCTGCTGATAGCGCTGGTTCTGCGGCACGCGCAGGTCAAGCACCATGTTCGGGCTGCTCAGGCTGGCGTTGATCGCGCCCAGATAGTTGGCTGCTGCTTCTTCGCTGAAGCCCGCCGCCAGCCAGTTGCTCAGGTCTTCAAACTGGCTGATGCGATACGGGTTGAAGCCCGTCCGCCCGATCGTCACGTCCACATTCGACTGCGCCGGCTGCGTCATGTACGAGAAGAAGGCAAACGCCGCCTGCTTGACCAGATCATCCGCTGCCGCGCTCACACCGCCCGACCAGCCGCCGAACGCCGCATACGGGGCATGGTTGACGCCGCCGATATGGTTCGGGCAGGTCATGTCGGTGCAGGTCACCATCTCGCCCGAAGCGCGATCGAACACCTCAGTCGTACCGGGGGTGATCACCGCGCCGGTCAGCCCGTTCACGCGCGACCCTTCTTCCACCGCCAGCGAACCGATGTCGCCCCAGTCGATGGTCAGCGCGCAGCGTCCCGCCGTCCACAGACCGCGCGTATCGCCCACGCCAATGCTCAGTTCATCCGGCGGGCCAAACTGGTTGGTCGCGGCGTAGATTTCCAGCGCGCGGATGAAGCCTGGGTTGTTCGTCAGCGGTTCGAGGGTTTCAGTATCGAAGAATGCACCCTGCGATGTGCCATTCGTCTGGAGGAAGGGCGCGGCGATGCTGTAAATCCACCAGTAGCCCTGCTCACCACGCTTCTTGGCGATGCACGACCCGAAGTCGCCCGTGCCGTCGCCATTCATGTCCATGCCGTTGGCGGCTTCAGCGATCGCCAGATACTCATCCCACGTGGTCGGGGGCATCATGCCGAGCTGATCCAGCACGTCGATACGGTAGTAGACCATGTGGAAGTCCCCATCGAGCGGGATGGTGTAGGTGCGCCCCTGATAGGTGGACGAGAATTCGCGGAAGAACTGCCCGACGTCATCCCAGGCGATGTCAGCATCCGCCGCGATGTAATCCGTCAGGTCTTCCAGATAGCCGGGCACAACATAGTCGCCCATCCACTGCGGGGCGAACACGAACGCTTCATAGCTGTTCGTGCCCGTCGCCTGGTCGGTCAGGATCGTCTGATACAGGTCGGAGAACGGCACGGTGACGACGTTGACGGTCGCCCCGGTCAGTGCCTGAAAATCGGGCGCACGACGCTGAAGCGGCTCGGCGATCTGCGGACCGGTGAAGGTCAGCACGTCGATGGTTACGCCTGCAAACGGCTGATCCTGCGCGGTGGTGAGGGATGCACCCAGCAGGGTAATGGCGATCACGATGAAGAGTACTGCCAGTTTACGCATGAGAAAAATCTCCTGAAAACCAAATCATTCTGTCTGCCCTGCCGCAAATTGTTGAGGGTCTGACCGGGTTGAATGCCGCTGCACCTCCTTCACATCTGACATGGCGTCGGCGAACTGAAAACAACGCCCTGTTTTTCACTCCACCAAAAAGAAACTTTCATTTTCCATCATTGCCTTGCACAAAACAGTATAACGCATTTTCAATGGCTTGCAACCTGTTCTGGAATCGATTTCCAAAGAAAAAATCACTCATCTTCGGCTGAAGCAGACGATCTATGATAGAGATGTCACCTGTGCTTTCTTCATCTGTTTACCATCAAGTGAGGGATTATGCTGCGCCAAACAGCACGCTGGTTTTCGTTTCTTCTGCTGATCGCGTTCACCGGGGTATGGGCAACCACTCATGCACAGGACACCGCTTCCCCTGCCTGCACCCCTGCCAAGCCCGCCCGTGCGGGTGAGATCGTCAGGAGCCTTCCATCAGGCGAACTCAATCGTCCGTTCATCGTCTTCATCCCATCGGGCTACGATGGCACGACTCCGCTGCCGCTCGTCTTCAGTATGCACGGCTTCGCTTCCAATCCGCGCCAGCACATGGGCTTTGCGCGCTGGGAGGTGCTGGGCGAACAGGAAAACTTCATCAGCGTGTATCCACAGGGGACGGGCGTCCCACTGCGCTGGAATGGCGGCGGGATGCAGCAGAACAATAACGCCTTCTTCGCCGCCGACGATGTGCAGTTCTTCAGCGACCTGCTCGACAACCTGCTGGCGACCTACTGTATCGATCCGGCGCGCGTCTACGCCACCGGGTTCAGCAATGGCGGCGGCATGAGCAACCGCCTCGCCTGCGAGCTCTCCGATCGCATCGCCGCGATCGGCACGATGGGCGGGGCGTACAGCCCGCTGCTCGCCTGCCAGCCGACGCGCCCCGTCCCGGTCATCTCCATGCACGGCATGGAAGACCCAATCGTCCCCTATTCGGGCGGGCAAACCACCCCCGTAGCGCTGCCACCGATCGAAGAGTGGGCGGCGGAATGGGCGGCACGCAACGGCTGCCGCACGAGCAGCGTCATGCCCGATCCCACCATCCCGCGCGTCGTGGTGCATCAATGGACGGATTGCGAAGACGATGCTTCGGTCATCCTGTACGCCGTCGAAGATGGCGGGCACACGTGGTCGGGCGGGCTGGTGCTGCCTGAGTTCATCGTCGGTCTCACCCGGATTGACTTCGATGCCACCCCCATCCTGTGGGATTTCCTGCGTCAGCACCATCTGAGCAGCGCCGACGATGCCTGAACTGCCCGAAGTCGAAACAGTGGTACGCGGGCTGCGCGCCCCACTCATCGGGCGCGTGGCGGGCGCGATCTGGTATGACTGGGGCAAAACCATCCGCACCCCAGACCCAGACTCGTTCGCCGCGCGCATCGCCGGGCAGACCTTCCGTGCGGTCGAACGGCGCGCCAAATACATCGTGTGCCACCTCGACCACGACCTGCTGGTCGTGCATCTCAAAATGACCGGGCGGCTGTACGTCATAGCCGCCCACCAGACACACGACGCCGATCGCTGGGTGCATTTTCGCCTCGACCTCGACGGCGGACAGCAGCTTCGCTTCAGCGATGCGCGCAAGTTCGGCTTCGTCGCCCTCGTCGGTACGCTGGATGAGCTGACGCACGATCTCGGTCCCGAACCGCTGGAGGATGCCTTCACGCTGGAGGTGATGCGCGCGCGGCTGGTGCGTCACCGCAAGGCGATCAAGGCACTACTGCTCGATCAGACCTTCGTGGCGGGGGTCGGCAACATCTATGCCGACGAGTCGCTGTGGCGGGCGCGCATCCACCCGCTCACCCAGGCGGATGCGCTCACCGAGGCGCAGATCGGCGCGCTCTACATCGCGCTGCGCGAGTCGCTGGCGGCGGGCATCGACTATGAAGGCGCGAGTATCAACTGGTATCGCAAACCGGATGGCACGACCGGGGAAGCGCAAAATCATTTCTCGGCGTATGATCAGGCTGGGCAGCCATGCCCGCGCTGTGGCACGCCGATCGTCAAAATTCGGGCTGCCGGGCGCGGCACACATTTCTGCCCGTCATGTCAGCACCGCGATTGATTCGCCGAGGAGAGCGCGCACAGTCATGGACGGGGGCATTGGAGATTTTTTCAGACAGATACCGATCGGGCTGATTCTGATCTTCTGTGGGTCAGGAGTACTGCTGGTCGGCTCGGTCAGTTTTATGGTATGGTCAAGAAGGCGCAAAGCGAACGCCCGCCGCGCGGATGAGGCGGCTGCCCCATCCCTGTATGCACCTGCTGCAAGTCACGAGGAAAGGAATCCCTTCATGCCTCCCTCTACCCCGCCCCCGGCTGATGATCTTCCACTCAGCTTTGGCGATGACGACCTGCCCGATCTCGACGCACTGGCGCACCCAGGCACACCGCCTCCGGCTCCGCCGATGCCCCCTGCTCCGCCTCCCGTCGAGAGCTTCACGCCTATCCAGCCTGAACAGGTCATCCCGGCGGAACCGCGCCCGACCACTGCCTATCGTCTGACCCTCCAGAACGGCGAATCGACAGACGCCATCGAAGTGCTGACCGTGCTGCGCGACATCACCGACGGCTCGCTGATCCTCCAGATCGGCGGCACGGCGCACCGCTTCCCGCCCGTCCACGCCGATGCCGATTTCAAGAAGCGCGCGGCGGGCATCCTCCGTGCGCTGGGAGTGAGCGGCAGCGGCACAGCGCCCAGCCCCGCCGCACCTCCCCCGGTCAGCCGCCCCGCCGCACCTACCCCGCCTGCTGCGCCCATCACGTCAGGTACGCCCATGCCGGGCGACCTGCCCCGCTTCCGTCTGGAAGACCTGCCCCCGGTGCAGACGCAGCGCGGGCGCAAACCTCCCAAGATCGACATCCCGACGATCAACGTCGGCGCGGCGATCGAGACCTTCCTGCAGCACAAGCGCGCCACCAATGGCGATTTTCCGGGGCGCGCCATTCATGTACGTTCCGCGCCAGGCGGTGGCATCACGATCGAGGTGGATGGGGTATTCTTTGAGTCTGTGGGCGATGTGACGGACGAGCAGGTGCGCGCCTACCTTCAGCAGACGATCGAGGAATGGCAGAGCCGCCAGGGATGATCAGGCGAAGTCGTCCGCGACCGGGATGACCACACCCTTGCCATCCGCCCCGCGCACATAGCGCCCGACGGGGCGGATGGGGTCATGCACGAAGTAGAGCAGCGCGTTCGTCTCCAGCGCCCATGCCTGCCAGCGTCGCTTCGTCTCCAGCGTGACCAGCGGTTCCACGTCATACGCCGTCATCCAGGCAAGCCGCTCGAAGTGGATGGCGAAGCTGGCGAGGTCGCTGACGAACAGGGCGTGTTCCCCATTGCTTTCCAGCATGACGCTCATGTGCCCAGGCGTGTGCCCAGGTGTGAGGACCGTTCGCACGCCTGGGACGATCTCCTCTCCCCCATCGAGCAGGCGCATCTGACCGCTTTCAACCAGCGGGACGAAATTTTCCGCCAGGTAGGTGGCACGGGTGCGCTCGTTGGGGTGAGTGGCATCGTGATATTCACGCGCGCCAGCGTAGTAGACGGCGTTCGGGTAAACCGGGACGATCGCGCCGTCAGCCGTGCGGCGAGTATTGCCACCGCAGTGATCGTTGTGCAGGTGCGTGTCGATGACGATGTGGATGTCGTCGGGCGTCAACCCCAGCCGCGCCAGCGCCGCCGGCACACCGCCGCGCGTCTGAGTCATCATCAGCGCGGCGCGCATCTTGTCCGGCGTCTTGTCGCCATAGCCCGCGTCGATGAGGATATTGCGCCCGTCATGCTGCACCAGCAGCACGTTGTGCGCCATCGTAATACGGTTTTCGGCATCCGGGGGCATCATCTCGCGCCACAGCACACGCGGCACAAGCCCGAACGCCCCGCCCGCGTCCACATGCACATGACAATCGTCGATCAGATGCAGGCGCATCGCCCCCAGCGCGATCATGACGCATCCCCCATTTCGCTGAACCAAGCCGTGAAGCGCTCAACCAGCCCGGCGCGCCCCTCCTGAGGCAGGAAGGCGGACTCAGCGGCGACGAGGATATGCTGCTTCAGATCGTCGAGTGTGAAACCGAGATGACGCATCGCGGCGGCATACTCGTCGCTGAGCGTGATGTTGGAGATCAGCGGGTCATCGGTATTGATCGTCGTCCGCACACCCTGATCGTACAGCGGACGCAGCGGGTGAGCAGCGTATTCCGGCACTGTGCCGCTGTCCACATTGCTCGTCGGGCACACTTCCAGGGCAGTTCCCCGTTCGCGCAGCAGATCGACCACGCCTGCATCCTCCAGCGCGCGCACGCCATGCCCGATGCGATCCGGGCGCAGCACCTCGACCGCTTCACGCACGCTGTCCGCACCTGCCCACTCCCCGGCATGGACGGTGAGATACAGCCCGGCGGCGCGCGCCCGCTCGAAGACCGGGGCGAACGGCGCAGCGGGATAGTTCGCTTCCTGCCCCGCCAGATCGACACCGACCACGCCGCGCTCGCGGAAGCGGATCGCCGTCTCGATCACTTCCGCGCCGATCTGGACGCTCTCATGGCGGTTCATCGACAGGATGAGCGCACACTGGATGTGGTACATGTGCGCAGCTTCAGCGGCAGCATCGCACACCCATTCCACGATGTCGCTGTAATCGCAGTGCATCAGATTGTTGAGCGCCTGAGGGGTGAAGCGCAGTTCCATGTAGCGCACATTGTCGGCGGCGGCATCGGCGATGACTTCGCGCGTGACGCGCTGGATGACCTGCCTGGAACGGTAGAACTGGCGCAGCACGCCGAATTTGCTGAGAAACTGCTGCCAGCTTCGCGGCTCACCCGGCATCATCTGAACGAACGGGCGCAGCCCTTCCATCGAGAAGCTGGGCAGCGTCAGCCCGTATTCCAAAGCGATCGCCAGCAGCGTTTCCAGCCGCAGCGACCCCTCAAGGTGGCGGTGCAGTTCGATTTTGGGCAGCGCGCGCGCCATCCTGAGCAAACGATCTTCCATGCCGACTCCGACGCTCTCCCTGTGCCGATCCATGCATGGCACATTGTAGTGAGTTCACGACCGTTCCGCCAGTAACCAGCTCCAGTAGCGCCAGGCGAGGATGACCGCCAGCGTCAGGGCAATGGCAGGCAGCCCATACACCAGCACCACCCGCAGCAGCCCAGGCGCGCCATCAGGCGGGTCAAGCACTGTCAGCACACGCGCCGCCCCGCTGATGAGCATCAGCCCCGCCGCCACGAAAAATCCCAGATAGTACGGCGGCACATGCATCGTCAGCCCCAGCCGACGGCTGAGCAGCCCCATGACCACACACGCCACCGACACCGAAAGCGGCGCGATCAGCGTCACCAGCGCGATCATCGTTCGCCATCCAGCCCGTTCATCCGCCGCCCCACCGTCATGCGGTGATGCAGCCACAGCGCCAACCCCATCAGCACCAGCCCGGCGATCGCCCCTAAGATCAGCCCGACGTGATCATCGACCATTTTCAGCCGCGTCTGCCGCACCGCATCAATGCCAAACAACGTGATCGGCACGAGGAAGAGCAGGAAATACGTCCGCTCTTTGGCAAATCGCCCGTAGAAACGGGCGATGAGCATGAAAAAGGCGATGAACGCCGCCAGCAGAAACCATGTGTACAGGGTCAGCAGTTGACTGAATGCACCGTTGCTCATCGAGGGTTCACCTTCACATCTTACCCGACCATATCAGGGGCACATGCCCCCTGCAATGTCGCGCGTGATGGAAGGTGAATGCGCCGCGTCAGCCTTCCTTCACGCCGACCTGATCCTGCTTCCAGTGGCAGTTTTTGTATTTCTTGCCGCTGCCGCACCAGCAGGGATCGTTCCGTCCCAAAGCCGCCTTCGCCCCTGTCTTGCGGACCGGTTCCGGCTTGCTCTCCGGCGCTGCGCCTGGGCGAAGCGCCTGCACCCGCTGCGGCGTGGTGCGCTGCAACACACGCTGCATCTGCGCCTGGGTGTTCACCTGAACGCGAAAAATGTCCAGCGCGGCGCGCGTGCGGATTTCCCCTTGCAGCGCCTCCCACATGGCGAACGCTTCACGCTTGTATTCGACCAGCGGGTCGCGCTGCGCCAGCGCCATCAAGCCGATGCCCTCGCGCAGCACGTCGAGGTCAGTCAGATGCCGCCGCCAGTAGAAGTCAATGGCGTTGATCATCACGTACTTCTCGACCCGCCGCATCACCTCCTCGCCCAGCTCGGCAGTCTTGCGGTCGTATGCCTCGATGACCGCCGCGCTCACCGCTTCTTCAAGCTCATCCAGCGTGGTGTACGTCTCCAGCTTCTCAGGCGTGAGATGCGCCGGGACGGGGAACACCGTGAACAACTGACGATGCAGCGCGGTCATGTCCCAGGTATCCGGGGCGCCTTCATCAAAAGCGATCTCATCGATGACCGCCATCGCCATGTTGTCCAGAATTTCCAGGAACTCGTCACGCAGCGACGCTTTGGTCAGCACCTCACGGCGCTGGGCATAGATGACGGTGCGCTGCTTGTTCACCACATCATCATATTCCAAAACGCGCTTTCGCATATCAAAATTGTAACCCTCAACACGAACCTGCGCCTGCCCGATCGACCGGGTGATGATATTGTGTTCGATCGGCTCGTCTTCGGGGATTTTCGCCCACTGCATCACACCCTTGACGCGATCCCCGCCGAAGCGCTTCATCAGGTCGTCTTCGAGGCTGAGGTAGAAGCGGGTTTCGCCTGGGTCACCCTGACGTCCGGCACGACCGCGAAGCTGATTGTCGATGCGCCGCGCCTCATGGCGTTCTGTGCCCAGCACGAACAGCCCGCCGCTCTCGACCACTTTGCGCTTGTCCGGCTCGATCTCGCGGGCGATCTGCGCCACCAGCGCCTTGAACTCCTCCGGTGGAACCTGAGTGACGTCTCTGCCCTCTTTCTTCAGGCGCTCGCGGGCGATGCCTTCCGGGTTGCCGCCCAGCAGAATATCGACACCGCGCCCCGCCATATTGGTGGCGATCGTCACCATACCGGGACGCCCCGCCTGGGCGATGATGTCCGCCTCGCGCTCGTGCTGTTTGGCGTTCAGCACCTCATGTTTGATGCGCGCCTTCGTCAGCGCCTTGCTCAGGCGCTCGCTCGTCTCGATCGCCACCGTACCGACGAGGACAGGCTGCCCGGTCTCCTGACGCGCCTTGATCTCTTCGATGATCGCGTTGAACTTGGCAGCTTCAGTGGCGTAGATCAGGTCTTCGTAGTCCTTGCGGATCATCGAGCGGTGGGTCGGGATCGCCACCACGTCGAGGTTATAGATCTTCTCAAATTCTTCCGCCTCGGTCATCGCCGTACCGGTCATGCCCGCCAGTTTTTTGTACATGCGGAAGAAGTTCTGGAAGGTGATCGTCGCCATCGTCAGGTTTTCGCGGCGAATCTCCACCCCTTCCTTCGCCTCGATCGCCTGATGCAGCCCTTCCGAGAAGCGCCGCCCCACCATCAGACGCCCCGTGAACTCATCGACGATGACCACCTGCCCATCATCGACCACGTATTCCTTGTCGCGGTGATACAGGGCATGGGCGCGCAGCGAATTGTCCAGATAGGGGATCATGTCGGCATGTTCGGGCGTATACAGCCCTTCGATGCCCAGCGCCCGCTCGACGCGCTCCGTGCCCGCATCGGTCAGGTAGGCGACGCGATCCTTGATGTCGATCACGTAATCGCCATCGGGTTCGCCTTCCTCATCCTCCACGCTCTCCGGGCTGCTCGGCTTGAGCGTGCGGACGATCGCGGCGAACTTACGGTACAGGTCAGACGGTTCGTCCGCCTGACCGCTGATGATCAGCGGGGTGCGCGCCTCGTCGATCAGGATGTTGTCCACCTCGTCCACGATGGCGAAGTGCAGGTCGCGCTGCACCATCTGCCCGACCTCGACCACCATGTTATCGCGCAGGTAGTCAAAGCCGAACTCGTTGTTCGTGCCATAGGTGATGTCGGCGTAATACGCCTCACGGCGGCTGATCGGGCGGAGGTTCTGGAAGCGGGCATCGTTGGAGGGGTAATCGGGGTCATACATGTAGGAGCCGCCGTTGGGGTCTCCCCCCATGTTCTGGATGACGGCGACGCTCATGCCCAGGAAATGGTAGATGGGACCCATCTGCTGCACGCCGACCTTGCTCAGGTAATCGTTGGGGGTCACCAGATGCGCGCCCCTGCCCGTCAGCGCATTGAGATAGAGCGCAGTGGTGGCGACCAGCGTCTTGCCTTCGCCCGTCTTCATCTCGGCGATCTTGCCCTCGTTCAGCACCATACCGCCGATGAGCTGTACGTCGTAGTGGCGCAGACCGATCGCGCGGACGGCAGCCTCACGCACCACTGCGAACGCCTCGACCAGCACATCCTGCACCGTTTCACCCGCCTGAATGCGGGCACGCAATTTGTCCGTCATCCCGCGCAGTTCGGCATCCGTCATGCGCTGCATCGCGGGTTCCAGGGCATTGATCTGTTCGACGACGGCGCGGTATGCCTTGATCGCCCGCGCTTTGGGGTCACCGACTACAGCAGTGACGAGATTCTTGAACATGCTCGCCTCGATTGTGAGCGGACTCAACCTGCAATGCGCGATAGTATAGCATAATGGTGTAGGTGTTCCGTTAGAGTGACGCCTGTGCATCCCCCCAATTCATGAAGGAAAAATCCTCATGCACATCGAGACGACCGCTGTCCACGCCGGGCGCGCCGCAGACCCGGCGACCGGAGCCGTTACCCCGTCGATCACCCTCTCCACCACTTTCCAGCGCGCCCAGGATGGGTCGTTTCCATCCGGCTTCGTATACACCCGTGCGGACAATCCCAATCGCGCCGCGCTGGAGACCGCACTTGCCGCGCTGGAAGGTGGCGCAGCCGCGTTCGCCTTCTCATCCGGCATGGCGGCGGTTGATGCCGCGTTTCGCACCCTCCAGCCAGGCGATCATATCGTGCTGGGCGATGATCTGTATCACGGCGTGCGTCACCTGATCAAAGGGATGTATGCCGGGTGGGGAGTGGCGTTCACGTTCGTCGATATGACCGATCTCGACGCAGTGCGCGCCGCGCTGCGCCCCAATACGCGCGCTGTCTGGGTGGAGACACCCTCCAACCCGTCTCTGAAGATCGTCGATCTGCCGGCGGTGATCGCGCTGGCACACGACGCCGGGGCATGGTGCGGCGTCGATAACACATGGGCGACGCCTGTCTGTCAGCGTCCGCTGGAGGTGGGCGCGGATGTGGTCATGCACAGCACCACCAAATACATCGGCGGGCACAGCGATGTGCTGGGCGGCTGTCTGGTGCTGCGGGAAGCGGGTGAGATGGCAGCGCGCATCAGCGGCATACAGCGTGGCGCTGGGGCAGTGCCATCGCCATTCGACTGCTGGCTGCTGCTGCGAAGCCTGTCCACGCTGCCTGTACGGGTGCGCGCGCAAACCGACTCTGCTTTGCAGATCGCGTCATTCCTCGCAGCGCATCCGGCGGTCGATCGGGTCCATTATCCGGGCTTGCCCACTCACCCCGGTCATGCCACCGCCGCACGCCAGATGCACGGCTTCGGCGCGATGCTCTCGTTTGAGGTACGTGGCGGGCGCGAAGCCGCTTTCCGCCTCGCCAGCCGGCTGCAAATCATCACCCGCGCCACCAGCCTGGGCGGGGTAGAAAGCCTGATCGAACACCGCCGATCGATCGAGGGCGATGACAGCCCAACCCCCGACAACCTGCTGCGCCTGTCCGTCGGGCTGGAACACGCCGATGACCTGATCGACGACCTGCGCGCCGCGCTGGGCTAGGGTGTGTCTGCAAACAATCTGACCTCACCCCGTTTCGCTGCGCTCAACCGCCCCTCTCCGATGGAGAGGGACAGGAAACCGCAAGGTTTCCGGGGTGAGGTTGGGACAAACAAACGCTAAAAACGAGTTTACAGACACGCTCTAAAAGGTGCTGGCAACCTGAACACGCTGATCGCTGTTGAAAAGCCGACATCCCCGCTCACGCAGCAGCACGCCGATCTCGATCAGCGTGTTGTCGGCGATCTGATTGTGGCGCAGCGACCCACCCGCCATTGCGTACACCTGCCCATCGATGTATTCGTGGCGGGTGTTGGCGCGCAGTTCGTATTCGAGGTATTCGTCGGCATCCCATACAACCGGATGGCGATTGTGCATCACGTGTCCTCCCTGTACAGGCTAATCGGCGCGCAGCCAGCAGAGCATCTGCCGGATTTCGCCGAGGTGATAGGCGCTGTGCAGCAGCATCGCCATCGCCGCGCCGAGGTGCTGCTCGCCATCCATCGTCTCCATCGCCTGAAACACCGCGCTCACCCGCTCATACGAGGCGTGCAGGCGCGCCTGCATCGCCGTCCATTCATCGGGCGTCACCACGCTGACCGTGTTCCAGATGTGATCCCAGTCCGGCTGCCCGTCGAGTGTCTGGTTCATGTAACCTTCGATGGTGTCCAGATAGAAACGCATATGCTCGACATGCGCTGCCAGCGTCGCACAGCGCCCTCTGCCAGGGCGCGATGCAGTCTCCGCATCGACCTCCGCCAGCGTGTCGAAAAGGGTCGTTCCCTTGTCCAGATAAATGCCGAACACGCCGTTACGGGCGAATGTCTCCCGAAACATCAGATTCAACCCTACCTTGATGTCCGCTACCGGAACAGCCGTGTTCATCATCGGGTATCCTTGTCATCGAAACGCATTATCCGTTTTCACGCAGTATAACATCTGTTCGCCTGTTCAGAAAGTTTGCCTCATGCCGATTCGCATCGCCCAGACCGGGCTGTCGATTGCCATTCTCGTCACGTTCGCGCTCATCCCGGTGTGGTATCGCCTTCCGACCGCGCTGTTCGGTTCATCGCTGTACATCGCCCGCTTTGCCATCCTGCTCCCCGCGCTGCTGGCGATCGGGCTGTGGCTGGTGAGCGGACTTCCGGGGCTGCGCGGGCTGCGCCAGTCCCGCCCCGGCGCGCACTGGGCGCTGCTGCTGCTGGCGCTGGCGCTGTGGATGGTCAGTTCGGGCGTGTGGGCATTCATGCGCGCCCGCCAGCCCGATCTGACAGTCAATGCGGGGGTCAGCTTTGGAACAGCGGCACTGTTTGCCATCGTCGTCGCCTGCCGCGCTTCGCCTGGCACGGTGGTGCGCGCGCTGGCGATCGCCCTGCTGTTCAACAGCGCTCTGGTGATCGCGCAGGCGCTCAACCAGAGCGATCTCGGTCTGCGTGCGCTGGGAGAATTTCTGTTCTCGCCGGAAACACGCGGGGCGAGCGTGGTCGTCTCTGGCGCATGGCGCTACGTCCGCCCATATGGGCTGCTGCCCCACCCGAACATTGCCGCCGGAGCGCTGCTGATCGGGCTGTGCGCCGCCGCTGCCCTGCTGTTCGACCCGCGCCGGGCATGGCGGGCGACCGGGCTGATCGGCATCGGAGTGGGGAGCGCTGCGCTGCTGCTGACCTTCTCACGCGCGGCATGGGTGGGCGCGGCAGTGAGTGGGATCGCCTTCCTGCTGGCTGCCTATCCGCTGCTGCGCGATCGCCGATCCAGGCGGATGCTGGCGATCACAGCGGGTATCGTGATGATCGTCGGCGCGATCTTCGTCATCAGCTATCGTCCGCTCATCGCCGCGCGGACGGGTTCAGGGGAGGAGTCGATCGAACTGCGATCGGTCGCGGATCGGCTGGTGTTCACCGATTTCGCGCTGCGGATGATCGGCGAACAGCCGGTACTGGGCGTCGGCGCGGGCAACTTCCCCTGGCGATCGGCATTCTACCTGCGCCAGACGTTCTACGACCTGCTGGGCGACAACGTGCATCTGGTCTATCTGCTGGCAGCAGCAGAAACCGGGCTGGTGGGTGTGGGCTTGCTCATCGGGGCGCTGGCTGCCGGGGTGTGGGGGGCGGTGCGGGCGATACGCGGTTCACAGGACGGCGAACGGGCGGCGCGCGGCGCGCTGCTGGCAGGGGCGCTGGCGCTGGCGGTCGTCGGCTTGTTCGATCATTACCCGCACACCATCCTGCACATGCAGATCGCCTGGTGGGGGATGATCGGCGCGGCGATTGCCCCTGGCTACGGCAGCAGGTCAGCGACCGGGCACGACGCGATCGCCGCCCCATCCAGCGTCAGCGCGATCGTCCCGTCCGCCGGGTGAACCGCCTCGGCGCGGTACACCCCCGCCGCGCGATCCGGGTCGGTGTACACCTCGATCTGGCGGTCGATCAGGTTGACGATCCACATCTGGGCGATGCCCGCCCCGGCGTACACCCGCCGCTTGACCGCCCGGTCGCTGTTCAGCGTCGAGTCGGCGATCTCGATGACGAGACCGAGTTTATCCGCCGTCGGATGCCCATCCAGAAAATCGCGTGGACTGCCAGCGGCGAGATACAGGTCAGGTTCAGGCACACTGTCCGCCAGCACGATCGGTAGTTCAACGCCCAGCCGCCACCCCACCGGGCGGATGGACGCCAGCCAATCGAGCAGGAGCGACTGCGTTACACTGTGCGGTTCGCGTTTGGGCATTTTCTCCACCATCCATCCGTGAATGAGTTCGACGCGATCATCCTCACTCAGGATACCCGCCTCGTTCATAGCGAGATACTGCCCCACCGTCAGCCGATGCAGCCGCAGGTCTGACGGGGGCTGCACCGCCGACACATCAGGCGCATTCACCGCATTCATCGTTCTCCTCCTCGCTCAGGGCAGCAGGTCAGCGACCTGGCACGACGCGATCGCCGCCCCATCCAGCGTCAGCGTGATCGTCCCGTCCGCCGGGTGAACCGCCTCGGCGCGGTACACCCCCGCCGCGCGATCCGGGTCGGTGTACACCTCGATCTGGCGGTCGATCAGGTTGACGATCCACATCTGGGCGATGCCCGCCCCGGCGTATACCCGCCGTTTGACCGCCCGGTCGCTGTTCAGCGTCGAGTCGGACACTTCGATCACCAGCACCACGTCATCGGCTTCGGGTTGACGCACGGCATAACGACGCACTTCCCCGTGCAGCACACACACATCGGGCAGCGGAACGCTGTTCGCCAGCAGGATCGGCTGTTCCATCCTGGCGGTCGCGCGCTGCGGGTCGAGGTAACGCATCAGCCAATACAGGATGAGATGCTGTGTGGTGGCATGAGCGGCGTTCCCAGGCATGTTCTCGACCATCACCCCTTCGATCAGCTCGACCCGATCATCCTCATTCAGGATACCCGCCTCGTTCATGGCAAGATACT
>CAZTLS010000060.1:0-21708 GCA_964614405.1 uncultured Pleurocapsa sp.
CCCGCGCTTCGCCGCGCCGTTCACCTGGCTGGGAGCCGCGCCCGGCGGGGCGCACCTCCGCTTCCCGCATTCGCCCGCCGCGCCCGCCGTGCAGGTGACGGCGCGCTGGGGCTATGCCGAGTCCGTGCCCGAAGCGGTATCGCTGGCGTGCGCCATCGCCGTCGCCGGGCTGTACAGGCGCGGCGCGTCAGGATTCGCAGATTTGCAGGGGGGAGAGGGTTTGGGGACGCTCAGAGACCGCGGCGCGCTCGACGGTGATGTCCATGCCCTGCTGCGCGACGGCGGCTTCATCCGTCCGCTGGTGTGAGCGCATGGTCATCCGCCTGCACATCACCTGGCACGGGCTGGATGCTGCGCGTGCGCGGCTGGAGGCATTGGCGGCGCGCACAGACATGCGCGCGCTGACGGCGATCGCCGCCGACACCGCTGCTGCCATGCACGCCGATGCGGTGGCGCGCGCGCCTGCGCGCACCGGGGCGCTGCGCCGGAGCATCAGCGGCGCGCTGAGCATTACGCCCGCCGTCAGCGGGGCGATCGTCATTGCAGAAGTCGGCGCAGCGGCACACTATGCGCCGTTCGTCGAATACGGCACGCGCCGCCGCCGGGCACATCCATTCCTGCGCCCGGCGCTCGACGCAGCCGCGCTGCGCCTCATCGCCCGCCTCACCCGCCAGATCGACGGCGGGTGAGCGGTCAGGTCGTGCTTCCCTTAAGACGTGGGCGACGTGGGCGAGTTCGGACCGTAAACTCTGTAAGATGGAGTCGTAAAGAATTCTGAGGGCGCAAGATCGCCGCTTTCGGTGCGCGTGCCGCTCAGCGCAATGAGTCGGGGCGCTTCCCAGGCGCGCAGTGCGTGGTCATCGGCGTTCGACACAGTGGGGGTAAACTGATCAGACATGGCGAACACTCCTTTCAGGCGCAGAAAAAAATAACGTCACATGAAGTGTAACGATCATACGCCGATCGCGCAAATTTTTGTCGTCAGGCACACAGGAGGATGTGATCATCACGCCGACCATTCGGGCGCTCAACAGCGCCATCGCCCGCGCGCTGGCGTCTGCGCGGGGGATCGCCCGTGTTCAGGATGCCGATCAGTTGACCGAAGGCATTCCCGATCTGCCGCTCATCCAGGTGGTGTGGACGGGCATGGAGTCGCTGCCCGCCGACTCCGACCGACTGACGTTCGGGGCGGGGGTACGCCCGGTCGAACTGACCTATACCGTCGATGTATACGCCCGTCAGCGGTCGCACATCGGCGAGGACACCACCGCCGCCATCGCCGCTGCCGATGCGGTGCATCAGGCGCTCGAATACGCAGCACACGCGCCCTGTTTCGGGCTGGAGGGCGCGCGCGCCCTGCGCTGGCGGGCAGAGCGGACGGTGTTCCAGTTCGGCGCAGCGGTCTATGCCGGGGCGCGCTTCACCCTCACCGTCACGCTCTGGTGAGGAGAAGCGCGCCGCTCATCTCGTCACGTTGTCTGTTCACACGGAGGCAAACCCCGCATGTCCGCCATCAACGCCTGTGATGTGCAGATCACCCTTGCCGATGCCGACGGCGCGCCGATCGACATTTCCGGGGCGGCAAACCGCGCCGTCCTCGATTTCACGCAGGTGGTCGAGTCGTGGCGCGTGTTCGGCGAACGCTGGGCGCGCCGCCTGGCGTGCGGTCAGGACGCCGCGCTGCGCCTCGATCTGGTGTACGACCGCGCCCCGGACGGGGCGATCGCCCTGCTGCGCGGCTGGTACTTCCTCGACCCAGGCGCGCCGCGCGCCGTCACCGTCAGCGTGCCCAACGGCGCAGCCGGAGCCGACCGCTTCAGCGGCGATTTCGTCCTCGCACGGCTCAGCCTGCCGCTCGATGCGACGCGCGCCGCGCCGGTGCTGGTCAGCGTCGAACTGCTGCCGCACGGCGCGGTCACGCATGAGATCATGCCATGACTCCGCGCCGCGTCGATGCCAGCGCAGTACGCGGTGACGGGGCGACCGTGCTGCTGCGCCCGCTCACCATCGCCGAAGCGCGCACGCTGCGTCAGCGCGACCCCGCCGACGATGAGGCGGCGCTGGCGCGTGACCTGCTGATGCGGCACATCATCGCCTGGAACTGGACGGACGCCGACGGGAAAGTGCTGCCCATCCCGGCGGACGATCCCGCCGTGCTGGAGTCGCTTTCGACGGAAGAGTGCGCCTTTCTCGGTCGGGCGCTGGCGGGCGACCCCGCACCCGCCGCTGCCGCGCTGCTGGCAGCGCTGTGGACGGGCGATGCGCGCCGCCTCCCGCCCGAATATGCCGATTATCTGGCGTGCCGCCTGTACGCCTGCACGCCCGCCGAACTCGACGAACAGGACGCGGCGCGGGTGGCGCTGCATCTGGCATTCGCCGCTGCCGAGCGCGAGGTCGCTGCGCGGCGGGGTTAAACCATGCCCCGGATTGACACACCGCACACCACTGATTAGCATACGTATTGGTATGTATTGATACGTGTTAACCTGTATAAGGAGGCGTGATGAGTAAGGCGAATCGGGTCAGAATGCGTTCGACCGATGTGCAGCGCAGCTTTCGCAGTGTGGTCAATCGCGCAGCATCCGGGGAAGAACATATCATCGTGGAGCGTGATGGGCTGCCTGTGATCGTCATACTGTCGGTGGCTGAATACGA
Organism: uncultured Pleurocapsa sp.; assembly: GCA_964614405.1. Lineage (GTDB taxonomy): Bacteria > Chloroflexota > Anaerolineae > Aggregatilineales > Phototrophicaceae > Flexifilum. The sequence continues at coordinate 2,656 of CAZTLS010000060.1, forward strand.
ACTGCTGATGCATGAGCATGAAGCGAACCAGGTGCGTCAGAAGCAGTTAGAGCGCATTGCACGATCGATCGGTCAGCAGATGGCAGAGGCAGGGTTAAGTGAAAGCGATGTGATCGAAGGGATGGAAGCGACTCGCGCAGCGCTCTACGCGGAACGCTATGACAAGCCCAACTGATCAGTTACGGGTGATGCTGGATGCGAACGTCCTTGTTTCAGGTATCGGGTGGCCGCGTTGGTCATATGCCATTCTGCAACATGCCGTTGCCGGTGATTTTCAGCTCGTGCTTTCTGAATACATCCTCGAAGAGGCACGACGCCACATCGGGCGTATCGTGCCTCTTGCGCTGCCCCATTTCGAGGCCTTTCTGACATTATGCGAATTTGAGCAGGCAGCCGATCCCTCCCCGGAGGAGGTTCAGGCACATGTCGATCTGGTGCGTGACAAAAAGGATATTCCGGTTGCCCTCGCCGCTTTGAACGCGCAAATCGACTGCCTGGTGACCAGTGACCGCGATCTCACCGAAAGCGAGGCGCTCACCCGACGCCTTCCTGTTCTGCTGCCTGCTGTCTTTCTGCGGGATCACCTGAACTGGACGAGTGAAGCTTTGGAACAAATTCGTCATCGCACATGGGACGACCTCCCTTGAGGGGCACAGAAAAGGACTCTCCATGACCAGCCAGCACACGATCAGCATCGTGCTGCGCGCCATCGACGACGCCAGCGCGCCCATCCGCCAGATCGGGCGCGAACTGGACGCGCTCAGCGCCCGCCTCAGCCAGATGAGCAGTGCCGCCGTGCGACCGTTCGCCAGCCCATCCGCCAGCAGCCCCGCCCCGATCGTCATCCACGTGACCGTGCCGCACAATGCGCTGAGCAGTCCGTCGGCGACACAGGCGGCGGGCGAGACGTTCGGCGCGGCGATCGCCCGCCACCTGAGATCGAGAGGATAAAACCCCCTATGCGCCGTGTGGTGCGTTTCGGATCGTATACCCTGCCCCTGACCGTGCCGGAACGGAGCGAACTGCTGCGGACGAGTTTCGGCGACGGCGTGCCGCGCACTGTCCGGCTGCCCGGCGCATCAGGCGGGTTCGACATGCTGGGAGCCGACCCGCTGCCCAGCGAGATCGGCACTGTGCGCGCCCGCTTCAGCCTGATCGCCGACAGCGCCGCTGCCATGCGCGCCGCCCGCGATGCCGTCATGGGCATGGCGGGCATGGGGCGGGAACACCTGGTGCTGGAGATGCACGACGGGTCACAGCGCTGGGCATGGGCGAAGGTCAACGCCATCCAGATGCCCGCCGAACACGACTCGATCAGCGCGCGCATCGCCGAGGTGACGGTCGATTGGCAGGTGGCGTATCCGCGCTGGTTCAGCGCCGCGTCGGGCAGCCCGCTGGTCATCGCCGCGTCCGGCGCGCTGACCGACGCAGCGCTCACCACGAGCGGGACGGCGGTCGCACAGCCGATCATCACGCTCACGGCGACCAGCGCCATCGGCGCGACGGGCGTCCGCATCCGGCGGATGGTCGGCTCGATAACTGCCGATGAACTGGTGTACGCGGCGGCGCTGGCGAACGGCGATGTGCTGACGTTCGACTGTCGTGCGCTCACGGTGCGCAGGAACGGCGTCGATGCGTATATCAACGGCTTCAGCGCGCAGCACCCGGCATGGCTGCGCCTGCACCCCGGCGCGAACATCATCCGCGTGGTGCTGGGCGCGGGCGAGACGGCGGCGGTCAGCGTGGCGTGGGACGACACGTGGTATTGAAAGGAGCTGCTCATGCGTCTGTGGGCTGATGTGTACAACGCGGCAGGAGCGCGGCAGGGGAGCGGACCCGTCCTGCTGACGAGCGCGGCGGTGACGCGCGCGCTCGACGGCATCGGCACGATCCGTCTGAGCGCGCCAGGCATGGATGCGCGCGCCCGCGCCCTGCTGACCGCCGAGCGGCGGGTGCAGGTGTGGTTTCAGCCGCACGACGACGCCCCGCCGCGCCTGATCGGGCGGGGGATCATCCGTCAGGTGCGCGCCAGCGGCACGCCAGCAGACTGGTCGCTCGACGTGGAGGGACCGGACGATCTGGACGCCCTGGCGCGCGTCTCGACCAAGCTGGGGCGCAGGTACAGCCAGCAGACAGTCAGCGCCATCGCCGCCGACCTCGTGGGCATGGTGAGCGGCTGGTCGGTGAGCGCGACGGGCGGCGAAGTGACCGATGCGCGCTTCGACGGGCTGTCGGTGTGGCGGGCGCTGCTCAGCCTGGTCGAGGCGCAGGGGCTGCATGTGCGCGCCGGGGCGACGGCGAACACGGTCGAGATCGGCGCGTTCGGGGCGGCTGCCGGGCTGCGGCTGGTGGGCGCGATGGCTGCGCCGCCCGCCATCGACGCTGCCGACGAGCTGGCGCTGATCGAGACGATCGTGCTGGAGCAGAGTACCGAAGCGGTGTGCAACCGCCTGTTCCCGATCGGCGCGGGCATCGGTGAGGCGTGGCTGACGATCTTCAGAAGCGACCGCAACCTGCCGTACACGCGGCAGGTGGTCAACGTGAACGGCATCGACCAGCATTTTCTGGAGGACTTCGCCTCGATCGCGCAGTACGGCGTCATCGAGAAGATGGGGCGCTTCGGCGACATCGCCCCGCTGAGCAACAGCCTCGCCGATCAGGAGAACGCCGCCAACGCGCTGTACGACGCGGCGGCGGCATGGCTGACGCGCTACAGCCAGCGGCAGGATGTGTACCGGGTGACGGCGCGCAAGGTGCGCACGACGCTGCGCCCTGGGGACACGGTGCGGCTGGCGTATCACGGCATGACAGAACACGACGGACAGGTCGCCAGCTTCATCGATGTCGATGCCGACCTGTACGTCATGGAGGTGACCGAGCGGGTCGGGCTGGAAGGGGGGGTGGTCGATCTGGTGCTGGCGTCGGTCGATCGCCATCCTGAGGATGCCGGGCGGATCGTCATCGGCGCGCTGGAGGAACTGGCGATCGACGGGGTGACGGTCAAGCCGTACTTCAACCGCACGTCGTGGGTGTATGATCGGGTGATCGACCCGTTCTACCCCGCCCGCATCCCGGTCGTGCTGACGAACGCCACACAGCGGCTCAACCGCTGCCTGGTGCGGGTGAAGACGCGCCCGTTCATCTCGACGGCGCGGGCGGCGGTCAACAACGCCACGCATCGGCACAGCGTGCTGCAATCCGGCGATGGGGTGGGACCGTACCACTACCGCGATGTCATCCTGTACGACGCCGCCAGCGGCAGCCCGTTCCGGGCATTGCTGCCCGTGAGCATCGAGAGCGCGGCGTTTCTGGCGCAGACGGCGATCGAGACGGACGAGGACTTCATCACGCTCAGCTACGGCTTGCAGCAGGACACGCAGACGCCCGCCGGGCTGCGCCTGTTCGTCAACGGCGTGGATCGCACGGCGGCGCTGGGCGGACCCTGGCTGCCATCGGGCGGGGCGGGCGAGTTCACGGTCGATGTGACGGCGTGGATCGAGGGCGTCGTGCCGCTCCAGCAGGAACACGTCATTCGGCTGGAATGCACCAGCGGGCAGGGCGAAGTGGAGGTGACGGTCGAGGTGTACGAGACGATCCAGGCGATCGCGGTGTAGGACGATGGTTGACAGAATGCTGGTTATCGAAAGGGAGTTGCCATGCCCAACCCGCTCTACCTGAATGCCAACGGCAGCCTGGACAGCACCATCGTCGATCTGTTCGCCGCCTACGACAGCGCCACCATCGCGGGCGGCGTGGTGGCGTTCAGCGCCAGCGCCATGCAGATCGACACGCAGGGCGCTGCCGCCGAGGACGATCTCGACACGATCACGGCGGCGAACGCCGAAGCCGGAACCAGCCTGTTCGTCCGCTCTGCTGCCAGCGGGCGCACCGTCGTGCTGAAAGACCGCACCGGCAACCTCTACAGCGCTTTCGGCGATGTGCGGCTGGATGACCCGCAGAATCTCGTGCTGCTGGTGTACAGCGGGACGTACTGGGTGGTCATCGGCGGCGGCGGACGGGCGGCGCGCCCGGCGACCGTCAGCACCGGGCTGGGCGTCGATCGGCGCTGCGTCATCGCCGACCGCGCCACCACCTGGATCAGCGCGGTGGTGAGCGACGTGGCGAACGCCCGCGCGGGTGGGGTGTACGCCGTCACACTGGCGCTGAGCAGCGCCATCCGCATGGTGAATGCCGATGCCGACGAGAGCGCGATCGCGGCGCTGGCGCGGCAGTTCGTGACGGAATACGCCAGCGGCAGCGCCATCACCAGCGCCTTCAGCACGACCGTCTACAACGACACACGCCGCGCGCTGTACTGCGCCAACACGAACGGCGACACGACTTACAGCGCCGTCGAGACCGCCAGCGCCATCATCCTGGTGGACGGCTACACGGGCGTGCCGCATGACCTGATCGCCGATCTGCTGCGGATCATCGGCGCGGCGGGGCTGACGCGCGCCATCGCCCTCTCGACCGCCACCACCACCAGCGCCACCTGCGGCGCGACCACCGTCCACACCGTGCTGGACGAGACGACCTTCAGCGAAAGCCCGGCGAAGTATGCCTTCACCAACGTCACGGTCATCTGCGGCACGATCACGCCCGGCAGCGGGGGTATGCAGCTGGACACCGGGTTTGGCAGCCCGGCGAGCAGCATCAAAGCGACCGACACCCCGAACGGGCAGTGCAGCGCCATCGGCGCGATCATCTACCCGGACAGTTACCCAGGCATTCTGGGCGATGTGACGCGCGTCTCGTTCGATGTGTACTGGGTGGGCAGCTTCTCGCCCGTCAAATGGATGCGGCTGGACGCCACCCTGCACAACGCCTCGACCAGCGTCACGGGGTCGAAGTTTTACACCTCCGCCAGCACCGCCTCCAGCAGCCCATGGGGAGGCAGCAGCAGCGGCATCATCGACCCCGGAACGTGGTTCACGGTGGACATCGACGTGGCGCTGGCGAACGTCACGCATGTCGTGGTGCGCTTTCAGCATCATCAGGCGACCGGCGGCGTCGGGCTGCCGCTGTACATCGACAACGTGCGTATTCAGGCGGTCAGTTTCGTGGATGGCTGCTGACCTGCCGTGCCATTCGCCACACACTGCATACGCGCCGTAGTGCGTGTGATAATGTCCTTGTCTGTTCGCAAAAGCAGGTGCAGCATCATGCGACACATCCAGATCAGCAGTATCACCGATTTTGACCGCCTGGAGCGGGTGGAGATCAGTGCGCCGGGCATTCGCCGTCGGACGCAGCAGTGGGGCAGCAGCCCGACGGACATCGGCGCGGGCAGCGTCAACCTGGGCGGGTCAGTACGGCACGTGTACATCCACGATGTGCATAACGTCGGCTGGTGGTCGGGGCATCCGTCAGTGGGGCTGATGGGCGGCGAGATGTACGATGTGACCGTCACGAACGTCGGCTGGGCAGCGCCGGATCGCGGGCATGGGCACGGGCTGTATACCCAGAACTACGGGGCACACACCCGCAAGACGGTCGATTCATGCGTGTTCGTCGCTGGCTTTTCGACGGCGGGCAAGGTATATCAGGAGACGACCGAAGACAAGATCAGCGGCTATACCTTCCGCAACTGCATCTTCGTTGGCAGCGAGTTTCTGGTTGGAGGTCGGCGGGCGGGCGCGCGGGACATCACGTTCGAGGACTGCGTGTTCGTCAACTGCAACCTGCACCTGGGCTACATCGGACGCAACTTTGACCTCACGGCGCGGCGCTGCGTCATCTTCGGCAATCTGGTGGTGGAAAAGGTCGATGGTCTCATCCTGGAAGACATCGACATCATCGTGCGCCCACCCTATCGACGACAAGGCGTCACTGCTGGGGAGGGCGCATTTGGCATTCGGCTTGCCGGCGAACCTCACAACACGCGGATGCAGGTCAGGGATGTGAAGGTGTATACCGATAGCCCGGACAGTGCATTCAACGGCTGGACGCGGGCGGCTGCCGCACAGCGGGGGGGCATCACCGCCCCGGTCGCCGTTGAACCGCTCAGCGCTCTCCCCGCACGTCAGTGGGCGTTCCCCATCCCAGAAGCGCGCGCCGCCAATCTGGTGGTGTGGAACCCGGAACGGCACGCAGAGATCGCCCTGCCTGCACCTGTGATGATACGCGATGTGCGCCGCTGGCACACGAGCGCCGCCGTGCGCTGCATCCTGCCTATGTCTGGCGATCCCGATGCACCGCTGAACTGGGATGCACCGCAGAAACCGCCCGTCCCGTCCAGCACCTTCCCTGAACTGGGCGTGTTTCGCCTGGAAGAACCACAGGAGCATGAAGGAATGCCCAATTTGAGTACCGTCCTCGCCGGGGCAGGGCTGAGCAGCCCACTGGCGACCGCGAGCCGCCGATCGTGGGAGCCGACCGTTGTGCCAGGCTTGTTCGCCCGGTATGACGCCAGCAGCATCGTGGCATTAAGTGACGGCGACCCCGTGTCGCAGTGGGATGACCTGAGCGGCGGCGCGCGCCACGTCACGCAGTCCAATCCGCTTCGCCGCCCGACCTGGCATACCAACGTCCGCGCGGGCAAGCCCGCCGTGCGCTTCGATACCGCCGGACGCTGGCTGAGTGGCGTCACAGCGGGCATCTTGCAGGTGCGCGGGCTGATGGCGATCGTCATCAACATCCCGAATTACACCACCGGGCAGACCTACTATGCGGCGCGGCTGGGCGGGACAATGGCAGCACAGTTCTTCCGGGTGGGGACGTCGTTTGTCGGAGAGATGAACGGCGGGACGCGCACGCATACCACGCCGCCGACGGGCTGGTCGGTCTGGCTGCTGTACAACACGCCGACCAATACCGTGCTGCGGCTGAACGGCGCACTGTATGCGACTGCCGGGGTGGGCAGCGCGCGCACGATCGCTGAGATCAATGTCGGCGCACGCCCGACGGATGCCGCCTTCTTCGGCGGTGAGATCGCGGAAGTGCTGCACTACGTTCGCCCCGGCGCCGATGAGTTCACCACCACCGAGATCACGGCGATTGAGATGTATCTCAAAGAGAAATGGGGGGTCTGACGCATGGCAATCCAGCAGATGAGCAACCCGCTGCGCTTCAGCGCCTTCTTCACCGACAGCAGCGGGGTCGGCAGGACTGGGCTGACGGTGATGGTGGACGTCTACCGCGATGACGTCCAGATCGTGACGAACGGCGCGGCGGCGGCGATTGGCGGCGGGCTGTACAGCTATACACTGGCAGCGGCGAACACGGGCGCGCCTGGGCAGTACATCGCGATGTTCAAGACGACCGACACGACGGTGGCACAGCGCCATCTGGCGGCGGTGTGGACGGTCGGCACGGGCTGGGTGGGGCTGCTCGACGCGGCGGTCAGCACGCGTCTGGCGGCATCCGCGTATACCGCCCCGCCCGGCGCGTCAGCGATCGCCGATGCGGTGTGGGACGAGCCGATCGCCGGTGCGCTGACAGACAGCACCCGCGCGGCGCTGGTGGCGGCAGGGGCAGCAGGCGATCCGCTGGCAAGCCCCGTGCCCGGCGCATACCCGCCCGGCACGGCGGGCGCGCAGATCGCCCGCATCGGCAGCGCGCAGGTCGGCGTGAGCAGCCCGGTTGCTGTGACGGGGCGCGTGACGCTGCATCAGGGCAAGGACTACCACGCTGCCGACGGCACGGCGCTGGCGTGGACGATCGCCAGCCCGATCGACCTCACCGGGGCGGCGGTGACGTTCGATTTCGCCGGCGTGCAGTGTGCCGGGTTGGTCAGCGGGTCGGCGGGCGAGTGGGTGGTGCGCGTCAACCTGGCGGCGGCGGCGCTGGCGCTCGTGCCGACCGGGGTGTATCCGTATGAGCTGGTGGCTGTGCTGGCGAACGGGCGAACTGCACCGCCGCTGGCGGTCGGCACGGTGGAGGTGCGCGCGGAGGTGTAGGGGGGCTCACATGCACACGCGCGCAGTCGGGCTGACGCTGCTCACCGTTGTGCAGACGCGGCAGCCCGTCGGCGCACTGGTCAGCCAGTCACCCGTCGGCGGTGGCGCGCCGTCTTCCGTGCCATACGCCAGCGGCGGCGTGCCATCGACCACCACCGGGGTGAAGCCCGTGCCGTTGATGTCGTCGCCGCTGCTGACGGCGCTGCCGCTGCCCCCAGGCGCGCCGAGGATGCGCGCCCCCCAGGGCGACCCCCACCAGTTGCCGCGCGCCGTTAGCGCCACACTGTTGACGTTATGCACCGCCGGGCTGCTGTTGCCCACGATGCACGTGCCGCTCACCGTCAGCGAGCCGGAGCCGAACTTGTAGATCGCCCCGCCCTGCACCGTCGTCGTGCCGCTGATCGTGTTCGCTTCGATGCGGCTGTCGGTGATCGTGCCGACCGACCCCGCCGTGATCATCCGCACCGCCAGCCCGCCGCCCAGTGCCGACCCACCATCGAGGTCGGTCGCGCTGTTGTTGTACACCTGCACCGCATCCAGCGCGAAACTGTTCCCCTCGAACGCGATCCCCCCGCCGATCGTCGCCGTCGAGAACACCCCGAACGCCTGGTTGTCGAAGAGGCGCGCCCCGGTGATGCTCAGGCTGCTGCTGAGCAGGCGCAGCCCACCGCCATCGTCCCCGGCGCGGTTGCCGCGCACATCCCCACCGCTGATCGTCACCATGCCGCCGTCGGAGAAGATCGCCCCGCCCTCAAAGCCCACATAGCAGTCGCGCACGGTGGTGTCCGTCAGCGTCAGCGCGCCACCGCTGACCGCGATGCACCCGCCGCTGTCCGCCCAGGTGATCTGCCCGCCATTGGCGATCGTCAGGTCGTGCAGGGTGAGCGATGCGCCGCTGTTCACCTGAAAGACGCGGTAGGCGACGCTGTTGGCGGTCGCGGCGGCGCGCACGGTGGCGCTGGCGGTGGCAGGCTGAACGGTGATCACGCTGCTGATGACGAGCTGCGACCCGGCAGTCAGGGTATACACGCCGTCAGGCAGCACGATCGTGTCCGCCCCGCTCCCCGCCGGGCAGCCGCCGTAAGCCCCATCGGTGTTCGCCGCGCGCACCGCCTCACGCAGCGAACAGTCCGCACCTGTGCCGTCTTCATCGACCGTCGTGGTGACGCTGATCACCGCTGCGGTGGCGGGCAGCGCCAGCCCCAGGCATACCCCGATGCACAGCAGAATCATCCCCGCGCGTGCCGCTACCCTGTTCATGATCATCCTGCCTGATTCATGTCTCCATCTGAATGCGTTCACTGTAGACCACATCGCCGCGCGCGGTCAAGCCCGCCGTGAATTGACTCGCGGGGCGTGCGCCTGTACGATCGCCCTGTATGCAGCGAAAGGCACGATCAGCGTGAACGCATTCTGGAGTGAGCGGCGGGTGGTGGTGACGGGCGGCGCGGGCTTTCTCGGTCGCCGGGTGGTGGCGGCGCTGGAGGCTGCCGGGGCAGGGCACATCACCGTGCCGCGCAGCGCACAGTATGACCTGCGCCAGCACGACGCGGTGCTGCGCCTGCTCGACGATGCCCGCCCTGACCTGATCATCCACATGGCGGCGGTCGTCGGCGGCATCGGCGCGAACCGCGAACGCCCGGCGGAATTCTTCTACGACAACCTGATGATGGGGTCACAGCTCTTTCATGAGGCGTGGCGCGCCGGGGTGAGCAAGTTCGTCACCGTCGGCACGGTGTGCGCCTACCCCAAGTTCACCCCCGTCCCCTTCCGGGAAGATGACCTGTGGGGCGGCTATCCCGAAGAGACCAATGCCCCGTATGGGCTGGCGAAGAAGATGCTGCTGGTGCAGGGGCAGTCCTACCGCCAGCAGTACGGCTTCAACAGCATCTACCTGCTGCCCACCAACCTGTACGGACCTGGCGACAATTTCGACCCGGCGTCGTCGCACGTCATCCCGGCGCTCATCCGCAAATTCCTCGAAGCGCGCGATCGCGGCGATCGCACCGTGACCGCCTGGGGCACGGGCAGCGCCACCCGCGAATTCCTGTACGTGGACGACTGCGCGCGCGGCATCGTCGCCGCCGCCGAGCGCTACGACTCCCCCGAACCCGTCAACCTCGGCGGCGGACAGGAGATCAGCATCCGCGAACTGACCCACCTCATCGCCGAACTGACCGGCTTCACGGGCGAGATCGCCTGGGACAGCAGCAAGCCGGACGGTCAGCCGCGCCGCGCCCTCGACACCAGCCGCGCGCGCGAAGCGTTCGGCTTCACCGCCGTCACCCCCTTCCGCGAGGGGCTGCTCGCCACCATCGACTGGTACGAGTCGGTGCGCCAGCGGGAGGCATGACAGGATGCGCGCTCTTCGCCCGCTGCTGTGCGCCCTGCTCATCGCCTGTGCCGCCGTCGTCGGCTCGGCACAGGACGGACTCAACCTGCCCGCCGACCTGATCGTGCTGCTCAACGACGGGCGGGTGCAGCGTTTCGGCGTCGGCGCGGCGGGCGTGCGCGATCTCACGCCGGAGGGCACGTTCGTCATCGATTTCGGCGTCGATGCGACGGGCGCGCGCCTGGCATACCGCACCGAAGCGGGCTTGTTCGTGCGCGATCTTACGCAGGACGCCGCCGTCGCTATCCCGATCGAGGACGGGCGCGCCGATGTGCCGCCGCTGCGCGGCATCGGCGACACCATCGCCTGGACGCCCGGCGGCGACGGCTTGGCGTATACCACCACCTACGGCGCGCGCGTCCACTGGATCGGCACGACCGTCTTCATCGACCTGCGTGAGGGGCTGTTCCGGCATCTCGTCTGGTCGCCCGGCGGACGCTTTCTGGCGGCGGAGAGCGAGAGCGAGGGGCAGAGCATCTGGTGGGTCTACCGCCGGGACGGGGTGCTGCTGGCGCTCACCAGCATCATCGCCGACGGCTCCGGCGCGATCACGTGGCTGAGCGACGCCGAGATCATCTTCGCCCCGCTCGGCGGCGGGCTGCGCGTCATGCGCCTCGACGAAGCCAACCGCCAGATCGCCCTGCTCGACGAGACGCTGCTCTACCGCCTGCCCGCCCTCGACGCGACCGACGCCCTCGTCTTCTTCGCCCGTGACCCGCGTGACCCGTCCGTGCCGGAGGGGTACGGTCGGCTGCTGCGCCTGACGCGCGGCGCGGCGCAGACGGAGAGCATCGGCGCAGTCCCGGTGGCGTTCGAGGGACTGCGCTGGTCGCCCGGCGCGCGCCTGCTGGTGGCGCTTCAGGGCGGGGTGATGGCGCTCTTCGACCCATCCAGCGGGGCGGGCTTCCCTCTGCCGATCAACGGCGTGGTAGCGTATGACTGGGGCGCGCCTGTCGTCGAAGCGGCGGCACAGCCCGCCCCGACCCTCGTCGCTGCCGCGCCGACCGCCCCGCCCGTCGTCGAAGCCCCGCCCCCCACCGCGCTGCCACCGCTCGATCCCCCCACGCCCATCCCGATCGTCACCGCCGCCGGGCTGCGCCTGTCCGCCGATGGCTGGTTCCTCGCCCCTAACAGCAGCGGCGTCGTGCAGGTGTGGCGGCTGCCCGCCGACGGGTCGCCGCCCGCGCCCTTCACCCGCAACACCAGCAGCGCCGTCGAATTCGCCCCATCCCCGGTCGCGCGGGCGGTGGCATATGTCGTCGATGCTGAGCTGTGGGCGCAGGTGGGCGATCAGCCTCCGTTCCGGCTGGCGCGCCTGAACAGCTTCGCCCCGGTCAACCCGACGTTCAGCCCGGACGGCACGACCGTCTATTTCACCGACGAAAGCACCGGCATCTGGCGCATCGCTCTGGAGGCGGCGCGCGCCCGTGAAGACGCCGAACTGCTGCGCGCCCGTGAGACCGACGCCGCCGGGGTCGTGATCGGGGCGCTGCGCCGACCGCAGGTCTCGCCCGATGGCACGAAGCTGCTCATCGACCGCTATGCCGACGCCGCCGGGACGAGCGCCACCGACGCCCTCGACCTGAACAGCCGCCAGATCGCGCGCGGCATCGACATGCCCCCAGGTGACCCGCGCCCGGCGCGGGCGGTCTGGCTGCGCGATGGGCGGGTGGTCACTCTGATCGACGCGGCGTCGAGCGGGGTCAACGCCCCGGCGGGCATCTATATCGAGACGCCACCCAATTTCGACGGCGGGGTGCTGAGCGCGCCGCTGCCGCCCGGCACGGTCGTGCGCGCCTGGGGCGAACCGCTGCCCGGCGTGCTGCGCCTGCTGGTCGGCGATGAAGTCGGCGCGGACGTGCCGCTCCGCATCGTCGATGTCATCCTGGCGACGGGTCGGCTGGACGAGATAGACGGCATCGGCGCGCTCATCGCGCCGCGCCTGTCGGCGGACGGGCGTTTCATCGGCGGATTCACCCCATCGCCCGGCGGCGAGGTGCTGACGGTCATCGATGCGCTGACCGGGGCGCGCTTCGTCATCCCGGCAGCGACGGGCGCATCGGCGTTCGCCTGGGGCGGGAGGTAAAAGCATGGGGATGTGGACGCGAAAGGCAGCGAGACGATGAGCAGAAAAGCCCTCGAACTGGGCATCAGCGCCATCCAGCAGGGGAGCATGGCGGAAGGCGCGCGCCTGATCCGCATCGCCCTCAACGACCCGTCGCTGACCGCCGACGTGCGCGCCATCGCCTGTGTCTGGCTGGCGGAGACCTCGCCCGACCCCGCTTTTCGCCGTGCCTGCTATACCGCCGCGCTGGAAGCACAGCCAGGCAGCGCGGACATCCAGGCGCGCCTCGCCGCGCTCGACAGCCTGCCCGCGCCCGCCCCGGCTGCACCCGTCGCGCCCGTCCGCACCACTGCTTCGACCGCGCCCGTCCACAGCGCCCTGAATGGGGCTGACCACCTGCTCACCGTCATCGACGGACCGAATGGGGCAGGCACGGCGGTCGCCGTCACGCCGGATGGGATGATCGCCACCACGCGCCGGGTGATCGGCGGTCTGGAGCGGGCGACGATCGCCCTGCCCGGCGGCGGACAGGTATATGCGGTCGTGGTGCGCTCGTTCCCGGAGCTGGACCTGGCGCTGCTGCAACTCCCCAGCCCCGCGCCCGCGCTCCTGCCGATCAGCCCGCTGCCGCGCGTGCCAGACGATGCGCCGCTGGTGGTGATCAGCGCCGACGGCGCGGTGACGCGCGCGACCCAGCGCCCAACCCGGCGCGCCCTCGCCCCACACTGGATCCCCACCACCGTGACGGCGCTCTCCGACGCGGGCGGGGCGGCGCTGTTCGACGACCGGATGCAGCTCGTCGGCATCATGACGACCTGCTTCAGCCTCGCCAGCAGCAGCTACCTGTACGGCATCCATATCAGCGCCATCCGCCGCGCCGCCGAGTCTGCGCGCGCCGAAGCTGCCGCCGAACGGCTGCGCTACTGCCCGAACTGCGGCAGCGGCAGCCGCGCCGCCGGACAGGGCTATTTCTACTGTGAGGTGTGCGGGTCAGTGACGCCGGAGGCGCGCTCAGTCCGCCGCTACCCTGTGCCGACGGCGGCGGCGTACTACGAACCGGTCGGCAAAGCGCGCTGCCCGCAGTGCAACGCGGCGGTTGGGTCACACAACGGGCACTGTCTGCGCTGCGGCGCAGCGATGGGGAGGTAGGCAGCGCTTCGGCATCTGGCTGCCTGTGCAACCCCACCCCAACCTCAGTTTATCGGCAATCAGGCGCTGAGAGAAAAAAACGCTATTTGACCGACGCACCATTTCATGTTAGACTCCAAATGAGCGCATATAACCGCGCCGAAATCAGCACCCTTCTCCTTTTCAGCATTCGTCCTGTCACCCATGCGAAACGCCCTTCCGTCCGTGCGGGTGCGCCACCTTCCCCTACCAAGTGAAGACAAAGCCTTATGACCACGATAGATACCCTCACCCTGGATCGTAAAAATCTGGACGAACTGCGCCAGATGGCGCGCGATGCCAACATCAGCGGCTACAGCCGTCTGAAGAAGCAGGAACTGATGCTGGCGATCCTGCGCGACAATGCGGAAAAGCAGGGTGTGCGCTTGCGCGGGGGCGTGCTGGAGATCGTCGATGACGGCATCGGCTTCCTGCGCGCCGAGAAGTACCTGCCCAGTTCCGAAGACATTTACGTCAGCCAGACGCAGATCAAGCGTTTCGGGCTGCGAACGGGCGACATGGTGGTCGGTCATGTGCGCGCGCCGAAAGAGACGGAGAAGTACTACGGTCTGCTGCGCGTCGAATTCGTCAACGGGCTGAACCCCGATGAAGCCAAACACCGCCCCAATTTTGAAGACCTGACGCCCATCTTCCCCAATGAACGCTTCGACCTGGAGACCAACCCGCGCATCCTCTCCACACGCCTGCTCAACCTGATCGCCCCGATCGGCAAGGGGCAGCGCGGCTTGATCGTCTCCCCCGCGAAGGCGGGCAAAACTTCCGTGCTGAAGGACATCGCCAACGCCATCAGCCGCAACTACCCCGAAGTGCATCTGATGATCGCGCTGATCGGTGAACGCCCGGAAGAAGTGACCGACATGGATCGCTCGGTCGATGCGGCAGTGATCGCCTCGACCTTCGACGAACCGATTCAGAATCATGTCCGCGTGGCGGAAATGGCGCTCAACCGCGCCAAACGTCTGGTGGAGATCAAGCGCGATGTCGTGCTGCTGGTGGACTCGATCACCCGTCTGGCGCGCGCCTACAACCTGATCGTCCCGCCCAGCGGACGCACGCTGACGGGCGGTCTCGACCCGGCGGCGATCCACCCGCCCAAGCGTCTATTCGGCGCGGCGCGCAACGTCGAAGAGGGCGGCAGCCTGACCATCGTCGCCACCTGCCTGGTCAACACCGGCTCGAAGATGGACGACGCCATCTACGAAGAGTTCAAGGGCACGGGGAACATGGAACTGCACCTGAGCCGCCGCCTGCAGGAACGCCGCGTCTTCCCGGCATACGACGTCGAACAGTCGTCCACCCGGCGCGAGGAACTGCTGCTCGGACCGGATGTCATCCAGCGCGTGTATACCCTGCGTCGGATGTGGTCGCACCTGGCGGAAGACCCGGACATCACCCCGGCAGGCGCGACGGAACAGCTCCTCAACGCGCTGCGCCAGCACGACACCAACGAGGAATTCCTCAACACGCTGCGCGCGTCTGGCGGGGGCAACCCGAACAACCGCCAGTTCTGACCCCACGCGCGACTTTGCGCGTATCTGACACGTATAGGGATTGTAGAATTTATCTCTGTTGAGAATGATGCGCCCGCCTGACTGATCGCGGCGGTGCGCGCGTGCAGCATCGGCAGTGCAGGAAAGGGCATCCCTCATGGCAATCATGGAAGGTCAGCAGCTCGGCGCATACCAGCTCCTCCAGCAGATGGGGTCGGGCGGGATGGCGACAGTCTACAAAGCCTGGCACGCCCGACTTGACCGCCATGTGGCGATCAAGGTCATGCACGAGTCGTTCCTTCAGGACAGCGGCTTTCTGGCGCGCTTTGAGCGAGAAGCGCAGATCGTCGCCAGGCTGGAACACCCCAACATCATCCCGGTGTACGACTTCGCCGAAGCGGAGGGACGCCCGTATCTGGTGATGAAGTTCATCGAGGGCGAGACGCTCAAGGCGAAGCTCAACCGGGGCGCACCCACGCTCGATGACGTGCGCCGCCTGCTGCCGCCGATCGCCGACGCGCTCGACTATGCCCACCGTCAGGGAATCCTGCACCGCGACATCAAGCCGTCGAACATCCTGCTCGACGCTCAGGGGATGCCCTACCTGAGCGATTTCGGGCTGGCGCGCATCGCGCAGCTGGGCGAAAGCACGCTCAGCCAGGATGTGGTGCTGGGCACGCCGCAGTACATCAGCCCGGAACAGGCGATGGGGCGGCGCGATCTGACCCCTGCGACCGACCTGTACTCGTTCGGTGTGGTCATCTACGAGATGCTGGTCGGGCGTGTGCCGTTCAGCAGCGATACGCCCTTCTCCACCATTCACGATCACATCTACCGCGCCCTGCCCGTCCCCAGCAGCATCAACAGCCAGCTCACCCCGGCGATCGATGATGTGCTGGTGCGCGCGCTCGCCAAACGCCCGGAAGACCGCTTCGAGAGCGCCCGCGCGATGGTCACGGCGCTGATGGAGGCGATCGACAGCGCCAACCTGACCGCGCTCGACCCGGCGCGCCGCCAGACAGCGGAAGAGTCACTCGCCCGCGCGCGTGATGCTCAGGACGCCGCCGATGATGCGCGCACCACCCCGCTGCCCGTGCGCTTCGCCCCACCGACGCCTCCGCCAGGCGTGCCGCCGCCCCAGCCCCCTCAGCCGCCGTCGGTTCCCGGAGGTATCCCGGCATCGGGCAGGCATCAGTTCGAGGTGGGCAAGCGCAAGGTCGAGGTGTCATGGGACCTGGGCAGGTTCGACCTGCACTCGCTGGGGCAGAAGATCGAGGAAGTGGCGGCGGACATCGAGGAAGCGGTCGATGATGTGCCCACCGCTGAACGCCTGCTGGGGCGCGACGAAGCGGCGATCCGCCGCCGTGTGGAGCATGACGTCAAACAGCGCGGCGAGATGATGGGGCACATCGGCGCGTTCATCGGCGTCAACATCCTGATGTGGGTCATCTTCGGTCTGAGCGGGGCGACGTTCCCCTTCCCCGTGCTGGTCATGTTCGGCTGGGGAGCGGGCTTGCTGGCGCACATCATCGAGGTGCATTACCAGACGGGCGAACGCGCCCGCCGCCGCCTGATGGCGGTCGAACGCGCGCTGATCGATGAATACGGCTATGACTGGGAGCGCACCGCCACCAAAAAGCAGATCAAGCTGACGCGCCGCAAAGCCGAAAAGCCGTTCACTGCCCGCACCGAGTGGTATCAGCACCTCGCTGTGTACGTGATGATCAACATCATGCTCTGGACGATCTTCGGGCTGACGAACGCGGGTGAACTCAACGCGCTGGTGAACCAGTTTGACCCCGAAGCGGGTGAGATCGCGCAGGGCGTACTCGGCTTTCCGTGGCCGATCATCGTGATGCTCGGCTGGGGGATCGGTCTGTTCGCGCACGGTGCGGAGGTGTTCGGCGCAGCCAGCCGTGAACGCGCCATCCAGCGCCAGCTGGAGCGCGAACGTGCGTTCGTCAGCGCGGCGAAGGCGAAGCGCGGCGAGCAGGATGTCACGGTCATCGAAGGGCGCAGCGCCGCCGTGTCGCTCGATGACCTGCTGGATGACGGCAAGCAGAAGCGCGGTGCGCGCATCCGCGAAGATGGCGAATTTACCGACAGCATGGTCGAGGAACTGCGCGATCGCCGCGATCGCCGGGCGTGAGCGCGCACACTGACCGATAGAATCACGACAGGAAACCATGAAGATCTATACCCGCACGGGCGACACCGGGATGACCAGCCTGTTTTCGGGCGGGCGCGTCCCCAAACATCATCTGCGCGTCGAGAGTTACGGCACGGTCGATGAACTCAACTCGGTGCTGGGGCTGGCGCGCGCCAGCGGCATTTCGCCGCAGGGCGATGCCGACCTGACGCGCATCCAGCATCAGTTGTTCAATCTGGGCGCAGACCTGGCGACGCCGCTCGACGCGCCGGCGTCGTATGTCGTCCGCATGGACGCCGGGTCGGTGGCGTGGCTGGAGGCGCGCATCGACGCGATGACCGAGACGCTGCCGCCGCTGCGCGCTTTCATCCTGCCCGGCGGGGCACCCGTCGCCGCCACCATCCACATCGCGCGCACGGTGTGCCGCCGTGCCGAGCGGCTGGTGGTCATGCTGGCGGAGAACGAGGCGATCGGCGAGCATGTGCTGCCCTACCTCAACCGCCTGAGCGATTATCTGTTCACGCTGGCGCGCGCCGAAAACGCCGCTGCGGGCGTGCCGGATGTCATCTGGGATGTGCAGGCGTAAAAACGAAACAGGTTCTTTCACAGGAAAGGGTTATCAAAACCATGTCCAGGGTCATGCGTTTGGCAGTGCTGACAGTGGGTGTGCTGATCGTGCTGATCGCCAGCGGCGCAGTGCTGGCACAGGATGCCGCCCCGGATTCGGCGATCAGCAGCGGGTTGATCACCGGGCTGAGCCATCTGCATTCGGCGGTGCGCTGGCTGGTCGTCATCGTGACGGTCGCTGCGCTGATCAAACTGGTTGCAGGGCTGGTGCAGCGTACCAGCTACGACGCGCTCAGCCATCGGCTGATGATCGCGTTCAGCGGGGTGACGACCGTGCAGTGGGTGGTTGGGCTGGTCTTCCTGCTGGTGTATGGCGGGGTGGTCGGCTTTGGCGTGCGCCACTTCTGGGAACACGCCGCCGTCATGACGGTGGCAGTCGGACTCTCGCACATGCACATGCGCTTCCGAAATGCCGAAGCGCCCATCCGCTACCGGAATAATCTGATCCTCGTTGGGGTGGTGCTGGCGCTGGTCATCCTCGGCGTGGCGCTTCTGCCGCAGGGGTGGCGGCTCTTCCCGACGATGGCGTAATACGCACAGGCGCAATACCCGCCGCATCCCGTGATGCTTTCCTCTTTAATCAGGGCAGCTTCGCGGGATGCGGCAGACGCTGCCCGGCGCGCTGGAGATACGCTCTCCACCGCGCCGGGCGTTTTGTTCGCTCAGGGCATGGGCGTGCCCATCGCCCCGAAGTTGACCGCCAGCAGCACGAAGTCCGCCACGTTGACGGCGCTGTTGCCGTCGAAGTCGGCGCGGGCGTCATAGCCCGTCATGCCGTCTGACAGCCCGAAGCTGACCGCCAGCAGGCTGAAGTCGTTGATGTTGACCACCATGTCGCCGTTGGCGTTGCCCGCCAGCAGCGTATCGGTGGTCATGCTGTTCGCCCCTGCCGCCAGCGTCATGGTGGACATGGCGCTGAGCGTATTGCTGGCGCGCGTCCAGATGTGATATTCGCCTGGCGGCAGCCCGGTGACCGTGAACATGCCGTTCGTGTCGGTGCTGGTCACCTGATCGAACACCGCTGCGCCGCCTGCCGTCGGCTTGATCACCACGTGCAGGCTGACGACCCACGCCGGGTGCGGTTTGGGCGGGCGCGACCCTTGCAGCGTCACTGTGCCCGTCAGCGTCGCGGTGGACGGCGTGACGGTCAGGTCGCCTGCGTCCGCCACGTCGTAGGGCGGGGCATTGCGGTCGGTGTAGAACCATGTGACGCCGCCATCGACGCTGTAGCGGGTGGTGAA